>JBBSEJ010000018.1:0-47288 GCA_038239825.1 Gaiellales bacterium
AACGGAGCACTAGTGCTCCGTTCCGGAAGTTCCGTGGTGATCCTGGCGACCGAGGACGCAGCCCGGCGCCGC
This sequence comes from Gaiellales bacterium, assembly GCA_038239825.1. Lineage (GTDB taxonomy): Bacteria > Actinomycetota > Thermoleophilia > Gaiellales > Gaiellaceae > PALSA-600. The sequence continues at coordinate 73 of JBBSEJ010000018.1, forward strand.
TCTGCAGCCGCCAGGGCGCGCGAGACTTTCGGAACGGAGCACTATGAAGCCTCCGCCATCATCCCCGCGAGGAGCTTCGCCGCCTCCCGGTTCTTCGTCTCCTCGTCGAGATGGCACGCCTGCAGATGTCCGGGGTCGTCGGAGACGGGCGCGAGGACGGGATCCGCTTCCTTGCAGATCGGCATCACGTACGGGCACCGTGGATGGAACCGGCAGCCCGAGGGCGGTCGCAGGAGCGACGGCGGCTGGCCCTGGATCTGCACGAGGCGTTCGACGTCGGCATCGAGACGGGGCAGAGAGCCCATCAAGCCCCACGTGTACGGGTGATGCGGCTTCTTGAAGATCTGCTCGACTCCGCCCTTCTCCGCCACCTCGGCCGCGTACATCACGACGACGTCGTCGGCGATCTCCGCGACGACCCCGAGGTCGTGAGTGATCATGATCACGGCGCTTCCGAACTCCTCCTGCAGCCTCTCGATCAGCGTGAGGATCTGGGCCTGCGTCGTCACGTCGAGCGCGGTCGTCGGCTCATCGGCGATCAGCAGGTCGGGGTTGTTGATCAGCGCCATCGCGATCATCACCCGCTGGCGCATCCCGCCGGAGAACTGATGCGGGTAGTCGTCGGCTCGCCGCTCGGGCCGCGGGATCCCAACAGCTTTCAGGAGCTCGAGCGCGCGCGCCCTTGCTTGCTTCTTCGAGACGTCCTCGTGCAGGCGCATCGCCTCGCCGAGCTGGTCGCCGATCTTGTGAACCGGATTGAGGCTCGTCATCGGGTCCTGAAAGATCATGGCGATCTCGCTGCCTCGGATCTCGCGCAGCCGGTGTGGGCTGGCGGTCAGAAGATCCTCGCCCTTCCACAGCGCCTGCCCGGACGACATGGCCGAGCGGCGAGGGTTGAGCCCCATGATCGTGAGGCACGTGACGCTCTTGCCGGAGCCGGACTCTCCCACGATGCCGAGCGTCTGTCCCTTGTCGACCGCAAACGACACACCGTCGACGGCGCGCACGACGCCATCGTCCGTCCTGAAGTGCGTCTTCAGGTCGTTGACTTCGAGGAGCACTAGGAGAGCCTAATGCGTGGATCGATCACCGCGTAGAGGAGGTCGACCATCAGGTTGAACACGATGATGCAGACCGTGGCGAAGACAACGATCCCTTGCGTCACGGGCAGGTCGAAGTTCTCGATCGCGTTGATCGCGGTCTTGCCGAGCCCCGGGAGGCCGTAGACCGATTCCGTGAAGATCGCGCCGCCGAGCGCGATCCCGATGTCCATCCCGAGCATCGTCACGATCGGCAGCAGGGCATTGCGGAGAACATGGGAGCGCATGACCAGCCACTCGGGCGCCCCTTTCGCACGGGCCGTGCGGACGTAGTCCTCGTTCAGGGTCTCCATCACGTTCGCGCGGATCATCCGCACGTAGAGAGCGGCGAAGAGGATCGCAAACGTGCACCACGGAAGGAACAGGTGGTAGGCCCACTGCACCGGTCCGCCACAACTACCCGATGGGTGGATGAAGTCGCAGTAGCCGGTGATCGGGAACGCCCCCAGCTTGAAGCCGAAGAAGTACGCGAAGAGGAGGCCGATCCACACCGGGTGCGCGGAGATCCCGATCAGCACGAAGATCATGGATATTCGGTCGAGGAGCGACCGTGGCCGCAGCGCCGAGAGAATCCCGACGGGCAGCGCGATCAGCATCCAGAAGACAGCGCCGCCGAAGACGAGCGATGCAGTGACGGGCGCGGCCTGGCCGACGACGTAGTTGACGCTCAGGCGGTTCGTGAACGAGCGGCCGAGGCTCGGCTCCTTCAGGTGCGGGCCGCCGCGCAGGCTCGCCGGCATCAGGCGACCGAAGAACTTGCCGTACTGAACGTAGAGCGGCCGGTCGGTGCCGAGGTAGTGCGCCGCGCGCTTGATGCACTCGGGAGTCGCGCGCTGGCCGCATGCGAGCCGGGCCGGATCGGCGGGAATCGCGTAGAAGATGATGTAGGTAACGATCGTGACCGCGACGAACAGCACGAAGGCCCACATGAGGCGTCGGATCAGATACCGGAGCACAGGCGCGGGATATTAACGGAGTCTGTGTTGAGCGGGTGTTGAGATCGGAACGATGTGGTGAACGAGAGCGGGGTGCCCCAGGAAGGGCACCCCGCTCGTGTCAGTGCGAGCGTTCGACTACTTGAGGCAGACGGCTGCCAGGTCGACGCTGTAGATCGAGTTGTAGGTGAAGCAGCCCACCTTCGACGACACGATGACCCGGTCGTTGAAGTTGGAGCGTGCCGCCCACGGCGGGTTCGTCGCCATCATCTTGACGTCGAGCGCTCCGTATGCGCTGTAGCGCGTCGCGCCCGAGGTCAACGAGGCATCGGTCATCGCCTTGTTGTAGGTCGGGTCGTTGAAGTACGCGACGTTGTTGTTGTTGGAGTCGTGGAGCGAGCAGCCGCAGAGCAGCACATTGATGAAGTCGTACGGGTCTGCGTAGTCCGCGATCCAGCCTTCGGTCGTGACGTCGAACGGTTCGCCACGGGTGCCTTCCTTGTCGATCTGGACGGCGCGTGCGAACTGATGCACGTTCACGTTCAGGCCGATCTGCTTCAGGTTGAACTGATAGATCTGCGCCTGAAGCGGAGCGGCTCCGCGGTTCGACGTGTAGAGCTCGATCCCGGTGCCGTCCTTGACGCCGGCCTTGGCCGCCCACTTCTTGGCGGTCGTCAGGTCCGGCCCCTTGAGCGGATACAGGTTCGCGTCGCGGAAGCCGGCGATGCCCGGGGGCAGCACCTGATCCGAGCGCTTACCTGCGAGATAGCCGCCCTGTGCGAGGAGCGCCTTGCGGTCGATCGCGTAGTTGATCGCCTTCGCGAGAGCGGTGCCCGTGGCGCCCTTGAAGAGCGGGCGGTCATGGTTCATCGCCAGATACGACACGCCGAGCTGCGGCTTGACGAAGAACTGCGTCTTGTTCACGCCGTACTTCTGCGCAGCTTCGGCATACGACGCAGGCGGGATGCCGCCGGCGGCGTAGTCCGTCGCACCCTGCTGGACGCGAAGGTACGTCGCGTCGAGCGAGTTACCGACCACATAGTTGATCACGTTGACGTTGTGCGGGCGCTTGCCCTTGTAGTACGGGTTCTTCTTGATCGTGATCGACTTGTTCGGCACACGGTCGGAGATGTAGTACGGGCCGGCCGAGGCAGGCGCGAGGACACCGTTCGGGTCGTGTGTGAGGTTCGTCGGGATCGCGCAGAAGAACGGCATCGCCGTCCGGGCCAGGAAGTCGGGCGCGGCGTGCGTCAGCGTGAAGATCAGGTGGGAGCCCTTGACCTTGACACCCGACACGGGCGACGTCGACGAGCCGGCGATGTCCGAGAAGAACGGAACGGCCGGCGACTGCATCTTCGGATCGGCGTCGCGATCGAACGCGGCCTTGAAGTTCGCAGCGGTCACCGGGGCGCCGTTGGAGAACTTCGTGAAGCCGGCGCTGACCGTGAAGTCGTAGGTCTTCCCGCTGTTACTGACCTTCGGGAAGCCGGCGGCGGCTTCGGGCACGAGCTGCGAGCCCTTCGGACCGTTCGCGTCCGGGTAGTTCATCAGTTTGAGGCAGGTCGAGTACTCGATCTCCCAGCCCGTCGACAGATAGTCGAGAGCGGGATCGGTGTAGTCGACGTCCGTCGAAGTGTCGACGGTCATGGTTCCGCCAACGGCGCCGGCCTTGGCCGTGTGGCCGGATTTGGCGACAGCACCACCCGCAGCCAGCATCGCGAGCAGAGCAATCATGACCGTGACGGTCGAAAGCCAAAGCTTTCTACTCAACACGTACTCCTTTCTTGGGGTTGAACCAGCAGCGAGTCGTTGCCCGCCGGCTCAGGCGCAGAACGCATCCTCGGCCTTGTGAGACGAGGCGGCGGCAGTTTAGTTAGTTCTCTCACAACCGCAAGCCCCTCTGCGCCCGCCTTGATCGGAAGGCCGGATCAAGCGAGTCGCAAGGACTATTTCCCTGCACGCGCGCCACTGCCGCCCGGGATGCCAAGGCCGCGCGTGGCGGCGCCGTCACAGCTCGGGCGTCGACTCGGCGCTACCGCGAGCCGCGCGGGTCGAATGCGTCCCGCAGGCCGTCACCGAGCAAGTTGAACGAGAGCGTCGTGATCAGGACGGCCAGCCCCGGCCACACCATCAGCCATGGCTGGATCGTGTAGTAGTCGGAGGCCTGCTGCAGCAGGTTGCCCCAACTGGAGGTGGGCAGCTTGATGCCGACGCCGAGGTAGGAGAGGCCGGCCTCGGCCAGGATGAAGCTCGCGACCGACAGGGTCGAGTAGACGATGATCGGTGCGACGAGGTGCGGCAGGATGTGCGAGCGGATGATGCGTGAGTCGCTCGAGCCGACCATGCGGGCCGCCTCGACGAATTCCTTCTCGCGCAGGCTGAGCACCACGGCGCGGATGATGCGCGCGGGGTAGAACCAGCCGAAGACCGAGAGGATCAGGAAGAGCGTGAAGACCCCGCGGCCGAAAATGCCGAAGGTGACGTTGTTGAGGCTGTCACCGACCGTCGAGGCAAGCGCGATGATGAAGAGCAGCGCTGGGAACGCCATCGTGATCTCGGTCACACGGGAGACGATCGTGTCGACCCAGCCCCGGTAGTACCCGGCGATCGCGCCGAGGAAGACCCCGATCGAGATCGAGCCGAACGTTGCAAGCAGAGCGACCTCGAACGACACCTGCGCTCCGTAGAGCAGGCGCAAGAACTCGTCGCGGCCGAGTGTGCTGTCGGCGCCGAGAAAGAGCCACGTCTTGTGACCGGCGTGGAACGGATCATCGATGTGGGCGAGCGGGCCGATCGGCGCCCCGTTCGAACCGATGCCGCCGCTGAAGAACGGATCGTTCGGGCTGTGGCCGAGGAGATAACGAGCGAGGGGAGCGCCGACGAACGCGACGAGGAGCAGCAGGATGATGACGATCCCGCCGGCGACCGCGAGCTTGTCGCGCTTGAAGCGCGTCCAGACCTGCTCCCAGTACCCGCGAGCCTTGATCTCGATCTCGCCGAGCTCGGTGCCCGTCTCGATCGCGATGGCGCCGGCGAGACCGGCCCCGCCTCCGAGAATCTGCTTTTCCTGCGCCATGCGCTGAGAGTACCCGTTCACTTCGGAGGCGGTGATCGACAACGCCGATCCTGGTCGTTAAGCCGGGATTAAGGGCCCGTCCGGAAAGGGGCTACGGTGAATGACACGCGGCACGTGCCGCGAGGCAAGGACGCAGGGAGTGTCGATATGCAGGCATATCGGTACGACCGAGGACGCAGCATCGCGGTGCGTGACGCCGGTCAAGGGCCCTCGATCACTTTTTTGGACAGGCCCTTAATTAAGGGCCGTTAGGGGCCGAGCCCTTACACCGTTCGCAGCGGTCCGACCGCCGGCCCCTTTCACCCATTCAGCGCGTCTGCACCCGCGACCACCTCGAGGATCTCCTGCGTGATCTCCGCCTGCCGGGCGCGGTTCATGGCGAGAGTCAGGCTGTCGATCAACTCGCCCGCCGCCTTGGATGCATTGCGCATCGCCGTCATCCGAGCGCCCTGCTCCGACGCGGCCGACTCGAGGAGCGCGCGATAGAGCTCCGTCTCGACGTAGACCGGCAGGAGCCGCGCGAGGATCTCCTCGGGCTCGGGCTCGTAGATGAAGTCCGGCGTGCCGGTGCGGCGTTCGGCATCGCCGTCACGCACTTCGGTCTCACCCCCTGCGAGAACGTCTTGGGAGATCGGCAGCACGTCACGCACCGTCACCCGCTGCACGAGCGCCGAGACGAATGCGTTGTAGACGATCACCACGCGGTCGACATCGCCGTTGACGTACGCCTCCGAGACGGCGTGCGCGATCGCCTGCGCGTCGCTGTAGGCCGGCCGCTCGCTGAAACCCACCCACGACTGCGAGACGTTCATCCGGCGGAACCGAAGCGTCGACGCTGCTTTCCGCCCGGTGCTGAACCAGACCGCCTCCTGGCCGTCCGCCTGCAGCTCTCGCATCAGCGCGAGTGACCGGCGGATCACCTGGGCGTTGAAGCCGCCGGCGAGACCGCGGTCGGCCGTCACCGGCACGATCGCAACCTTCTCGATCTTCTCCCGACGTTCGAGCAGCGGCAACCGTACGGCGCCCGCAGCCTGTGAGACACCGGCCATCAACTCGAGCATCCGGTCGGCGTACGGCCGCATGGCCTCGATCCGCATCTGCGACCGCCGCAGGCGCGCGGAGGCGACGAGCTCCATTGCCTTCGTCACCTTGCGGGTGTTCGTGATCGAGCGGACGCGCCGCTTGAGATCGAGCGTCGAGGCCACTACGCGGCGGCTTCCTCGGTTGCCGAAAACCGGCCCTTGACCTTTTCGATCTCGGCCGTCAGCTTCTGCGACGCGTCGTCGCCGAGGTCGCCCGACTCGCGCACGGTCTCGTAGATCTCGCCATTCGCGCGCAAGTGCTCGCGGAGCTCGTCCTGGAACCGGGGGATGTCGGCGGTCGGGATGTCGTCCAGTAATCCGTTCACCCCGGCGTAGAGCGCCGCGACCTGCTCTTCGACCGGCCACGGTTGATACTGCGGCTGGTTGAGCGTCGCGACCATCTTCTCGCCCCGGTTCAGCGCCGACTGGGTGGCCTGGTCGAGCTCCGACCCGAACTGCGCGAACGCCTCGAGCTCGCGGTACTGCGCGAGGTCGAGACGCAGCCGTCCGGCGACCTTCTTCATCGCCTTCGTCTGCGCCGAAGTGCCGACACGCGACACCGACGTGCCGACGTTGACGGCCGGCCGAACACCCGAGAAGAAGAGGTCCGACTGGAGGAAGATCTGGCCGTCCGTGATCGAGATCACGTTCGTCGGGATGTAGGCGGAGATGTCGCCCGCCTGCGTCTCGATGATCGGCAGTGCTGTCAGGGAGCCACCGCCCTCTTCCTCGCTCAGCTTGCACGCGCGCTCGAGGAGCCGCGAGTGCAGGTAGAAGACGTCACCGGGGAACGCCTCGCGGCCCGGTGGCCTGCGAAGCAACAGCGAAAGCTGCCGGTACGCGTCGGCCTGCTTCGTCAGGTCGTCGTAGATGATCAGCGCGTGCTCGCCCTTGTAGAGGAAGTACTCGGCCATCGCGCAGCCGGCGAACGGCGCCATCCACTTGATCGGCGCGGCTTCGGCGGCACCGGCGACGATCACCGTCGTGTACTCCATCGCGCCTGCTTCCCGCAGCCGCTCGACCACCTGAGCGACTGTTGACGCCTTCTGGCCGATCGCGACGTAGAAGCACTTCACGTCCTGGTCGTGCTGGTTCAGGATCGTGTCGATCGCGATCGCGGTCTTCCCGGTCGAGCGATCGCCGATGATCAGCTCGCGCTGACCACGGCCGACGTTCGTCATCGAGTCGATCGCCTTGATCCCAGTCTGCAGCGGCTCCTTCACCGGCTGGCGCTGGATGACGCCGGGTGCCTTCCACTCGACCGGCCTTGTCTCCGTCGAGGAGACCGGGCCGTGCCCGTCGAGCGGGTTCCCGAGCGGGTCGACGACGCGGCCGAGGAGGCCCTCGCCGACCGGTACCGATGCGACCTTGCCGCTGCGCCGGACTGGCTCGCCCTCCTTCACCTTGTCCCACTCGCCGAAGAGCGCGGCGCCGACGTTGTCCTCCTCGAGGTTGAACGCGAGGCCGACGACGCCGTGCTCGAGCTCGAGCATCTCGAGCGCAAGGCAGTTCTCGAGGCCGTGGATACGCGCGATGCCGTCACCGACCTGCAGGACGGCGCCGACCTCGGCGAGGTTCGACTCGGTGTCGAAGTTCTCGATCCGCTCGCGCAGGATCGACGTGATCTCTTCAGGGCGAAGCTTCACTCTCTCAACTCCTTGCTGTGGCGAGTTCGTGGCGGAGGCGTTCGAGGCGGCCGCGCACGCTCGCGTCGAGCCTCATGGAACCTGCTTGGAGGACGAGTCCTCCGATCAAATCGGGGTCGACCTGACGCGAGGCCTGCACCTTGCGGCCGGACTGCTCTTCGATGCGGCCGAGGATACGGCCGAACTCCTCGTCGGACAACTCGTGGGCCGTCGTCAGCTCGACGTCGAGGATCTGCTCCTCCGAGGCGACGAGCGCATCGAGCTCGTGCACGATCTCGCCGAGCTCTGCCGAGTGACCCTTCTCGGCGACGAGACGCACGAAGTTCACCACGAGCTCGTTCGAGCCCTCGGCTACGCGGGCGAGCACCCTCGACTTCACCTGGGTCTCGATCTCAGGGTTCTCGAGCACGGCCCCGAGGTCAGGTGCACCATCGATCGCGTCGCGGATCTGCCGCAGCTCGCCGTGCACCCCATCGAGGTGACCCTGGGCCTGCGCTGCGTCGAAGAGGGCGCGCGCATAGATGCGGTGCGCGACCGCTACGACCGGCTCCCTTCGAGGCTCGTGAAGTCGATCTCGGCGAGAGCTTCGTCGATCAGGCGCTGCTGGTCGTCACCGGTGAGCGACTTCCTCGTGATCTTCTCGGCGGCGAGGAGGCTGAGCTTGCCGACTTCATCTCGGATCTGCCCGATCGCCTGCTGCGTCGCCTGCTCGATCTGGCGTCGCGTCTCCTCGAGGCGCCGCTGCCGGTCTTCCTCGGTCTCGACCTTCACACGCTCCCGCTGGGCGTCGGCAACGCGCCGCGCCTCGGAGAGGATCTCCTCGGACTCCGACTTCGCCTGGCCGATCAGCTTCTTGTGCTCCTCGAGGAGCGCACGGGCCTCGGCACGCGAGGCGTCTGCCTCGTCGATCGCGGACTGGATCGAGGCGCGCCGGGTGTCGATCATCTGCTGAACGGGCCCGAACGCGTAGCGCTTGAGGACGAAGAGGACCGCGAGGAAGCAGACGACCGTCCAGATCATCAGCCCAGGCGTGACCTGGATCAGCGGGTTTGCGGCGAGCATGGGGTTTGCCTACCTTCCTAGACCAGGACGTACGCGAGGATCGAGCCGAGCAGGCCGTAGAACACGACCGCCTCGGTGAGCGCGAAGCCGAGCCACTGGATGCCCTGCAGCTCACCGCGCAGCTCTGGCTGGCGGGCGACCGACTGGATCATCGATCCGAAGATGTTGCCGATGCCGATGCCGGCGCCGAGCGCACCGAGGCCGACGCCGAGCGCGAGGCCGATCGCCTTCCCGGCATGAGTGATCGGCGAGTCCGAAGCTGCGCTCGCAATCAGGTGGAACATGCGATCTCCTTAGTGTTCAGGCTCGATGGCCGAGCCGATGTAGATGGCGGACAGTGCAGCGAAGATGAAGGCCTGGATGCCGATCACGATCACGACCTCGAAGAGGTAGAAGACGATCCCGACCGGAACGACGATGATCGCGAGAATGACGCTCTGAAGGATGAAGATCAGGCCGAGGAACGTGAGGATCAGGATGTGGCCCGCAAGCATGTTGGCGAACAACCGGACGGACAGTGAGATCAGGCGCATGAACTGACCCAGGATCTCGAGTGGCACGATCAGCGCCAGAAGCGCCTTGGGCGCCTCGGGGATCCAGCTCTTGAAATACCGTACGGGCCCGTTCCAGCGCACGCCTTCGAAGTGGGTGAAGGCGAACGTCAGGAACGCGAGAGCGAGCGTGACCGAGATCGAGCTCGTCGCGGCGTAGATGCCCCAGGTCGGGACTCCGTGGTAGGTCTCACCGGTGAGCGGCAACGGGATGAAGCCGATCAGGTTGACGACGAAGATGAAGAGCATCAACGTCGCGACGTACGGGAACCAGCGGCCGATCGCCTTTGTCGGCAGACCCTGTTCGGCGACCTGCGTCTGCGCGATCTCGTAGACCATCTCGCCGACCGTCTCGCGGCGCCCGGGCTTCTTGCCGACCTTGGAGCGCATGAAGAAGAGCCCGAAGAGGATCGTCAGCAGGCTGCCGAGCATCAGGTAGACGACGGCCTTCGTGATCGAGAGATTGAGCGGTCCGAGATGGATGGGGATCCATTCGTGCTGCTCGAACTCCTTCGTCGGGTCGAACACACCGCGCGCGAAGGCATCTGCGGGCAGCAAGAGCGCCGCGGTCGTGAGCGCGAGCAAGAGGCGCTTCACGCGGGGGCTCCCGCTTTCGGCCCGGCGAAGTACGTGAGAAGTGATAGGCCAAGCGTGGCCGAGTACCCGGCGGCATACGTCAACGCTGCTGCCAGCCCGAGCCATTTGTCGGACACTGCGACGGCGAAGACCACCACCATCACGGCAATCGCGCGAAAGAGCATTCCGAAAGCGACCACGCCTGCGGCGGCGACGTTACCCGTCCGCTGTTGCAGGCGCGTCAGCAGCCACCCGAGCGCTTCCGAGCCGGACCAGAGCACGGCTCCGAGTGCCCAGCCGGTCACGCGCCAACCCGCGAGCAGGAAGAGAGGGAGTGCGACCGCGATCACGATCGCGCCCGCGGCGGCGGGCAGCAGGGTCGGCGGTGCGACGCGGGGCTGAGTCCAGGCAGGCATCTCGGTCAGACGTTTCGGTACTTGATCACGGTGGTGGCGACGCCGACGGGGATCCCGACGACTGCACCGAAGGCGAGCCCGTAACCGATGCTTCCCACTGCCCAGCCGACGAGCGTGCCGACGGCGATGCACGCTGCCGTCGAACCGATCAGCACGCTGCCGGCCCCGGCGAGGGAGAACTGCGGTCGCTGGGGCTGCACTGCTGCGGAGCATATCAGCGCTTGTGACACCGGTTTTCGCCTGCTGGAGCGGAGGCAGCGTGACGCTTGTGACGCAATCGGGCCGGAGGGAGCGGGTCAGACGGCCTCTGACGGAGTGGCACCTTCGGCGAGCTCCTTCAGCCGCTCGAGTGAGATCGAGTTGCGAGCGCGCACCCCCAGCTCGACGCCGGGTACCGACGCCGCGATCCCCTCGACCGGGTGCTCGTGCATGACGAGCTTCGTTCCGGACGGGCTTGCGAGCAGCTCGAGCGAGATCCGAAACGCACCCGCCGCGCCGAGATGCGCACGGAGGACGAGGCGCGTTCCGGGATCGGACTCCTCGACGACCGTGTCGTCCTCGACGGTGAGGGGCCCGACGCCGGTGCGGTGACGCATGCGCGCTCCAACCGCCGGCCAGCTCGCATCGGCTTCCTCGATCTCCTGCGCGCCGAGAACCCAGTCGGAGTAGCGCTCGGCGTCGGCGAGCACCGCCCAGACCCGCTCCGGCGTCGCGCCGATCTCGATCTCGTTGCGTGCCACCGTCGTTTCGTACCCGGGCGGGTTTCCCTGAAACGACTTCGGGGAGACACTCCCAATGCATGACGCAGTCGTGATCGGGGCCGGGCACAACGGTCTGGTCGGCGCGAACGTGCTGGCCGACAGCGGCTGGTCGGTGCTCGTGATCGAGGCCGAGGACGAGCCCGGCGGCGCGGTGCGTTCCGGCGAGCTGATCGAGCCCGGTTTCGTCCACGACCGCTATAGCGCGTTCTACCCGCTCGGCGCGGCCTCGCCCGTCTTCCGCGCGCTCGGCCTCCAGATCGATTGGCGGCACGGCCCGCTCGTGCTCGCCCACCCGGCAACCGACGGGTCGGTGGCCGTCCTCGCCCGGACGACCGCTGCGACGGCCGCGAGTCTCGGTGCCGACGGCCCGCGCTTCACCGAGTTGATGGACCTCTGGGAGCGAGTCGAGCCGGCGCTTCTACGCGGCATGGTGACCCCGTTCCCGCAGATTCGCTCGGCCCTTCAGCTCGCCCTCGAGCCGGCAGCGCTCCGCCTCCTCCACCCCGGCCTGCGCACGGAGCTCGCACGCCGCTTGATCATGGGCAACGCACTCCACACCGATGCGCCGCCGGGCTCACCGGTCGGTCAGGCCTTCGGCCTCCTTCTCACCGCGCTCGGCCAGCGCTACGGGTTCCCCTGCGTCGCCGGCGGCGCGGGTGGGATCGCGGAAGCGCTCGCCGCGCGCGCCGTCGCGCGCGGCGTCCACATCGAGCATGGCCGGCGGCTCGACCGCCTGCCGCGGGCGCGGCACGCGGTGCTCGCGGCGATCGATGTGTGGGAGCTCGGCCGCCTCACCGGCCGTCCCGCCCGCGTCGAGCCCGATCCGGCGACCCTGAAGCTCGACTGGACGCTCGATGCCCCGATTCCGTGGGCGGTCGAGCAAGCACGCCATGCGCCCGTGGTGCATCTCGGCGACGAGCGCTCGTTCGTCCTCTTCGGGCAGTACTCGATGGTCGACCCGTCCCGTTCTCCGGCCGGGAAGGAGACGGCCTGGGCCTACTCGCACGCGCTCGACACGCCGGAGGCGATCGAGGCGCAGATCGAGGCGCATGCACCGGGGTTCACCGCGCTCGTCCGCGGACGGCGCGTCGAGCGGCTGCCACCGGGGCGGATCAACCTCGGGACCGCGAAGTTGAAGAACGAGCTCGTTCTCCGCGGGCGATTCGGGCGCCCGGAGACGGGAATCCCCGGCGTCTATCTCGCCTCGGCCTCAGCGCATCCGGGCGGTGGGGTGCACGGCTCCCCGGGTTGGATAGCCGCCCGCGCCGCCCTTCGCGCAGCGCGACGCCGGAGGTAGGCAGCGGTTCGCCGGGTCACGCGGCGCGGTCGCGCGCGGTTCGCCGCCTGCGGGCGCGCGGACTCGCGAGCTTCACGATCTCGAGGACGTAGACGACGTACAACGAGAACGAGATCGCGGCCACGCCTGCCGCGACGTCGATCGTCGTGTTTGCGACGCTCCAGCGGCGCCCGTGGGGGTGCGGCGGCGCGAAGCGCGTCGCCAGCGCGGCGAACGCGAGCGTCGCACACCAGGTCCAGAGGTACACGACGGCACGCCGCTGCGAGAACCCGAGCCGCATGAAGCGGTGGTGCAGATGACGCGCGTCCGCGACGTAGATCGGCTGACGGCTCTTCAGCCGCTTGGCGACAACGAAAGATGTGTCGAGGACGGGGACCGCGAGCACGAGCAACGGCAGGACGAGAGTCGCCAACGCTGCCGTCTTCAGGAGACCCTGTACCGCGGTCGCCGCGAGTGTGAACCCGAGGAGCAAGGCACCCGAGTCGCCCATGAAGATCCGCGCCGGATAGAAGTTGTGGCGCAGGAACCCGAGGCAGGCGCCGCAGACGATTGCGGCGAGCACGGCCGCGCCGATGCGACCGTAGTCGAGCTCGATCACGCAGAACGTCGCGCCCGAGATCGCGCACACGCCTGCCGCGAGCCCGTCGAGCCCGTCGAGGAAGTTGACCATGTTCATGACGGCAACGATCCCGACGACGGTCACCGGAACGCCGACGTACGCCGTCAAGTCGTGGACGCCGATCACCGGGAACGTGAAGCTCTGTACCCAGACGCCGAACCCGGTCGGGATCGCGGCCGCCAGTACCTGGCCGCCGAGCTTCTGCCACCAGTTGAGGCCACGGAAGTCGTCGATCGCACCGATCGTCGTCGCAACCGCCGCGCCGAGGACGATCCCCCGCAGCGCGCCGCCGAGCGGCAGAAAGGCGAGTGACGGGACGAGCACACCGAGAAACAGCGCGAGCCCGCCGAGACGGGGGATCGACGGCCGGTCGCGCTCGCCCTCCTTGGGCCGTTCGATCAGGCGCAGGTACCGCGCCGTTCTCCCCACGGCGGGTGTCAGCACGACGACGATCGCGAGCGCGGTGAGCGCGCCCCAGAGGACCTCGAGGTGGTCGGTCAGCTGCTCCCAGACCATGATCCCCCGACTACTTCGTTCCGTAGAGCCGGTCTCCCGCGTCACCGAGACCGGGGACGATGTAACCCTTGTCGTTCAACTCACGGTCGATGGCGGCGACCACGATGCGCACGTCCGGGTACTGCTCCTGCACCGTCGCGATCCCTTCCGGCGCAGCGATGATCGAGATCAGCCGCACACTGGTCGCCCCCGCCTCCTTGACGAGCTTCACGGCATGGGCGGTCGAGTTGCCGGTGGCGAGCATCGGGTCGAGCAGGATCACGTCGCGATCGGCGACGTCCTGTGGCAGCTTCACGTAGTACTCGACGGGTCGTAGCGTCGTCTCGTCGCGATAGAGGCCGATGAACCCGACGCGCGCGCCCGAGATCAGGAGCAGCACACCGTCGAGCATCCCGAGACCCGCGCGCAGAATCGGGCAGACGGCGACCTTCTTGCCCGAGATACGGGCAAACGGCGCGCGCTCGAGCGGAGTCTCGATCTGCACGTCCTCGGTCGGCAGATCCTTCGTCGCCTCGTAGGTGAGGAGCAGCGTCACTTCCTCGACGAGCTTGCGAAAGTGAACCGTCGGCGTGTCCTTGTCGCGCAGGTAGGACAGCTTGTGCTGGACGAGCGGGTGCGTGACCTCGGTGACCGGCATTCGTGCGATCGTAACCGCCTGATGCGCACCATCGGAGTCCTGGGCGGCATGACCTGGCATTCCTCCCTCGAGTACTACCGGCTGCTGAACGCCGGGGTCAATGAGCGGCTCGGTGGCATCCATTCCGCACGCTGCGTGCTCTTCAGCGTCGACATGGCGCCGATCGGCGAGTTGATGGCGGCCGGTCGATGGGACGAGGCCGGCCGGCGCCTTGCCGTCGACGCTCGCGCGGTGGAGGCCGCGGGCGCCGACATCTTCCTTCTCGGCACGAACTCGCTGCACAACGCCTGGGAGGCGATCGTCGCAGACCTGACGATCCCGACCATCCACATCGCCGACCCGACAGGATCGGCGCTCGTGGCTGACGGGCACACACGAGTCGCGCTCCTCGGCACCCGCTACACGATGGAGCTCCCGTTCCTGCATGAGCGGCTCGCCCATCGTCACGGCCTTCACGTGCTCGTCCCCGACGCACCCGAGCGAGAGTTGCTCCATCGCGCGGTGTTCGAGGAGCTCGCGCACGGCCTGGTCACAGACGCGGCGCGCGACGCATTCGTCGCCGTGATCCGCCGGCTCGGCGCGGAGGGAGCCACCGCCGTGATCCTCGGCTGCACCGAGTTCGGCCTGCTCGTCGGCCCGCACGACGTCGAGTTGCCGCTCTACGACACCGGAGCACTGCACGCGGGGGCGGCGGTCGTTGCGGCGCTCGCGTAGAGCTCTTGGCGTGCGAGCCTACGCGGCGTAGGTCGTGTGGCCGCGAAAGCCCGGATAGAGCGGTCGAGCGTCGCAGAGAGCGAGGGCGCGCGAGCGAAGCGCCTCGACGTCGGCATGCTCGTCGAGTGAGTCGACGATGATGGAAGCAACTTCGCCGAAGTCGGCCTCGTCGAAGCCGCGCATCGTCGCGGCCGGCGTCCCGAGCCGAACGCCCGACGCGACCATGGGCGGCCGCTCGTCGAACGGCACGGTGTTTCGGTTGGCGGTCAGCCCGCACTCCTCGAGGCGCTCCTGCGCCGCGAGACCCGTCCACTCGGTGTTGCGCAGATCGAGTTGAACGAGGTGCGTGTCGGTGCCGCCCGTGAGGATGTCGAAGCCGCCGTCGACGAGGCCCGTGCCGAGCGTGTCCGCGTTTGCACGCACCTGCACCTGGTACTCCTTGAACGCCTCCCCCATGGCGATCCGGAAGCACGCCGCCTTCGCGGCGATCGCGTGCATCAGCGGGCCGCCTTGCATGCCCGGGAAGTTGGCGCGATCGAGCTTGGAGGCGTGTTCCTCCCGGCACAGCACGAAGCCCGCGCGGGGGCCCGCCAGCGTCTTGTGGGTCGTCGACGTGACGAAGTCGGAATGGGGGACCGGGCTCGGATGCAGCCCTGCCGCGACGAGCCCCGAGAAATGTGCCATGTCGCACATCAGCAGCGCCCCGACCTCGTCGGCGATCTCGCGGAACTTGTCCGCTTCGACCGTGCGCGGGTAGGCGGAGCCGCCACACACGATCAGCCGAGGGCGCACTTCCTTCGCCTGCGCGAGCACCTCGTCGTAGTCGACGAGCATCGTCTCGCGAGAAACGCCGTAGTGGTGGAACTCGTAGAGCTTCCCGGAGAAGTTCACCTTCAGGCCGTGGGTGAGATGTCCTCCGTGGTCGAGCGACAAGCCGAGCACGCGGTCACCGGGTTTCAGCACCGCGAAGTACACGGCCATGTTCGCCTGCGCGCCGGCATGCGGCTGCACGTTCGCGTGCTCGGCGCCGAAGAGCTGCTTCGCGCGGCCGCGGGCGAGATCTTCGATCTCGTCGACGACCTCGCAGCCGCCGTAGTACCGCTTGCCGGGATAACCCTCGGCGTACTTGTTGGTCGGGACCGACCCGACCGCTTCGAGCACGCTCGGCCACGTGAAGTTCTCCGAGGCGATCAACTCGATCTGCCCTCGTTGGCGATCGAGCTCGCGCCCGAGCAGCTCCGCGATCTCGGGATCGATCTGGGCGAGCCCGGCGGTCTTCAGCTGCGCAAACGTCGTCTCGTGGGCGATCGCCATGGGACGGATCGTAGAGACTCGGACGGCGAGCGCCTCCTGCACCCGTGCGATCGCCTCGCGGGCCGACGCCGCTCCCTCCCTCAGCACGACCGGGTGCGCGCCGGTGAAGTCGATCACCGTGGAGGGCCGGCCCGTCAGCCGCCCGACGTCGATCTCGGCTCCGCACCCGGCACGAATGCGATCCGGCACGTCGCTCAAGCTCGCCGGGCTCGGGCCGCCCGGCTCGTTCGCGCTCGTCGCGACGACGCTCGAGACTCCCGCAAGGACACGCGCCCCGGCGGCGGGCAGGTTGGGGACTCGAACGCCGATCGCATCCGTGCGGCCACCCGTGAGCCAGGGGTACCGGCGGGCTGGGTTTCCCAGGATGAGCGTGTACGGCCCGGGAAGGAGCTCTGAAACGATCGCCTTGTGTTTCTCCGTGAGCTCGGGCAGGCAGGCAAGGAGCTGCTCGACGCTCGCGACGAGGAGCGCCGTCGGCTGCTTCGCATCGCGACCCTTGAGTCGGTAGAGCCGCGCCGCGTACTCCGCGCGCTCGGACGACGTCACGAGGCCGTACACCGTGTCGGTCGGCAGCAGCACCGGCTCACCCGTGCGAACTGCGGCTAGCGCCCTCTCGATCTCGGCGTCGGCTCCCATCGTGCCTCCACGACTCGTTCGCGACCGGCCAGGTCGAGCGTGATTCTAGCTGCGGCGTAGCCGAGCTCCGAGAGGTGTACGACGACGTCGCCCGCGAGCCGCTCGTGCACTTCGAGGACGAGCCAGCCGTCGAGAACGTCGCGCGCGGCTGCGGCGAGCTTGCTCGTCTGCCCTCGATCGACGAGCGCGAGCTCCGGCTCCCATGCCCGCACCTCCGGTTCGAGCTCCAGAAGCTCCTCCGCGAGCACATACGGCGGATTCGAGACGACGAGATCGAACCACCCGCGAACGCCTGCCAGCAGATCGGTCTCGATCAAGTCGACCTTGAGCCGGTTTCGCTGTGCATTCTCGCGCGCCAGTGCGAGCGCCGCCCCGGAAATGTCGGTGGCGCTGACCCTCGCATCGGGTCGCTCGTGCTTCAGCGAGAGTGCGATCGCGCCGCCGCCCGTGCCGACATCGACGACACGGGGAGCGTCGATGCCTTCGAGCAGCGCAAGGCACCGTTCGACGACGAGCTCGGTCTCCGGCCGCGGCACGAGGGCGCGCGCGTCCGTAGCGAGCGTGAGCCGGCGAAAGCCCCAATCACCGAGGACGTATGCGAGCGGCTCGCGCCGTCCGCGGCGCTGGACGAGTGCTCGGGCCGCCGCGCGCTCGGCACAGGTCAGCGGCCGGTCGTGCTGGGTGTAGAGCTCCATGCGGGTCAGACCGAGCGCGTGGGCGAGCAGGTGCTCGGCATCCAACCGCGGGTGCTCCACCCCGCGAGACGCAAGAAACTCGGTCGTCCCGCGCAGGACGTCGGCGAGGGTCACCCCTCGAGCGCGCGGCGCTGCTCGTCGGCGGTCAACGCGTCGGTGAAGTGGTCGAGCGAACCGGCGAGCACCTGCTCGAGCGTCATGTTGATCTTCACTCGGTGGTCGGTGACGCGGCTCTGGGGGAAGTTGTACGTCCGGATCTTCTCCGCACGAGCGCCGGTGCCCACCTGCGCGCTCCGCGCCGCCGCCTGCTCCGCGGCCTGCCGCTCGCGCTCCGCCTCGAAGACGCGCGCGCGCAGCACCCGCATCGCCTTCTCCCGGTTCTGCAACTGCGAGCGCTCGTCCTGCATGGCGACGACGATTCCCGTCGGCAGGTGAGTGATGCGAACGGCGGAGTCGGTCGTGTTCACCGACTGGCCGCCCGGGCCAGACGACCGGTAGACGTCGATCTTCAGATCGCTCTCCGCGACCTCCACGTCGACATCCTCGGCTTCCGGCATCACCGCGACCGTCGCGGTCGACGTGTGGATGCGACCCTGCGACTCCGTCTCCGGCACGCGCTGCACGCGATGTGTGCCGCCTTCGTACTTGAACACCGAATACGCGCCGTCGCCCTTGATCGCGAAGACTCCCTCTTTCAGACCGCCGGAGTCGCTCGGCGCCACCTCGAGCTCTTCCCACTTGAAGCCGCGGCGTTCCGCGTACCGCTGCAGAAGCTTCGCGAGATCGCCGGCCCAGAGCTTTCCCTCCTCGCCGCCCTCGCCGCCGCGGATCTCGACGATCACGTCCTTGTCGTCGGCCGGGTCGCGCTCCACCAGTGAGAGCTTCAGCTCCTCTTCGAGGCGCTCGACGTCCGCGGCATAGTCGGAGGCCATCTCGGCGAGCTCAGGATCGTTGCGCGCGGCGTCGAGGTCGGCGCGCGCCTGGCTCCATTGCTGCGCGAGCTTGTACGGGCCCTCGAGCTCCTTGAGCTTGCGCCCGATGTCGGCGGCCTCGCGGTGGTCGTTGTACACCGCGGGGTCGGACATGCGGGCCCGCGTCTCCAGGTACGAACGCTCCAGCTCGGCTACGAGATCGTCGAGGGCGGCCATCGCCGCACGAGGTTAGCTCGCGAGCTCGGCGTTCAGCGTGATCTCGGGGATTCCCGCGAGCGCCTTCGACACCGGGCAGTTCTCTTTCGCGTCGTCGGCGGCGAGCCGGAACGCGTCCGCGTCGAGCCCGGGCACGGTGCCACGAACGGTCAATGCGCCTCGCGTGATCCCCTCGCCGGGCTGAAAGGTGATGGTCACCGACGTCTCGAGCTTCTCGGGCGGAGTGCCCGCCTTGGCAAGACCGCTCGAGAGCGCCATCGAGAGGCACGCCGCCCAGGCAGCCGAGATCAGCTCCTCGGGGCTCGTCCGGCCGTTCGCCTCATCGGCGCGCGATGACCACGAAACGTCGAGTGGCCCGAATGCCCCGCTCGTCGAGCTCTCGATCGTCCCGCTGCCGTTCAACAGGTCGCCCTGCCAAACGACGCTCCCGTCCGATCGGTCGCCACTACGCCATCACCTCCACTCGCCGGTCGGTGGGCCGCTCGCCGCCTTCGAGGTCGAGCACCTCCCGAAGGGCGCGGATCGACACTTCGAGCTGGTCGAGCGACGGCTCGCGCGTCGTCAGCCGCTGCAGCCAGAGGCCGGGCGCGAGGAGCGTCATCAGGACGCGATTGTCGGAATGCCTCCCCGCAAAGCGGATCAACTCGTACGCGATCCCGGCGATCACCGGGAGAAGTGCGATGCGGCTGACGATCAGCCAATACCAGGCCGGACGTCCGAAGAGCGCGAACACGAAGATGCCGACGACCATCACCCAGAGCAGGAACGCGGTGCCGCAGCGGGGATGAATGAGTGAGTAGCGCTGCGCGATCTCGGGCGTCAGCTCCTCACCCGCTTCGTACGCATTGATCGCCTTGTGCTCGGCTGCGTGGTACTGGAAGACGCGGCGGAGCGACGGGATGAACGACAGCACGGTGAGATAGGTGACGAAGACGGCGACGCGGATCGCACCCTCGACGATCACGAACCACCCTCCGCTCTTGATCGGAAGCAGGTCCGTGAGCAGCGCCGGGCCGACCTTGAAGAGCATCACCGCGAAGCCGATGGCGACGAGGAACGCGAAGGCGAGCGCCCACCGACCGATCTCCGCGGGCTCTTCGTCACCGTCTGCCTCCTCGGCGGCCGCATAGTTCGCAGACACGCTGAGCGCTCGGAAGCCGATGGAGAGGCTCTCGCCGAGCGCGACGACACCGCGCACGACGGGCAGGCGCAGCGTCCAGTGGCGCGCCATCAGCGGGTCGATCGAGCGCGAGACGTGGGCGATCATGCCGTCGGGCTTGCGAACGGCCACCGCCCATTTGCGCGGTCCGCGCATCATCACGCCCTCGAGGACGGCTTGCCCTCCGACGTTTTGCGCCATGACGCTAGGAGCGCGCGGCGCGCTCGGCCTTTTCGAGACGCCGCTGGAACCGCTCGACACGTCCACCCGTGTCCACGAGCTTCTGCTTACCGGTGTAGAAGGGGTGGCAGTTCGAGCAGATCTCGACGTGTAGGTCGGGCTTCGTGGAACGCGTGGTGAACGTGTTCCCGCAACTGCAATGCACGGTCGCGAGGACGTAGTCCGGGTGAATGTCGGCCTTCATGACCGCGCCAGGATAGCAGCGGCGGTCGCTCTGGCGACGTTGCCCCCGGACACGACGAGGACTGGTTTTCGGGCGTCGATCTTGCCCGAGAGCCATGCGGCGGTGGCAACCGCACCCGCCGGCTCGCACGCGAGCTTCGCCCGCTCGTACAGGAAGCGAAAGGCGTGCTCGATCTCCTCCTCGGTCACGAGCACCCGCTCGATCTCGCGGCAGATCGTGAGCGCAAGACGTCCGGCGAACGGCGCGTTGAGACCATCGGCGACCGAGACCGGCCTGACCGGCGTCGGCTCCTCGGCCGCAAGCCCGGCGTGCAGAGCCTGGCTCGTCTCGGGCTCGACGGCGATCACGCGCATCCGGCCCGCGAGCGCCGTCTGCACGCCGGAGATCAGCCCGCCCCCGCCGACCGGGACGACGACCGCGTCTGCGTCCGAGGCGTCCTTCTCGATTTCGAGGCCGACCGTGCCGGCGCCGCTGATCACGACCGGGTCGTCAAACGGGTGCACGAGCGTTCGGCCGGTCTCCTGCAACAGCGTGTCCAGGCGTGCGAAGGCCTCGCTCGGACCGCGCGCCTCGAGATCGACGGTCGCGCCGTAGCTCCGGGTGGCGGCGATCTTGAACTCGGACGCGCCCTGCCACATCACGACGAGAGCGTCCACGTTCTCCTCCGCGGCGGCGAACGCGACGGCTTGTGCGTGGTTGCCCGCACTGATCGCGATCACGCCCCGGCGCTTCTCGTCGTTGCCGAGGCTCGCCATCTTGTTCAACGCGCCGCGCGACTTGAAGGAGCCCGTGCGTTGGAAGAGCTCGCACTTCAGTCGAGCACCGAGCGTCGCGCTGGAGAACAGGGGCGTGGTCGCGAGACGGTCGGCGATCGTCTCGCGCGCACGAAACACGTCGTCGCGGGTGGGCACGCTAGCCACGTTGCCGGAGCGTCTCGTAGAGCAGGATCGCGGCGGTCGTCGCTGCGTTGAGGCTGTCGACCGTACGCGCGTGCATCGCGAGCGAGACCTGGATGTCCGCGACATCTCGCCACGAGCTCGCGAGGCCCTCATCCTCTGCGCCGATGACGATCGCCGTGGGCGGGGTGAGGTCGGCGTCGGTGTGCCGGGTCGGTGCCGCGACCACGGCGGCGACCTTCTGCAACGGCAGCGCGCGCACGTCGGCAAGCGTGGTATCGAGAACCGGGAGCGTGAACACGGCTCCGGTGGACGCTCGAATCGCGTTCGGGTTCCATGGGTCGCAGACGCTGTCGGCGACGAGCAGCGCGTCTGCGCCGGCTGCGTCGGCGGTCCGCGCCATCGCGCCCAGGTTGCCGGGTTTCTCGATCCCGACGGCGACGAGCACGAGCGTCGGGCGGGGCGGTAACTCGCGCTGCGGCACATCGAACACGGCGAGCACTCCTTCGGGGTCGGATCGGTAGCTCATCCTCGCGAGCACTCGAGCGCCCACCTCCTCCCCGCCCTGCGACCACTCGGGCGACAACTCCGGGGCGACGTAGGTGTGCCGTGCGACGAGGCCGGCGGCGAGCGCGCGCTCGACCTCGCGCGTCCCTTCGGCGAGGAAGACGCCATCCTTCCGCCGCTCCCGCTCCTTCCGCCAGCGGACGACGTCCTTGACCCGCGGATTGTCGACCGACGTGATCACATGCCGAATCTAGCCACGTCCGGTTGATCACCGCCCATTTCTAGCCATCTCTCGCGGCCGCCGTCGTGACAGAGGTGCGAAAAGAGTGGGCCGTACGCGTTACGTGAGCGTGTACTCGGGGCCGCTGCCGCCTTCGGGCGGGGTGAGGCGACCGCCCTTGGCGGTGATCGCGCCGCACTGGACACAGTTCGACGGGGCGAGTTTCACCTCGACCGTGCCGTCGCCGTCCGCGGCGCCGACTTCGTAGACCTGCGCAGGGCACATGTGCTCCCAGAGCGACGCGAGTTCACGCGGAACCTTCGTCTGCACGCGAATGTGGTTCGGCTGATCGTCACGCGTGCGATTGCCCGACGCGAACACGCTCGACAACTTGTCGAAGGTCAACTTCCCGTCGGGCGCCGGATACGACGCAGCACGGTCGGTGCCGATGAGCGACTGCTGCGCGTCCGGCTCGGTGCGCGCGCTGCCCGGCGGAAATCGACCCTTCGTCGCCGTCATGGCGGTGGCCATCGCGCCGCCGACGTAGAAGCCGCGGCCGAACGCCTGTCGCATGTTGCGCACCTCCTGCAGGTCGCGCCAGATGAACGAGGCGCGTAATGAGTCGTCGTAGGTCGCAAGCGCTGATCGCGCTGAGGCGCCCCGCTCGAGCGTGCGCCATGCCGCTTCGGCAGCCAGCCGTCCCGACTCGATCGCGTAGTGAATGCCCTTCAGCGCCGGCACGTTGACCAGGCCCACACCATCACCGGTCAGCAGCAGGCCCGGTGCGTGAAAGCGCTTCGGCAAGGCGACGAATCCGCCTTCCGGGATCGTCTTCGCACCCCACTGCACCCGCTCCCCGCCCTCGAGGATCCGCGAGATGCGTGGATGCGTCTTCAACTCCTGCAGCAGGTCGTGCACCGATAACTCGGTGTCGCGGTAGTCGAGACCGACGACCATGCCGATCGTGAGCATCTCGTCGCCCATCGGGTAGACGAACGAGCCGCCGAACTCGCGGAACTTCCTACCTGCCCGAAGCGGCCACCCCATCGTGTGCACGACCTTGCGCAACGGTCTCGGAACCTTCCAGACCTCCTTCACACCGAGCGCCCACACCTGCGGGTTCTCGCCGGCGAGCCCGAAGTGGTCGAGCGCCGCTCCGGTGAGGTGACCTTGCGTCCCTTCCGAGAGGATCGTGACGCGGGCCGTCACGTCGGAACCGGGCTCGAAGTTCCCGAGCTCCTCACCGCTCCGACCACGCCCGCGGTCACCTGTGCGCACACCCACGACGCGACCGCCGTCGACGAGCAGCTGCTCCGCCGACGTCTCCGGCAGGATCGTCGCGCCGAGCGACTCCGCCTCTTCCGCGAGGAAGCGTCCGAGCCGGGAGAGCGACGCGACAGCGTTTCGGTGGTTCACCATCGTCGGCGGCGTGGGGATGCGTACCGCGCGGCGCCTCGTCATGAAAAGCACCGACTCGCCCTCGACAGGCCCGTAGAACGGAAGCTCCTCGATGCGCCTCCGGTCTCTGAAGAGGCGCTGCAGGCCGCGCGGGTTCACGACCGCTCCCGAGAGCAGGTGTGATCCGGGTGCCTTCCCTTTCTCGAGGACTGCGACCGGGACGTCTCCGAGCCGCTCCGCGGTACGAGGATCCTCCTCGACGAGCTGGCCGAGCCTGATCGCGGCAGCGAGGCCTGCTGGGCCGGCGCCGACGATCAGGAAGCCGACGACGAGCCGCTCGTCGACCGGATCGCTCGGACGAGCGATCGCCTCCGCGGCCGCCCATGGCGCCGGATACTCGGAAGGGCTGACCGTCACGTCGAGCTGCTAGCCCCGGCGCGCGCGGACGAGCTCGGTGAGCCTCGGCACGATCGCGTGCAGATCACCGACGACGCCAAGATCGGAGAACTCGAAGATCGGCGCGTTTGGATCCTTGTTGATCGCGACGATCACGGTCGAGCCCTGCATGCCGACCTTGTGCTGAATGGCTCCGGAGATCCCGAGCGCGACGTAGAGCTTGGGGGCGACCGACTTCCCGGTCTGCCCCACCTGCGCGGAATACGGATACCAGCCCGCGTCGACAACCGCGCGCGTCGCCGCAACGGCACCGCCGAGGGCCTGCGCAAGCTCCTCGGCCAGCACGAACTTCTCGGGCTCGCCGAGCCCTCGGCCGCCCGCGACGATCACGTCCGCATCCTCGATCGAAGGGCCTTGCTGCACCGCATGCGCCTGCTCGACCATCTCGGCCAGCGTCGAGAAATCCTCCAGATCAACCGTCACTTCCTTCAGCTCGGCGCTGCCACCGACCGGGGTCGCGTCGAACGTGCCCGAGCGGAAGATCGCCAGGCGTACGGCGGTCGACCAGCCGACGTCGACGTAGACCGAGTCGGCCAGCGCGGGCCGCGTGCCGATGCCCTCGGCCGTCAGGTCGGTCAGATCCCAGTTGAGCCCCGCCTCGAGCCGCACGGCGAGTGCCGCGGCGACGTCGGCAGTGAGTACCGACTGTGCGAAAAGCACCGTGTCGTACCCCTCGTCACGAACGACCTGCGCGAGCACATCGACGCGCGGCTGCGGCAGCGGCGGCGCGAGACGCTCGTCGTTCGCGATCCAGACTGTCGCAGCGCCGTACTCTCCCGCACTTGCACCGAGCTCACTCACGCCCGAGCCGATCAGGATCCCCGCAACATCGCCACCGAGCTGTGCTGCTCTCGTGAGGACGCCGAGCGAGCTCTTTTGAATCGCGTCCTCGTGATGTTCGAGGAAAACGAGCGTCTTCGACATCAGATGAGCCGCTTCTCCACCAGGTAGTCGACGATCTGCTCGGCTGCCCTGCCGTCGTCATCGATCTTTCGGGCGTCGCCGCGTGGCGGTGGCGCGCTCAAGCCCTCGACGGTCGTGCCGGTTCCGGCGGCACCGCCCACATCACCCGCCCCGAGCGAGACCTGCGGCTTCTTCTTCGCACCCATGATCCCCTTCAGGGACGGGTACCGAGGCGTGTTGATCGCATCCGAGACCGCAATCACTGCGGGAAGCGGCGCGCGAATCGTGTCGTATCCGAACTCGGTCTGTCGCTTGCCGGTCACGACCGACCCTACGAGCTCGAGCTCACTCACCTGGGAGATCACCGGCAGACGCAGGTGCTCCGCGACCGCCGACCAGAGACATGCGCCGCCGCCGTCAGCCGACTGCTGCCCGAAGAGCACGACCTCTGCGCCCTCCCGCTCGAGCGCCCCGGCGAGTGCCTTTGACGTTCCGAGGAGATCGGAGCCCGCGAGGGCCTCGTCGGTCACGAGGACGGCGCGGTCCGCCCCCATGGCGAGCGCCTTGCGGAGCGCGTCCAGCGCGCGCTCGGGACCCATCGACACGACGATGATCTCGCCGTCGCCGGCGGCCTCCTTCAGCCTCAAGCCCTCCTCGACCGCATAGGTGTCGAACTCCGAGATCGTCAGCTCGCCGGAGCGCTCGAGCCGCATCGTGGCGGGATCGATCCGACGGCCGCCGGCCGCGTCGGGCACTGCTTTCACGCAAACGGCGATCTTCATGCGGCCGTGACTCTATCCACCGCGCCCGAGTTGGCATCGGACGAAGGTGCCCGATACCGTGGCGCGGATGCGGCGCCTGATTCCCGTTCTCGCCGCGGCCCTGCTGGTCGCAGCGAGCGCCTCGGCCGCGGCGAGCGGCGTGCCGAAACTGCTATTCCCGGTCGTCGGCACCGTCGCCTACAGCGACGACTTTGGCCAACCGCGCGGTGGTGGAACGCACCAGGGCAACGATCTGCTCGCCGACAAGCGAGCGCCCGCGGTTGCAGTCGAAGGGGGCACGGTCGAGTACTGGACGACCTCCGCAAACGCGGGCTGCATGATTTACCTCAAGGGTGACAGCGGAACGACCTACGAGTACATCCACCTGAACAACGACCTGACCGCGGGAAACGACAACAAGGGAACCTGCGTGCAAGGCGTTTCCTATGCCGTTCCCGACGGCCTGCACGTCGAACCCGGGCAGACGATCGGCTACGTCGGAGACTCCGGAGACGCGAACGGAATCCATCCGCACCTCCACTTCGAGGTGCACCCACGGGGGGGCCAGGCTCTCGACCCGTTCCCGTTCCTGAAGCAGGCCCGCCACCTCCTCGTCGCGGCGCCGCCCGCCGGATCGGGGTTCACGCTCAAGCTCACCGGAACCGTGGTCGCCGCGGACGCAACACAGCTCAAGATGAGCATCACGGCACTCGCCTCCTGGCCGTCACACCTCAAGCAGTCGAAGCTGAACCGTGTGGTGTCCCTGTCGTTGCCGGCGCTCGACGCTTCTGCGTGGACGTTCACGCCCGGCGAGAGGATCGTCGCGTGGACACGTCCGGCCCCCGGCACCGTCGAAGCGCTGACGGGTGCGCCCGGGGCTCTGTCACTCGATCGCGCGCTCGAGCGCTAAGAGGCGGCGACACGCGACTGCAGGAACTCGACGATCTCGCTCGTCGGCGCACCCGGAGTGAACACGGCCGCTACACCCTGGTCCTTCAACGCGACGACATCATCGGTCGGGATGGTTCCGCCGACGAGGACCAGCAGGTCCTCTGCGCCCTGCTCGCGCAGGAGCGCGAGGATTCGCGGGACGAGTGTCATGTGCGCGCCGGAGAGGATCGAGATCCCGACCGCGTCGGCGTCTTCCTGGATCGCGGTCTCGACGATCTGCTCCGGAGTCTGATGCAGGCCGGTGTAGATGACCTCCATACCGGCGTCGCGGAGCGCGCGGGCGATGATCTTTGCACCCCGGTCGTGACCGTCGAGGCCGGCTTTCGCGATCACCACTCTGATCTTGCGTGCCACGGTGGGGCAGTATAGGAACGTGAAGCTGACCGTCGTGGGCTGCTCACCCGCGTGGCCGAACCCCGGCGGCGCTCAATCCGGCTACCTCGTCGAGAGCGAAGGCGGCCGGTTGCTGCTCGACTGCGGCCCCGGCGTCCTGCCACGACTGCGGTCGCGAGAAGGCTGGCCCGTGATCGACGCGATCGCGATCACGCATTTCCATCTCGACCACTGGGGCGACATCGTCCCGTGGGTGTGGGGCCTTCAGTTTGGGCCCGCCTCGAAGCTCGATGCACCGGCACTCTGGCTGCCTCCGGGCGGTCGCGAGACCCTCGGGCGACTAGGGAAGCACCTCGGCAAGCGCGACATGTTCGAGACGGCCTTTCGGATCGAGGAATACGCCGACGGGGAGCCGTTCACCGTCGCCGGGTCGACCGTGACGCCGAGACGCGTCCTGCACTACACGATGCTCGCGTTCGGCTTCCGCGTATCGCAGAACGGGACGACGCTCGCGTATTCGGGCGACAGCGGCCCGAGCGACGCCCTCCCCGAGCTTGCGCGTGACGCCGACCTCTTCCTGTGCGAGGCGACCCTCCTGGCACCGAATCCCGAAGGCGGGACGCGAGGGCACCTCGCTGCGGACGAGGCGCACGAGGCGTTCGTCGCAGCACGAGCGAATCGATTGCTGCTGACGCACCGACCTGCCGAGCGCCCCCTCGAGCCCGGGTACGAACAGGTCTACGACGGGTTCGAGCTCGAGCTGTAGCCGAGCGCCTTCGCGTACCGCCGCGCTGCGCGGCGGGCGCGGATGGTGCCGCCGAGGCCCCACGCGGTCAGAGAGACGATCAGCAGCGCGAAGAAGACGAGCGGAGCCATCAGCCACCGCGCCGACAACTTCGAATGGAACGGCGGCGGCGGAGGGCCGGCCCGCCGTGAGGGGCTGAGCGTACCGCCCCCGCCGATGCCTTTCGGCACCCACGAGGCGACCCGCCACTCGCGCGCATCACCCGGGTAGCGCTTCAACTCGATCGTGAACGTCTTCGCCGCCCAGCCGTTCCCTCGACCTGAGACGAGCCCGGTATCGACCGCAACATCGTTCTGGTACGCGTAGAGGATGGTGAAGAGACCGATGCCATCGGCCTTGAACGGCACGACGTTGTTGAAGCCCGTGTCCCACGAGCGACGCGTCTGGCCGACCCTCATCTCCGGCCCGAGCATGGCCCATGCCGCGTCGAGATGCTTGCGTCGGACGGCGGTCATCACGAACCGGCTCGTGACGGCGAAGAGCTCGTCTCGATCCTGCTTGGTGAGATGCATACGTGCGGGAAAGCGGTACACGGTCGCCGGCTTGTCGATCAACGGCGTTGCGTTCGACCGTCCGGTGTTGGAGTACTTCGTCGCGGCGAGCGTCACGAGACCGGCGGTTGCGACGAGCGCGCACAGCCAGACGAGCCGGCGACGAAAGCGAGGCGACGACAGACGACCCCTCAGCACGTGATCAGGATCGGCCCGGGTCGCGGCGTCAGTTGCCTGCGCCGTTGTTACCCGACCCGTTCGGCACCGGCGGCGACGAACGCGGCACCCACGAGTTCACGAGCCATTTTCCACCGCGCTTGACGATATCCATGATGAAGAGCTGTCCGTGAACCTTGACCCCCGCCTTCGGCAACAGCGCAACCTCGATCTGCGCCTCGGTGGGATAGGAGAAGTCGATCTTCATCGGCGCGTACTTCACGTCCACGACCGGGTACGGGACGACCGCGATGTTGCCGGTCTTCCACGATTTCAACGACTGTCCCTGCTTGATCTCGTCGGTCACGATCGAGTACGAGGAGCCGAGGTTCTTGCGAGCGACTGCGGACTCGATGAAGCGCCGCGCGACCCTCGTCGCCCCTGGTGTCAGCTTCACGGTCGCGGGCACCTTCGAGACGTCGACGGCCGGCTTGTTGGTGAGCGGCGTCGCCGTCGAATGCCCGGTGTTCGCGTACTTGATCGAGATGATCGCGATCACGCCGCCGACGACCAGAACGACGAGGATCCACGGCATGGCTTTGCGCCAACCCGGCCTGCGAATCGGCTCACGGTGCTCGAAGACGGTGTCGGCGCTCATACCCACGTCAGAGTAGACGGTGTTGCGGGCGGGTCGTTAGGCGCGAAGTGTTGAGCGACTGTTAACGGCTCAGAAGACCGGAGTCTCGCGCCAGGTGCCCCAGACCTCTCGGAATGCGTCGCACATCTCGCCCATCGTCACGTACGCGCGCGAGGCGTCGATGATCGGCTCCATCAGGTTGCGCCGATCGTGCGACGCGTCGTCTTTCAGCCGCGCGAGCGCGGCTTCAACCGCACGAGAGTCTCGCTGCGCGCGCAACGACCGCACGCGCTCGATCTGCTGCCCTTCGAGCTCGGGAGCGATCTTCAGGATCTCGAGCTCGGGCTCATCGTCGACCGCGTAGCGGTTGACACCGACGACGACCCGCTGCTCCGCCTCGACTTCCGCCTGGTAGCGGAACGATGCATCGGCTATCTCCCGCTGGAAGAAATTCTCCTTGATCGCAGCGACAACACCACCGAGGGAGTCGATGCGCTCGAAGTACTCGTACGCCTGGCGCTCGAGCTCGTTCGTCAAATGCTCGACGTAATAGGAACCGCCGAGCGGATCGATCGTGTTCACCACACCCGTCTCGTGTGCGATCACCTGCTGGGTACGCAACGCGATCCGCACCGCGTCCTCGGTCGGGAGGGCGAGCGCCTCGTCGTAGGAGTTCGTGTGCAGCGACTGCGTCCCGCCGAGCACGGCCGCCAACGCCTCGATCGCAGTCCGAACGATATTCACCTCCGGTTGCTGCGCCGTCAGCGATACGCCGGCCGTCTGGGTGTGGAAGCGCATGACCCACGATCGAGGGCTCTTCGCGCCGTACGTGTCGCGCATCCGCGTCGCCCAGATCCGCCGCGCAGCACGGTATTTCGCGATCTCCTCGAAGAAATCCAGGTGGGCGTTGAAGAAGAACGAAAGCCGGGGGGCGAACGAGTCCACGTCGAGACCGCGCTCGATCGCCCACTCGACATACGTGAACCCATCGGCCAGCGTGAAGGCGAGCTCCTGCGCGGCCGTCGACCCCGCCTCGCGGATGTGGTAGCCGGAGATCGAGATCGGATGCCAGAGAGGCATCTCGGTCGAACAGAACTCGACCATGTCGGTGACGAGCCGCATGCTCGGCTCGGGCGGGAAGATGTACTCCTTCTGCGCGATGTACTCCTTCAGGATGTCGGTCTGGATCGTCCCCCGGAGCCGATCGCGGGGCACGCCCTGCTCCTCACCGACACACGCGTAATACGCAAGCAGGATCGCCGCCGGCGAGTTGATCGTCATCGACGTCGACACGTCTCCGAGCGGGATGCCGGCGAAGAGCGTCTCCATGTCGGCGAGCGAGTCGATCGCGACCCCTTCGCGACCCACCTCCCCCTCCGACCGCGGATGATCCGAGTCGTAGCCCATCAGTGTCGGCATGTCGAACGCCGTCGACAAACCCGTCTGCCCGTGCGCGAGCAGATAGCGAAAGCGCTCGTTCGTCTCCGCAGCGGTCCCGAAGCCTGCGAACTGGCGCATCGTCCACAACCGGCCCCTGTACATCGACGGATAGACACCCCGCGTGAACGGAAACACGCCGGGGTACCCGAGATCGCGGGCATAGTCGAGCCCGGGGGCTCCAGGGCCGTGAATGGGCTCGTTGTCGATGCCCGAGATCGTCGAGAAGAGCTCGCCCTGCCGCTCCGGCTCGGCGTCGTAGAGCTCAGATCGCCAGATCGCCAGGTCGTCGGTCTCGCGCGGATCCCCGGTCGTCGTCACTCCCCGTGATTCTGCCCGAACGGCAGGGCCGCGAATCACCCGATCGGACACTCAAGCTGACATCGAGCCTCAGCGTTCGCCGCCGGGCTTCCAGAGCGGCTCCGCGCCGCCCTGGTTCGCCGCGCGGGCGAGGATGAAGAACAGGTCGCTCAGACGGTTCAGATAGGCGAGGGCGAGTGGGTTCACGGCGCGCTCTTCGTTCGCTGCAAGCACCTCCCGCTCTGCGCGCCGACATGCCGTGCGGGCAATGTGGAGGCGCGCGGATGCCTCCGATCCCCCGGGGAGGACGAAGCTCCGAAGCTCCGGCAAGGACGCGTTCGCGGCGTCGCACTCAGCCTCGAGACGGTCGATCGAAGCCTGCTCGACACGGAGCTTCTCGTCGCCCGCGGCGTAGGGGACAGAGAGGTCTGCGCCGAGATCGAAGAGCTCGTTCTGGATTCGCTCGAGACCGGTCGCCTCGGCCGCGATTCGCGCCCAGCCGAGCAACGAGTTCAACTCGTCGACCGCTCCGCAGGCCCGCACGAGCGGATCGAGCTTCGAGACGCGCGCCCCGTCACCGAGCGACGTCATCCCGGCGTCCCCGCCGCGGGTGTAGATCTTCGTCAGTCGAACGGGCTCGTCACGTTCGCGTGAACTCACCGCGCGCCTTTCGCGCAGGTGTCCCACACCGGACGGGTCTGGGCGGAGACCAGCGTCCGCCAGGCTTCCCGGCGTGCCGTCACGCTTCCGTCACGCTTCCTTGCGCATCTGGATGCGCGTGCCTGGCACCGGACGGTCCCCGAAGGAGCGAGCGGGCGATCACGAGGCGCTGGATCTCGCTCGTACCCTCGTAGATCTCGGTGACCTTCGCGTCGCGGTAGTAGCGCTCGACCGGGAATTCCTTCGTGTAGCCGTAGCCGCCGAGCACCTGGATCGCCTCCGCGGTCTGACGGCGCGCCATCTCGGAGGCATAGAGCTTGGCCTTGGCCCCGGCCTCCGTGTGCGGGCGCCCCTGATCCTTGAGCCACGCCGCGCGATAGGTGAGCAGCCGGGCCGCGTCGATCTCCATCGACATGTCGGCGAGCTTGTGCTGAATCGCCTGGAACTCGCTGATCGGATGCCCGAAGGCCATGCGCTCCTTCGAGTAGGCGAGCGCGACGTCGTATGCGGCCTGCGCGATCCCCACGGCCTGCGCCGCGATCCCGATCCGGCCACCGTCCAGCGTCGCCATGGCGATGCGGAAACCACGACCCTCCTCACCGATCAGCCGATCGTCGTCGACGACCGCGTCGAAGGCGATGTCGTTCGTCACGGAAGAGTTCAACCCGAGCTTCTCCTCGGTACGGGTGACCTCCACGTCGCGGCTGTCGACGATGAACGCGGTCACGCCGCGGGCCGTCTTCGTCCCGGCGTCCGTTCGCGCGAAGAGGAGCAGCGTCCCACCGAACGACGCATTCGTGATCCACTGCTTCGAGCCCGTGAGCTGCCAGCCGCGTTCGACTCGCTCGCCGCGCGAGGTCATCGCGCCCGCGTCGGAGCCCGAGCCGGGCTCGGTCAGTGCGAAGCAGCCGATCCCGTCGCCCCGTGCGAGCGGTGGGACGAACCGTGCCACCTGCTCCTCGGTGCCGAACCGGAGAATCGGCAGCGTGCAGGCCGACGTGTGCACGGCGACCGTGACGCCGACGCCGGCATCGCCATGCGAGAGCTCCTCGAGCACGAGGATGTACGACAGGAAATCGGCGCCTGCTCCGCCGAGGGCTTCCGGGACGCAGACGCCGAGCAGACCGAGCTCGGCGAGCTTTCCGAGCAACTCGCGAGGAAACCCGTGGTTCCGATCCCACTCGGCGGCGTTCGGCTCGATCTCGGCGCGCGTGAACTCCCGGGCGAGCAATTGAATCTCACGTTGGTCGGGGCTCAGCTCGAAGTCCACGATGGGCAGACTACTCAGATGAAAGCGATCGTCCTTCTCGTTGCGCTGCTTGCGCTGAGTGCCTGTGGCGGCCACAAGCCTGCGTCCGCGGAGGACGTCGCCCGGAGCTGGAGCGGCGCCCTCGACCGAAACGACAACGAGGCGGCTGCGCGTCTCTTCGCCCAGAACGCACAGGTCGTCCAGGGCGGCGAGCTGAGGCTTCGCTCCCATGCGGACGCCGTTCGCTGGAATGCCGCGCTGCCCTGCGGCGGCATCATCGTCTCCGTCTCGAAGCGGAGCAAGACCGACGTGCTCGTCGTGTTCCGGCTGACGAACCGGCCCGGGCATGCGTGCGACGGGCCGGGTGACAAGGGCGCGGCGCTCTTCCGGGTCGAGCACGGAAGGATCGTGCTCTGGCATCAGACGGCGGTGCCGCCCCCGGGCGGGGGCGGCACGCTCGTTTAGCGGAGCCCGGCGAGGCCCCACGACGTGGCCGTCAGTCGTCGTCGTTTCCGGGGGTCGACGCCGAACCGACTTCCCAGGTTCGGTTCTCGCCGTGCTGCTGGGTGTAGAACATCCGCCAGCTCGAGCTGTCGCCGAAGCGCGGTTCCCTGGCACCGAGGATTCCCTTCGGCCTCGGGTCACCGTTCGAGACGTGGATGCCCGTGATCTCGTTGTCGCCCTCGTTCTTCCCGTACCCGGCGAATGCCGAGTCGAGCGCGGCGGCGAAGTCGCGACCCTCCGCGAGGAAGCGACCCGGGTCGCCGCCTTTCGAATAGTCACCACTCACGTCGAACTCGTACCCCGAGTCGAGCGCCTTCCGCTGCGTATGCAGCGTGTCTCCAGCATCCTCGACGGCGAGGAGTTGATTCTTCGAGGCGAACTGGATGTTGTCCAGGCCGGTATGCGCCTGATTACCCTGGAAGAAGACCGACAGCTTGCCGGTCGCCGCCGATGGGCTCGTCTGCACCAGCTTGAAGATGCTGCCCCAGCCTCCGGCGACGGGACTCGAGTTCTCGACACTCGTCGCGTTCGTGTCACCGGTCTCCGTGAAGTAGAACTCGCCGAAGCCCGTGTCCGGCCGGAAGACGCCGTTCTCGGGCCGCTTGAAGGGCGTCGCATGTACGGCCTTCGCGAGCGGGTTGGCGGCGAACGATGTCGTGCCGTCCGTGGCCGTATCGTGGATCGTTATCCACTGCGTGTCGAACGTGCTGCCGTAGGCGTGAAGGGCGACCTGGTCGGGCGCGTCGAGAACCGCCTGCGACTCGAAGGTGATCGGTGAGCCGGCCGCGTTCCGAACTTGCAGTACCTGCAGCTTGCCGTTGCCGAGGTCACCCCGATGCGCCGGCACATAGCGGTAGATGAAGCTCCCTGGCTGCTTGGCCACCGTTCCCGGCTTGACCGAACCGCCGATGTCCTCGACGATCCAGATGTTGCCGTCGCCGTCGTCCTGAATCCCTTCATACCCGCCCCGGCCGAGTGCGCCGGAAACGTCCTTCACGACCGACGGGACGCTGAGCGAAGCCGCATAGGTCGGCGCGCCGACGTTCTCGGTCGTGAAGAGAAGCCGGTGGGCGAACGGGTCCCAGGTGCTGCCGTCGATGCCCTGGATCGGAGCCCCGGTTGCGTCCTGCGACGCCATCAGGGTGACACGATGCGCGTCGTCTGCGTCGAGGTTCACCCGGGTGATGTAGCCCTGCCGGTTCGTGGACGAGCCGTCGATCTTCGCGCCGACCTCATGTCCCTGGAACAGGAAGTGCGTCCCGTAGTCGTAGTTCGGATCCGCGCCCGTCTGACCCTCGAGGACGAGGTAGGTGTTCTTGTCGGGCTCGGTTTTCTGAGCTTCCGCCGCGGAAGTGGACGTCGCGGTCATCTGCGGCACGGTGGCATCTTCCGCGCTCGGCAGATCGTTCTCGTACCCGTAGTGCGTGACGATTCCCTGCGGGTTCTCGAGCTTCACCGATCCTTCGGCGACGAGTTGCTGCCGAAGCTCCGGCGAGAGGACGGAAGACGGCGCGTAGCCGGCGGCCTTGAGCGCGGGCGACGGGACGGTCGTGAATACCGGACCGTCCGACGACGCAACACTCGCACCGACTGCGACCGCAGCGGTTCCGGCCGCAAGGAGCGGGATGAGAATTTTCGATTGCAACTGTTCCTTCCCTTCGAGGTTCGTTGACCTCTGCACCTTCGCCACTGCCCGCGCCCGCGTGGGTGACAGCCTCGTGACGGTGCGGTGACGTCCCTGGGGGCTACTTGAGCTCGGGCTCGAGCTTGTAGCCGACACCGAAGCGGGTCTGGATGAACGAGTGCGTCGATGCGGGGCGGTCGATCTTCTGACGCAGCCTGCGTACGAACACGTCGACGGTGCGATCGCGGTGCGTCTCGCGACGGCCCCACACTTTCTGCAGCAGCTCGTCGCGCGTCACGACGCGGCCGCGGTCGAGCGCGAGCGTGTAGAGCAGCTTGAACTCGGTGGGCGTGAGCGAGGCGCTTCGGCCATCGATGAACGCCTGCACCTCGCGCGGGTCGATCCGCAGCTCCTCGATCTCAATCGCATCGCCACGTTTCTCCTCGGTGGGACTCACGCCTCGCCGCGCTGCGGCTCCGACGCGCGCCACGAGCTCCCGCATCGAGAACGGCTTGACGAGATAGTCGTCCGCGCCGATCTCGAGGGCATGCACTCGGTCGTGCTCCGTCCCACGGGCCGAGACGACGACGATCGGCGTCCCGATCCCCTCAGCGCGAGCGGTCTCGATCAGCTTCCACCCGTCGAGCTCGGGCAACATCAGGTCGAGAACACAGACATCGGGATTCTCGTAGCGCAACCGGGTCAGCCCGAGCTCACCGCGGGCAACCACGATCGGATCGAACCCGGCCGCCAGGAGGTGCTTCGCCATCCCGTCCGCAATCACGTTGTCGTCCTCGACGATCAGGATCTTCGCCATGTCCCTACGATAGACCGGAAGGAGGTTCTCTCCAGGTTTCGGAGTGGCAACGATCTGGTGTACGACCGCAGCTTCGATGAGCTTCGAACGGGCTTCACCGCCGCCGTCTCGCACGAGCTGAGGACGCCGCTTGCTCGGATCCTCGCCCTGCTCGACTCGGCCGACCTGCCCGGTGCCGACGTGCGCGAGTTGATCGACCAGGCGCGCGCCGAGGTCGAGAACGCGGGCCTGTTGATCGACGAGATCCTCTTTCTCTCCGAGCTCGAGAGTGGCAAGGAGGTCGTGTCGCTCGGGCACACCGTTGCCCTGCCAGTGCTCGAGGGTGTCGTTCGCGATCTCGCCGGCGCAGCGAGACGCGCCGGCGTCGAGCTCCTCGCGGAAGGCGACCCGCAGGTCGAGGTGCCGTTGCGCCCGCGCATGCTGCGGGTGGTGGCCGAGAACGTCACGGAAAACGCTGTTCGCTACGCGGGTCACGGGTCACACTTCTCGATCGCCGTGCACCGTGCCGGCGACTTCACCGTGCTGACGGCCGCCGACGACGGCGCGGGCGTCGACGATGCGAACCTCTCACGGCTCTTCGAGCGTTTCTACCGCGCCGACGCCGCCCGCACCTCACGGGGCACGGGACTTGGGCTTGCGATCGTCAAGCATGTCGTCGTCGCGGCAGGCGGCGACATCGAGGCGGACGGCGAGCCTGGTCGCGGGCTGCGCATCCGCTGCACCTTCCCCGCGTAGGCCGGACGTCTCGAAGAGGGCGAGGGCGCTTCGAGAGGCGCCCTCGCCCGCCCTCAAGGGCACGGCGATGCGGTCAGCTGTGCAGCTGCTTCAGCGTTTTCTCGGCCGCGACCAGGACTCCCTTGACGGTCGAGAGCGGAGCGAAGGTCAGCTTCGCCGCGTACTGCGCCTTCTGGCCCTGCGTCAGCGCCCAGAAGATCAGCTTGCGGAGCTCGGCGGAGTGCGCGCTCTGCTTGTGGACGATCACGTAGGTGTAGGTGCTGATCGGGTAGGCGAGCGCCGCCGATTTCGGCGGATCGACGATGTGCATCTCGTTCGAGGCCGGCACCTTCGGGAATGCCTCGGCCGCCGCCGCGATGCGGCGGAGGCTCGGGTAGAGGAACTTCCCGGCACGGTTGCGCACCGCCGCGAACCGCAGGTGGTTCTTGATCGAATAGGCGACGTCGACGTAGCCGATTGCCCCGGACGTGCGGGAGACGAGCCCCGCGACACCACTCGAGCCCTTGGCGCCCTGCCCGGCCGGGAACGCCGGCTGGGTCGACACGCCGATCTTCGATTTCCACTCGCCGCTCACGCTCGAGAGATAGTCGGTGAAGTTGTACGACGTTCCCGACCCGTCCGAGCGGAAGACCGGTGTCACCTTCAGGTCCGGCAGGTTCGCGCCCTTGTTCAACGCCTTGATCGCCGGGTCGCTCCAGTTCGTGATCTGGCCGAGGAACATCTTCGAGATCGTCGCCCCGTCGAGGTTCACGTGCACCGGAGCGCCCGGCACGTTGTAGGCGACCGACGTCGCCGAAAGCGCCCATGGGATCTGGACGCAGTCGCCGCATGCGTTCTGCTGGTCCGGCGAGAGCGGCGCGTCGGAGGCGCCGAAATCGACTTGATGGTTCGTGATCGCCGCGATGCCGGCGCCGGAGCCGACCGCGCTGTACTGCACGGCGTAGCCGAACGCCGACCCGAGACCCGGGGTCCAGGCGGAGACGAGCGGTGCAACGAAGGTGCTGCCTGCGCCCGCGATCGTCGTATCGTTGCTTCTCGCGCCCGCCGCCCCGACGGCCAGGAGTGCGGCCACGGAAGAAGCGATGAGGGCCAGCCCTCTGTTCATGTGAAGTTCTCCTTTTGTCCCTGGGAAGCGCGTGGTCATTGCGCCGCCAGAGTGCCCCCGATTCGACCGGGTGTGGGCTGACGCCGTGTGACGTGCGGGTGACGGAGTGGTGAACGCGCGCTACTGCGTCAGGCCGAGCTTGCGCCTGGAACGCTCGAGCAGCAGCCGGGCAACGAGACTCGTCACGAGCACGAACACGATCAGCACGAACGCAGCTGCCCACGCCTGCTGGTGCAGGTTCGGATCCGCCGACTCCGAGTACTGAAAGATGGTCAGCGGGATCGACTGCACCGAATGCGCCGGGTTCCAGTCGACGATCTGGCCGGCGATCGCGCACGTGAAGAGGAGAGGCGCCGTCTCGCCCGCCGCCCTGGCGACGGCGAGTGTCGTGCCCGTCAAGATCCCGCCGAACGAGGTCGGGAGGATGACCCTCACGACGGTTTGCCACTTCGAGACGCCGAGGGCGTAGCTCGCTTCACGCAGGTGGTTCGGAACCAGGCGAAGCACCTCCATCGTCGAGCGCGCGACGAGCGGCAACATGATGATCGCGAGGGCGAAACCGCCCGCGACGGCGCTTTGGTGATGGCCCCAGCCGACGATCGGGATTTTCACCTTCACGCAGACCGTGAAGACGAAGATGCCGATGACGATCGAGGGGAAGCCGTTCAGGACGTCGAGCCAGAGACGAACCTGCTCGCCGAGCCTCGCCGGGGCGAACTCGCTGACGTAGATCGCCGTCAGGACGCCGAAGGGAAGCGCGATCAGCGTCGCGACGAGGACGAGCAGGACCGAGCCCACGATCGCCGGTGCGATGCCGCCGCCCGCCTCACCGAAGAGCGGCGGGCCCTTCGTGAAGAAGTCGACGTTCAGCGCTCCCGCGCCGCGGCTTCCCACCGACCAGACGACGATTGCGAGCGCTGCGATCGCGAGCGCCGCAGCGAGCAGCGCGGCGGTCTCTGCGACACGGTTCGCGAGGAGACGCCGGCGCGAGCGTCCGGTCGCCTTCAGGCTGAGCTGCGGCTCGCTCATCAGTCGCCCCCGGTCCGCAGGAACTCGAAGCGCTTGACGACGCGCTGCGCCGCGAAGTTGGAGAGGAACGTGATCACGAGGAGGACCAGCGCGAGGTAGATGAGCGCGCTGATTTGCGTGTTGCTCACCGCGCCCTGGTACTGGTTCGCGACCCGGCTCGCGATCGTGTCGCCGGGCTGGAAGATCGAGGTCTTCAAGGGAATGAAGTTCCCGATCACCTGTGTGACGGCAATCGCCTCACCGAGCGCGCGGCCGAGCCCCAGGACGACTGCGGCGACCACCCCGCCCCGCACGGACGGCACGATCACGGTCTTCACCATCTCCCAGCGCGTCGCACCGAGCCCGATTGAGCCCTCCTCGAGCTCGCTCGGGACGCCGAGGAAGAGCTCGCGGCAGATCGACGAGGTGATCGGGATGATCATGATCGTCAGCACGACCATCGCCGTGAAGACCGTCGACTCGGTCTTGTCCTGGCCCCCGCTGAAGATCGGGATCCAACCGAGGAAGCTGCTGAGAACGGGCTGCGCGTGCTGCGCGTCGAAGGGTGCGAGCACGTAGATCCCCCAGAGCCCGATGACGACGCTCGGCACCGCGGCCAGCATGTCGATGAGCGTCCCGATGGGCGTCCGGACGGCCGGTGGCGCGAGCTCGCTGAGAAACAGCCCGATCGCGACCGATAACGGAGCTGCGAGCAGCATTGCGCCGAACGACGTGACGACCGTGCCGATGATCAGGTCCCGCGCCCCGTAATGGTTCAGCGGCGCATTCCATTCGTTGTGCCAGACGAAGCTCAGGTGGAAGAGCTTGATCGCCGGCCAGGCACCGGCGGCGACACGCCAGATGATCGCGAAGACCACGAGAACGCCGAGGAGCGCGGCGAGCGCAGTGAGAGCGGTGAGGAGCCCGTCGCCCAGACGGTCGCCCACGCCGCGCGTCCGCGGCAGCCTGGGCTGGTTCTCGAGCGTCGCTTCCATCGCCGAGCGCCAGCATTCCAGCCCGGCCCGCCCGTCGCGCGAGCGGTCACCACTTCGTCACGCAACGTTCACAGCGCGTGCACCCCTAGACTTTGTCCGCCCCGGGAAACTCCGGCCGTGACAACCATGGATACTCCCCAAGATCAGAAACGGACGCCGGCGATCGGCGTCGCGTCGCCACCCTCCGCGGCGCACCTGAGCCACGAGGTCGTCTTCGACATCGAGGGCCTGAGCGTCCACTACGGAAAGGCGCCCGCGGTCAAAGACGTGTCGCTCGAGATCCATAAGAACGCGATCACGGCGCTGATCGGCCCCTCCGGTTGCGGCAAGTCGACAGTGCTCCGATGCCTGAACCGAATGAACGATCTCGTCTCGAGCGCCAAGGTGGACGGCCGCCTGCTCTACCGCGGCGTCGACCTCTACGGCCCCGACGTCGATCCGATCGAGGTGCGCCGCCGAATCGGCATGGTCTTCCAGCGGCCCAACCCGTTCCCGAAGTCGATCTATGACAACGTCGCCTACGGCCTGCGCATCCTCGGCAAGAAGGACAACCTCGACGACCGTGTCGAGCAAGCGCTGCGCGGCGCAGCCCTGTGGGACGAGGTGAAGAGCAGGCTGAAGCGCTCGGCCCTCGGGCTCTCGGGCGGGCAGCAGCAGCGGCTCTGCATCGCCCGCGCGATCGCCGTCCAACCCGACGTGATCCTGCTCGACGAGCCGGCATCAGCGCTCGACCCCATCTCGACCTCGGCGATCGAGGACCTGATGCACGAGCTCAAGAGCGAATACACGCTCGTGATCGTCACGCACAACATGCAACAGGCCGCACGCGTCGCCGAGATGACCGCCTTCTTCAGCCTGGAGGTGAAGGACGACGGTTCGCGGCACGGCATCCTCGTGGAGTACGACGCGACGGAGAAGATCTTTACCCAGCCTTCGGACGAACGGACCGAGGGGTACGTCACGGGTCGCTTCGGATGAGACCGATGCGCATCTCGTTCACAGAGGAGCTCTCCCAACTCGAGGCGTCGCTCCAAGAGGAGGGCGATCTGGTCCTGCGCGCGCTCCGCTCGTCGCTGAATGCACTCGCACGTGGCGACTCCGAACTCGCAGACGAGGTGATCAGCTTCGACGACGAGGTCGACCGCCGGTACATCGCGATCGAAGAGGGCGTGCAGTCGCTCCTCGCGCGGCAGACTCCCGTCGCCGCAGATCTCCGGCTCGTGCTCGCAGTCCTGCGAGTGAACCTCCATCTCGAGCGGATGGCCGACTACTGCGTCACCGTCGCGAAGCTGACGAAGCTGATGGGCGACCTGAACGTCTCTGACGAGCGCATCGGCCAGTCGATCGAGGACATGGGCCAGCGCGCCGAGCAGATGATCCGGGTCGCGCTCGATTCATTCGCGTCGCGCGATGCCGACAAGGCGCTGACGCTCGTCGAGCTCGACGAGCTGATCGATCGCGCGAACCGCAATGCGACCGAGGACGTCCTCTCACTCGGCGACTCGCAGGAAGAGCGTGAGTATGGGCTGCGCATGCTCGTCGTCTCGCGTTGCGTCGAGCGGATCGGCGACCACGCGGTCGACATCGGCGAGCAGGTCGCGTATCTCGTCACGGGCGAGTTCCGCGAATTCAGCGACGCCTCGCACCCGGTCTAGCGCTAGCAGTCCGCCGAGCTGTCAGGCGGCGACGCGGTGGGCCGCGTCGTCGAGCCGGACGAGGTACGCGGGGCGGGCCGAGCGTAGATACCCGACCACGACTCCTTCGTCCTTCGAGCAGGGCAAGAGCGTCTTCCAACCAGGGAGATGCTCGGGGCG
Organism: Gaiellales bacterium; assembly: GCA_038239825.1. Lineage (GTDB taxonomy): Bacteria > Actinomycetota > Thermoleophilia > Gaiellales > Gaiellaceae > PALSA-600. The sequence goes on from JBBSEJ010000018.1 coordinate 41,199, forward strand.
GTGGAAGTCGCCGCTCGCAACGATCGGAAGCCCCGCCGCGGCAACCCAACCGAAGAGTGTGTGCCGATTGAAGAGCTCGAAGCGGTCGACGAGCGTGCGCAGCTCAGGGCGCCCGCCGAAGGCGGCGGTACCGCGCGTCGCCGTCGCGAGCTCGAGCGGTGAGTACGGGTGGGCGGCGACGAGCGCCGCCCCGTGCGCCCGCGCGGACGCGAGCGCAACTTCGAGCCCGACCGAGACGTCGACGTGCGAACGCAATCCGATCGCGACGGCGTGCGCCGCCAGGAGCGGATCGGGGTCGTCGTAGGTCAGCTCGAGGCCGGGAATGACGAGGAGGTCGTAGAGCTCGCGTGCGCGGAGAGCCTCGGCGCGAACGTCGGCGAGGTAGGCGTCGTAGGTACCCGCGTGAACCTGACGCTCCTCGCGTGGTGCGTGGTCTGTGACGGCGAGCACGTCGAATCCACGCCGGCCGTAGAGGTCGCAGAGCTCACGCACCGACAGTGCTCCGTCGCTCCAGGTCGTATGGGCGTGGAGCTCGCAGAGGAGCGGTGACGGCTTGACCTGCATCTGACGCTCAGTATTCCCTGCAAGACGCGGTTTTCGGTGCCCCGTATCCAGGTCGGCACCAGGTCTTCACCGAACGCGTCGTCGCCTCGCTTCAGCTCACGGCGAACCAGATCGTGCAGGCGGCTCCAGCCACGAAGCAGTAGACCGCGAACGGCGTGAGCGTCCGCGTCTCGAAGTAGCGCATCAGGAACTTGACCGCGAGAAAGGCGGTGGCCGCCGAGCAGAGCGCCGCCACGAGCGCCTGGCCACGCACGCCGTCGCCTGCATGACCGAAGAGATCAGGAAGCTTCAAGACCGCCGCTGCGCCGATGATGGGCGTGGCGAGCAGAAAGGCGAATCGCGCAGCATCCTTGTTTGAGAGGCCTGCCAGCAGGCCGCCGCCCATCGTGGCGCCGGAGCGGGAGAACCCGGGAATGAGCGCGATCGCCTGCGCGGTGCCGATGCCGACGGCCGCGGGCCATGAGAGCTGCCGAGCCAGGCGTGCGTCGTCGTCGGCGTCGGCCTCCGGTGCCTTCCGACGGAGAACCTCGGCACCGTAGAGGAGCAGACCGTTCAGCATCAGGAAGATCGCCGCGGACTGAGCCGAGGCGAAAGCCGAGCGCAGCTTGTGCTCCAGCAGGAGGCCGAGCAAACCAGCGGGGATCGTGCCGACGACGAGCAGCCACCCAAGCTTCGCGTCGGTGTCGGCCGGATCGATCCCGCGATCGCGCAGCGAGCGGCCGATGCCGGTCAAGATGCGCTTCCAGTCGCGCCAGAAGAAGATGAAGAGCACGATCGCGGTCGCAAGGTGCGTCGCGACGAGAAACGTCACGAAGTACTTGTCGTTCTGGTGGATGTTCCACCCGAGGAGCTTCGGAAGGATCACGCTGTGACCGAGGCTCGACACGGGAAAGAGCTCCGAGACGCCTTGTAACAACCCCAGCACGATCGCGCGAGGGTAGGAGATCAGCGCGGCGAGGATCATGGAGTCGCGGTGGTCGAGCGCGTCGGCCCCGTCCGGAACCACGCGAACACGAAGCAGCCGAGGCCGACGACGAATGCCGCGATCCCGTGCTTCACGTGATGGTGGCCAGAGCCGGCCTCGTGACCCGGGAAGAAGCTCGGCAGTGATCTCGCCGGCTCGACCCAGTAGACGATCGCGATGACGAGCAGCACGAGCCCCGCGAGCACCGCGATCGCAACGAGGAGACGGTCGTTCTTCACGCGGGGAGCATACGGGCATCATGAGCCGCGTGGCAGTCACCAGATCGCAACCCCCTGTTCACCACGAATTCGTGATGCTTCGTTGCCCGTGAGCTCGACGCAACGCACCGAGAGCGAGACGCCGGCGGCGGCTCTTTTGAACCGCGAGCTCTCGTGGCTCGACCTGAACGCCCGCGTGCTCGATCTGGCAGCCGACCAGAACGAGCCGCTGCTCGAGCGCGTGCGGTTCTGCTCGATCTTCTCGTCGAACCTCGACGAGTTCTTCATGGTGCGCGTCGCGGGCTTAGCCGACCAGGTGGCGTCGGGGCTCTCGGTGCGCTCTCCGGACGGCCGCAGCCCCCAGCAGGCGCTCGCGGAGATCAGGACTCGCACGCTCGACCTGATGGCCGCGCAGTCGCGCCTCTGGCGAGACGAACTTTGCCCTGCTCTTGCGGCCGAAGGCATCGCCGTCGGTGCGGTTTCCGACTCGACGACCGAAGAGCTGGCGCAGCTCGAGGATCATTTCGTGCGCCAGATCTTTCCCGTCCTGACGCCGCTCGCGGTCGGGCCGGGTCAGCCGTTCCCCTACATCTCCGGCCTGTCGCTCAGCCTCGGCGTGATCGTCCGCGACCCCGAGTCGGGAGAGGAGCGGTTCGCGCGCGTCAAGGTGCCCGAGGGGCTGCCGCGGTGGGTGATCGTCGGGGATCGCGGGCACTCGATCCCACTCGAAGCGGTGATCGAGCACTTCCTGCCCTGGCTCTTTCCCGAGATGGAGATCGTGGAGCGCACCGCGTTCCGGCTGACGCGCGACGGTGACACCGAGATCTCGGATGATGCCGACGACCTGCTCGAGGCGGTCGAGTCGGAGCTCCGCAAGCGCCGCTTCGGAGCGGTCGTCCGCCTCGAGGTGTCGAGCTCCGTCTCGCGTGCCATGCTCGCCCGTCTCGAAGAGCGCCTGCTCATCGGACGCGAGAATGTGTATCCCGTCAGAGGACTGCTCGACCTCGCCGACGTCGGCCAGCTCTACGGCGTCGACCGGCCCGATCTCAAGTACGAGCCCTGGGTGCCCTTCACCCAGCGGCGCTTCGCAACGCCCGGCGACGACGACCTCTTCGAGGAGATCGCTCAACGCGACATGGTGGTGCAGCACCCGTACGACTCCTTCGCGACGAGTGTCGAGTCCTTCGTGCGCGCGGCGGCGCGGGACCCTCGAGTCGTGACCCTGAAGACCACCGTCTACCGCACGAGCCACGACTCGGCTCTGGCGCCCGCACTGATCCAGGCGGCCGAGAACGGAAAGCAGAGCGTCTGCGTCGTCGAGTTGAAGGCGCGGTTCGACGAGCGCCGTAACATCGAGTGGGCCCGCTCGCTCGAGCAGGCCGGTGTGCACGTCGTCTACGGGTTCCCCGATATGAAGATCCATGCGAAGACGACCCTCGTCATCAGGCGCGAAGGTGACGAGCTTCGTCGCTACGTGCACATCGGGACGGGGAACTACCACGCGACGACGGCGCGCATCTACGAGGACGTCGGGCTCTTCACGGCCGACCCCGAGATCGTCGCCGACATCGCCGACCTCTTCAACTTCGTCACGGGCTTCGGCCGGCCGCAGCGCTTTCGCAGGATCCTCGTCGCTCCGTTCAACCTGCGCCGGAAGCTGATCGAGCACATTCGCGCCGTGTCGGAGGCAGCTGCGCACGGAAAGCACGCACGGATCAGGCTGAAGCTGAACAACCTCACCGACTCCGAGATCGTCGAGGAGCTCTACAAGGCATCCCGGGCGGGCGTCGAGATCGACATCGTCGTCCGCGCGATCTGCACGCTCGTCCCCGGGGTCGAGGATCAGAGTGCGACGATCCGCGTTCGCAGCGTGCTCGGACGCTTCCTCGAGCACAGCCGCCTCTATTGCTTCGAGGCCGGCGACGAGAGGTCATATCTGCTCGGCAGCGCCGACCTGATGTCGCGCAACCTCGACCACCGGATCGAGGTCGTGGTACCGGTCGACGACGCACAGGTGCGAAACGAGATCGAGAGCATCTTCAAAGCGCTGCTCGCAGACAACACGCAGGCCTGGTACCTGAAGCCGGACGGAGCGTGGGAGCGCGTCAAGCCGAAGAAGAATGAGCGCCGTCGCCCCGCTCAAGCCGTGTTCATGCGTCGGCGGGATCGCGCTCGCCGTCTCGCTCGCACCCACTGACGTCATGTGGCGTCGTCACGATGAACGCATGCCGGTCGGGGTCGTCGATGTCGGTTCGAACACCGTGCGCCTGCTGCTGGTGCACGGGTCGCGCCCCGTGCTCAGCCTGCGCGAGACACTGGGGCTCGGCGAGTGCATCGAGCGTCACGGTCGCATTCCCGAGGCGAAGCTCCGGGAAGCAGCCCAGGTCGTCGCCACGTTCGTGGACGCCGCCCGGGCCGAGGGCGCCACCCGGATCGAGGTGCTCATCACGAGCCCGGGACGACAGGCCGCCAACGGCGCGGAGTTGCTCGCGGCGATCCAGACGGCCGCCCGAGCCCCGGCCCGGATCCTGAGCGCCGACGAAGAAGGACGGCTGGCATTCGCGGGGGCCCTCGCGGCGTTCGGCGGACCTGCGAACCGGCGGGTCGCTGTCGTCGATGTCGGCGGCGGCTCAGCGCAAGTCGCGGTCGGATCCCGCCGCAGCGGTGCCGAATGGCTGCGCTCGATCGACCTCGGCTCGCGGCGGCTGACGAGTAGGTTGCTGTCCGCCGATCCCCCCGGTGCCGAGGCGATCGCCTCCGCCCGGGCCGAGTTCGAGGAGCTGCTGGGCGACTTCCAGGCGCCGGAACCGCGAACCGTCTTGGCCGTCGGTGGCAGCGCCCGCGCAGTCCGGCGCATCGTCGGGCCGCGTCTGGGTGCCGACGAGCTGGCGAAGGCGGCGACGATCCTCGCACGCACATCGCAGCTCGAGCTCGTCGAGCGCTACGGGCTGAACCCCCAGCGCGCAGCGACGATCGCCGGGGGTTGCGTGATCCTCGCCGTGCTCCAGCAGCACCTGGGCGCACCGATGAGGGTCGTTCGCGCCGGCCTGCGCGACGGAGCGGTGCTGCGGCTCGACGGTCGCCGCGCAGCCGCGTAGATCGCGCGCCTTTCAGATCTGACGGAGCGGCTCGGAGGCCCCAAGCGCCCTCCGAGCCGCTCTGCGCCGTGCCCCCAGGCACCCCGCGCCGGGCTCGTCGAGCGGAGCGCGTAGCGGTTCCTTCCAAGCTAAGCCATGCCCGCGTCGAGACGGGTTACGAACTCGAGAACGTTCGGCGTCGGCCTGGCCGCGAGCCCTTCCCCTCCGGGGGAGTGCAACGGAATATCCCTGCTATGAGCGCCTTCGCCGTCGTCGCCCACCGAGTCACGCCGACGAATACGCGGCTCGGAGCCGTGCTCACCCCCGCCCAGGCACTCACCCGCCTCGGGCGTGGTGACGTTGCCCTCGGCCGTCTGGACGTGCTCCCCTCGCTCGACGGCGTCGAGCCGGGACTCTGGGCGCTCGACCGGCTGGCGGCCGCCGGAGTCACCGTTTTGAACGGCCGCCGGGCACTCGTCGCCGCGCACGACAAGCTTGCGACCGCCGCCGCGCTTCACGCGGCCGGAATCCCTCACCCGCGAACCTCGCACGTCGCTCCGTGGCTCGAGCCGCCCGAGCTCGAGGCCCCGATCGTTCTCAAGCCGCGGTTCGGGTCGTGGGGACGGGACGTGTTTCGCTGCGACGACGGTGAAGCGATCGACCGCACGCTCGCAGAGCTGCACGGCACGCCGTGGTACGAGGCCACCGGCGCCGTCGCGCAGAAGCTCGTCGCGCCGCGCGGCTACGACCTGCGTCTCGTCGTCGCACGCGGCCGGGTGATCGGTGCGGTCCGCCGCGTCGCCGCGGCCGGGGAATGGCGGACGAACATCGCGCTCGGCGCCCGCCGCGAGCCGATCGTCCCGCCGCCGGAAGCCTGCGCGATCGCGACCCGTGCAGCAGCCGCGGTCGGAGGTGACCTCGTCGGCGTCGACCTGCTGCCCGCTGACATCGGCACGTGGGTGGTGCTCGAGGTGAACGGCGCGGTCGATTTCACGAGCGTGTACTCGATCGGCGACGACGTCTTCGCAGCAGCCTCCGCCGCGTTCGCGGCGTAAGTTCTGTTTGCTCCGGCGGCAGCGTCACGCTTCTGTAACGGTGCCTGGCACCGCTCGGCCGCGCCGAAACGCAGGCACGGCGCTGACGCACGCACCAGCACCGCCCTGAGCCGAACAGGCAAACGGAAACTCATCGAGCGACATTCCCGCAGGGGCCGGCTCCTGGCCTCGTAGGGCCGCGCGTCGGTTGGCGTCACGCACCGTCGCCGAAA
>JBBSEJ010000019.1:0-40824 GCA_038239825.1 Gaiellales bacterium
CTGCTAAGCGGCGCCGTGCTGCGTCCTCGGTCGCCCCGAGAGAACACCGCTATCGGGGCTCCCTGCGTCCTTGCCCGGCTTGCTTTTCGCTCGCCAGGATCACCACGGAACTTCCGGAACGGCGCACTAGACTCACCCGTGTGAGCTTCGTCGAGTTCACCGGGAATGCCCGGCTCGATCGCCGGACCAAGAACCTGACCAAGCGCGTCGGGCCCGATGACGTCGCGATCATCGACCATGCAGACCTCGATCGCGTCTCCGCCGAGGAGCTCGTCGAATCGGGAGTGCGCGTGGTCGTGAACGTCGCACAGAGCCAAACCGGCCGCTACCCGAACCCCGGCCCGCTCGAGCTCGTTCGAGGAGGCGTGCGCCTGATCGACGCTCTCGGCTCAGACCTGTTCGAGACGCTCTCCGATGGAGAGCTGATCTCGGTGCGCGGCGCGAGCCTGTATCGCAACGACAGATGCCTCGTGGCGGGGCGGCTGCTCGGCGTCCACGACCTCGAGCGCGCCCTTAACGACCAGCGCGCCAGGGTCACCGGCGCCCTCGAGGCATTCGCCGAGAATACACTCACGTTCCTGCGCGAGGAGGGGAAGCTCCTGACCGAAGGCCCTGAGCTGCCGGTGCTGCGCACGCGCTTCCGCGATCGGCATGTCCTCGTCGTCGCTCGCGGGCCGGGCCACAAGCGAGATCTGCGCATGGTCAACTCGTATCTGCGCGACTTTCGGCCGGTGCTCGTCGGGGTGGACGGTGGCGCCGATGCGATCGTCGAGGCGGGTTGGAAGCCGGACGTGATCGTCGGTGACATGGATTCCGTATCCGACCACACGCTGGGGCTCGGAGCCGAGATCGTCGTGCATGCCTACCGCGGCGGCAGCGCGCCGGGCGCCGAGCGCCTCGAGCGGCTGGGTCTCGACTTTCACACGGTGTCGGTTCCCGGGATCAGTGAAGACGTCGCCTTCCTGCTCGCCTATGAGAAGGGGGCGCAGCTGATCGTCGCCGTCGGCACGCATTTCAACCTGATCGAGTTCCTCGAGCGCGACCGAGCCGGCATGTCCTCGACCTTCGTGACCCGCCTGAAGGTGGGTGAGATCCTGGTCGACGCGAAGGGCGTATCGCGTCTCGTCGCGCCGCGAGTCGGCCTCTGGCCCCTCGTCGTCCTCGCCCTCGTCGGGTTGCTCGCGATCGTCGTCGCGATCGTGGCGTCGCCCGCCCTGCGCAGCGTGATCGAGGATCTCGCCCGCACGGTCTTTTGAGAACCGCTTCGATCGAGCTCCTCGCGTCTCGCGCGGACGTCTGGTCGTTTCTCGCCGAGCCGTACCACCTCACCGACTGGTGGCCCGGGATCACGGGCGTCGAGCCCGACCGCCGGGGCTTCGCGCCAGGGGCGCGGTGGACGGCGATCACTACGAGACGTAACGTCTTTGCCGGGCCGCGGACAACCGAGACGCTGCTCTTGATCCGCGCGATCGATCCGTACGAGCTCTGGTCGTGGCACCTGGTTGCGACGAAGCTCGACGTCGAGGTCCGGCTGCGCGCGACTGCCATCGACCGAACGGTCGCTGTCGTCTCGGTGAGCAAGGGGTCACCGGCCGCCGCGCTGAAACGGCTCTACGACCTCTGCCAGACTGCAGCGACGCCCTGATGATCGACCTCCGCTACCACGTGGCCTCGCTCTCGGCGGTCTTCATCGCCCTCGTGGTCGGGATCCTCGTGGGCGTCGGCATCTCGGGGCGCGGATTCGTCGACAAGTCGGAACGGCGCAACTTCGAGAACCGGATCGCGGCGTCCCAGACGAAGGTCGACCGGTTGGCCGTGCAGAAGGCGCTGCTCGCCCAGCAGGGCCAGGCTGCAGCGTCGTTCGTGCAGGACGCCTACCCCGTGCTGATGCACAACCGTCTCGTGGGCAAGCGGATCGGGGTGATCGTGGTCGGCCCGAGCGGCGGCACGACGGGCAGTGACGTCTCACGGGCACTCGCAGATGCAGGCGCGACGATCGCGCTCTATCGTGCAGTCAAGGAGCCGGTGGCGCTCCGGCCGCTCCGACAGGCGTTGCTGGGCATGCCCGGTTTCAGGACGCTGCCGGACATCGCCCACGAGATCGGCCAGGAGTGGGTGACCGGAGGCGTGACTCCAATCGCCGACAAGGTCTCGGCGCTCCTCGTCGAGGAGCAGCGTGGGTCGACCGGCAAGCCCGTCGACGGAATCGTCGTCGTCGAACGGTCTGCGCCCACCGACGCGCCCACCGAGCGATTCCTGTCGGGTCTCCTGAAGGGCCTGCACGACGGTGGCGTGCCGCTCGTCGGGGCGGAGGAGGTGGACACCTCGCAGTCGCTGGTCCCGGCGTGGCGGGCCGTGACGGGAATGTCGTCCGTCGACGATGTCGATACACCCACCGGCAAGCTCGCGCTGGTGCTGCTCCTTGGCGGTGCTCCAGCCGGAAGCTTCGGCCTGAAGCCGACCGCCGATGCGACGCTGCCACGCATCGAGCCCGGATGAGCCGTGACGCCATGGCGACGATCCTCATCGCCGCGCGCGACGAGGAGGATCGGATCGCGGGCACGATCGGGGCGCTTCGCGCCCAGTTCCCGGGCAGCGAGGTGATCGTCGCCGACGACGGCTCCCGTGACGCAACGGCAATTCGCGCGGAGCACGCGGGCGCGACCGTACTGCGCCTGCCGCGCCGGGGGAAGGGCCAGGCGCTCTCCGCTGCCGAGCGCGTCGCTCCGCCAGGGGCGCTGCTCCTCGCCGATGCCGATGTCCGGGGCGACCTACGCGGGCTCTGTGCCGGTCACTCGGAGGGCTTGCGCGTCGCGCGCTTCGCCAGGAGGGAAGGAGGCGGGCTCGGGCTCGCCAAGGGGATTGCGCGGGCGATCGTCCGCCTGCGCACCGGCATCGAGCTGACCGAGCCGCTGTCAGGTCAGCGGGCGGTCGGGCCGGACGCGCGCGCCGCGTGCTTCCCGCTCGCGCCGGGGTTCGGGGCCGAGACGCGAATGACGATCGACGCCGCCCGCGCAGGGGCTTCGGTCGAGGAGATCGAGCTCGACCTCGAGCATCGAGCCACCGGCCGCAACCTCCACGACTTCGCGCATCGGGGGCGTCAACTGATCGACCTTCTGCTCGCGAGCGGCCCGTTGCGCGTGAACCATCGTGGGCTCCGGCTGCCGATTCTCGGTTGGGTGACGGCGGTGAACGAGCCCGTCGTCGCCGCGATCGGGCTCATCGACGACCTCTGGTCGGGTCCGGAGCGAGGTTTCAGCGCTCACCTCCGCGCGCGGCGCACGACGGGAGTGCTGAAGCTCGTTGGCATCCCGCTCTACGGCCTCGTCCGAACGCGCAGCCTCTCCGGCGCGGTCCTCGTCGGGCTCTCAGCGAACGCGCTCAACCAGCTCGATACCCGGCCGGGCCGAGCGCTCAAGGCCTATCTCGTCGCGGCGGTCCCCGCGAGGGCTCCGCTGCGGGTCGCCGTCCTGCTCGCTCCCTACGATGTCCGCGAGATGGTGATGCTGGGAGACACAGGGGCCAATGCGCTCGGGGCACTGCTAGGCTTGAATTCCGTGAGACGTGTCACGGGCCGAGGTCGTCTTCTCCTCATCGGAGGCCTGCTCGGCCTCACTGCCCTCGGCGAGTGTGTGTCTCTGGGTCGGTTGATCGAGCGCACACCGGGCCTCGCACGGCTCGACGAATGGGGACGGGTCTCGTCCCCCCGATGACGAAATTCGTGTTCGTGACCGGTGGCGTCGTCTCGTCGCTCGGGAAAGGCATCACCGCGGCCTCGCTCGGCCGCCTTCTGAAGGCGCGCGGGTTGAAGGTGCAGTGCCAGAAGTTCGACCCGTACATCAACGTCGATCCCGGCACGATGAGCCCGTTCCAGCACGGCGAGGTGTTCGTCACCGAGGACGGCGCCGAGACGGATCTCGACATCGGGCACTACGAGCGCTTCATCGACGAGAACCTGTCGCGCGCGGCCAATCACACGGCGGGGGCCGTGTGGGACCGGGTGCTGCGCAAGGAGCGGAAGGGCGAGTACCTCGGCTCGACGGTTCAGGTGATCCCGCACATCACGAACGAGATCAAGTCGCGTATCCGTTCGGTCGCCCAGGCGACGAACACCGACGTCGTGATCACCGAGATCGGCGGGACGGTCGGCGACATCGAATCGCAACCCTTCCTCGAAGCGATCCGTCAGTTCCGGCGCGAAGTCGGCCCCGAAAACGTCATCTACCTGCATGTCACTCTGGTGCCGTACATCGACACGGCCGGTGAGCTGAAGACGAAGCCCACCCAGCACTCGGTCAACGAGCTGCGCCGCATCGGTATCCACCCGGACGTTCTCGTTTGTCGCTCGACGGAGTCGCTGCCCCGCGAGATCCGCGAGAAGATCGCGCTCTTCGCCGACGTCGACGTCGACGCGGTGATCACGAACTCGGACGTCGCGGACGTCTACCTCGTGCCCCTCGAGCTCCAGGAGCAGGGCCTCGACGAACTCGTCTGCCGCAAGCTCGGCATCGATGCGCCGAGAGCCGACCTCGCCGAGTGGCTGGAGCTGACCGAGCGCATCGAAGAGCGGAACGAGACGGTCGAGATCGCCCTCGTCGGCAAGTACGTGAAGCTCCACGACGCCTATCTCTCGGTGCACGAGGCACTCAAGCACGCCGGGATCCACAACGGCACACGCGTGCACGTGCGCTGGGTCGACGCGGAGCACATGACGTTCGAGGAGGCGCGTGCCGAGCTCGCCGGTGTCGACGGCGTGCTCGTCCCGGGCGGCTTCGGATCCCGCGGCTGGGAAGGGAAGATCCTCGCCTGCCGCGTCGCGCGCGAGGACGAGATCCCGTATCTCGGGATCTGCCTCGGCATGCATGTCGCCGTGTCCGAATACGCACGCCATGTCTGTGGCCTCGACGGCGCCAACTCGACCGAGATGGATCCCGAGACGCCCTACCCGGTGATCGACCTGCTCCCCGAGCAGAAGGACGTCGAGGATCTCGGCGGCACGATGCGCCTCGGCGCTCAGGCCGTCGAGCTCGCCGACGGGACGCGCACGCGCGAGGTCTACGCCGACGAGCCCGTGATCGCCGAACGCCACCGGCACCGCTACGAGGTGAACAACGCCTACAGGCAGACGATCGTCGATGCGGGCCTGGTCGTCAGCGGCACGTTCCAAGAAGGACGGCTCGTCGAGATCATCGAGCTCCCCGACCATCCCTGGTTCGTCGCCTCGCAGTTCCACCCGGAGTTCAAGTCGCGGCCCACTCGCCCCGCACCTCTCTTCCGTGAGTTCGTCGCCGCTGCGGTTCAACGCGCGCGCGTGCGCGGCCGCGTCGAAGTCGCGGGAACGCCGACGAGAGCCTCTTAGTCTCGGTGGCGCGGTGTCGTCGTGCCGACCGACACGAACACTGGCATTCCGGCGACGACCGTCGCGCCTGCGACGTAGGCGAACTCGGCCGTAGAGCCGTCCTTGCGGGTCACGGTCGAGATGCCCGTGTGGCTGCCCCGAACTTCCATCTCCACCCATTCCGCGGGCGCCTCCTCGTAGCGGGCGACGTCGGTCGCACCAAGCGTGAGGAGCTCCTCTCGGCTGTAGCCGAGGAGCGCGCACGCAGCCTGGTTGACCGCGACATACCGACCGTGCTCGTCGGCGACGAAGACGGCGACAGGGCCGTTCTCGATCGCCTCGCCGAGGAGCGATGCCTGGATGAGCGGCTCGGACACTCCCATGAAATCGGATCTTCTACCGGTTGGGGCCGGGATTCAATGACCCGACCTGAAATTCCCCCCGGTCGAGCAAGCCTCTAGGATCTGCAACCGGTGGCGCCGGAGGTCCTCGATCTGTTCACCGGCCTCGCGTCGGTCCCGAGCCCGCCGGGCGAGGAGCGTGCGGTCGCCGATCTCGTACTGGGCTACCTTCGCGACTGCGGCGTTGCGAGCGACGAGGACGAATCGGGGCCTGGCATCGGGTCGACGATGGGGAACATCTATTGCCGGCTCGACCCGACGGCGGACGGCGAGCCTCTCCTCCTCTGTGCGCACCTCGACACGGTGCCGCCGAGCGCGCCGATCGAGCCCGTCGTCGAGAACGGGGTGGTGCGCAACGCCGCCGGCACGATCCTGGGCGCCGACAACAAGGCTGCTGTCGCAGCGATGCTCGAGGGCGTGCGTCGCGTTCTCTCCGAACGTCGTCCACATGCCGGGATCGAGCTGCTCTTCACGTCCAAGGAAGAGGTGGGCCTTGTCGGCGCCTACGCGTTCGACCACACGCGCCTCCGAGCGCACGTGGGCTACGTCTACGACCAGGCGGCGCCGATCGGAGTGATAATTCTCGGAGCACCGTACTCGCAGTCACTCGAGGTGACCTTCCACGGCCGCGCAGCACACTCGGGCATGCATCCCGAGGATGGTCGCTCCGCGATCGCGGCGGCCGCGCGAGCGATCGCGGAGATGCGACTCGGCCGGATCGACGAGACCTCGACCGCCAATGTGGGCACGATCAACGGCGGCACGGCGACGAACATCGTGCCCGAGTGGTGCACGTTCATCGCCGAGGCGCGCTCACATGACGAGCGGGGCCTCGCCGAGTTGGTGCAGGAGATGCAGGACTCGATCACATTCGCGGCAGGCGTCGCCGAGTGCGACGTCGAGACGAAGGCCCGGAAGAGCTATCGGGGCTATCGGTTCACGAAGTCGGATCGCGCGGTCATGCTCGCTGCGACCGCGCTCGAGCGCTGCGGGCACGCCGTCGGCTACGAGCTGTCCGGAGGCGCGGCGGACGCGAATGTCTTCAACGAACGCGGTCTTGAGATCGTGAACCTGGCCAACGGAATGACGGACATCCATACGCCGGACGAGCACATCGCGGTCGGCGACCTCGAGGCGATGGTCGATGTGACGCTCGCGCTGGTCGATGGCGCTCTCGCTTAGGCGTGGTTGCGTCTCGGGCGTTCTCGAGCGCCATGCCGACCTCATCCGCTTCGAGATCGACGGCGTCCCGTGCATCGCCTATCCGCTGCTGACCGGACCCGTCGATGAGGGTGACGACGTGCTCGTGAACGTGCAGGCGCGAGGGCTCGGGCTGGGCTCCGGCGGATTCGACGTGCTGTACGCCAACCTTTCACAAGGGCTCGAGCTGTCGGCCGACGCAGGAGCACACGTCATGGCGCTTCCGTATGCGCCCGGGCAGTGGGCGGTGCACCACGCCGAAGAAGGTGGCGTCCCGGCGGACTCGCTCGGCGGGCTGCCGGTTGTGCTCTGCACCGTCCACTCGCAGGTTGTCCCGGTGTGCGCCGCTCTGGTCGGCTTGCGCGTCGCCTATCTCCAGGTGGCGGGCGGTGCGCTCGGTCTCGCGTTGTCGGATGCGCTCCGCGCGCTGCGCGAACGCGGCCTCATCTCGGCAACGGCATCGGTCGCACCCTGCTTCGGGGGCGATGTGCGCTGCGTGTCCGTCGCCTCCGCAGCGCTCTGGGCTGCCACCGCGCATGACGTCGCGGTGTGCGCGGTGGGTCCCGGCATCGTCGGGACGGGCACGCGCTTCGGGCACGGCGCCGTCTCGCTTGCCGAGGCCGCGAACGTCGTCTCGGCACTCCGTGGCACACCCATCCTCGCGGAACGAACGTCGGACGCCGACGAACGTGAGCGCCACCGCGGCGTGTCACATCACACGCGCGATGTCCTCGATCTCGCGCTCGGCGACGTGCTGATGGCTCCGGCGACGGGTGGCGATTCATGGCGCGAGGCGTGCGCGGGGTTACCGCTCTCGCACATGGGCCGAGGGCCGGAAGAGGACCCGGCGCATTTCGCCGCGGCATTCGCCGCCGGCCGTCTGGCGGCCGAACGGGCGCGGGGGCGGGCAGGGTGATGCTGGAGCGTCGTCTCGGCCCGGTCGTCGGGCTCGGCAGCTGGAACACCTTCGACGCCGACGTGGCGCTGGCGCGGGCGGTGGTCGACGCGGCGTTCGCCGCGGGAACGCGACTCGTCGACACCTCGCCCATGTACCACGGCGCTGAAGCGACGCTCGGGCGAGCGCTCGAGGGACGCCGCGAGCAGGCGATCGTCGCGACGAAGATCTGGGCGGCTTCGGTCGCCGAGGGTCGGGATCAGTACGCACGGCAGCTCGAGTGGTTCGGGGGGCATGTCGAGCTCGAGCAAGTGCACAATCTGCTCGCGTGGCGCGAGCACCTGGAGTGGCTGGAGCCGGAGCGCGCAGCGGGTCGAATCGGGCGACTGGGAGTCACCCACTATCATGCATCCGCCGCCGGCGAGCTCATCGTGGCGCTCGAGACCCGCCGGTTCGACGTCCTGCAGGTCCCGTACAACCCCTGGGAGCGCGAGTGCGAACGTGAGCTGCTACCGCTCGCGTCGGAGCTCGGAATAGGTGTGATCGCCATGCGCCCGCTCGGCGGCTCGGGGCAGGACGGCCGTCGCGCGGTCGAGCCGACGGCCGCGGAGCTCGACGAGATCGGGTGCACGTCGTGGGCCGAGGCCCTCCTGCGTTGGGCGCTCGCCGACGAGCGAGTCGATTCGGTTATCCCGGCAACATCCAAGGCAACGCGGTCCCGGACGAACGCGCGCGCCGGCGACGGCGTGAGTCTCTGCAGCGAGGAGCGGTCACTCATCGAGCGCCTCGCAGGAGTCGCCTGAGGCGCGAGGTGGTCTTCACGAAGGGCGATCGCGCGAATGTAGGCTTCCGCCCGCATGCGGATTGGCGTCGCCAAGGAGATCAAGCCCGATGAGTATCGGGTTGCGCTGACGCCCGCCGGTGCGCTGGAGCTGATCGACCGTGGGCACGACGTCGTGGTCGAGCGCGGCGCGGGCATCGGCAGCGCGTTCTCGGACGAAACGTACGAGCGCGTCGGCGCGGCGCTGACCTCGGTCGAGGAGGTGTGGGAAACGTCGGAGATGGTGCTGAAGGTGAAGGAGCCGATTGCCTCCGAGTACGCCCGGCTGCACGAGCGACAGATCCTCTTCACCTATCTGCACATCGCAGCCGATGAGCCTCTGACTCGCGCCCTGATCGACTCCGGCACGACGGCCGTCGCCTACGAGACGGTCGAGGCGCGCGGGGCCCTGCCGCTGCTCGCGCCGATGTCGGAGGTGGCCGGTCGCCTCGCGTCGCAGGCAGGTGCCTACTTCCTCGAGAAGCCGCTCGGTGGCCGTGGCCTCCTGCTCGGCGGCGTGCCCGGCGTCGCTCCCGGCCGAGTGGTGATCGTCGGAGGCGGTGTCGTCGGCTACAACGCCGCGGTGATCGCGCTCGGGCTCGGCGCGCAGGTGACGATCCTCGAACGCTCGATCGACAGGATGCGCCACCTCGAGGAGATCCTCTCGGGCCGCGTCACACTCCTCATGAGCTCGATCCTTCAGGTCGCCGCGGCGGTCGAGGAGGCCGACCTCGTGATCGGCGCCGTGCTCGTGCCGGGTGCAGTGGCGCCCAAGCTCGTCACGCGCGAGATGATCGCGAGCATGAAAAAGGGGGCGGTGGTCGTCGACGTCGCGATCGACCAGGGAGGATGTTTCGAGACCTCTCACGCGACGACCCACGCCGACCCGGTGTATGTCGTCGACGGGGTGACGCACTACTGCGTCGCGAACATGCCCGGTGCGGTGCCGATCACCTCGACGAAGGCGCTGACGAACGCGACGCTTCCCTACGTCGAGGCGATCGCGAACAACGGCCTGCGCGCCGCCGTCGCCGCCGATCCTGCGCTTGCGAAAGGCGTGAACGTGATGGGCGGCAAGCTCACGTACGAAGCAGTTGCCGAGGCCCACGGCATCGCCTTCACGCCGCTCGACGCCGTGCTGCCCCTCTCGTCGGCGCGCTAGGACTCGGTCGCTGCGGGCTTCTTCTTCTTGTCGGGCGAGGGGCTGATGCGGACGACGAGCCAGGTGATGCCCGCTGCAAGTGCGATCACGCACACGATGAAGACGGCGATTCCGATGAGCCCGAGTACGGTTGCCACGGAAGTAGGATAGCCGCGTGCCCCGGGCGTGCGTCATCGTGTTGGACGCCGTCGGTGCGGGCGAGTTGCCCGATGCCGCCGAGTTCGGAGACAAGGGTTCGAACACCCTGGCGAACGTCGCCCGTGCTGTCGGCGGCCTCGACCTGCCGACGTTGGAAGCGCTGGGCTTCGGGAACGTCGAGCCGCTCGAGGGCTGCGCTCCGCAGCCCGGTGCGCCGGCGGTGGCGGGCCGGCTGCGCGAACGGTCGAAGGGGAAGGACACGACGACGGGCCACTGGGAGTTGATGGGCGTCGTCACGCCGCAGGCCATGCCGACCTACCCGTTCGGCTTTCCCGACGATGTGATCGATCCGTTCATGAATCGAACGGGTCGTGGTGTGATCGGCAACAAGCCCGCGAGCGGGACGGAGATCATTCAGGAGCTGGGTGAGCAGCATCGGACGACCGGAAAGTGGATCGTCTACACGAGCGCCGACTCGGTCTTTCAGATCGCCGCCCACGAGGACACGGTCCCGCTCGAGGAGCTCTATGAGGCCTGCCGCGTCGCCCGCGAGATCCTGACGGGAAAGCACGCGGTCGGTCGTGTGATCGCCCGACCGTTCGACGGGGACCCGGGCGCGTACGAGCGCACACCGAACCGCCATGACTTCTCCCTCGAGCCGGCGCGGCCGAACTACCTCTCCGCGATTCGCGAGGCGGGGCACAAGGTGTACGGCGTCGGAAAGATCGGCGACATCTTCGCGCATCAGGACATCGACGAGGAGTTCCCGACGAAGTCGAATGTCGAGGGCATCCAACGGACGGAGGAGCTGCTCCGGACGATCGACGACGGCTTCGTCTTCACGAACCTCGTCGAGACCGACTCCCTCTGGGGGCATCGCAACGATCCCGTGAACTTTCACCGCTGCCTGCAGGACTTCGACCGCAGGCTCCCGGACATCCTCGACGCGCTCCGGCCGAATGACCTGCTGATCCTGACCTCGGACCACGGCTGCGATCCGACGACGCCGTCCACCGACCACTCCCGGGAGCATGCGCTGCTGCTCGCCTATGTCGAGGGTAAGAACGCCGCAGGGAAGATTCACGAGGACGGTGAGTTCGCCGACGTTGGCGCGACCGTGAACGCCTGGCTGGGCGGGCGCCCGCCGAAGAGCATCCCGGGCGCGTCGATCGTCGACCGCCCATGAGGCGACTGGACGACCCGGCGCTCGTGGCCGAGGAGTACGCCGACGAGACGAGGCTCCGACGCCGAGCAGCCGCCTACACGGGGGCCGGGAGCGGGGTCGATGCTCGAAGATCGCTCGTTGCCGCCGTCGTCGAGGCGCTGCCCGCAGATGTACTCGAGGTCGGCTGCGGCTGGGGAGAGCTCGCCGAGTGGATCGCCCGCGAGACCGGGTCTGTGCTCGTCGCGACGGATCTGTCGCCACACATGGTGCGGCTCGCCCGTGAACGCGGGCTCGTGGCGTCCCGGGCCGATGTTCAGCGTCTTCCGTTCGCCGACGGCTCGTTCGACGTCGTGGTTGCGGCGTGGATGCTCTACCACGTGCCCGGTCTCGATCGGGCGCTCGCCGAGGTCGCGCGTGTCTTGCGTCCGGGCGGCCGGCTCGTAGCAGCGACGAACTCGATCCTTCATCTGTCCGAGTTACGTGAGCTCGTCGGCAGCGGCCGCTCGACGATCACGTTCTCTCGCGAGAGCGGCGAGGAGCTGCTCGGTCGCCGGTTCGCGACCGTTCGCCGCGAGGATGTCGACGGTCGACTGGAGTTCCCGAGGCGCGCAGACGTCGAGGAATACGTTCGAGCATCGATCTCGATGTCGCCGTTTCTCGCCAACCTTCCGGCCGCGGTCGACGAGCCGTTCTTCGCGCGGCGCGCGACCTCGATCTTCGTCGCCGAAAAGGCAGCGTGACGCTCCTCGACGATCGAGAGAGCGTGCGCGCGCAGTATGCGAGCGAGAACAACCTACGCGCCCGCCAGGCTCTGTACGAGGAGACGGACGGAAGGCAGCCGCACGACGTCCTTCGCGAAGCCTTGAGAGAGCTCGCCCCTGCACGCGTGCTCGAGGTCGGCGGAGGTGAGGGCGAGCTCGCGCAATGGCTGTACGACGAGCTCGGGGCTCAGGTGTCGTTTCTCGATCTCTCGCCGCGCATGGTCGACCTCGCACGAGCCCGTGGTCTCCACGCTCAGGTCGGCGACGTGCAAGCGCTTCCGTTCGGCGCCGCATCGTTCGACGTCGTCGTCGCGGCCTGGATGCTCTACCACCTACCGGACATTCCGCGGGGGCTCGCGGAGATCGCGCGTGTGCTCGTGCCCGGCGGGGCGCTCGTCGCAGTCACGAACTCGCTCCGGCACCTCTCGGAGCTCCGCGCGCTGCTTCGCTATCCCAAGGGGCAGGAGGAGGCCTTCAACCGCGAGAACGGCGCCGAACTTCTTTCGCCGCGCTTCCGGCATGTCGCGCGACGCGACGCCGACGTGACGGTGACCGTCCGCGATCGCGCGAAGCTCGTCGCCTACAGGGACTCGATGCAGGTCCCCGTGGCCGAGGTGCCCGAACACGTCGAGCTGCCGTTCTTCATTCACGCCCGCACGTCGATCTTCGTGGCGGTCACGTGATCCGTCCCGCCGAGCTGATCAGGCGCAAGCGCGACGGCGAGACACTCGCGGATGACGACCTGGCCGAGCTGATCCTCGGCTATGCGCGCGGCGAGGTGCCCGACTACCAGTTGGCCGCGTTCTGCATGGCAGTGTTCTTCCGTGGGCTCTCTCCGCGCGAGACCTACGTGCTCACGGACGCGATGATTCGGAGCGGCGAAACGATCGACATGAGCACCGCCATCGGGCGGAAGGTCGTGGACAAGCATTCGACGGGGGGCGTCGGGGACAAGACATCGCTCGCGGTGGGGCCGATCGTCGCCTCGTGCGGCGTCCCGTTCGGGAAGATGAGCGGGCGTGGGCTCGGGCACACCGGCGGGACGCTCGACAAGCTCGAGTCGATCCCCGGCTACCGGACGGAGTTGTCGCTCGCTGAGTTCGTCGCGCAGGTTCGCGACGTCGATTGCGCGATCATCGGTCAGACCGGCGATCTCGTGCCCGCCGACAAGCTGCTCTACGCCCTCCGCGATGTCACGGCCACCGTCGACCAGCTGTCGCTGATCGCCGCCTCGATCATGTCGAAGAAGTTGGCCGGTGGGGCTCAGGCGATCGTCCTCGATGTGAAGGTGGGCAACGGCGCGTTCATGCGGACGCTGGAGGACGCTCGACGTCTCGCCGAGACCATGCTCTCGCTCGGCGAGCAAGCGGGTCGCGAGGTCGTGTGCCTGCTCACCGACATGGATCAGCCCCTCGGCGCAGCCGTCGGCAATGCGCTCGAGGTGCGGGAAGCTCACGACACCGTGCGCGGCCACGGCCCGCCGGACTTCACCGAGCTGGTGCTCGATGCCTGCGCGCGGCTGCTTGCACTCTCCGACCTCGCCGTCGACGTCGCAGAGGGGCGCCGCCGTGCGGAGCTCGCGGTCGCCGACGGGAGCGCCGAGACTGCGTGGCGGCGCTGGATCGAGGCGCAAGGGGGCACCGCCGACGACGACCTGCTGCCGCAGGCGCCCGTCGTGCGCGAGCTCGCTGCGCCTGCAGCCGGCTACGTCGCGTCGTTGAGCGCGATCGCGATCGGCAACGCCGCCGTCCACCTCGGCGCGGGCCGGCGCACCAAGGAGGACGCCGTCGACCATGCGGTCGGCATCGCCTGCCACGCGAAGCGGGGCGACCGGGTCGAGGCCGGCCAGCCGCTCGCCGAGGTGCACGCACGCTCCGACGAGGCAGCGGACACCGCCCTCGACGAGGTGCTGGCGGCCTACGTGGTCGCGGACCGCGCGCCGCCCGAGCGGCCGGTGCTGCTCGAGACCCTCGGGTAGATCGGCAGGGGTACCGTGCGGGTGTGCCCGAGCTGCCCGAGGTCGAGACCGTCCGCCGTCGCCTGGCACCACTCCTCGAAGGCCGTCGCATCGAGCACGTCGAGATTGCGGATCCGAGGCTGACGCGACCGCACGACCCGTCCGAGACGGCGCGCGAGCTCGAAGGTGAGCGCATCGCCCGGCTCGCTCGTCGCGGCAAGTATTTGATTGTTCGGTTCGAGTCGGGAAGGGCTCTCCTGATTCACCTCCGGATGACGGGTTCGCTGCGACACGCCACGACGGGAATGCTCCCGGACGATCCCCATCGTCGGGCCGTTGTCAACCTAGACGACGGGTCGGACGTCGCCTATCGCGATGTACGGCGTTTCGGCACGTGGCTGCTCCTCGAGCCGTCCGACGTCGACGGCTACCTCGAGGCTAAGGTCGGGCCGGAGCCCCTGGCGCGTTCGTATCGCCCCGGCAATCTGACGGCGCGCCTGGCCGGGCGGCGGGCGCCCGTCAAAGCGGCGCTCCTCGATCAACGCACGGTTGCCGGGGTCGGGAACATCTACGCCGACGAGGCCCTCTGGCGCGCGCGCGTCCATCCGCTCACGCCGGCATCGAACTTGGGCCCGGACGAGGTGAAAGCCGTGCACGGCGCCGTTCGCGCGGCCCTCAACGCCGGCATCCGCCATCAGGGCTCGACGCTACGCGACTATCGATTGCCCGACGGCTCGGCGGGCTCGGAACAGGACCGGTTCAACGTCTATGGACGCGCCGGAGACCCTTGTCCGCGCTGTGGGACTCCGATCGACAAGATCCGCGTCGCCGGGCGCGGAACGTGGTACTGCCCGAGCTGTCAGGTCTACCGAGACGGTGGCTACGCCGCGGCAAGCAAGTCGTCGAGCCGGCCCTCGCGGTCGAGGCGCCAGAGCTCCGTGTAGCCACCGATCGGGCGGTCGCCAATCAGGATCTGTGGGACCGTCCAGCCGCCGGTGAGGTCGTGCAGCGTCGCACGAAAGCCGCTGACGTCGTCGAGGTGAACCTCCTCATACGGCAGGCCGCGGCCGTCGAGGAGCGCCTTTGCCCGCACGCAGTATCCGCACCACCGCGTCGTGTACATCGTGATCGAAGCCATCACTCCTAGAACGCAGAACGAGGAGAAAAGGTTCCCCGGCTTCGTCTCTACACTGGCCCGAATGGCCGGGAAGACTTACAAGACCGAGGCGATCGTGCTGCGTTCGATGCGGTTTTCCGAGGCCGATCGGATCCTGCACCTCTATACCGCCCGCCGCGGCCGTCTCGGTGCGATCGCAAAGGGTATCCGCAAGACGAAGTCGCGCTTCGGCGCGCGTCTCGAGCCGCTCTCGCACGTCGAGTTGCTGCTGCACGAGGGAGCGGGGGAGCTGCAGACGATCACCGGCGTCGAGCTCCTGCACTCCCATCGCGCGAGCCGCGAGGACAACTACCGCTTGAACGTCGGCATGATCGGGGCGGAAGCGATGCTGCGGCTCTATGGCGAGCCCGATCCGAACGAGCGCGCGTTCGGTGCGCTTGCGCGCTTCCTCGATCTGCTCGACGTAACGCCGCCGGCCGACACTCGTCCGGCGCTCGACGCGCTCGGATTGTCGTTCCAATTGAAGCTCCTGTGGCTCTCCGGCTACCTTCCGCACCTCACGAGTTGCGTCGAGTGCGGCGCCACCGGGAACTTGCCTGCCTTCTCGCCGCGTGCCGGAGGCGCCGTGTGCCCTGCGCACGCAGTGGGCGCGGTTCGGCTCTCTACGGAGGGGCTCGCCGGGGTCGAGCGGCTGCTCTCGACTCCGCTCGCGGCCGCGACGCCGGCCGGTCTCTCGGAACGAGCACGCCGCGACGCCCTCGCAGTCGTCTCGACCTCGTACGAGGAGCACGGCGGTTTCAGGCTCCGCACGGCCTCCGCGTGAACGACGTGATCGACCGCGTTCTCGTTGCGTTGAATCACCGTGACCTCGAGGGGTTCGTCTCGTGCTATGCGGCCGACGCGACGATCGAGGACGGCTATGACCGGGTCGTGGCCCGCGGGCACGAGGAGTTGCGTGAGCGCTATGGGCCTATGCTCGACGCGTCGCCCGATCTCCGGGTGGAGGTTCTTTCACGCACCATTGCGGGGCCGTTCGTCGTCCAGGCCGAGCGTGTCGACGGTCGCGGCGCGCCCGAGCATCACATCGCGGTCTATCTCCTCGAGGACGGGCTGATCGCGCGCGAGCGACTCCTCAGCTGATGGCGCGCGACCTTGGCGACGGCTACGAGCTGGACGATGACAAGAGCCGGATCGACCTGACCGAGGTTCACCGTTTCCTCTCGGAGATCTCGTACTGGGCGAAGGGTCGAGCGCGCGAGACGCAGGACGGCCTCGTGCGAGGCGCAGCACGGGTCGTGGGCCTCTACAAGGACGGTCGGCAGGTGGGATTCTGCCGTGCCGCCTCGGACGGGTCGTCGTTCGTCTACCTCGCGGACGTGTACGTGCGCGAGGAGCATCGCGGTCGCGGCCTCGGCGAGGAGCTCGTGCGAGAGATGATCGAGAACGGGCCGTTCGGTCACCTGCGCTGGATCCTGCACACCACGGACAAGCACCCGCTGTATCGCAAGTTCGGCTTCGGCGATCCGGATTACAAGTTGATGGAAAGGCGATCGACGAGCCAGGCGAGCGAAAGCGGATAGCGCCACGTGAGATCGCGGTGCCCGCCGGGAAAGAGCTCGAAGTGCACTCGGCCGGCCGGTGTCCCCGCTGCGGCGACCTCGTGCTGGAACGCGGTCGCACCGAGGTCGAGATGGTATTCGTCGTTGCGTCCCGCGTCGATCCAGACGGCGCGCATGTCGCGCAGCGTCGCGGCGTGGCTCTTCTCACGAGCAAGGAGCACGGGATCGAAGCCCAACCACCGCCGCCAGACCGCATCGATTCGCTCGCCGGTTTCGATATCGAACGGGAGCTCGACGGTTCCGTCGTCGCGCGGTGAGTAGGCGGCGGCCATGGCGTAGGTGTTGACGAGTAGCTCGTCCTGCGGCGACGACAGCACGGGACGGCCCGAGCGGAAGTTCGACCAGAAGGCGTCGTACGAGCCGCCGTACGACGTGCGTAACGCCCGCGCAGCGGGTGCGAAGTCGCGGCCGTAACACACCTCGAAGAGAGAGTCACCGGCATGGGTCGCGAGGCCGCCGAAGAGGTCGGGTCGCAGAAGCGGCGTGATCATCGAGCCGTAGCCGCCGGACGACTTGCCCTGGATGCCGCGGTGGTTCGCCCCGTCGAGCGTCGGATAGTTCGCATCGACGAACGGCACGATCTCCTCGCAGAGGTAGGTGTGGTAGTTGCCTATCGCGGGCGAGTCGACGAATTGGGAGCCGCCGACCGCGGTGAACGCGTCGACGAGGGTTACGACGGCCTGTGGCTCGAGCGCAGCGATCCGATCGGGGTAGGAAACGCTCCAGGGCTCGACGTTGAACCACGCGTCGGCCATCCCGGTCATGCCCTGGATCACGTAGACCGACGGATAACGACGCGAGCGGTCGTCCGGGCACCAGACATGGAGCGGCCGGTCGTGCGGATCCCCGAGCGGGTTGCCCCGCAGCGCATCCGAAGAGACCTGGTGCGCGCTCCAGCTCACGTCACGGTCGCGGGTGCCACGGCGCGTCGAGCCGGTCGAGCAGCAGGCGCTTTACGCCCTCGAGCGGAACGCGCTCCTGCTCGAGCGTGTCGCGGTCGCGAACAGTGACCGTGCCGTCGGCGCTCGTTTGCTCGTCGATCGTGAGTGCCCAGGGCGTCCCGATCTCGTCCTGGCGGCGATAGCGCTTCCCGATCGCAGCGCCGTCGTCGTACTCGGCTGACATCGAGCGGCGTAGATCTTCGTACAGCCTGCGTGCTTTCTCGACCATCGCGGAGTCCTTGCCGACGAGTGGCAGCACGGCTGCCTTTACCGGGGCGAGGCGAGGGTGCAGTCGGAGCAGCGTGCGCGGCCGCTCGGCCACGATCTCTTCGTCATAGGCATCGCACAGGAAGGTGAGGAACGCGCGCCCGACGCCGAGCGCGGGCTCGATCACGTAGGGCACGTATCGCTCCTCATGCCCGATCCACTCGAGCTTCGTGCCGGACGCTTCGCTGTGCTGGCGCAGATCGTAGTCCCCGCGGTTCGCGACGCCTTCGAGCTCTTGCCAGCCGATCGGGAAGAGGTATTCGATGTCCGACGTGGCGCTCGAGTAGTGCGACAGCTCGTCGGCGTCGTGCGCGCGCACCCGCAGGTGTGAGGGGCGCACACCGAGCCCGAGATGCCAGTCGACTCGCTGTCCGATCCAGTACGCGTGCCATTCCGGGGCATCGTCGGGGGGTACGAAGAACTCCATCTCCATCTGCTCGAACTCACGCACGCGGAAGAGGAAGTTCCCCGGCGTGATTTCGTTGCGGAAGCTCTTGCCGATCTGCGCGATCCCGAACGGCGGCTTGACGCGCAGCGACGACGTGACGTGCTTGAAGTTGACGAAGATCCCTTGCGCGGTCTCGGGCCGCAGGTAGGCGACGCTCGCGTCTTCGCGCACCGCGCCGACGTGCGTCTCGAACATCAGGTTGAAGTCGCGCGGCTCCGTCAGGTCGCACTCGCCGTACTCGCCGGGATGCTTCGAGGGTCGCTTCCCGCAGGCGCCCTGGCCGATGTGGTCGGCGCGGTACCGGAGCTTGCACGTCCGGCAGTCGATCATCGGGTCGGAGAAACCGCCGACATGACCCGAGGCCACCCACACTTGCGGATTGAGGATCACGGCCGAGTCGATCGCGACCATGTCGTCACGCTCCTGAATCATCGAGCGCTGCCACTCGCCTTTGATGTTCTGCGAGAGCAGCACTCCGTAGTGGCCGAAGTCGAACGAGGAGCCGAGCCCACCGTAGATGTCGGATGTCGGGAAGACGAAGCCACGGCGCCGGCAGAGCGCGGCGACCTTCTCGATCGTCGCCTCGCCTTCGAATCGCTCCAGTTGCTCCGCCACGCACTGAACCTAGCCGAAGCCGGGTCGGGACTCGTTTCGACCAAACGGGTGCGCTTGCGGTCGACCGCTGGCGAAGTACCGCGTTACGCTGCCGGCACGAGAGCCAAGGAGAACTCATGACGGACTACGTGGTCAAGCCGCTCGATGCGAATACCTGGGACGCATACGCACGGCTCGTCGAGCGGCACAACGGTGTGTTCGGTGGCTGTTGGTGCACCTGGTTCCACACCTTCCATGCCGAGAAGACGTTCACCGCCGAGGGCAACCGCGCCCTCAAGGAGCGGCTCGTCAAGGAGGGCCGCGCACACGCTGCGCTGGTGTTCGACGGTGATGAGGCAGTGGCATGGTGCCAGTACGGCACCCCGGAGGAACTGCCGAACATCCACCACCGTAAGGAGTACGAGGCCGCTCTCGACCGGCAGCCCGACTACCGGATCACCTGCATCTTCGTGGACAAGAAGCACCGGCGCAAAGGAGTGACGGCGGCCGCCCTTCGTGGTGCCGTCGATCTGATCGCGCAGGCCGGCGGCGGCGTTGTGGAGGGATACCCGCACGACACCGGCGGCCGAAAGGTGTCCGTCCTCTACAACAGCACCCGGTCCCTGTACGAGCGGGCCGGCTTCAGCTATGTGCGGCCCAAGGGCAAGAGGAACTGCGTGATGCGCACGGTGGTGCCGTGAGACCTCCACCCGCGGGATGCGGGCCTCGTCGAGGGACAGCAGGCCCGTCGCATTCGAGCCAACTGACGCAGGAACCTCGGGGCCGCGGCCCCGAGCGTTGAGAGATGACGTAGCAATCCATGGCTGCGGGGACTCGTCGGGATTGCCCTCGCGGGCGACCAAGCCGAAGCGGCGATCGATGACGCGGGGAAAGGCGTCTCGAGATAGGCGGGTGCTACGAGGTGACAAGGACGCCTGAGACCGAGAGCCGCCTATCGCGCGGGATCTGCAGACCACCCGGAGCGGCCGGGATGGGCCCGAGTGCAGGTGTCAGCGTGGCTACTAGAATTGCCTCCGTGTCCACTTCTCACGGCTCGTTGACCGGCATCCCAGCCGCGAACGTTTCTCATACCGATGCGAAGTGGACGCCGGTCCGCAATCACTTCGGGATCACCGCATTCGGTGTCAACGCCTACACCGCTCGGAATACCGGCGATCGCCTCATCGGCGAGCACGACCACGCGGATCCCACCGACGAGCAGCACCAGGAGCTGTACTTCGTCCACACGGGACACGCGCGTTTTCGGGTGGACGGTCAGGACGTTGACGCACCGGCGGGCAGCTTTGTCAGCGTCCTCGACGTGAGAACGATCCGGTCCGCCGTCGCGGTGTCGGACAACACCGTCGTGCTCGTGATCGGCGCCGAGGCTGGCGCTCCGTACGAGGTGACGCCCGCCGAGCGTGCCGATCTGTCTGCGGCAGGCTTGCCGGCGACTCCGGCCTGAGGTCAGACGAAGATTTCTTGCCGATATGGTGTTTCGATCCGGGAGGAGTGGATGCAGCGACAGCACGAAGGTCGGTGGGCTGGGGGTTGCATCCCGAAGGTATGCGGGGCGCGCGCGATTGACACGCCGGCCTACGACGACTAACGCATGGTGTCGAGATCCCGGTCTTCGAGCTGCCTCAGCGAGACGTTCATCTGGGCGATCTCAAGGGTCGTTATCTGGACGGCTCCAGGTGTGACACCGTCTCGAACGTGCCGCCACGAGCTTCGTGGACCAGATACCTGGTCCTGTGGCGACTCCCCGGTGTGACACACCGGTGCGGTGCGTTGGGCCAGCGTGCACGAGTGACCTGGGAGCGGTGTAGCCGCTTCCCCTATACCTCCCAGGCTTCGAGACGGTTACGGATTGTCTGCACCGCGGCCTTCCAGAGCCGGCTTTCGTCTTCCGATGACCGTTGGTAGAGGCCGCCGAACGAGCCGTCGCCGAGAGCTTCCCTCCACGCCTTCGGAGTTCCGTTCTCGGGCCACACGACCGGCGGCTTGCGCTGTGCGGGGATCTTGACTCCCGGAAGCCGTGTCCAGGGGAAGTTCTCCGACCACGACGCATGGTCGTACTCGGGGTCGATTGCGGCCGCAATCTCGTCCGGTTGTCCTTCCCAAAGCTCATGCCAGACAACTGCCGTGCCCGGTTGGCGTTGTGTCCACGCCCTGCCCGCCTCGGTGTTTCCGCCGTGACCGTTCACAACGAAGATCCGCGCGAACCCCTGGCCGACCAGCGAATTGACGACGTCCGAGAGGAGTTCGACCAGCGTGGACGCCCGGAGCGTGGGACTGCCGGGGTAGGCGGTAAAGCCGTTCACCCCGTATGGCAGCACCGGCAGCACCGGGACCCCCAGCGGCTGGGCAGCCTCGACCGACGCACGCTCGGCAAGGATGTTGTCGGTCTCGAGAGAGAGGTACGCATGCTGCTCGGTCGAGCCGACGGG
This sequence comes from Gaiellales bacterium, assembly GCA_038239825.1. Taxonomy (GTDB): domain Bacteria; phylum Actinomycetota; class Thermoleophilia; order Gaiellales; family Gaiellaceae; genus PALSA-600. Next base: position 21,274 of record JBBSEJ010000019.1, read on the forward strand.
GAGCACGATCCGGTCGTCTCCGCGCAGGTAGGCCTCGAGCTGCATCCAGTTGAGGTCGCGGACTCTCACCGAGCCGCGCGAATGCTAGCGCCGAAGCCGAACCAACGGCTGCGCCGGTGTTTTCGGGATGACCCCGCTACGCCGGTCAGCGAGCCGCGGGTGCCGCTTGGCGACAGACAAGCAGACTTTCACCCCCCTCTCAGACGTAACGTTGGACGGAGGAAACTCCGACTGCCGAACTCGCCTGTCGGGTGGTTTGGTCGCGGTGCGGCTTCGATGATGATTGCGGCGACCGGTATCAGTTTGGCGCTGGGCTGCGACTGGCGGTCGAAGATTCCGCCGGTGCGAATCGTCGGCGGTGGCTATCCGCCGATCACCGCCCCGGCGTTTCGGCAGCGTCACCGTTGACCTGATGTTTGGCGCCCTGCCCTTCTTCGTGCTCGCGGTGACGACGATGTCGCTTGGGGCGAGGGTCTTCACTCTCATCCGTTGCGCGGTTAGAGTCGGTGTAGCCGAATGAACACCTGACGTTGGAAGGGAGATCCCATGCGCAAGAGTGACAGGCGAGGTCGGGGCGGTAGGAACCTTCCGCCCGCGAGTCGCATCCGGCTGACCGCAGCGATCGTGACCGGTGCCATCGCCGTTGCGGTCTTGGTCGGACAACCCGCCCTCGGGGCAGAACTACGCGCTGCCAGCGGCCCGCTCTCCGGCACATGGTCGGGGAAGTACAGCGGCGCCTACCACGGTACGTTCACCCTTCACTGGACGCAGTCGGGATCGAAGTTGAGTGGAACGATCAAGCTCTCGACCCAACGTTCCAAAGTCAGCCTCAATGGCACCGTGCGGGGCAGCGCCATCCGCTTTGGAACGGTCGGCTCTGCAGCGATCACCTACTCGGGCTCGGTGTCGGGCAAGTCGATGTCAGGCACCTATCACACCCCAGGAGGCGGTGGCCCGTGGAGCGCCCACAAGACCTCTTGACATGCGCGCGCTCGCGCGGCCGGGCATCGTGACCCAATTTTCCCGCAGAAGCTCCTCCTAGATAAGCGAATAACGCGGTGAATACAGCTCGCCCGCCTGGGCCGGCGTCCCCTGCCCAGAAGCTGCCGGCAGGCTCACTGGCCGCCCCGATCCTCACCGGCAGAGCGACGAGCTCGCCGGCGTGACGAGCAGCGGCGAGCGCGCCGCGCCGCGCCGGTCAAGCGTTAGTCCGACGGCTCACCGTCGTCGTAGGCGAGCGACTCGATCCGGCCGATCACGCCGAGGCCGCGCCAGAAGATCTTGTTCGAGCGTGGGTACCAGCACATGTCGTTGGCGCATCGGGTGCCGTAGATGAGCATCGTCAGCCCGTCAGAGCCGGCGCGAAACCAGTGGCTCACTCTCGTTGCAGGAGGGCGAGCGATCACGTGGCCGGCTCGCACCGCGATCTCCTCGTGTGGCAGGCCACGGGCTTTGGCAACCGGCGAGGGCCAAAGGTGGAGGGTTCCATCGCCCTCGAGGATGACGAAGATCTCTTCCTCCTCCGAGTGGCAATGCGGCACGGCGCCGCGGGCGCCCGGATCGAGCCGCTCCCAGTGGAAGCCGGCGAGCTCGGAGCGATCGTGGGTCGCGAGCGGGGCCGTTCTCGCCGTCTCCCCCTGCTCGACCTCGACCTCGTCGACGTTCATGATGTTCGGCGGCCTCGGTGCCGGGTCGCCGTAGGCGAGCGGCGGTTGCTCAGCCTCGATGTTCCACGGATCGTCGGTGCGTCCCTCGATCCACGGCCAGCCGATCCGGACGGCGTTCGAACGCGGCAGCCAGCCGAACTCGGTCGGATGGCGCGTGCCGAAGACGAGGAAATCGAGCCCGTCAGGCCCGGCGATAAACGTGTGCTCCAGCTCGTTCGCGCGATGGATGACGCAGTCACCGGGACGCACCTCGTGCACCTCGTCGTCCTGCCACGCGAGCCCGGACCCGCCGAGGATGAAGTAGACCTCCTCCGACGCGCTGTGTGAGTGCGGCGGTGTCGGAAGTCTCCCCGGCGCGACGCGGATTCGATTCAGACCGACTCCCTTCGTTCCCGCCGCGTCGCCGAGCCGCTGGAGGATCGCGTCCATTTCCCCCTTGGCGACATGGTGCTGCTCGACGTCGTCCCAATGTGCGATCCCCATGCGGGGAACGTACTACGGCTTGGAGATGTCGACCGTGAACGAGCCGCGGCCGGAGAGCCGTTCGACCTTCAGCGTCAGCGCGCGCTGTCCGCAGATCTCGTAGCGCACGGTCGCCGCGCCGCGCGTCACGAGCTTCGAGCCGCTCCAGAGCGAGAGACGGAATCGTGCCTTCGTGGGTGCGTGGAGGTGGGCCACGAACGAGCCGTCGAGGGTCGTGGTCACGCCGATCGTGCGCGCGGCACCGGCGCCGAATGCTCCCGACACATGGGTGAGCGTCGGGCCGTCCCACGGATCGACGACGTCTTGCTCGAGCAGCGACAGCGCCCTCGTGTCGGGATAGAGCGACCGGTCGACGATGTCCCAGCCGATCGCCGTATCCCCCTCCTTGGTCAGGTAGAGCACGCGGTAGCTCTCGGCGAATGCCTCGCCCGGGTTCTCGGCGTACGAGGCTCCTTCGTTCCCCGGCGAGAGCTCACCTTTCACACTCCTTGCGCAGATGTTCTCGTAGGAGGCCCAGCGCTTCGTCCCGTAGTCCTCGGCGGAAAACGGTGTGTCGAGACGATTGTTCGCGACGTGGTGGCCGAACTCGTGTGCCACGACCTCCTGTGCCGGCGGTTGGTCGAGCGTGTCGTCCGGCGAGGCGAGGATGGTCTGCGACTGCGGGTCGTAGCAGGCGAGCGCCGAGGCGCCGCATTCGGCCTGCACCTCGGAGAGCGGTGCAAGGTGAAGCGTCAGCTTGGAGAGCTCGGAGCCGTGTACGAGCGTCCCGAGGTAGGTCGCCCATGTCTGCGGAAGCGTTTCGTCGACCGGGTAGGCGTCGGAGACGTCGATCCGGATCGAGGATCCCAACGTGTCCCCGGCGGGATACACGCCACCCCAGGCGAGAGCAGACGCGGGCAACGCGAGGGCGAGCAGAAAAACGGCGGCGAAGCGCTTCACGTGCGCACACAGTGACGCGAAAGGCTGAGCGCCGCCTAAGGATGGCGTCACGGTCCGATGCGAAGGCGCCGAGAAGTACGCTGCGCGCGTGAATCTCGTCGAGCTCCACGTGATCTCCGATTCCACCGGCGAGACGGCAGCCCGGCTCGTCCAGGCGCTCGAGGCGCAGTTCCCCGACCAGGAGTTCCTGGAGATCAGGCATCCCTCGGTCGAGACGATCGCTGACCTTCAGCTCGCGGTCGATCGCATGAAGGGCCGTCCTGCCGTCGTCGTCTACACACTCGTCGAGCCCGAGTTGCGCGAGGGCATGCGCACGCTCTGCCGGCGCGCGAGACTCCACTACTGCGATCTGCTCGGGCAGCCGATCGACGCGGTCGCGAGGGTGTCGGGTCAGGCGGCCAAGATGAAACCGCGTGCTCGCCCGCCGCTGAACGACGCGTACTTCCGGCGGATGTCCGCGATCGAGTTCGCGGTCAAGTTCGACGACGGCGTTGGGTCGGGTCTCGGTGAGGCTGACATCGTCCTCGTCGGCGTGTCGCGCACCTCGAAGACGCCGCTCTCGATCTACCTCGGCTACCTCGGGTACAAGACGGCGAACGTGCCGCTCGTGAAGGGCATCGAGCCGCCAGCAGAGCTCTACGAGATCGACCAGTCGAAAGTGGTGGGCCTCACGATCGACGCTCAGCGTCTCTCGGAGATCCGTGGCGAGCGGATCCGCTGGATGCGCGGCGACCGCTCCTACGCGAGCCTGGTGGAGATCTACGACGAGCTCGAGTACGCAGGGCAGGTGCACCGGCGCCTCGGCTGCCCCGTGCTCGAGGTCAGCGAGCTCTCGATCGAGGAGATCTCGCACCGCATCATCCGGCTCGTCGAACGGCGGCGAGCCGACGCACAGGCCCGGGCAGCCACGTGACGGGTGGGTTCCACCCGGCCAGGAACGCCAGGTCGCCTGGCCGTGCTGGGCGCCGCGATCCTGCGTCCTCGGGTTCATCGAGAGAACCACTCTCGACAAACCCTGCGTCCTTGCCTCGCGACCCCCAGCCCACCCAGTCCACGGGCGACCTCACCGGATGAAGCCCAAGCCGCCGGTCCCGCTCTGGCGCTGGGGTGTCTGGTACACGGCCCTCGGCGGCGCGCTCGTTCTCTTCTACGGGCTCTTCACACCCTTCTGGTTCGGTCTGCGTGCCCTCGCCTGGGTTGCTGAGTTCCGGTCGCGCCGACGGCGCCCGGCCTAGCCCTCCCGCTCGGAGATAGCTCCCCGGCCCCGTTCTCCGCGGCGCGGGATAGATTCCGCCTCCACGATGGGAAACCGCTACGTGTACGACTTCGACGAGGAGACGGCCGGCGGCCGCGAGCTTCTCGGCGGCAAGGGCATCGGGCTGGCCGAGATGACACAGATGGGGGTTCCCGTCCCGGCCGGGTTCACGATCACGACCGACGCGTGCCGGGCCGCGATGACACTCGGCGGAGAGCTGCCCGACGGGCTCCAGGAGGAGGTGGAGGAGCACATCGGCCGGCTCGAGGAGCGCACCGGCAAGCGGTTCGGGTCGGACGATGATCCGCTGCTCGTCTCCGTCCGGTCGGGCGCGGCGGTCTCGATGCCGGGCATGATGGACACGATCCTGAACCTCGGCCTGAACGACGAGGCGACCGAAGGTCTCGGCGCCCGGACCGAGAACCCGCGCTTCGCATTCGACTCCTACCGGCGGTTGATCCAGATGTTCGGGGAGGTCGTCGAGGGGATCGACGGCCATCGCTTCGAGAGCGCGCTCGCCTCGCTGAAGCACGCACGGTCTGTGCAGCAGGACACCGACCTGACCGCGGACGACCTGCGAGGGCTCGTCGAGACCTTCAAGGCGATCTATCGCGAGGAGACGGGCGCCGAGTTTCCGAACGGTGCTCGCGATCAGTTGCTGAGCGCGGTCCGCGCGGTCTTCAGATCGTGGGACAACCCGCGGGCACAGGTCTACCGGCGGGCGCACGACATCTCCGACGATCTCGGCACCGCCGTGAACGTCGTGCAGATGGTGTTCGGCAACAAAGGTGACCGGTCCGGTACCGGTGTGGCATTCACCCGTGATCCGTCGACCGGCGAGGCGGGGCTGTACGGCGAGTTCCTCGCGAACGCACAGGGCGAGGACGTCGTTGCCGGCATCCGCACACCACAGCCGATCGAGGCGATGCGGGCGACCTTGCCGAAAGCCTTCGATCAGTTCGTGGACACCATGCGCCGGCTCGAGGAGCACTACCGCGACATGCAGGACATCGAGTTCACCGTCGAGGACGAGCAGCTGTACCTCCTGCAGACACGCGCTGCCAAGCGCACGGCACCGGCGGCGCTGAAGGCGGCAGTCTCGATGGTCGAGGAGGGCCTGATCGGCCGAGAGGACGCCGTCGGCCGGATCGACCCGGCCCAGCTCGACCAGCTGCTTCATCCGATGATCGACCCGAAGGCCTCCCTCGAGGTTGCCGCAAAGGGCTTGAACGCGTCGCCGGGCGCGGCAAGCGGCGGCATCGTCTTCGACTCCGACACCGCGGTCGAGCGGGCGAAGGCGGGTCCGGTGATCCTCGTTCGCTGGGAGACGACTCCCGACGATATCCACGGGATGATCGCGGCGGAAGGGATTCTCACCGTGCACGGCGGCATGACGTCTCACGCAGCCGTCGTCGCGCGGGGAATGGGAAAGCCGTGCGTCGCAAGCTGTGACGATCTGACACTCGGCGAGGGCACGGCAACGATCGCCGGCCGGGTGCTCCACGAGGGCGATGTGATCACGATCGACGGCGGCACCGGTCGCGTCTTCGTGGGTGAGGTGCCGCTCGTGCCGCCGCAGATCAACGATGACTTCGAGACGATCCTCGCGTGGGCGGACGCATTGCGCCGGTTGAGGGTGCGTGCAAACGCCGACAACCCCGAGGACGCCGCTCGCGCGCGTGAGTTCGGTGCCGAGGGGATCGGCCTCTGCCGGACCGAGCACATGTTCTTCGGCGACGAGCGGTTGCCGGTGATGCAGGAGATGATCCTCGCCGACACCGAGTCGGGCCGGCGCTCGGCGCTCGACCGGCTGCTGCCGTTCCAACAGGCCGACTTCGAGGGGATCTTCGAGGCGATGGCCGGGCTGCCCGTGACGATCCGGCTCCTCGACCCGCCGCTGCACGAGTTCTTGCCCGACGAGGATCAGGCGACGACCGACAAGCTGCGCGCGCGCATCCGGGCTCTGCAGGAGTCCAATCCGATGCTCGGCACGCGCGGTTGCCGCCTTGGCTTGATGTTCCCGGAGATCTACGAGATGCAGATCCGCGCGATCGCGCGCGCCGCGCGTGCCGTGCAGGTGCGAACCGGCGCGGTGCCGCTCGTCGAGGTGATGCATCCACTCGTCGCGTTCGCCGAAGAGCTGCGGCGATTGCGTGAGCTCACGGAGCATGTGTGGGCCGAAGAAGCTCCAGAGGTCGAGCATCTCGTCGGCACCATGATCGAGGTGCCGCGCGCCGCCCTGCGCGCCGACGAGATCGCGCTCGTGTCCGACTTCTTCTCGTTCGGCACCAACGACCTGACGCAGACCACGCTCGCGTTCTCCCGCGACGACGCCGAGGGCAAGTTCCTGACCCGCTACCTCGAGGACGGTGTGCTCGACGGCAACCCGTTCGAGGTGCTCGACGTCGACGGCGTCGGCGACCTGATGCGGATCGCCGTCGAGCGGGGGAGGGGCGCCGCACCGGATCTGAAGCTCGGCATCTGTGGTGAGCACGGCGGCGATCCGACCTCGGTCGCGTTCTGCCATGAGCTCGGCCTCGACTACGTGAGCTGCTCGCCGTTCCGGGTGCCGCTCGCCCGCCTCGCGGCGGCCCAGGCCGCCCTGAAGGAAGCTGGCGCAGGCTCGTACGTCGCAGCCGGCGGTTGATCCGCGAGGCGCGAAACATTCGTCACCGTTTCGTGCGTCGTATTCGACACCGGACGCGTCCCGTCCCGGCTCGCCTGCACGAGAGCTGCTCATCGGTCGAGTTCGGCCACGAGTCGCTTCGGCGCCGTCATGCGATAGCTCTCATCGATCAGCTCGGCGAGCTCGTCCCAGTCCACGGTGACGTCGAGATACGCGCCGATCCAGCCCTTCGAGCCGACGTAGGGCGGGACGAAGAACCGCACCGGATCGCCACCCACGACGAGCTCCTGCATGCCGGGAGGCGCCTTGCACCACAGAGACCACCGCCCGACGCGGTGCAACGAATGGCGCATCGCAAAGATCCTGCCGCGCACCTTGAAGCTCGGATTGCCGACACCGCCCGCCTCTTCGGCTTCGGGAAATGCTGTGCAGATCTCGCGGAGGCGCTCGAGCGCGGCCTCAGGGGTCATCGTTCGAGCTTGCTCTCGGACGGCTCATAGCGAGCTGTGATCACCTCGAGCGGCTTGCGAACGAGGTCGGGCACGACCGCATCCTCCGCGGGATACCCGACGGGGATGAGAATGAAAGGCCGCTCGTTCTCCGGGCGCCCGAGTACGGCAGAGAGGAACTTCATTGGTGACGGGGTGTGGGTGAGAGCAACGAGGCCGCTGACCTGGAGGGCGGCGAGGAGATAGCCGACAGCGATGCCGACGGACTCGCGAACGTAGTAGTGCTTCAGCTTCCCGCCGTCCGTGCCCGGGCGCCATGCCTGCTCGAAGACCACGATCACGTACGGCGCATCGGTGATGTGCGTCTTCACCCAGTCGGTTCCGATCGGCTCGATCGCGTTCTTCCACTCTGCCGTCGCGCGGTGGTCGTAGAACTCGCGCTCCTCTGTCTCGGCCGCCTCGCGTAGCTTCGCCTTCAGCTGAGGGTCGGTGATCACGGCGAACGTCCACGGCTGCTGATGGGCGCCCGACGGGGCCGTCCCTGCAACCTCGAGCGCGTTGTCGATCAGCTCGCGCGGCACGGCCTTGCTCGAGAAGGCACGCACGGAGCGCCGCGCACGCATGGTCTCGAGGAACGCACGCGACCGCGCCAGCGCCTCCGCGGGCTCGAGACGCTCCCAGTTCAGAGGCACGGGGGAGTACGGCGTGGCTACCGCCTCATGAATAGCCGCGCGTCTTCGAGTACGCGAGCGCGACAGCCGCGACGACGACAGCGGCAGTTGCCGCGATGCTGAGCGGAGCCGAGCGTCTCGTCTGCAGCAGAAGCCACATGAGAGCGACTCCGCCGATCAGGCCACCTACGTGGCCGCCCACGGAGATGAAGCTCGAGAGCACGAACGTGAAGACGAGGTTCAGCACGATCAGTCCCGCCACCTGGCCGCCGGTCGAGATGTGACGGCGCCGCTCGAGGACGAAGAGCGCACCCAGGATCCCGAAGATGGCGCCCGAGGCTCCGACCGTCACGCTGTTCGGACTCAGCCAGATCGCGCCGGCCGAGCCGGCGACGCCGGAACCGAGATAGAGAAGCGCAAACCGCCAACGCCCGATCACGTGCTCGAGCAGGGTGCCTGCGTAGAAGAGCGAGTACATGTTGATTGCGAGGTGGAACGGCCCGTAGTGCAGGAACGCTGCGGTGATCATGCGCCACCACTCGCCGTGCGCGACGCCGACGAGCTGAAAACCAGGCGCGGAGGCGTGCGACGGCAGCGTCCCGATTCCGCCTGGCACGTACGCGCCCGACGCGAACAGTGCGCCGTGGTTGAAGATCCAGTTACCGGTGCCGCTGATCGTCCCACCGGCAGCGAGCTCGGCGACGTAGACGGCGATGTTGATCGCGATCAACGCCATCGTCACCGCGTTCACCCGTCCGGCGCCGACCCCGGTGACGGCCCGTCCGACTCCGCGCGTCACCTTCTGCACGCCCTGGGCCTTGCCGGAATGCTCCGGGCAGCGCAGACCGACCGGCGCGGGCGTCATGCACTCGTAACAGATCGGGCGTCCGCATTCCGAGCAGGCGAGGCCGGTCTCACGGTCGGGATGTCGATAGCAATAGCGCGGTGCGTCCACGCGGTTAGCGTATCGGCGTGCAGGTCCATGTCGCGTTCACCCCGGACGACCAAGTATCGGCCCGCGTCGGCATCGTCGTCGACGTCGTTCGAGCGACGTCGTCGATCGCCCAGGCGCTCGCCTCGGGCTACGAACGGGTGCTGTGCTGCGCCGAGATCGACGAGGCCCGGGCGCTTCGGGCCGAGCTCGGCGACGAGGCCGTCGTCGGCGGCGAGCGCAACGGTGTGGTGATCGAGGGCTTCGATCTGGGGGCATCGCCCCGCGAGTTCGCGCAGGAGCCGAAGGCGAAGACGCTGATCCTGACGACGACGAACGGCACGCGCACGATCCTGACCGCGGCTGCGAGCTGCGAGGTGGTGCTGCTGGGATCGCTGCTCAACCTCTCGTCGGTCGTTGGCGCGGCGCACGGGGCCGGAGGTGATGTCGCGATCGTCTGCTCCGGTTTCAAGGGCGCATTCGCGCTGGACGATGCGTACTGCGCGGGCCGCATCGTCGCGCAGCTCGAGGGCGAGCGCAGCGACGCCGCGATCGCTGCAGAGGTCGTCGCTCGGGCCTGGCCGAGCGCGCTCGCAGGGCTGACCGCCCGCACCTACGGCCCATCCGGCCTGGAAGCCGACATCGAGTTCTGCGCTCAGGTCGACAGTCTCCACACGGTCCCGCGGTTCGCGCGGATGTTCCGCTCGGCGGCAGAAGTCGTCGCTTGAGGATCCGCGAGCCGTTGCCGGTCCGCGCGATCGAGCATTTCGGCTCGCGTGGCTTCGGCCATGCGCGGATCGCGCGTGGCGAGGTGCAGGTGTCGCGGGCGGAGCTCGACGGCGTGATCGGCGGCCACGACGCCGCATCGAGGCAACTGCTCGTCGTCCTCAGCGGCCGGGTCGAGGTCGCGACGCGGGACGAGCGCGCGCAGCTTGGTGTGGGGGACTCCGCCGAGTGGCAGGAAGGAGAATGGCACGAGACGCGTTCTCTCGAACCATCGACCCTGTTACTCGTGGAGGGAGCATTCGAATGAGCGAGGCGGAGAGCCTGTACGGCGACGCGCACGTCCAGCGGTATCGCGAGACCGGCGGTGAGGTCGGGCATGACTGGAAGAAGGGCTCGAAGATCCTGCTCCTCACGACCAAGGGCAGGTCGAGCGGTAAGCCACGCACGACGCCGTTGATCTATGAGGCCGACGGTGACCGCTACCTGATCGTCGCCTCGAAGGGTGGCGCTCCCGAGCACCCGGGGTGGTACCGCAACCTCGAGCGGGATCCCGCCGTCGAGGTGCAGGTGTGGGACGACGTCTTCCCGGCACGCGCACGCACGGCGGAGGGGGAGGAGCGCGACCGGCTCTGGAAGCTCGCGGCGGAGCAGTGGCCCGACTACGACGCCTACGCGGAGAAGACCGACCGGCGGATCCCGGTCGTGGTGCTCGAGCGCGCCTGAGCGGCGCGATGATCGTCGCGCTCAGTCCGCGAGGTCGGCTCGGACGGCGCGGGCTGCGGCTTCAGCCGTCTGGCACGCCGTCTCCGTGTACCAGGTTCCGAGGTAGTCGCCGGCAAGGTGAACCGGCGCAAGCGACCGCGTCAGCCCGTGCTGCAATCGCGCTCGGCCGACGTGAGCGTACGGAAGCCCGCGATCCCAACGCTGGATCACGACCTCGGAGACCAACGTCTCGGCCACCGGGTAGAGGTTTGTGAGATCGGCGAGGAAGCGCGCCCGCACCTCGGCGTCATCGACGGCGGCGAGCGCACGCGCCGCGCCCGCCGCCGCGTACACCATGAGGCTCCCGCCGGGCGTCCTGCTCCCGGCGGCGGGAGCTCGCAGCACGTTCGCGGTGTTGAAGAGCATGCCGAACGACCGCCCCGGCGTGGCCAGGGCGTAGAGCCGGTCCCACGGCATCGGCTGCGTCTCGTTCGTCAGGAGCGCGCCGACGACGTAGGGCCCATAGCGAATCGCACCGAGCGCGTCGGCCACCTCGACGGGGAGATCCTGCACGATCGAGCGGGTGACGAACGCGGGCGTTGCGATGCAGGCGCTCCGCGCACGTACCTCGTGCTCGGCGCCCTGGCGCTGGTAACGGACGACGACGCCTCCGTCCGACCGGACGACGGATGTCGCCCTCGCGCCGGTGAGGATCCGGCCTTCGCTGCCTGTCGCGAGCGCCTCGATCAGCGTGCTCGGCCCGCCGAGGATGCTGTACGAGAGGCCGTCGCTGCGATTCCAGACGAGGTGGAAGTACCCGATCCCGTAACCGGCCGCAAGCTCTTCCGGCTCGCCCGAGGACCGGTTGAGCGTTGCCCGGAAGATCGCGTCCACGTCGGCCGGCAACTCACCGATGAAGTCGCTGAACGAGAGGTCGTCGAGGAAGTCGAGCAAGCGCTGCTGCCGCACCGCCACCGGCTCGCCGGGTCGCGGGGCTGCGACCGTGGCGTAGCGACGCACGCCCAGGCGTAGCTTCACGCCTGCCCGCACGAGTGCTGCCCGGGAGCGAAGGGGCAGCGCCAGCCGGAACGGGTAGGTCTCGACGGCACCGCTTGCAACCACACGGTCGCCGAGCGCGACGGCTGCGAGACGGCCCTCGATCTGAGCAGCACGGACGCCGGTCTGCGCGAGCAGGCGCCCCGTCGCCGATTCGGTCCCGCCGAAGACGTGCGCGCCCAGGTTCAGCCAGACCTCGCCGCGCCGCTCCGACGAGATACGCCCCCCGATCCGCTCGGCGGATTCGAGCACGATCACGTCCCGGTCCCGCAGGTGCCACGCGGCGGCGAGCCCGGCGATCCCCCCGCCCACCACGACCACGTCGTGCCGATCGATCCTCATCTCTCGTTGGTGCTCATTTAGTGGTTAAGGTTAACCATGTTTGTGAACGGGATGCCGCGCTTCGAGATCCTCGACCCGGATGCGATCGCGACGCTGGAGCGGGGCTGGCGGCGGATTCTCACCGACGTCGGAGTCTCCTTCGACCACCCCGAGGCGCTCGAGTTGTTGAGGGCGGCCGGCCAACGGGTGGAGGGGGACATTGCGTTCCTCGACCCCGAGTTCGTGCTCGCACAGGTCGCCCTCGCCCCGGAGAGCTTCGAAGTGCAGGCGCGCAATCCCGAGCAGAGCTTCGAGATCGGCGGCGACGCGATGGCCTTCGCCTCGGTGTACGGCTGTCCGTTCGTCCGTGAGGGAGACGTCAGGCGCGAGGCGACGATGGACGACTTCGAACGCCTGGTGAAGCTGTCGCACGCGTTCCCACAGATCGACACGCCGGGGGGCGTGATTTGCGAGCCGGGCGACCGGCCGCTCGACTCGCGCCACCTCGACATGACCTTCGCGCTGCAGACGCTCTCGGACAAGGCGTATTTCGGCTCCGTCACCTCGGCCGAGAACGCACGGGACTCGATTCGGATGACCGAGATCCTCCTCGGTGGGGCCGAGGCGATCGGGGCCGTGCCGGCGCTGCTCGCGATCGTGAACGTCAACTCACCGCTGCGCTACGACGGCCGGATGCTCGACGCGCTGATCGAGTACGCACGCGCGGGCCAGGCACCCGTCATCACCCCGTTCCTGCTCATGGGGGCGATGGCGCCGGTCTCGATCCCGGCCGCGATCGCCCAGCAGACGGCCGAGGCGTTCGCGGGGATCGCACTCGCGCAGCTCGTGCGTCCCGGCTGCCCGGTCGTGCTCGGATCGTTCCTGTCGAACACGGACATGCAGTCCGGGTCGCCGGGGTTCGGCGGCCCGGAGTCGGCGACGAGCCTGCTCTGCACCGGGCAGCTCGCCCGGCACTACGGGCTGCCGTGGCGTGCCGGCGGTGGCGGGTTGACCTCGAGCCAGACGGTCGACGCGCAGGCCGCCTACGACGCGCTGAACACGATGTTGCCGGCGTTTCTCGCCGGGGCGAACCTCGTCATGCACTCGGCGGGTTGGCTCGAGTCGGGCCTCGTCTCCTGCTTCGAGAAGTTCATCGTCGACATCGAGCTCCTGCGCGTGCTGCGCGAGGAGTTCACGCCACTCCAGGTCGACGAAGAGAGCCTTGCCTTCGGCGCGCACGTCGAGGTGGGCCAGGGTGGCCACTTCCTTGGGTGTGCTCACACTCTGGAGCGATTCCGCACCTGCTTCTACCGCCCGTTGCTCTCTTCGACGGAGAACTTCGAGCGCTGGAAGCGCGAGGGTGGCCGGGACGCGGCCGAGCGAGCAGGGGAGATCGTCCGGCGGACGCTCGACGACTACGAGGAGCCCGAGCTCGACCACGCAGTCCGAGCGGAGCTCGCCGAATACGTCGTCCGCCGGCGCGCCGAGCTCGGAGACTGAGTCATGCCGGGTGGGCGGTCTCCCGCGCAGCGTCGCAACCTGTCGGTGCAGAAGGCGGCGGCGGTGCTCCGGGCTGCGGCGAAGGCACCTGGCGGGCTGACGGTCAGCGAGCTCGCGCGCAGCTCGGAGCTGCCGCGCGCGACCGCTCTGCGGATGATCGAGGCGCTCGTCGCCGAGCGCTTCCTCAGGAAGCTGCCAAACGACCGTCTCGCGCTCGGGTCGGCACTGCTCGCGATCGCGCGTGCGGCCGATCCCGACTCCATCCTGCTCGCAGCCGCCGACGGGCCGCTTGCCCGCCTCTCGGAGCAGGTCGCCGAGACGATCACCCTCACCGTTTCACGAGCCGATGGGTCGCTCGCAATCGTTCGGCAGCTCGACGGGCCGCACATGCTGGGACTGACGAACTGGGTTGGCCGGCCGTTTCCCGTCCATGCAAGCTCGAGCGGGAAGCTCGCGCTCGCGCTCGGCGGCGCGGCTGTCCGTGGGCGGCTGCCGGAGACGCTCGAGCGTCACGCGGCCAGGACGATCACCGACCACATGCGGCTCGAGGAGGAGCTCGACCGCATCCGGGAGCGAGGGCATGCCGAGATCGTCGACGAGCTCGAGGATGGGCTGGCAGCGATCTCGGTCCCGGTCGGTCTCGATCGTGAGCTGCTCGCGAGCATCAACGTGAGCGGGCCGACGGCCCGGTTCGATGCGGCGGCACGCGCCCGGGCACTCCCGGTGCTCCGTCGGACGGCTGCTACGGTCGAGCGGCGACTCGCCTTGTGATCGCAAAAAAGAGCGGCGAAACGAGTTCGACGTACACTTCGAGGGCATGTTCGACCGTGCCCAGCTGAAGACGCTTCCGCTGTTGAATCGAGCTTCGGAGTTGACTCCAGCGACTCAGATGTGTTGCGGGGCATGCAGGACGTGTGCCACGACGAACATCGTTGCGGCGGCGGGAGTCGCCCTGGCAGCGGCTTGGTCGTCTGTGGCGAGGCGTCGGGTCTAGGCACCCTTGGCAAATGGCCGTTCGCTGTATAGGTCGGCGGTTGACTCCATCCGACGTGTCCTATACACTGAGGGGTACAAGATGCCTCCCGTCGATAGGAATAATCCGGTTCGTGCGAAGTCGTCTGACTCGCGTATCTCGCTCATGGAGTTCATGCGCGAGTTCCCCGACGACGCGACCTGCCTCGACCATTTGTGGCGCACGAAGTACGCCGAAGACGGCGAGCACGCTCACTGCCCGAAGTGCGAGCAGACGCGCTCGTTCAAGCGCTACGCAACGAAGCAGCAGAGGCAGTCTTGGACTTGCACCGCTTGCGGCCATCACATCCATCCGACCGCAGGGACGATCTTCGCGAAGTCGTCCACGTCGCTTCACCTGTGGTTCTACGCGATCTATCTCGTTTCTAGTTCGCGTTGCGGAATCGCTGCCAAGCAGCTGGAGCGCGAGATCGGCGTCAACTACAAGACGGCGCTTCGCATGCTCCACCTGATCCGCCAGGAACTCATGGAGCAGGACTACCAGGGCCCTCTCTCGGGCGAGGTCGAAGTAGATGAGGTGTGGGTCGGCGGGAAGGAACACGAAGGGGCGAAGCGCAAGCGCCGTCGCGAGAACCCGGACGGCCCGAAGCACGGCCCCTACGTCAAGCCGCGCCCGATGATCTTCGGCATGGTCGAGCGCGGCGGGAAGATCCACGCGCAGGTCATGCCCGACCGCTACGGCTACCGCCTGCGCTCCACCATCGCCGAGCATGTCCTTCCGGCCTCGATGGTCTTCACAGACGACTGGACGGGCTACGGCGGCATCGAGCGGCGCTACAGCCACCGCCGGATCAATCACTCGCAGAAGGTTTACGTCGAGGGCGACGTGCATACGAACACCATCGAAGGATTCTTCGGGCACTTCAAAACCGACGTGCGCGGCACCCACCACTCGATCTCTACGAAGTGGCTTCCCGGCTACCTGAACGAGTGGGTCTGGAAGTGGAACCACCGCGACGACGACGCGGCGATGTTCCGCACGTTGCTCCACAACGCCGCCAGCTAGCAATCGCCGGCAGTTCATGGTGAGGTAGCTCCGTGCCGTCGTTGCCTGGGTATGCGCTGAAACTCGGTCGGGCAGACGAACACCTCGACGCGCTCGATGACGCATCCAAGAAGTGGTTTGACACGAATCCTTATGGCATCGCCGACCAGATCGATCCTCGGACACGGATCCACTACGTCAGAGCAACGAAGAACGCTGAGCCGTCCCCGACCTTTGGACTGTTGATCGGGGACACACTTCACAACCTGCGAAGCGGACTCGATCAGCTCACCTACAGCCTCGCCGTGAAGAACCGTGGAATCCCGCTTCCCCCGACCGTCGAGCGCAACTCGGAGTTTCCGATCTTCGACTCCAGGAAGGGCTTCCAAACTGGCCGTGTACGACGGATCGGTGAGATCCATCCAGAAGCCCAAGCACGGATCCAATCGCTCCAGCCGTATCGGATGTGGGGCGACGAAACCAAACACCCGCTCTGGTTGCTTTATGAGCTTTCCAACCTCGACAAGCACAGGAGGATGGCTCTCGCCGCGTCCGGACAGATGGACATGGGGATGGGCATCTATTCCGGCCACATCACACACATGGTCTTCAAGGGAAGCGTCCGCCTCAAACGCAGCGCGGTATTGATGGAGTACCGACTCGGACCGAACATCCCAGCGAACATCCAACTGAACCTTTCCCCTCAAATAGTCTTCGGGGAGGACGTGCCGCTCGTCGGCGATACGCCAGTCAGTCAGGCACTCAGAAAGACCAGGGACTACATCCACGCCGAGGTACTTCCCCGGCTGGAGCCATACCTCTAGCGGTTCTGGTTCTTCTTGCCGCTTAGACGGTCGATCAGCGCGAACACGTCCTTGCGCTTCGGAAGACCCGTCTTCGTCCCGCCCGGAAGTACCTGCGTCGGCTCGTCGGGCGGCAGGTTCTGGGTCGCATCGGTTTGCTTCTTGCCAGCCATCACCCGGATTGTAGTCGGCCTCGTCCTCTACAGAGACTGGCCATTTGCCGGCACCCTTGACAGGGGAACGTCTGTTCGTGTAGAACATACGTTCCCGTGATCGCTTCCGTCGTCATCCCCGCTTTCGATCTCCGGGCTTCATTGCGCCTCCGGCCTGGCCTGCAGGCGAAGCCTGCCGCGCTCGCGCCGCTCCCCGGGTCGGAGCCGCTTGTCGGGTCGGTGACGGGGGCTGCGGAGGCCAAGGGCGTGCGGCCGGGGATGCGCCTCGGTGAGGCGCTCGCAACCTGCCCGGAGCTCGAGCTCGTCGAGCAGGACCCTGCAACTGCCGAGCAGGCCTGGGAGGAGATCCTGCGGCGGCTCGAGGATGCGGGATTCGCGGTCGAGTCGGCCGAGCCGGGGACGGTCTTCTTCGATTCGAAGGGCGTCGAGCGACTCTACGGCGGTCTCGAGCCCGCACTGAAGCGAGCGCTTGCAGCGGTCGGGACGGCGTGGGATGCGCGGGCCGGCGCGGCGGAGCGGCGATTCGCAGCCCTCGCGGCGGCGAACGTCGCGCGGCCGGGGCAGGCGCTGATCGTCTCCGACGACCGCTCGCGCTCGTTCCTCGCGCCACTGCCGCTGACGCTCCTGCCGCTCGACCAGTCGCGCTACGCAGAGCTGGAAGAGCTCGGGATTCGCACGATCGGACAGCTTGCCGGGCTACCGGGCGGCGCCGTCTCCGAACGGTTGGGGCCGGACGGGCGGCGCGCCTGGGGTCTGGCAGGGGGTCACGGCTCAGTGGGCGAGGACGCAAGAGTGAGCCCGCGCCAGCCTGCCGTCGCTCTGTACGAGACGCTCGAGTTCCCGGAGGCGGTCGGCAACGAGCTGACGCTCCGGCGGGGGCTCGCAGTGCTGCTCGACCGTTTGCTCGCCCGACCGGAGCGCGCGGGGCGACCGCCGAGGAAGGTCGCTGTGTGGGCACGACTCGTCGGCGGTGCCTCGTGGCGCCGTACGGTCACCCTGCGCGAGCCGACGGCCGACCCGACCCGGTTGCGCGCGGCGCTGTCGGCGAAGCTGGCCGAGCTGCCCGCGCCGGCGCTGAAGCTGCGGCTCGAGTTCTCGCAGCTCGCCGAGCACACCGGCGAGCAGCTCGAGCTCGTCGCGGCGGAGGGGGCCGCGCTCCAGGGCCGCCTTCAGGAAGGCCTGCGCCAGGTACGGGCAGCAGTCGGCGTCGGCGGAGTCTCGACGGTCGTGGAGGTCGCACCGTGGTCACGCATCCCGGAAGCGCGAGCGCTGCTCATCCCACGCGACGACTGAATTCACGCCGCCTCAACAGCCCGCGGCCCGCGCTCGTCGAGGCGCACGCCGACGGGTTGCCGCGCCGCCTGAATCGACAGGAGGTCACCGTCGTCCGTGAGGAATGGCGTGTCGTCGACCGCTGGTGGACGGAGGAACCGGTCACGCGCCGCTACTTCGACGTCGTGCTCGAGAGCGGAGAGAACAGCGTCGTCTACTTCGACGGCGACGGCGGCTCATGGTTCACCCAGCGCGCGTGACGTCGTTGCCATGAGCTTCGCCTCGCGCGATGCCTTTCCGGCGCGCGGTGGGGTGGGTGACGATCGCGCCCCGTTGCCGCGCGTCGCGCCGCCAACCGCGGCGTGCCCGTCGTACGTCGAGCTGCATGCGCACTCGGCGTACTCGTTCCTCGACGGCGCGTCGCTGCCCGAGGAGCTCGCGGCCCGCGCAGCCGAGCTCGGCTACGACGCCTTTGCGCTCACCGACCACGACGGCGTCTACGGCTCGCTCGAGTTCGCGCACGCGGCGAAGCACTTCGGTGTACGCCCGATCACGGGCGCCGAGGTGACGCTCGAGGCTGCCGCAGGCTCGACGGAGCCGCAGAGGGCAGGCACCCATGTGACCATCCTCTGCGAGACACAGCAGGGCTACTCGAACCTCTGCCGCATCCTCACGCACGCCCACGCAGGCACGCGCGTGCCCGGCCGCGAGCGCGAGCTGCTGCCCGCAGGGACGACCGTCGAGCTGCTTGCCGAACATGCCGAAGGGCTGGTCGCGCTCTCCGGTTGCGCGCGCCAAGGGCTCGGCGTGCTCGACGCGAGCGCGACCACGCGCCTGGCGCAGGCCTTCCAGGGTGCGTTCTACGTCGAGCTGCAACGCCCCTACGAGCGAGGCGATGTACGTCGGAACGCGCAACTCGAAGAGCTCGCCGTGCGGCTGGGAGTGCCGACGGTCGCGACCGGCGACGTGCATGCCCATCATCGTCGCCGTGCGCACTTACAGGACGCACTCGTGGCGATCCGCTTCCGAACGTCGCTGGACGGCTGCGAACGCGAGCGTCGCGGCAACCACACTTCGGTGCTCGCAAGCCCTGCCGAGATGATCGAGCGCCTGCCGCGCGAAGCAGCGCTGCGTACGCGCGAGGTCGCGGAGCGGTGCGAGTTCGACCTCACGCAGGAGCTCGGCTATCGCTACCCCGACTTCTCGGATGGGGTCGATCCTGCAGACGTTCAGCTGCATGCGATCTGTGATCGTGCTTTCGGCGAGCGATACGCCGGCGCGAACGGTCACAAGCGACGAGCGCGCGAGCGCCTCGACGACGAGCTCGCGTTGATCGCGAGGCTCGGCCTCTCCGGATTCTTTCTGCTCCACTGGGAGGTGCTCGAGCTCGCACGTGACTGCGCGCTCGAGGTGCGCGGGCCGGGCAGCCCACGGCATGCGCTGCCGCCTGGCCGCGGCCGCGGCTCGAGCGTCGGCTCGATCGTCTGCTACCTGACCGGCCTCTCGCATGTCGATCCTGTCGAGGCGGGGCTGTCGCTCGGCCGCTTCATCAACGACGAGATGGTCGCCGTGCCGGACATCGACCTCGACTTTCCGCGCGAGATCCGCGAGAAGCTGATCGTCCGCGTCACCGAGCGCTACGGCCGCGAGCATGCCGCGCTCGTCGCGAGCTTCTCGACCTACCGCTCGCGCGGCGCGATCAGAGATGTCGGCAAGGCGCTCGGCCTGCCGTTCGCCGAGCTCGAGCGGCTCGCGCGCGTCACCGACGGCTGGGACGCGACGCGCGTCGGCGACGAGCTAGCCGACGTGCCGGGCACGCACACCGGCCCACGCTGGGATGCCTTTCGCGAGTTGACCCGGGAAATCGCTGGACTGCCGCGCCACATCAGCCAGCACCCGGGCGGCATGGTGATCTCGACGCGCCCGCTCATCGACCTCGTTCCTGTGCAGCCCGCAGCGA
>JBBSEJ010000020.1:0-39486 GCA_038239825.1 Gaiellales bacterium
CACCTCTCCCTCTCCCACGACCCGCTGCTCGCGAACGCCCCGACCGGGTTCACGGTCGGCGTGCGCGACCTGCGGGCTTACACGGGGGCCGGGTGGATCGTGGCGCTCTGCGGCGACATGCAGACGATGCCGGGCCTCGGCAGGACGCCGGCCGCATTCGACGTCGACATCGACTCCGAGGGTGAGACGGTTGGGCTCTTCTGACGATCGGTCGGCCGCCTCGCCGCTGATCAAGGCTGAGGGAATCTGGAAGATCTTCGGCAAGAACGCCGGCAAGGTGATCGGCACGCCGGACGCCGACCTCCCACGGGCCGAGCTGCGCGAGAAAACGGGCTGCGTGGCCGCCGTGAAGGATGTGTCGTTCGAGGTATTCCCCGGCGAGGTCTTCGTCGTGATGGGGCTCTCGGGCTCCGGCAAATCGACGCTCGTGCGCACGTTGATCCGCCTGATCGAGCCGACCGCCGGGCGGATCGAGATGGACGGCCGCGACGTCACGGCTGCGAGCCGAGACGAGCTCCTGCAGATGCGCCGCCACACCTCCTCGATGGTGTTCCAGCATTTCGGCCTGCTCGCACACCGCAGCGTGGTCGACAACGTCGCGTTCGGCCTCGAGGTGCAGGGAACCCCGAAAGCCGAGCGGCTCGCACGCGCAGGAGACATTCTCCGCCTCGTCGGCCTCGAGGACGCAGCGAACCAGTTCCCCGACGAGCTCTCGGGCGGCATGCAGCAGCGCGTGGGGCTCGCTCGCGCGTTCGCGGTCGATCCGAAGGTGATGCTGTATGACGAGCCGTTCAGCGCGCTCGACCCGCTGATCCGGCGCGACATGCAGGACGAGGTGATCCGCCTTCAGCACGAGACCGGTAAGACCATGGTCTTCATCACGCACGATCTGCCCGAGGCACTTCGCCTCGGCGACCGCATCGCGATCATGCGCGACGGCCGGGTCGTGCAACTCGGGACGCCGGAGGACCTCGTCGGCTCGCCCGCGGACGAGTACGTCTCGAATTTCGTGCGCGACATCCCGCGGAGCCACGTCCTGACGCTGCGCTGGATCATGCGCCCTGCCCAGCCGGGCGAGGACGATGGGCCGAGGCTGGACGTTTCGACGACGGTGCGCAAGGCTATCCCGGTGATCGCAGGTCAGGAACGCCCTGTTTGCGCCGTCGACGACGGCCGCGTGGTCGGCGTCGTCGACAAGGCGGCCGTCCTCACCGCGATCGCCGGCGAGGGAGGAGACTGATCGTGGCGGTCGCCGAGACGGTCCATCCTCTCCCCCGGGCGCTTCCCGCACCGTGGTGGCGGGGGAAGGCCGGCGCCGTGATCCTCGTCGTCGCCGCGATGCTCCTCGCGTACTTCCGGTGGAAGAATCACTGGGCCTGGCCGGCGGCCCTGACCTGGAACTCCCTCTCACCGCACCTCGACCGGTTCCAGGTGTGGCTCTCGGACAACCGCAACCTGCCGCACCCGAACGTCGCCTTCCGGGTCTTCAACGGCTTTGCGAGCTTCCTGGACAACCTCGTGTCGTGGCTGACGCGACTCTTCTACTTTCTGAAGTGGTCGGGCACCGCAACGCTCGGCACGCTCGTCGTCCTGCGGTTCGGCGGCCCCAAAGCGGCGCTCGGAACGCTGGCTGCGTTCATGAGCTTCGGAGCACTCGGTCTCTGGGACGAGACCGTGCAGACCTTCGCACTGACCTTTGCGGCCGTCAGCTTGTCACTCGCCGCCGGCGTTCCGCTCGGGGTGGTCGCCGGGCGCTCGGCTCGGTTCAACCGACTCATCACCCCGGTGCTCGACGCGATGCAGATCATTCCGGCCTTTGCGTACCTGATACCCGTCGTGATCCTGTTCTCCGTCGGCCCGGGCGCCGCAGTCGTGACGACGATGATCTACGCCGTCCCGCCGGCCATCCGCATCACCGCACTCGGCGTGCGGAGCGTGGCGCCGAATACCGTCGAAGCCGCCACCGCACTCGGAGCGACGCGCTGGCAGGTGCTCGCGAAGGTGCAGCTTCCGCTTGCGCGACGAATGCTGCTCCTGGCCGTGAATCAGACGATCCTCTTTGCACTCTCGATGGTCGTGATCGCAGGCCTGATCGGCGGTGCCGGGCTCGGCGATGCGGTCACGAACGGCCTCTACACGGATCCCGTGCTCGCGATCTTCGCCGGCGCGGCGATCGTGATCATGGCGATCGCGCTCGATCGCGCAACAGAGGCGATGGCACATCGCACCGACCCGGCCCGTCGGCACCTGACCGCCGAGAAGGCGAAAGTCTTGCGCCTCTACACCGCGGCGTGCGCTGCCGCAGTCGTGGTTGCCGCCGTTTCCGGACACGCACTCGCCGCCAACATCGTCTGGTCGCGCTGGACGGCGCAGGACTGGCTGCGTGGCTACGTCCAGCGCGCGCTCGACTACATCCAGAACCCGAGCACGTTCCTCTTCCGAGACCTGACGAACCCGACCGGGAACTTCATCGTCCAGCATGGGATCCAGCCGCTGCGCACGTTCTTCATCGCGACGCCGTGGCCGGCAACCCTCGCGGGCCTCGTGCTGATCGCATTCCTGCTGAGCGGGCCGCGCCGCGCGATGGTAGCCGGGGGAATGCTCATCGTCGTCGGCCTCGTCGGCGAGTGGGCGAACGCGATGGACACGTTCTCGCAGGTGCTCGTCGCGACGGTGTTGACGGTCCTCGTCGGGCTCGCGCTCGGAGTGTGGGCGGCGGAGAGCCGCACCGTCGCGCGGATCGTACGGCCGATCAACGACGTCCTCCAGACGTTGCCGCAGCTCGTCTACATCATCCCGTTCATCTATCTGATGCCGGTCTCGGGGGTCCCGGGCGTCGTCGCCTCCGTGCTGTACGCCTCGCCGGTGATGATCAGGCTCGTCCAGCGTGGCATCGAGGGGGTGTCGCCCGAGTCGGTCGAGGCGGCGACATCGTTCGGTGCCACCCGGGGGCAGGTGCTGCTGAAGGTCAAGATCCCGCTCGCGCGCGATGCGATCATGCTGGGCGTCAATCAGGCGGTCATCATGGTGCTGGCGGTCGTCGTGATCGGCGGGCTCGTCGGCTCTGGCGCTCTGGGCTACGACGTCGCGCAGGGGTTGCAGCGAAACGCATTCGGGCAGGGGGTGCTCGCGTCGGTCGCGATCCTCGCGCTCGGTATCGCCCTCGACCGGGTCACGCAAGGTCGGGGCGCGGCACGTGCACGGAGCGAGAGTTAGAACGTCATGAAGGCTACGAAGGAGGAGCGGATGTCGAAGGGCTTCAACGGCCGCAGGCTCGCAGCAGTCGTCGGTGTGCTCGCAGTCGTCATCGCGGGAACAGCCGTGCTCGCGGTCGGGCCGGCCGGCGCGCACAGCAAGTCGGGTTGTGGGACGGTGACGCTGAACGAACAGGCGTGGGCCGGCTCGACGGCCAACACCTACGTCGCGAAGGCAGTGCTCGAGCAGATGGGCTGCAAGGTCAAGATCTCGCAGATCGCCGAGATTCCCGTCTATCAAGCGCTCGCGAACGGAAAGAGCGACGCCGTCCTCGAGGACTGGCAGCACGTCGCCCAGTACAAGCAGTACATCGACAAGCAGCACACGGTGGTCGCAGGCGGCCCGAACGGCGTCATCGGGCACATCGGGTGGTACATCCCGACCTATCTGATGAAGGCGCATCCCGAGTTCGCCACCTGGAAAGGGCTGAAAGGCAAGGAGTCGCTCTTCAAGAGCGCGGAGTCCGGCTCGCAGGGGACGTTCCTCGGCGGTGATCCTTCATACGTGCAGAAGGACGCGCAGCTCATCAAGGCGCTCGGACTGAACTTCAAGTTCGTCAGCGTCGGCGCCGAGCCCGCACAGGTCGCGCGCTGGAGCTCGCTCTACAAGCAACACAAGCCCGTGATCTTCTACTGGTACACCCCGCAGTTCCTGAACACGGAGTATCAGCTCTCCGAGGTGAAGCTGCCCCCACGCTTCAAGGGCTGTCAGGACGATGCGAAGTCGGGCGGCGACGTGAAGCAGTACAAGTGCGCGTACGACAACACGGTCATCGAGAAGGTCTTCAGCAAGAAGTTCGCGATCGGCGGCTCGCCGGCGTATTCGGTGCTGAAGCGATTCACGTGGTCGAACAAGGACCAGGAGATCGTCGCCAAGTGGATCGCCGGTGACCACATGAACCCGGACAAGGCCGGGCAGAAGTGGGTCGCCGCGAACAAGGCGAAGGTCGGCAAGTGGCTCGGCAAGTAGCCCGATCCGAGTGAGCTCGCTGCGAGGGGCGCCCGCCGGGCGCCCCTCGCGTTTCCCGGGGACGGCTACTCGGGCCAGGAGGCGCCGCGAATGCCGTCGTTCGAGGCGAGCGCACGCACGACCACCTCGCGCGTGAGGCCGCGCCGGAGGTGCAGCTTCACCTCGACCGTACGCTCGTCCTCGGCGACCTCGAACGACTCGAGGTGCGCGCCGATCCGTTCGACCGCCTCGACGACGACGCGGGGACTGGCGCCCGCTGCGAGGTTGACGTCCAGCCGGTGCACGTGATCGCGGTCGAGCAGTCGGCCCACATATCGCAGCGGCCAGAGCATGATCAGGACGAGCACGGTCGTGATCACCGCGGGCGCATACGAGCCTGCGCCCGAGGCCATGCCGATCGCGGCGACGGCCCAGAGGGTCGCGGCCGTCGTCAGCCCGCGGATCGAGAGCCCCTGGCGGATGATCGCGCCCGCGCCGAGAAACCCGATCCCGCTGACGATCTGGGCCGAGATGCGAGATGGGTCGAGGCGGACGAGCGCGCCGCTGCCGCTGCCGAGCACGTCGCGGAACCCGAATGCCGAAATGACGGTGAAGAGCGCCGCGCCGACGGCGACCAGCATGTGCGTCCGCAGTCCGGCTTCACGCTCGCGAAACTCACGCTCGATGCCGATCGAGCCGCCGAGGAGCGCTGCGAGGCCGAGGCGAATGACCTCGTCGCTCCAGCTGAGTGTCGGCAGCGACGCTGCGAGGATGCTCACGAGCGACCGGTTTCGTTCACCAAATCGTCATTCCTGCCCGCTCGAGCGAGCAAGCACTGCCACGCCCGCCACGACGAGGAGCGCACCCAGCAGCCGGGCGGGACCGACCCGCTCCTTCAGGACGACGGCCGCGAGCGCGGCTGCGACGACGACGCTCGTCTCGCGGACTGCGGCGACCGACGCGGCCGACGCGCGCTGCAATGCGGCAAGCACGAGGGCGTACGCGGCGAACGTCGCGAGACCGGCGATCACGGTCGCCGTGCCGAACGCTGCGCGTGCGGCACCAGCCCCCTTCACACGGAGCACGGCTCCCGAGTAGACGATCGCCGGCCCGAGCATCGAGAGCTCGAGGTAGGGGACCGGCGCGGCGTGCTTCACGCCCTGCTTGTCGATCAGCGTGTACCCGGCGATACAGAACGCGATCGCGACCCCGAAGACGAACGCCAACGGGTCGGCCCGTCGAATCCCCCGCACAGCGACGACCCCGGCGACGACGAGCAACACCGCCACCGCCTGATTCCACGAGGTCGCACGGCCGAGTGCGAGGACACCTACGACGAGCACGATCACCGGCGCCCCGCCGCGGGCGACCGGGTACACGACCGAGAGGGGCGCCCTCCGATAGGCCGTTGCAAGCAGGGTGAAGTAGGCGATCTCGAAGAGCCCGCTGCCGAGAAGCCACGGCCACACGCGCAGGTCGACATGCCAGACGACGATCGCGACGGGAGCGAAGCAGACCTCGGCGACCACGAGGGCGACCGCGGTCGCCGACTCGACATCGGGCGCACGGGCGAGCAGCAGGTTCCAAAGCGCGTGGAGGCCCGCAGCGCCCAGCGCGAACGCGAGGGCCGACGTTGGCATGCGGCGACGGTACGCTCAATCACGGATGAGCGTCCGCGCCGTCGTCTTCGACTTCAATGGCACGCTGTCGGACGACGAGCCCGTCCTGCTCGCCGTCTACCAGGAGCTCTTCGCCGAGCTGGGACGGCCACTGAGCGCGGCGGAGTACTATGAGCAGCTCGCCGGCCATACCGACGAGGCGATGTTCTCAAACTGGCTCGGGCACGCTGACCCGGCGCTCGTCGCCGACCGGGTCGCCCGGTACATCGCACGCGTCTCCAACGGGACGACGGTGGATTCGCAGACGCGTGCCGCCGTCCGCTTCGCGGCTGCGCGCATGCCGGTCGCGATCGTCTCGGCGGCGGTGCGGGCCGAGATCGACGCGGTCGTCGATGCCGCCCACCTTCGCGACGCGATCACACTGATCGTCGCCCAGGACGACGTGCAGAACGGCAAACCCGACCCGGAGTGCTACCTCACGGCAGCGCGACTGCTCGGGCTCGAGCCCGTCGAGCTGCTCGTCTTCGAGGACACGGACGTCGGGCTCGCCGCAGCGCGGGCAGCTGGAGCGCGCGTCGTCGGTCTCACACGCACGCTCGGCCCCGGACGAATGGCGGCAGCCGACGAGCTCGCCGAGCGCGTCGACCTGCCGCTGCTGGAGCGCCTGCTGTGCTCGTGATCGCCCACCGCGGCGCCTCGTTCGACCTGCCCGAGAACACGCTGCCCGCATTCGAGCGCGCGATCGAGGTCGGCGCCGACTACGTCGAGCTCGACGTACATGCAGACAGCGCCGGCGACCTCGTGGTCACGCACGATCCACCCCGCGGCGTCCATCCGAGACTCGAGGACGTGCTCGACCTCTGCCACGGCAGCATCGGCGTGATGGTGGAGCTGAAGCGGCCGTCCCGTTACCGCGGAATCGTCTCTCGCACGCTCGAGCTGATGCGCGACGACGACGTCCTCGTCTGCTTCCAGCGAGCGGCACTCGAGGAGTCACGCGTGCTGCGACCCTCGATCCGCACCGTCCAGCACGTCGGCTTCGGCGTCTCGATCCGACGTGCCGCCGGCGCATGGGCGGCCGGGTTCCAGAACGAACGCGTGACCGAGCGCGGCCTCGAGGCCGCGCGGGAATTGCGCCTCGAGACGACGGTCTACACGGTGAACGACGAGGCGCGGCTCATCGCGCTCGACGAGCTCGGCGTCTCAGGTGTCTTTACTGATCGTCCGGATCGAGCACTGGCAGCCCTGGGCCGTCGTCCGGCAAGCTGATCAGCTTTGCACCCTCGGACGGGATCTTCGCGACGACCGATGCACCGACCGGCAGCGCCGCAGCACGCGCGGTCGACATGTCGGCGATCAGGCTCGTCCCACTCCCGGTGACCTTCACGCGCGTGACCGGGCCGAGGAAGGTCTGGGTGAGCACCTCGCCTGCGAAGGAGTTCGGCGCGGTGCCGTTCGTCGCCGCCTCCAGCTCGAGCGATTCCGGCCGGATCAGCACGAGCACACGCTCGCCGTTGCGGCGTCCACGGGCGGCGTCGACGTGGAGGTGCAGCCCCGAGTGCTCGACCTCACCAACCTCGCCGTTCACGACCCTGGAGTCCAGACGGTTCATCGTGCCGATGAACTCCGCCACGAACGGTGTCGCGGGTGCCGTGTACATCTCGGCGGGCGTCCCCATCTGCTCGATCACACCGCCGTACATGACCGCCACATGGTCGGAGATCGCGAGCGCCTCCTCCTGGTCGTGGGTGACGTACAGGGTGGTGATGCCGAGCTCGAGCTGGATGCGCCTGATCTCCTCGCGGAGCTGCACGCGCACCTTCGCGTCGAGCGCCGACAGAGGCTCGTCGAGCAGGAGCACGCGCGGCTCGATTGCGAGGGCGCGCGCGAGCGCAACGCGCTGCTGCATGCCGCCCGAGAGCTGATGGGGATACCGATCGACCGCATGGGTGAGACCGACGAGCTCGAGGAGATCGTCGACACGGCCGCGGCCCTCTCCCTTGTGCTTGCCTCGGATCCTCAACCCGAACTCCACATTTTGCCGCGCATTCATGTTCGGGAACAGCGAGTACGCCTGAAAGACCATCCCCATGTCGCGCCTGTTGGGAGGCACGCCCGTCTGGTCTCTGCCTTCGACGAGGATCCGGCCCTCGTTCGGCTGGTCGAAGCCGGCGACGAGCCGCAGCGCCGTCGTCTTGCCGCAGCCCGACGGCCCGAGGAGCGACAGGAACTCGCCCTCGCCGAGCGAGATGTTGATGCCGTTCAGCGCCTTGAACGAACCGAAGCTGCGGTGAAGGTTCTCGAGCTCGAGGTAACTCATCTCGCTCCTGCGATCACGGCACTGCGCGTGCCTCGTTTGCGGCCGACGAGGAGCAGCGAGAGCATGGCCGCCCAGGTTATGCCGAATGAGAGCAACGTCAGCGCGCCGGCCGGGAAGCCCTGGGACTCGTTCACGTACTGCAGGAAGATCGGGAAGGTATGGAAGGCCGCGAGATTGGCGATCGTGAACTCGCCGAGCACGATCGCGAGCGTCAGGAACGACGCGGCGAGCGCCGCCGACCTGATGTTCGGGAGAATGACGCGGAAGAGCGTCGTCGTCCATTTCGCGCCGAGGCTCTGGGACGCCTCGGTCAGCGTGTGCACGTCGATCGAGCGGAAGCCGGCATCGAGCGAGAAGAACATGTACGGGAACGCGAGGATCACGTAGGCCGTGGCGAGGAATCCCCATGGTTCCGCATAGAACCAGTGCGGCGTCCACTTGAACGTCCGCAGCAGCCCGACCACCATCACGATCGGAGGCACGATAAACGGGACCAGGGCGAGGAACGCGATCACCGGCCGGAGCCTCGGAACCTTCAGATGCACCCAGTAGATCGTCGGGACGAACAGTGCGAGGCTGATCACGATCGTCTCGAGCGCGAGCAGGAACGAGATCTTGATCGTGTGCCAGAAGTCTCCGTTGTGGACGACCCAGCCGTAGTTGTGCAGGGTGCAGCACGGCGTGCCGACCTTGTTCTCCCTCAGGCTGAAATCGAGGGTGGCATAGAGCGGGATCAGGAAGTAGGCCGCCGCAAGGGCGAGCCACAGGTACGCGCTCGGCGCCATCCGCAGGCGCTTCACTTCGCCCACCTCGCGGCGCGACGCTGGAGCGGGATGTAGATCATCATCATCAGGGCGAGCACGACGAACATGCCGAACGCGAGCGCCTGCGCGATGTGCGGGTTGTCGAGCACGTTGCCCGTGTAGTACGCCGAGATCAGGACCGGAACGATGTTCACCGACCCGGATGTAAGGCTGTAGGCGGTCGCATAGGCGGCGAACGAGTTGCCGAACAGCAAGATGATCGCCCCGAGCAACGAGGGCATCAGGACAGGCATGCCGACGTACCGCCAGAACTGCCACTGTTTCGCGCCGAGATTCGCCGCGGCTTCGCGCCACTCCCGTTTCAGCCCGTCGATCGCGGGCGCGATCACGAGGATCATCAGGGGCAACTGGAAGTACATGTAGGCGATCTCGACGCCGGTCTTCGAGAAGAGCTGAAAGCCGTGCGCGCTCGGGTCCCAACCCGAGCTCCGCAACCACACCGTGACCACACCGAGCGGCCCGAGGGTCGCGATCCAGGCGAACGCGAGGGGGATGCCGCCGAAGTTCGCCGCGACCCCCGAGAACGTCGAGAGCATCGAGCGAACGAATCCCGGAGTTCCCTCACGAATCGCCGCGTAGGCGACGAAGAGGCCGAGGAAGCCGCCGAGGACCGCGGTCACGAGACTGATCTCTATCGACGTCTTGTACGCGTCGATATAGGGGTGGTCGAAGAGCAGGCGGATGTTCGCGACCGTCGCATGGTCGTGCTTGTCCTGGAACGCCCCGAGCATCACCGCGCCCGCGGGGACGAACAGGAAGGCCACCGTGTACGCGAAGAACGGCACTGTCGGCAGCCATGCGAGGGACGGACGCCTCCGGCCGGACACGGTGTCCGGCCGGAGCGCCTGAGCTGCAGCGTCGGTTGCTATCGGAGCGCTACCCGACCTTCGTCGGCCACGTCGAGGCGATGAGCGCCTTCGCCTTGGCCTGCTGTCCGAGGCTCGCGAACTTCACCTTGTTGTAGATCGCGGCAGACGGGAGCGCCGCGAGGACGGCCTTCGGGACCACGTTGCGTGCGATCAGGTCCGGGAACCGCGCCGGATGGGCGCCGCCCTTCAGCCAGATGATCTGACCCTGGTCGGAGTACATGAACTCCTCCCAGAGGCGGGCGGCATTCGGGTGCGGGGCGTTGACGTTGACCGCCTGCGCGTAGTACCCGCCGTACACACCGTCGGCGGGGATCGTGAACGCCCAGTTGGCCGCCGGGAACTCCTTGATGTACGCAAGGTTGTTGTAGTCCCAGTCGAGCGAGATGGGCGTCTGTCCCGAGGCGACGGTCTGCGGCGTGGTCTGCACCGGGATGTAGTTGCCGGACTTCCTCAGCTGTGACCAGAAGTCGATCCCGGCGCTCACGTCGCTGAGGGAGCCACCGTTCGCGAGCGCCGAGGCGATCACGACGGAGACGGCGGAGTTCGACGACAGCGGGCTGCCGTTGATCGCCACCTTCCCCTTGTACTCGGACTTGAGCAGGTCCTTGAACGTCTTCGGGGGATTCGAGACGAGCGACTTGTTGTAGCCGATCGAGACGGCGCCCCAGTAGTCGCCCATCCAGAAACCGCGGGTGTCCTTCAGTGCACGCGGGATCGTCTTGTAGTTGGAGTTGAAGTACTTCGCGTACAGGCCCTCGTTGGCGCCGGCGATCGCGAACGAGACACCGACGTCGACCACGTCAGGCGCCCGCGAGTCGCCCTTGAGCGACCGGATCGCCTCGTTCTCCTGCGCCGAGCTGCCGTCCGGGTTGTCGTTCGTGATCGAGATCCCGTACTTGCGGGGAAAGTTGTGCAGCGCTTCCTTGTAATTCGCCCAGTCGGGCGGCAGGGCGATCGTGTTGAGGTGCCCTTCCTTCTTGGCAGCCTTGATGAGCTCGGCGAGCCCGGCCGCCGTCTCCTTCGTCGGCGGCGCTGCGAGCCGTGCCTTGGTCGCACCGAGCGCCGTCGATGCGTTCCCGACGATCGTGAGGCCGATGGCGGCCGCCGCGCTGCGCCGCAGCATCGACGAGCGGCTCATCCCTTCTTCCTCGAGCTTGGCCCAGAACTCGATTTCTTGGGCCTCGTAGTCCTCCATGCAGTTCGCCTCCCGGTTTGGTGATGGCTCAAGCAGATCACGTCTTGGGGGTGCATTTCAATAGGCCCGGAGCACCCCTTCACCAAATTGTCATCGGATCGTCACCAGATTTCACGTCTCACCGAGCAATTAAGCTCCGTTCGCGTGCCCCCTTTCGACTCCGACGGCGTCTGGCTCCGCTGCGCCCTGCACGCTCATACGACCAACTCGGACGGCGAGCTGGCGCCCGAGTTGCTCGTGCGGCACTACGACTGGGCGGGGTACGACGTGCTGGCGATCACGGATCACTGGGTTCGAACGGTGGCGCCCTCGACACCGCGGCTGCTCGTCATCCCGTCGACCGAGCTGAACGCTCGCGCGCCCGACCGCCGAAATGACG
This sequence comes from Gaiellales bacterium, assembly GCA_038239825.1. Taxonomy (GTDB): domain Bacteria; phylum Actinomycetota; class Thermoleophilia; order Gaiellales; family Gaiellaceae; genus PALSA-600. The sequence goes on from JBBSEJ010000020.1 coordinate 11,410, forward strand.
CTCACGTCCTCGGGCTCGGCCTCGACGCGGAGCCGGTCGTGCCGGAGCTCGACTTCGCGCCGCTCTCCGAGGTCGTGTCCTTCGTCACCGAGAACGGCGGCGTGCCCTACCTCGCCCACACCTACTGGAGCGGCCTGCGAACCGAGCAGTGGGAGGCGTGCGCGGGCCTGCGGGGGATCGAGGTGTGGAACGCCGGCTGCGAGCTGGAGGTCGGGCGCGGCAACTCCTCGCTGCAGTGGGACGAGGCGCTCGAGCGTGGTCACGAACTCTACGCGCTCGCCACGGACGACTCGCATCACCCCGGGTACGACAGTGGGTTCGCGTGGACCTGGGTTCGCGCGGCCGAAAAGTCGCAGTCTGCGATCCTCGACGCGCTGCGTACCGGCTCGTTCTACAGCTCGACCGGCCCGCGCATCGTCGCGGTCGACCTGACCGACGGCGACGTGACGGTGCGCTGCAGCGCGGCAGCCAGCGTGACGCTCTATACCGGCCGAGCGCGCGGCGCGCGCATGAACGCCGGGCGGCTCGGATATCCCTCGGGCGGCGAGATCCTCGAGCGCGACGACCGGGGGCTGATCACCGCGGTGCGGCTCGAGCGGCCGTTCCGGCAGCCGTACGGCCGCGTCGAAGTGGCTGCGGCCGACGGGACGCGAGCGTGGACGAACGCCCTGTGGATCGCCTAGCCGCCGTCGAGGAGCTCGGCACCCGCCGCTTCGACCTGCTGGTGATCGGGGGAGGGATCATCGGGGCGGGAATCGCCGAGGCCGCAAGCGCCCACGGGCTCAGTGTGGCACTCGTCGACCGCGGCGACTTCGCTTCCGCTACGTCGAGCGCATCGTCGAAGCTGATCCACGGCGGACTCCGCTACCTCCAGATGGGTGACGTCCGGCTCGTTCGCGAAGCGCACGAGGAGCGACGCGCGCTGATGAACGTCGTCGCGCCGCATCTCGTTCACCGCCTGCCGTTCCTCTTCCCCCTCTACGCCGACGGGCCGCACCGGCCGTGGTTCGTCCGCACGGGCGTCCTCCTCTACTCCGCGCTCGCGCGCGCCAGGTTGAATGGGCGAGTCAGCGAGGCTCGCGCGGTACAGCTCGTCCCGCGCCTGCGCACGCAAGGCTTGCATTCCTCGGCGCTCTACGCCGATGCCTGGACGAACGACGGCCGGCTGACGATCGCGAACGTCCGTGGAGCGGCCGACCGGGGCGCAGTCGTTCTCAATTACGCCGAGGTGGTCTCGGTTCACGGGAGCGGCGCCGAGGTGAGGATCGACGACGCGACGGTCTCCGTGCAGGCACGATCGGTCGTCAACGCGACAGGACCATGGCTCGACCACGTTCGGCGTCTCGAGGATCCTGCAGCGGCCCCCTCGATCCGACTCTCGAAGGGCGTGCACCTGATCGTCGACGGCGGGGAGGGCTGGAGCGCGGCCGTGACGATCCCGCACGACAAGGTTCGCGTCAGCTTCGCGATCCCGTGGGAGGGGAAGCTGCTGATCGGGACGACCGACACCCTGCACGAAGGCGAGCCCGAAGGCGCGCAGGTCACCGACGACGACATCCGCACCGTGCTCGCAGAGGCAGCCGTGGGCGTCACGGGGATCGGCGACGTGCGCGCGTCGTTCTGCGGGTTGCGCGTCCTACCGGGCGGCCCGGGGAAGACGGCGAACGCACGACGTGAGACCGTCTACACGCGCGGGCGCGCCGGGATGTTGAGCGTTGCGGGCGGCAAGCTCACGACCTACCGGCGCATCGCGCTCGATGCGCTCGAGCAAGTCGGAGTGCGGAACCTCGATCGCGCGCCGCGTCCGCTGCCCGGCGCCCGCGCACTGAGCTCGGTCGCGTGGCCGGTCGAGCTCGACGGGCCGACGCGTCGTCATCTTCTGCATCTCTACGGCTCCCTCGTCACCGAGGTGCTTGCGCCTGCGCTCGACGACCCGACGCTGCTCGAGCCGCTCGTCGCCGGGCGTCCCGACCTCCGCGCGCAGGCTCTGTATGCGCGCGAGCGCGAGTGGGCGCAAACCGACGAGGACGTCCTGCGCCGCCGCACGACGGCGTGGCTCGCAGGTCACCTCGTATGATCCGCCCGGTGGTTCCCGAGGCGCCGCTCGAGCAGACGGAGGTGGGCCTCGTGCCCGGCGGGGACGGGTGGTTCGTGCTGAACGCGCGGGACGCGCACTGGCGCCACCGGGAGGGACGCGGGCTGAGCCTGCCCTTCGAAGGCCCCACGGATTTCCCGCAGGTGGGGATCACGCTCTTCGTGCTAGGGCCGGGAGAGCCGATCGGCATGTATCACTGGGAAGCCAATCAGGAGGACTTCTTGGTGCTCTCGGGCGACGCGCTCCTGATCGTCGAGGGCGAGGAGCGCCCGCTGCGGCAGTGGGACTTCGTCCACTGCCCGGCCGGCACGCAGCACATGATCGTCGGCGCGGGCGATGGTCCGTGCGCGGTGCTCGCCGTCGGCGGGCGCGGCTACGAGGGCGATGGCGGCTGGGGCGGGTACACCGTCGACGAGGTCGCGTTGCGACACGGCGCAGGCGTCGAGGAAGCGACAACGGACGCGGCGCGCGCCTATGCACGTTTCCCGGCAGCAGTGCCGACGCGCTACCGCGACGGCCTGCTTCCCTGATCGCGCAGACACGTGGGCCGTCCTGTCCGGCGGTGTCCGGCGGTGTCCGGCGGTGTCCGGCGGCAGCCGACGCGACGGAAGTGGGAAATGAGTGCGCCGAACGTCGACCCCGCTCGACGGATCGAGACGGTCGCGTGCCCGGTGAGGACTGCGAAACCGCTTCGGATCAGGTCCCCGGCGGTTCTCGACGCTCGCCCCGCTGCTCGAGGTTCGGGCACCGCTCGCAGCGGCAGCCGCCGTCAAGAACGTGCGAACGAGAGTGCCTGAAGTGTGACGAGCAATCCGCATGGAGCCGCCCGGCCCGTGGGAGGCCCGGGTGCGCGTCTATATTCGCCCCATGCCACCCCGTTACACCAGGCTGACCGAACCGCTCGTTCGTGACGACGGAGAGCTGAGAACGGCAAGCTGGGACGAGGCGCTCGATCGCGCCGCGGCCGGCTTCCGCACCGCACGCGACCGGGGCTCGATGACCGGTCTCTTCAGCTGCTCCAAAGCAACAAACGAGTTGAACTTCGCCGCACAGAAGTTCTCGCGTCTCGCCCTGGGCTCGAACAACATCGACAGCTGCAACCGCACCTGACACGCCCCTAGCGTCGTCGGTCTGGCGACCGTGTTTGGTGCAGGCGGCGGGACGAGCTCCTACGAGGAGCTGCGCGAGTGCGCGGACCTGATCGTCCTCTGGGGCTCGAACGCTCGCGATGCGCATCCGATCTTCTTCCACCACGTGCTGAAGGCCGTCCATCGCGGCGCCAAGCTCGTCGTCGTCGACCCACGCCGCACGCCGTCGGCGCAGTGGGCGGACCTGTGGCTCGGCCTGGACGTCGGCACGGACATCGCGCTCGCGAACGCCGTCGGGCGCGAGATCATCGCCGCCGGCCTCGTCGACGAGGAGTTCGTCGCGCGCGCAACCTCGGGGTTCGACGCGTACCGCGATTCGGTCGAGCGCTGGACGCTTGCCGAGGGCGAGCGGGTCACCGGTGTGCCGGCGAGTGCGATTCGCGAGCTCGCCCAAACCTGGGGCACCGCGAGCCACGCCCAGATGTGCTGGACGCTCGGCATCACCGAACACCACAACGGTGTCGACAACGTCTTCGCGCTGATCAACCTCTCGCTCCTCACGGGTCAGGTGGGGAAGTACGGCTCGGGCCTGCAGCCGCTCCGCGGTCAGAACAACGTGCAGGGCGGCGGCGACATGGGCGCGCTCCCGAACAAGCTTCCCGGGTTCCAGGACGTCCAGGACGACGAGCGGCGCGGGCGGTTCGAGGCCGCGTGGGGTGCGACCATCCCCGCGCGGGACGGTTTGCACCTCACCGGCATGTTCGACGCGATCGAGCACGGCGATCTGACTGCGCTCTACGTGATCGGCGAGAACCCCGCTCAATCCGAAGCCGACCGCACGCGCGCGGTCGGGCTGCTCGAGCGCCTCGATCACCTCGTCGTGCAGGACATCTTCCGCACCAGAACGGCGGAGCTCGCCGACGTGGTGTTCCCGGCGTCCGCATCGTGGGCGGAGGCCGAGGGCACGGTCACCTCGAGCGAGCGCCGGGTTCAGCGCGTGCGGAAGGCGCTCGACCCGCCGGGCGAAGCGCGCGACGACATCGAGATCGTCTACGCCCTGGCCGAGCGGCTCGGCGTCCGCCTCGGTAGCCCGAAGGCAGAAGACGTGTGGAACGAGCTCCGCCGCCTCTCACCGATGCACGCGGGCATGTCATACGCGCGGCTCGAGGAGCTCGGCGGCATCCCGTGGCCATGCTGGGACGAGCAGCACGAGGGTGAGCAATTCCTGCACACGCGCCTCTGGGACGAGGTCGTCGAGCTCCGCGCCCCGTTCACCGCGGTGCTCGACGATCCACCGGTCGACCTGCTGAGTGACGATTTCCCGGTGCGGCTGACGACAGGACGGCGGCTCGAGTCGTTCAACACGGGCGTGCAGACGGGCGGCTTCAGCTCGCCCCTGCACGTAGGGGGTGAGGCGCTCCGCGTCTCACCCGAGGACGGCGCGCGTTACGGCCTGGTTGACGGTGGTCGTGCGCGCGTCGTCTCTCGACGCGGCTCCGTCGAGGCGCCGGTTGCGTTCGACGGCACGCTGCGCCCCGGCCTCGCCTTCATGAATCTTCACTTTCCCGATGTCGTCGAGACCAATGTGCTGACGATTGACGCAACCGACCCGAAGAGCGGGACCGCCGAGTTCAAGGCCACCGCCGTTCGCATGGAAGCGGTGCACTGATTGCCCGATCTGAGGCTGCTCGAAGCGCTGCCGAGCGCAGACGAGCGCGATGCGATCGACGCGATCCTCGGGCCGCCGGGGATACCGGACGGACGGACGGCGCACGACGACCGCACGCAGCGGCACCTGCTCCTGCCCGCCTTGCGCGCAGCGCAGCTGCGCCGGGGCTGGGTGAGCGAGGGCGCCCTCGGCTACGCGTCGCGGCGGCTCGCGGTGCCACCGGCCGAGGCCTACGGCGTCGCGAGCTTCTACGCACTGCTCGCGCTCGAGGAGCGCCCTCCTGACGTGACGCACGTCTGCAACGACCTGTCCTGCATGCTCGCCGGCGCACAGGTGCCAGAAGGTGCGCATGCCAGCCCGTGTCTCGGCCTCTGTGAGCGCGCGCCGGCGTCGTACCGCACGATCGCAGGCGCCCACCCCGTCGAGCTGCAGCTTCCGGAGGAAACGGCGCCGTTGCCCCAGTTGGGCGATCCGTCGCTGCGGCTCTTGCGCCGCATCGGCGCCGGCGTTGATCCCGAGTCACTCGATGCGTATGTCGCAGCAGGCGGCTTCGAAGCGCTGACGCGGGCGCGCGAGCTCGGCGCGACGGCAGTCGTGAGCGAAGTCGCGGAATCGCGCCTGCTCGGCCGCGGAGGTGCTGCGTTCCCGACAGCCACCAAGTGGGAGGCCGTCGCCCGCCAGCCGGCGCAACCGCACTACGTCGTCTGCAATGCCGACGAGTCGGAGCCCGGGACGTTCAAGGATCGCGTGCTGATGGAAAGCGATCCGTTCGCCGTCGTGGAGTCGGTCGCGATCGCCGGAATCGCGACCGGCAGCGCTCGCGCCCTCCTCTACGTCCGTGCGGAGTATGCCCTCGCCCATCGGCGGCTCGCCCACGCGATCGCCGAGTCGCGCACGCGGCTCGACGGGTTCGAGATCGAGCTGCGCATCGGGGCGGGCGCCTACGTGTGCGGAGAGGAGACGGCGCTCTTTCAGTCGATCGAGGGGTATCGCGGCGAACCACGCAACAAGCCGCCGTTCCCGGTCGAGGTCGGGCTGTTCGGCCGACCGACCGCCGTCAACAACGTCGAGACCCTGTTGAACGTGCTCGAGGTGCTCCGCGAGGGTGGCGCCCGGTACGCCGAGACGGGCACCGAGGGCTCGACGGGTACGCGCCTCTTCTGCGTCTCGGGCTGTGTCGAGCGACCCGGCCTCTATGAGCTTCCGTTCGGCGCGACGCTCCGCGAGCTGCTGCGCCTCGCAGGGACGCGGCCGCCGAGAGCCGTGCTGCTCGGCGGTGCTGCGGGCGCGTTCATCGGGCCTGAGCTGCTCGACCTGAAGCTGACCCACGAGGACACGCGCGCGGCAGGCGTCACGCTCGGATCGGGCGTCGTGATCGTCTACGACGATGACGCAGACCTCGTTCCGGCACTGCTGCGGATCGCCGAGTTCTTCCGCGACGAATCGTGCGGGCAATGCGTTCCGTGCCGAGTCGGCACGGTGCGGCAGGAGGAGGCGCTCCGCCGCCTGGCCGCCGGCCGGCCGCATCAGGATGAGTTGCAGACGCTTGCAGAGCTCGCTCAGGTGATGCGCGACGCATCGATCTGCGGCCTCGGGCAGACGGCGGCGAACGCGGTCGACTCGGCGATCGCGAACCTCGGGGTGTTCGCTTCGTGACGACCATGACGATGCTGGCCGCCCCGAAGAAGATGGTGGAGCTGACCGTCGATGGGCGGGCGGTTCGCCTGTTGGACGGCTCGACCATCCTCGACGCCTGCCGGCTACTCGGGATCGACACACCGACGCTGTGTTACGGCGACACGCTCACGCCCGTGAACGTCTGCCGCGTGTGTGTGGTCGAACTCGAAGGAGCCCGCACGCTCGTTCCTGCCTGCTCTCGCAAGGCCGAGCCCGGAATGGTGGTGCTCACCGACTCGGAGCGTGTGCGCACGAGCCGCCGGCTCGTTTTGGAGCTGCTGGGCTCGTCGGTCGATCTGTCGCTCGCACCCGACGCCCTCGACTACATCGCGCAGTACGATGCGAAACCGGAGCGTTTCGGGCCCGACGCCGCGACGGTTGCGCAGGACGTGAAGGTCGACAATGATCTGTACGTGCGCGACTACTCGCGCTGCATCCTTTGTTACAAATGCGTCTCGGCGTGCGGTGAGGATCACCAGAACACCTTCGCGATCGCCGTCGCTGGTCGCGGTTTCGGCGCGCACATCTCGACCGAGCTCGACGTCGCCCTGCCCGAGTCTGCCTGCGTCTACTGCGGTAACTGCATCGCGGTGTGTCCGACGGGCGCGTTGATGTCGGTCGCCGAGTATGAGAAACGGCAGGCCGGGACGTGGGACGCCGAGAACGAGACGGTCGTCTCGACGGTGTGCCCGTACTGTGGCGTCGGCTGCAACCTCGAGCTGCACGTGCAGGCGAACGAGGTCGTGAACGTGACGTCCCCGCACGACCACGACGTCACCGAAGGCAACCTCTGCATCAAAGGCCGTTTCGGCTACCAGTACGTGCAGAACCGGAGATAGTGCGCGTCCAGGTTCTCTCCTGGCAGGAAATCCCGTCGCTCGTCCGAGTCACTGCGGACGACGGGGCGCAGCTTTCGCGGCAGCTACCGGATTGGTTCCAGCAGGAGATCGACCGGCTGGCGATGGCGCAGGGTCTCGTCGGCAGCGACGCATACCTCGAGCAGTTCGGCTGGCGCGACCTCGATCCGCGTGAGGGTACGCCCGGCGAGGTGCTCGATGCGGTCGAGGCCGAGCTCGTGGCGGCGAGTGGCGGCAGCGGCTGATCCCTCCTGCGGCGAGGCGTCGGCGATACGTGAACGTAGACTCAGAGCAATGCGGATCGGCGTTCTCACCGGGGGTGGCGACTGCCCTGGCCTGAACGCCGTGATCCGTGCCGTCGCGCGACGATCATGGTCGCGCGGGCACGAGGTCGTCGGGGTGCGCGAAGGTTGGCGGGGCATGGTCGAGCAGCTCTTCGTGCCGCTCGGGCCCGGTCAGATCTCAGGCATCCTGCCTCGTGGCGGCACGATCATCGGCACATCGCGCACGAATCCGTACACCGTCGACGGCGGCGTCGCCCGCGTGCGCGCAGCGTTCGATCACCTCGACGCGCTCGTCGCGATCGGCGGCGAGGACACGCTCGGCGTCGCGGCGAAATTGTACGGCGAGTTCTCCGCACCGGTCGTCGGCGTCCCGAAGACGATCGACAACGACCTGGCCGGCACCGACTACACCTTCGGCTTCGACACGGCGGTCGCCATCTGCACCGAGGCGATCGACCGCCTGCACACGACCGCCGAGTCGCACAACCGGGTGATGGTCGTCGAGGTGATGGGACGGCACGCAGGTTGGATCGCCGTCCACAGTGGTATCGCCGGCGGTGCGGACGTGATCCTGATCCCCGAGCGGCCGATCGAGATCGACCTGGTCTGCGCCGACATCAAGCGGCGGCATTCGAGCGGTAAGAACTTCTCGATCGTCGTCGTCAGCGAAGGGTGCGAGCTGCCGGGCGCCGAGGACAAGGGCGAAGTCGACCAGTTCGGCCACAAGCTGCTCGCGAAGCGCGGGGTCGGCGAGACGATCGGTGACGAGATCGAGCTCCGCACCGGCTTCGAGACGCGCGTGACCGTGCTCGGGCACGTTCAGCGCGGCGGCTCCCCCACCCCGCGCGACCGTATTCTCGCGACGCGCTTCGGCCTGACGGCGGCCGACCTCGTCGAGTCGGGTTCGTTCGGGCAGATGGCGGCGCTTCGCGGCGACGACGTGATCAGCGTCTCACTCGAGGACGCGACGGCCGAGCTCAAGACGGTTCCGGCCGAGTGGTACGAGGTCGCACGGGCGTTTTTCGGCTGACGGTCGGTCAGGCGAGCGGGAAGCTGCGGTGGCGGCGCGGTGGGACGAGGAAGTTCTGGCGGTGCGTCGTCGAGAGCACCTCATTGAAGCCCTGACCACGCGCGCGCGGCCTGAACGCGATCTTCCCCCCGGGCAGCACGCCGTCCATCGCATGACGGTTGCGAAAGAAGTCGTCGCTCGTCGGGTTGAAGACGACGAAGTGCACGCCCGCGGCCGGGGTGGCGCCGACCTCGTCCGACCGCACCGACCAGTTGAACGGGTTGTCGAGCGTGTTGAAGTCGGCGCGCACCGGGATCGCCGTCCCTTTCGGGTACACCGTCCCGTCGACGGCGACGACGTCGCGGTGCAGACGCGAAGTCGTCTGGATCGCGGCGCTGTGCCCGATCCGGCCCGAGCTCCTGTACTCACGGTGCACATCGGCCTCGGTCGAGACGCCCTTCGGCCCCTGGGGCACCGTCTGCGTGTCCTGCTTCACGCTCATGTGCGGGCGGAATGCCGTCGCAACCCGCTCGTCGTAATCGAAATTCAAGTACCACGCCTCGAGATCCTCGTGGATGTGCGAGAGATGCATGTGCGTGCCGTGGCGGAAGTAGTCGCTCCCGCGGAGATCGACGTATCCGAGGGTCTCGAAGTTCGCGATCCGGCCCGGGCCCATGCCCGCCTTCTGCGTCGAGGTGAATCCCAGGAAGAGCTCGGAGGTCTCGGGGATCAGGTCGGCGCCGGGAACGCCGGCTGCGAGCGCCATCTGCTTCGGCAGCGAGCGAGCGCCGTCGAAGCCTCCGCCCGCGAAACCGCGCCGGGCCGACGTGAGCGCGAAGAGCTGCGAGTCGCGAATGCGTTTCGTCGCATCGACAATGTGCGCGCGCTGGTCGGAGCGCAGCAGGATCGCAACCTCGTTGGCCTCGAGGCGCGTGTCGCCCGGGTCGCTCTGGAAGCGGATCGCGTCGAGCAGCACCGGCTTCCCCGCGCGACGGTCGTGGGGTAGCCGGCGCGCGGCCGCACCCGGCACGAGACGGTCGAAGTACGGCAGACCCCACGCAATGGTCACTCCGAGCCCGGACGGCGATGGTGCGTAGTCCTGCTCGAGAGTGACGAGGAGCCGCTCGAGCTCGGCCTGCGCGCCGCGGAGCGACGCACGGTCGGTCGTCACCTGCGCGGTCACGATCTGGTGATGCAGCGGCGGCACGAGCACCTCGACGCCGTTCGATCGCACGACGCGGACCCCGTCGAGGAGATGCTGCTCCGGCCGCGTCGTGACGGCGGCGTCAGCCCGGTCCGGTGAGCGGCCTGCCAGCTGGTCGATGACCTCGTAGATCCCGGCTGCGCCGGCGACGCCCGCGGCTGCGCCGACGAGGACCTCCCTGCGTGTGAGGCCGCTCACGCCGCGGCAGCGGGCTCGATCAGCACGAGAGCCTGAAGCTCCCGCTCCAGATACCGCAGGACGTGCCTGTAGGTGAGCGGCGGAGCAACGTGCTCGGACAGTGCGTAGAGGGTGCCGGCGCGATGCCAGGCGAGCAACAGGTGCCACTGATCTGCGTCCTGGTTCACGGTGTACAGCCGGCTGACGATGCCGCCTGCCGTGATCTCGCCATGGGGCGAGTCGAAGCACGGGACGTTACGGCTGTCGGAGCCGCCGGTGCGGCATTCCGGGATCTTGGAGACACCAGGGTACGCGCGCAGATTGACGTGCAGCTCGCCGCCCGCAGCGCCGCCGCCGGTCTCCTGCCAGACAAAACTCTCCAGGTAGCTGCGGTCGGCCGACACGGAATTGATGTTGTTCCACCGGCCGCCGATCCGGCCGATCAGCGGGTCGGGCAGCCAACCGGGGCAATAGACCGGCGCCTTGATCCTGTCGGCGAGCCTCTGCCAGCCAGCGACGTGCGCGCAGCGCGCCTTCGGCACGGCGGCAGACGGCGCGGCACGTGCGTTCCTCGTCTCCCCACAGCCGGTTGCGAGCAGAGCGCAGGCCCCGAAGAGCAGGGAAAACGCAAGGAACCCTCTCACGAGGGCCATGGTAGCCCGCGCCCGGGGGCCTAGACGTCGAACGGCTTGTGCCCGACGAGGTCGGTCACATGGCCGCCCGGCACGAGCACGGCATCGATCCCCGCCCGCTCGAGGGCGAGGACTTCGTCACGACTCGTCACGTCGACCCGGGCGATCGCGAGCTTCCCGGCCGGCACATCGGGCAGCAGCTCGAGCACGGCGTCGAGTGGATCGACCTCGTCGTCGATCTCCTTCGCCGAGAGCAGGAAGATCTCGGGATCGATCTGATCGAGCGCCAGCTCGAGCTCTTCCTCGTCCCGGACATCGACGACGGCTTCGAGTAGCCCGTGGACGGCACCATCCTCGGGGCGAGTCGTGAGCGCGTCGGCATCGTGCGGCACGTCCCGCCCGATCCAGAGGAGCGGTAGCGTCGTCGCGTCGCGGATCCCCTCGATGACGCGTGCGACGGCGAGCGCCTTGGCGCCCTCGCGCTCGGCCTCGCGCGCGGCGTCGAGATCGTCGACGCAGACGATGATCGCGATCCCGTCACCTTCGGAGATGCGCTGGCTGAGCTTCCGTGATCCGGGCACCTGCGAGCGCAGCGTAACCGGTCGGCTAGAAGCCGGTCGGAGTGCCCGGCTCGAGCCGCTCGAGGACGGCCCAGCCGGCACGAGGCGGCGCGAACAGCTCAACGAGGAACGCCCCGTCGGGACCGACCTGGACGGCATGCGGCACGTCGGCCGGAATCACCCACGTCGAGCCGGGAACGAGGTCCTTCGCCTCGTCTCCGATCCGAAAACGGAGGGAGCCTCGCAGCAGGATGCCGGTCTGCTCGTTCAGATGATGATGCTCCGGCACCTCGACGCCGGGATCGAGCTCGATCGCCGCCAGCGTTGCCTCCTTCCCTTCGACGGCGCGTGCGACCACGCCGTCCCAGATCCGGAGCAGAGCGATCTCCCGGATGTCGTCGAAGGCACTCACGCGGCTCGGCAAGCGTATCGAAGCGTAGGGTTCACTCCATGATTGCCCGCACGTGGCGCGGCTGGACACGCCGAGAGGACGCCGACGAGTACGTCATCTACATCGAGGCCACGGGGATGCGCCAGTATCGGGAGACCCCTGGCAACAGAGGCGCGTGGATGCTCCGTCGCGACGACGGCGACCGGACGGAGTTCATCACGCTCAGTTTCTGGGAGTCGCTGGAGTCGATCCACGACTTCGCAGGCGAGAATCTCGACAGCGCCGTCTACTACCCCGAGGACGAGCGCTTCCTCGTCGCGCGCGAGGACATCGTCAAGCATTGGACGATCGAGGGGTCTCAGGGCTAGACGCCGACCGGATGCCAGACCGTCTTCAGCTCCATGAAGGCGGAGATCTCCCAGAGCGACTGGGCGTCGGGATCGGCGATCACGATGCGCTTCACGTTCTCTGCGGCAGCACGCTCGAGATCCGCGCGCAAGCCCGCGTCGCTCGCGCCCGTGACGTCGAGTGCATTCACGTCCATGTGCCCGGCGAGCCACGGTGCGAGCTCGTCGCGCCGTCCGGTCAACAGGTTGACGACACCACCGGGAACGTCGCTCGTCGCGATCGCCTCGGCGAGCTCGATCGCGGCAAAGGGCTGCGCATCGGATGCGAGGACGACGACCGCGTTCCCACCGGTGAGCGCGGGCGCGATGCGCGAGACGAGACCGAGCAGGGCCGGCTCGTCCGGCGCGACGATCCCGACCACCCCGGTCGGCTCGGGGATCGTGAAGTTGAAGTACGGGCCGGCGACCGGGTTCGTCGAGCCCAGCACCTGAGCAAGCTTGTCGGCGAAGCCGGCGTACCAAACCCAGCGGTCGATCGCGCGCTCGACCTCGTCACGTCCCGAGCAGAGCAACGCGAACTCGTCAGCGCGAGCCTCCATCATCTCCGCGATCCTGTAGAGCACCTGACCCCGGTTGTAGGCGGTCGCAGACGCCCACGTCGGCTGCGCGCCGCGCGCAGCCTGGACTGCGTCGCGCACGTCCTTGCGGGATGCGCGGGCGACGTTCTGACCCTCGGCCTCGTAGGTGCGTCCGCTCTCGCTGCGGGGGAAGGCACCGCCGATGAAGAGCTTGTAGGTCTTCGAGACCGGTAACCGGCTCATCGGGCTCCGACGGGGCCGTGATCAACCACCGAAGGTCTCCGTCTCGAACGCGAGATACGGCTCCATGCCGTGCAGCCCACCCTCGCGCCCGAAGCCCGACTCCTTGTAGCCGCCGAACGGGCTCGTGGGATCGAAGCGGTTGAAGGTGTTCGCCCACACGACGCCTGCGCGCAGGTTCTGTGCCATCCAGAGGATGCGCGAGCCCTTCTCGGTCCAGACGCCCGCCGACAGGCCGTAGGGGGTGTTGTTCGCCTTCTCCACCGCCTCCTCCGGCGTGCGAAAGGTGAGCACGCTCAGCACCGGTCCGAAGATCTCCTCTTGCGCGATGCGGTAGCTCTGCGCGACATTCGTGAAGACGGTCGGCGCGAACCAGTAGCCCTTCTCCGGCAGATTGCAGGGCGGCTGGTAGATCTCTGCACCCTCCGCCTTTCCGGCAGCGACCAACTCCTCGATCCGGTCGAGTTGCTGCTTGGAGTTGATCGCGCCGACATCCGTGTTCTTGTCGAGCGGATCGCCGACGCGAAGCGTCGCCATCCGCTGCTTCAGCTTCTCGACCACCGGCTCGTAGATGGACTCCTGCACGAACAGGCGCGAGCCCGCGCAGCACACGTGCCCCTGGTTGAAGTAGATGCCGTTGACGATCCCCTCGACCGCCTGATCGATCGCACAATCGTCGAAGACGATGTTGGCCGCCTTGCCGCCGAGCTCGAGCGTCAGCTTCTTCCCGGAGCCGGCGATGTGGCGCTGGATCGCCTTGCCGACCTCCGTCGAACCGGTGAACGCGATCTTGTCGACGTCGGAGTCGACGAGGGCTGCGCCCGTCCGGCCGTCGCCGGTGACGATGTTGACGACGCCGGGCGGAAGCTCGGCCTGTCGAAGGACATCGCAGAAGAGGAGGGCCGTGAGCGGTGTCGTCTCCGCTGGTTTCAGCACCACGGTGTTGCCGGCGGCGAGCGCCGGTGCGATCTTCCACGCCAGCATCAGCAGCGGGAAGTTCCACGGGATGATCTGGCCTGCGACACCGAGCGGCGCCGGCCGACGGTTCGGGAATGCGTACTCGAGCTTGTCGGCCCAGCCGGCGTAGTAGAAGAAGTGAGCGGCTGCGAGAGGGAGATCGACGTCGCGCGACTCCTTGATCGGCTTGCCGCCGTTCAGCGACTCGAGCACCGCGAACTCGCGCGAGCGCTCCGCAAGAATGCGAGCGATGCGGAACAGGTATTTCGACCGCTGGGAGCTCTTCAGTCTCGACCACTTCGCGAAGGCGTCGCGCGCCGCCGCGACGGCCGTCTCGACGTCGGCCATGCTCGCCTGGCCGACCTCGGCGAGCTGCGACTCGTCGCGCGGTGAGATCGTCGTGAAGCGCTCGTCCGCATCGATCCACTCGCCGCCGATGTAGAGGCCGTAGCGCTCGCGCAGCTGGACGATGTCGGTGCTCTCGGGGGCGGCCGCGTACGTCCAGCCCGCGGGCACCGGCGCGCGGTCCCGGCGCTTGGAGACCTCAGTCATTCGTGAAGTACTCCTTGGATTGATACGCCCCGGTCTTCTCCTTGCGAAGCTGCATGAGGATGTCGTTGACGAGGCTCGAGGCGCCGATGCGATACAGGTCGGGCGTGAGCCAGTCGGGGCCGAGCGTCTCGTGTACCTGGACGAGATACTGGATCGCGTTCTTCGAGTTGCGGATCCCACCCGCGGCCTTCATGCCGACCTTCTGCCCCGTCTCTTCGTAGACGTCGCGGATCGCCTCGAGCATGACGAGCTGCACGGGCAGCGTCGCCGCGCCCGGGAGCTTGCCGGTGGAGGTCTTGATGAAGTCGCCCCCGGCGGCCATCGCGAGGAGCGATGCCCGGCGCACGTTGTCGTACGTCCCGAGCTCGGCCACCTCGAGGATCACCTTGAGATGCGCGTCGCCGCATGCCTCCTTCACACGGACGATCTCGTCGAACACCTTCGCGTACCGGCCCGAGAGGAACGCACCGCGATCGATCACCATGTCGATCTCGTCGGCGCCCATCGAAACCGCCTCCTCAACGTCGCGCACCTTCACGTCGAGCGGGCTCTGCCCCGACGGGAACGCGGTCGCGACGCTTGCGACCTTCACGCCGCTGCCCGCAAGACGCCCGGTCGCCGTGGGGACGAGGTTCGGATAGACGCAGACGGCCGCCACTGAGGGGACGCTCGGATCGCTCGGATCGGGTCGGATCGCCTTCGAGCAGAGCGCGGCGACCTTGCCGGGCGTGTCCTGGCCCTCGAGTGTCGTCAGGTCGCAGCAGCGAAGGGCGAGCTCGAGCGCCCAGACCTTCGCGTCCTTCTTGATCGAGCGCTTCGCGAGCTCCGCTGCACGCACCTCGACGCCGACCTGATCGATCGAGCCGATGCGGGGCAGCCGAGTCGAGAGCGGCAGTTCGAAGCCCCGAGGGAGCACGGGCGCCTGGGCCATTGGGCGAGTGTAGCTCCGCGTAAACGGGCAAAGTGACCCCGTGAGACTTCTCGGGATCGCGCTCGCGGTGATCGTCGCGGGCGCCGCGGCAATGCTCTACGTCAGCCGGATCTACGTACGTCCGTGGCGATCGCGGCGCGCGACAGCGCGTCTGCTGCGGGAGAACGACGAGCTCGACCGCCAACTCGAAGCTCTGCGGAGCAAACGAAAGGACGCCTAGATGCCCTGGCTCGTGATCACGATTCTGCTCGCTCTCGCCACGATCGGTGCGGCCATTTTCGGCGTGAGACGCGAGATCCGGATGGGCGTGCCCGCGCTCGCCGTCGTCGTGTGGTTGCTCATCAGCATCTTCTTCTCGATTCACACCGTCGGTCAGCGCGAGGTCGGAATCGTCTACAACTTCTCGGGCACGATCAGCGGTAACGCGTCGAAGTCTCCCGGCGTAGTGACGACGTGGCCCTGGCAGAACATCCGCAAGGAAAACGTCGCGATCCAGAAAGAGACGTTCGTGTTCGCCGGTTCGGACTCAGCGGTGTCGAAGGATCAGCAGCCGATCACGGCGACGCTCATCGTCAACTACCAGGTCGAGCCGCAGCATGTCGTCGGCCTCTACAAATCGATCGGGCCGAACTGGAAGTCGGTGCTGCTCGACGGACGGGTTCCGCAGGACTTCAAGGAGACGACGGCTCAGTTCACCTCACCCGAGATCACGCTCAATCGTCCGGCGCTTCGGAAGATCACCGTCGGCCGACTCCGGGACGAGCTCGGGAAGTACGACGTCGCGGGTCGTCGACGTGTTCGTCAACAACGTCGCCTATTCGCGGGCCTGCACGGATGCCATCGAGTCGAAGCAGGTTCAGGTGCAGCAGGCGCTGCAGGCGCAGGCGAAGGTCGCGCAGTCGAGAGCCGAGGCGGAGCAGGCGATCGCCAAGGCGCGAGGTGACGCCGAGTCGATCGCGTTGAAGGGACGCGCCCTGCGATCAAATCCGCAGGTCCTCCAGCTCGAGTCGATCGACAAGCTGAACCCGAACGCGCAACTGATCATCTGCACCGGCACGACCTGCCCGTCGATCCTGCCCGCCAACCTGGTGCAGCCGACGAAATGACCGCGGCGAGCGCTCGGGGCCGAGGCGCTCGAGCATCGTCTTCGTCTGGACTGCTTGCCGCGGTCGGATCTGCACTGGTCTGCGCCGCCTCGTGCGAGCAGGCGGCGATAGCCGCCGGAGATCGATCCGAAGCGGATTCTCGTTCCAGTCTGACTGACGACCGTCCGAATCTGCACCGTGTGCGTCCAATTTCGACGCACTCTTTTTCCACTTCCGTACAACGGCTGCCGGCAGACATGGCTCATCGAGACGCGCGCTCCCAGTCCCGAGGCGACCTGCGATTACAGGCCGAGGCGCTCGAGCATCGTCTCGTTGCGGCGCCATTTCGGCGAGGCCTTCACCTGCAGCTGGAGATAGATCGGATGGCCGACGAGCTGCTCGATGAACGGGCGGGCCGTGCGTCCGATCTCACGAACCATCGTGCCGCCCTTGCCAATCAGAATCTGCTTCTGACTTTCCGTCTCCGTGTACAGCCGAACATGCACGCGCCGCTCGTCGATCTCGACCACCTCGGCGGTGACGGCATGCGGCACCTCTTCCTTGGTGACGCGCAGTGCCTGCTCGCGCACCAGCTCCGCGATCCGCGCCTCGAGCGGCATGTCGGTGTCCGTCTCCGCGGGGTAGTACATCGGCCCGTCGGGAAGCAGCGAGATCAGGTCGCTCCGCAGCTCATCTACGCCGTCACCCGTCATCGCGCTCACCGGATGCAGGGCATGGAAGTCGCCGAGTGTCGAGGCCGCCTTCATCTGGGTCGCGACGTGCCCCGGCTTCAACCGGTCGATCTGGTTGACGACGATCACGACCGGCACACCGATCCGAAAGACGTGACGCGCGACGTAGCGGTCCCCCGCGCCGATCCGCTCTCGCGCGTTGACGACGAGCAGGAGCGCGTCGATGTCGTCGGCCATGGTCTCGTCGACCGTCACCTGCATCCGTTCGGTCAGCCGGTCGATCGGCCGCTGCCAGCCTGGCAGGTCGACCAGCACGAGCTGGGCGGCCTCGGTCGTGTGCACCCCGCGAATGCGGTGTCGCGTGGTATGCGGCTTGTCGGAGACGATCGCGACCTTCGTCCCCGTGAGCGCATTGACGAGCGTCGACTTGCCCACGTTCGGCCGTCCCGCGACGGCGACGAAGCCGGACTTCACCCGGGCAGATCCCAGGTGTCGGGCAGCAGGTCGGCCGCGCTCGCCTGCGCGACGGAGCCGTCGGCGCGGCGATAGCCGACCGCGGGAATCCTCCATTCGTACAGCCACTGCCGGCAGCCGCCGCACGGCGAGGCCGAGATGCCGATCGCAGTCACATCCCCGGGCCGGTAGCCGGCTGTTGCAGCGGCCGCAAGTGCCGAGCGCTCGGCACAGACTCCGAGCGGATAGGCGGCGTTCTCTACATTCACGCCCGAGAACTCTCGGCCGTCGGCGGTGCGGACGACAGCGCCGACGAAGTACTTCGAATACGGCGCATACGCCCTCGCCGCGATCGCCTCTGCGCTTGTGACGAGCTCCGCGTCGACCGGCTCCGACCGCCGACCGCCGGTCACGAGAACACCTGGAAGACAACGAGCGTCGCAAGAGCGCCGACGAGGCCCCCGTACGTCACCTCGAGCGCCGAGTGGACCCCCGACTCGACGCGCGTCTGCGCGACGAGGAGCGCCATGATCAGCGCGATCGACGAGATCAGAAAACGGTGATCGGCACCGGCGACGTAGGTCGCGGCCATCCAGCCGGCGAAGGCGAGTGCCGCATGCCCGGATGGAATGCCGCCCCGGAGCGGGGTTCCCCGTCCCGTGTAGGCCTTCGTCGCGATGACCAGGAACACCGTGAGCACGAGTGCGACGAGCGTCAACTCGGCCGGCGCGTCGCGCAGGCGATCGAGCAGGCGCGACGAACGATCCGCGACCTTGCCGGCGAACACGAGATAGCCCACCGCCATCGCGTTCACCGACGCGATCAAGACCGAGCCGGCCGCAATGTCCTTCGCGAGCTTCGCCATCGGGTCGAACGAGGTCGTCGCGATGTCGATCGCGGCCTCGACGGCGGTGTTGATCATTTCGGCAATCAGGACGAATGTGATCGAGATGAGCAGCGCGATCAGCTCGAGCTTCGTCACGTTCACGATCAGCGCCGTCACGAGCACGACGAATGCAACCGCGAGGTGGATGCGCATGTTCCGTTGCGTGCGCAGCGTGTGGATGATCCCCTCGAATGCATGGTTGAACGAGTCGAAGATTCCAGGCGCGCCGCGTGCGCTCATGCTCGCTCCGCGTCCTTCGGAGCTGCGCCTCGCGGTACCGTCGAGCCGATGTTTTCTGCGAGCAACGCCTCCTCGCGTGTGTCCATCTCGTCACCGTGGTCGTACCCGAGCAGATGCAGCAGGCCGTGTATCAGCGGCCGGCGCCAGGCATCGCCGATCACGTGCGGGCACAGGAGAACGTCGCCCAGGGCGCGCGGGATACCGACGGGAAGGCCGTCACGGCCGTCGATCGGAAACGAGAGCACGTCCGTCTCCTCGTCGATGCCGAGGTGCTCACGTTTCAGCGCACGCATCTCCTCGGAGTCGACGAACGCGAGCCCTAGCTCTCCGTCCTCGACACCCTCAGTCCGCAGAACACGGCCTGCGAGATCGACCGCACCGGACTCGTCGATCTGCACGCCACTGCGGTTGTCGACCTCGACCGAGATCATCGGTTGCGCTCTTCGGTGTGCTCCTTGTACGCCTCGACGATGCGCTGTACGAGCTTGTGACGGACGACGTCTCTGTGGCCGAACTGCATGAACGAGATGCCGTCGATGTCCTGCAGCACATCCTGCACGTGCACGAGGCCGGATCGCTGCTCGCGCGGCAGGTCGATCTGGGTTACATCACCGGTCACCACGACCCTCGACCCGAAGCCGAGCCGCGTCAGGAACATCTGCATCTGCTCGGGTGAGGTGTTCTGCGCCTCGTCGAGGATGATGAAGCTGTCGTTCAGAGTGCGACCGCGCATGAATGCGAGCGGTGCGACCTCGATCGTACCCCGCTCCATCAGGTTCATCGCCTCGTCGGGCTCGAGCATGTCGTAGAGCGCGTCGAACAGCGGTCGGAGGTAGGGGTCGACCTTCGCGAGCATGTCGCCGGGCAGGAAGCCGAGGCGCTCGCCGGCTTCGACTGCCGGGCGGGTGAGGATGATGCGCGCCACCTCGCGCTCGTGCAGTGCGGCGACCGCACACGCCATCGCCAGATAGGTCTTGCCGGTGCCGGCCGGCCCGATCCCGAACGTCACGGTCGAGCGGCGAATCGCGTCGATGTAGCTCTTCTGGCCGAGCGTCTTCGGCGCGATCCTCTTGCCGCGATGCCGCCAGACGACCGCGTCGAAGACCTCACGGACGTCGTGGCCGGCCTCGACGGCGCCCAGTACCGCATCCACCGTGTGCGCACCGATCTGGTGACCGCCTTCGACGAGCTCCACCAGCTCGTCGACGAGCGCCCGAGCCTGCGCGACGTGCTCCTGCTCTCCCTCGAGGGTGAGCTGGTTGCCGCGCAGCCGGATCGTGCACTGCATGCGCTCGCGCATGGCGATGAGCACGCCGTCGGAGATCCCGGCCAGCTCGGCCGCGACCGCATTCGGGACATCGAGGGTTTCCTGCACGGGTGCAGTGTAGGTTGCCCCAATGGGCCGGAAGTGGTGGACATTGCTGACCGTGTGCGTCGCCACCTTCATGCTCCTCCTCGACATCACGATCGTGAACGTCGCGCTGCCCGCAATCGAAAAAGCGCTCGACGCCTCGTTCTCCGATCTCCAGTGGGTCGTCGATGCGTATGCGCTCGCACTTGCCACCTGCGTTCTGACGGCCGGCACGCTCGCCGACTCGTTCGGCCGCAAACGGCTGTTCGTGATCGGGATCGTTCTCTTCACACTTGCCTCGGCGGCGTGCGGGATCGCCGGTGACCCCCTCTTCCTGATCATTGCGCGGGGTGCTCAGGGAATCGGCGGGGCGACGATGTTCGCAACGGCGCTCGCGCTTCTCTCGCAGGAGTTCCACGGCAAGGAGCGCGGCACGGCCTTCGGGATCTGGGGCGCGACGGTCGGCCTGGCCGTCGCGATCGGCCCACTCGTCGGCGGGATGCTGACGTCGTGGCTCTCGTGGCGCTGGATCTTCCTCGTCAACATCCCGATCGGTGTGCTCGCGGTGGCTCTGGCAGTCGCGCAGCTGCGCGAGTCGAGCGACCCCGACCACGGGAAGGTCGACCCCGTCGGGCTCGTCACGCTGACGAGCGGCCTCTTCTGCCTGATTCTCGCCCTGATCGAAGGGAACTCGCACGGCTGGTCGAGCGGGCTGATCATCGGCCTCCTCGTCGCCGCAACCGTCCTCCTCGGCGCCTTCGTCGCCTCGCAGGTGCTCCAGGAGACCTCGATGGTCGACCTCGCGCTCTTTCGCCGGCCGGCCTTCGTCGGCGCGCAGATCACCGCATTCGCGATCTCGTCGACGTTGTTCGCGATGTTCCTCTACCTCACGCTGTACCTCCAGGACGTCCTGCGGCTCTCGCCCCTGCAGACCGGCGTGCGTTTCCTGCCGTTGAGTCTCGTCTCGTTCGTTGCGGCGCCCGTGGCCGGGCGCCTGTCGGCGCGGGTGCCCATTCGGTTGCTGCTCGGCTTCGGGCTTGCGCTCGTCGCCCTCTCGATGTGGCTGATGAGCGGGATCACCGTCAGCTCCGGCTGGACGACCCTCCTGCCGGGGTTCATCGTCGGCGGGGTGGGGATCGGTCTTGTGAACGCGCCGCTCGCGACGACTGCGGTCTCGACGGTGCAACGGGAACGAGCCGGCATGGCCTCGGGGCTGAACAACACGTTCCGCCAGCTCGGGATCGCCACCGGCATCGCCGCGCTCGGCGCGATCTTCCAGAGCAAGGTCGGCTCGCATGGCTTCGGCGCGCCGGGGCACTTGCCCGCCTCCGCGCGGGCGGCGTTCATCTCGGGGATGAACTCGATCCTCGAGATCGGCGCGGGCGTCGCGGCGCTCGGCGCAGTGCTCGCATTCCTGCTCGTGCGCGGCAAGGACTTCGTCGCGAGCGGGCCTGCCGACACCGCGAAGGCGTAGAGACGCTTCGCGGCGACGGTGGGCGAAGCTCGGCCCCCTCGCGGACATGGTGGGCGAAGACCCGGCCCGACGCCAAACCAGGGTGACCGAACTGCAGCAACCGATCCACAAGCACCTCCGACGACCGGAGAAGTGACTCCAAGACTCAGGATCCCGCTGGAGGAACCCGTCCTCGAAGGCCACGTCCCGACGCCAAACGAGGGTGACGGGAGTGCAACGAACGTTCCACACCTTGGGCGGTGCCGTCGAAACTGGGGACGCGCGGTGGGTCTCGAGAACGTGGTTGGGTTCGAGCGTGATTCGGCGGGGCCGAGTCAGGCGAGCTTCTCGCGGACGATCTGACTGACGGCCGAGCCGTCCGCTCGACCGGCGATCTGCGGCATCACGTCTGCCATCACCCGGCCCATGTCGCGCATGCTCGTCGCCTTGTTCTCGGCGATCGCGTCGTCGACGATCCGCTCGATCTCCTCGTCGGGCAGTGGCTCGGGCATGAACTCCTGCAGGATCGCGAGCTCGCCCTCCTCCTTCTGGGCCTGCTCCTCACGCCCACCACTCCTGAATGCGTCGGCAGCCTCGCGGCGTTTTTTGCGCTCGCGCTGGAGCACCTGCAGCTCCTCCTCGTCGGAGAGCGGCCGCTGTAGCTCCTTCTCGGCCGAGTGGAGGCTCGAGAGGATCAACCGAAGGGCGTCGCGGCGCTCGTTGTCGCGCGCACGCATCGCATCCTTCACCTCCTCCTCGAGCCGGGCGAGGACGCTCATCGTTCGATGACCGCCGCTGCCACGGCGCTCGGGACGTCGGCCGGGGATTCGGCTCCCCCGCCGAGGATGTGCCAGTGCAGGTGGAAGATCGTCTGGCCGGCGCCCGGCCCGACGTTCACGAGCACACGATAGTCGGCCAGCCCCACTTTCTCCGCGGTCTCCGCGACGAACTCGAGCATGCGCTTCGTCTCCTTCGCATCGAAGTCCGAGATCTCGCGGAAGCTATCTACATGTCGCACCGGAAGGACGAGAACGTGCACCGGGGCCTGCGGATTGAGGTCGTTGATGGCGACGAATCCCTTCGCCTCGTGTACGTAGGCGCCGTTGCGAGCGATGCTGCAGAAGAGACAGCCCTCACGCTGCTTCGGCACGCACACCCTCCTCGGTGACGGCGGCACCGCGGACACGTACGAGCTCGCCGACAGGAGCATCGACGAGCCAGGGCGTGTAGTCGTCACCGTAGCCACGGCCCGGGCGATCGACCAGCACCCTGTCGTTCGCCCCGACCTTTGCCTGCCAGTGGCGCAGGCAGAGCTCGTGCGACAGGGCGCGCAGCCGTGCGCCCCTGTGCTTCTTCTGCTCCGGCGGAACCCGATCGTCTCGCGCGGTGACCGTCCCGGGACGCGGCGAGTACGGGAAGACGTGCACCTTCGTCAGCCCGGCCCGCTCGACCGTGCGCAACGTGCGCTCGAAGGCGGCGTCGTCCTCGGACGGAAACCCGACGACGACGTCGGACGTGAGGTTGAAATCTTCCCCGAGTGGCTCCAGCCGTCGGAGATAGGTAGCCGTCGAGTAGCGACGGCGCATCGCAGCGAGCACGCCGTCGTCGCCCGACTGCAACGGCACGTGCAGGTGGTTCGTCACGGTCGGAGTCTCGCGCAGCGCCGCAACGAGCGCAGCGTCGACGTGGTTGATCTCGATCGAGCTCAGTCGCAGTCGATCGAGGCCCGGCGTCGCGCCGGCCTCGCGAACGAGTCGCGGCAGGTCGAAGCCCTCGCGGCGGTCACGAAAACAGCCGAGGTTGATGCCGGTGAGGACGACTTCGCGATGCCCCTGGGCGACGCGGCGCCGGATCTCCTCGAGCACCGCGGTCGCACTCCGGCTCCGGGAGGAGCCCCGCACGAGCGGGATGACGCAGAAGTTGCAACTGAACGAGCATCCGTCCTGAATCTTCACGAACGCGCGAACACGCTCGATCCGCGCATCGGCCCGGATACATCCGATCGCGCCCACGTCGCCGGCGACGTGGGCTGCAGTCTCCTCGCTTCGCTTCGCGACGACCGTGACGTTGCCCGGGAGTTCTGCGAAAGGGGCGCCGTCGAGGCTTGCCCCGCAGCCGGTGAGATACACACGACGGTGTGTCCGCGCGGCTCGGGCCGCGGCTTTCCGGCTCTTCGCAACCGCCTCGTGGGTGACGCAGCACGTGCTGATCACTGCGACGTCGGCATGGAGGTCGCCGCGCTCGGCGTGCCCGTCGCGGAGCAGCGCTTCGCGGATCTCGTGCGCGTCGGCATGCGAGACCTTGCAGCCGAGAAAGTCGACGCGGAACGTCGCCACGCCAGGATGCTACTTCCTCGACTCGCTCAAGCCTTGCGGTGCACGTCGGCGGCCCAGCCGTCGACGGCGGCTCGCTCGACGTGCTCGTACCCCGGAAGTCGCGGCTCCTCCGACATGAGATAGCCCGATGTGACGAACGTCTCGGCGCTCGTCCGTCCCGGGAGCGCCAGCACTGCCGGGAGCGAGATGTTCGCGACGACCGTCTGCGCGTACGCGAGCGGCTCCTCTCGCCCGATCAGTCGCGCCTCGATCTGCACCCCGTTGGCGCAGGCGTTCTCGAGCGTCGCCTCGATCGACGCCGTCTCGACGTCGACGCCGTAGACCGGCCCGAAACCGAGCAGGGCGGCGGCGATCGAGAGCACGCCCGAGCCGCAGCCGACATCGAGCAGCGAGCCGGGCTCGAGGCGCTGCAAGAGCTCGAGACAGAGTTGTGTCGTCGGATGCGCGCCGGTACCGAAGGCGCGGCCGGGATCGACCACGACGAGCAGCGCGTCGCCGGGCGGCGTCTCCCACGGCGGGCCGATCCAGAGACGCCCGACCCTGACCGGCTGATGGAACATCCGCCAGCGTTCCTCCCAGCCGCTCTCGACATCCGCGCTCTCCGCAGCACCGAAGAAGTGCCAGATCTTCTCCTCACCCGCGGCGTCGGTATAGGCGACGAGCTCGACACCACCGTCGCGCTCGACCTCTTCGAACCCTTGGGGGAAGAGCTCGATCATCGTCGCGCGCGCCTCCTCCGCGCGCCGCTCGAGCACCTGCACCGAGACGCGCCGGAGCTCGCTCACCGAAACGTGCTCTTCAGCTTCTCGAAGAAGCTCTCATCGTTGCGATAGGTGTGCTCATCGCTCGCGACCTCGAACTCGTCGAGCAGGCGGCGCTGCTCGACGCTCAGGCGCCGGGGCACCGAGACGTTCACGAGCACACGGTGATCGCCGCGCCCGAATCCCTGCAGGACGGGCATGCCGCGCCCGCGCAGCACCCGAACCTCCCCGGGCTGGACACCCGCAGGAAGCTCGAGCTCGACCGGTGCATCGAGGGTCTCGACGGTCATCGTCGCGCCGAGCGAGGCCTGCACGATCGTCAGGTCGACCTGCGAGTAGATGTCGTTGCCGTCACGGACGAAGCGCGGGTCGGCAAGCACCCGGACGAGGACATACACGTCGCCGGCGCGGCCTCCGGCGGGAGCGGCATGCCCTTCGCCGGACACTCTGATGCGCTGGCCGTCGTGAATCCCGGCCGGGACCTCCACCTCGAGCGTGCGCGTCTCGATCACCCGGCCGGCACCGTCGCAGGCCTTGCAGGGATGCTCGACGATCTCGCCTCGGCCGCCGCACTGCGGGCACGCCTGCGCGCGCACGAACTCCCCGAAGATCCCGCGTGAGACCTGGTGGAGACGACCAGAGCCCTTGCAACGGTCACAGCTCGTCGGCGTGGTGCCCGGCTCGACGCCGTTACCACCGCAGGTGGCGCACGACGCCGCTGCGTCGAAAGGCACACCGATCGTGGTTCCGCGCGATGCGTCGACAAGCTCGATCTGCACCTCGGCGGCGACGTCGCCGCCACGCCTCGGTGCAGCCCCGCCGCGCCTCGCCGCACCGAAGATGTCGTCGCCGAAGAACGCACTGAAGAGGTCGGACAGCCCGTTGATGTCGACGTGGGACGGCGTGAAGCCGCCCGAGCGGAGGCCCTGATGGCCGTAACGGTCGTAGAGTGCCCGGGTCTCCTGATTCGAGAGCACTTCGTAGGCCTCACTGACCTCGCGGAAGCGGATCTCGGTCTCGGGCTCGTCGGAGACGTCTGGATGGAGCTGGCGGGCGAGCCTGCGGAACGCCTTCTTGATCGTCGCGTCGTCGCAGTCACGGGGGACGCCGAGCAGCTCGTAGTAGTCACGGTTTGTCGCCGCCATCAGTCGTCTCCGTAGGCCTCTTCGACGAAGCGCGACAGCTCGTGCGCCGCCGATCGCACCGAGCGCAGTGCCTTGTCGTAATCCATTCGCAGCGGGCCGAGGAGGCTCACCGAGCCGAGCGTCTGGTGAGTGAGGCCGTAGGTCGCACCGACGAGCGCGAGCTCCCGTAGCCCAGGCTGCTCGAGCTCCTCGCCGACGCGGGCGAACGATCGCCGAGGTACGCCACGCTGGGCGAGCACGTCGAGCAACGCCGCACGCTTCTCGAGCGCTTCCATCAGACTGCGGTACGCACCGATCTCCTCCGCGCGCATCTCGTCGAGCAGGCCGGCCGTGCCGCCGACGAAGAGACGGCGATCATCGTCGGCAGCCTGCTCGAACGCGCCGCGGATGACGAAGAGGAACGTTCGCTCGCGAACGCTGAGGCTTGGCTCGTCGAAAGCCAGCTTCACGGCTCGGGACCCGATGCGGGAGCCGAGCAACCGCTCGTTCAGGTACTCAGCGGCCCAGACCACGAGGCCCGGATCGACCGGATTCGAGAAGACGTAGCGAAGCTTGGTCACACCACCGGCCGAGGTGATGACGACGACCATCACGACATTCGGCTGCAACAGCAGCACCTCGACGTGTCGGACGGTCGCCGCCTCGAGTGCCGGTGCCGAGACGAGCGCGAGCAGCCGAGAGACCTGAGAGAGCATCTCGGTCGTCGCCTGGAGCGCTTCTTCGATCTCGCCCAACTCGCCCGGAAGCCCGAGCGGGAATTCGGCGGGCCGCTGCTCCTCGCGACTGAGCAGCTCGTCGACGAAGAGCCGGTAGCCGGCCTCGGTCGGGATGCGCCCCGCTGAGGTGTGGGGATGGGTGAGCAGACCGATCCCCTCGAGCTCGGCGAGCTCGTGGCGCACCGTCGAAGACGAGAAGCCGAGACCCGCGCGCTCAACGAGCGCCCGGGACCCGACGGGCTGACCCGTCGCGACATACTCCTCGACGACGAGGCGAAGGATGTCTCGTTGCCGGTCGGAGAGCAGCATCTGCATCCCTCCATGGTAGAGAGGGGCCAAACCGAGTCGAAGATCAGAGAACTTGTTTGCCCGCCTCGGGTTCCGTGAAGCCGGGAAGCGTTTTGTTAGTACCGGGGTACAGAGGGGGTACCGAGGCATTCCTGGCGGATCGAATCGCAGCTTCCATGTTGAAGTTCTCGGCGTCTTCCAGTTCGGCGATCACGTGCCCGTAGGTCGAGAGGGTCATTGCCGGGGCATGACCTGCCTGGGCGGCGACTTCAACTACCGAGCGACCCTCAGCAAGAAGCAAGGAACAGAAGGTGTGGCGCAGATCATAAGGACGGAGGTTCAACAACCCGATCGCATTTGCTGCGGGCTTGAAGCTCCTACGCTTCCAGGATTTCCAGTCTGCCTCGGTCCAGCACCCACCATCTACGCGAGGAAACAGAAAATCACTTTCATTGGGCCGGCCACACGCGATCTTCCAACGACCGAGGTCAGAGACGACCGCGCTGACCATCTTCACTGTCCGAGTTCTGCCGGTCTTCGTCTCTTTGATCTCGCCCACCGAGGCCGCACGCTCTACGAGGATCGTACGGTCGCGGATGTCGCCCCAACGGAGCGCGAACGCTTCACCCGGGCGTAGCCCGGCGTAAGCGAGTACGGACACAAGCGTTGCGTCGCGTAGACCGAGTTGCTTTCGGATCGCCTCGATCGTGGATGGGGACAGAGGCTGCGCCGTTCGGCCTTTCATCTGCTTGGGTTTGCTGATGGCCTTCACGGGGTTGGACTGCAGCCGGCCCCATGCGACGGCCTTCCCCAGCATGCTCTGAAGGATGACCAAGCACTTCGTGATTGTCGGTGCTCCCACGCCCGTCGCGCGAAGATCGCTCACAAAGTCCTCTAGAAGATCAGGTGTAATCTCGATAAGCGAGAAATCCCCGAGGCGCGGTTCTACGTGCTTGCCCCAGATGCCGAGGTAGAGGGTTTTGGTCGTCCGCGCGAGATGCGGTTGGACGTGGCGCTTCCACCAATCGGCCTGAAGCTGACTGAGGGTCTGACGGCCGATGTCCATGAGCACGAGTTCACCCAGCTGCTTCCGGCGTCGCAGTTCGGACTCGTATCGACGTGCATCCCGCAGTTGATCAAACGTCTTGGCGCGATTTTGGTTCCCGTGCCTCCACCGCACCCTGTACGCAAGGGTTCCGTCGCGGCGTCTGCGCTTCTCGACGCTCACGACGTTCGTCTCGCTGCTGAACGTCGTACCTGAAGCGCTTTTGCCAAATTCGTCTCTATATTGTCATTATAGGCAACAAACGACTGTTGAGGTCGGCCACCCAGGGCGCCCCCTCCTCCCAGGGAGGAGGCGCAATCGATGGCGTTGGTCTGGTTTCGGTTCCTGTCACTTCCCTCGGCAGAAGCGGGCTTCACG
>JBBSEJ010000021.1:0-37830 GCA_038239825.1 Gaiellales bacterium
CAACCGCTGACCTTCATGCAGCGCCAACTCGCGCACGAACACCTCCGGGAGACGCATCGACACCTCCTCAAATCGGATCCATCCCGATTCGACGGCAGACCCGCCGGACCCTGCCCATTTCCGGTCAAACGTTTTGAGAAGCCGCACTAGGCGAGACGCATCAGTCGGCGTAGATCATGGACGACCTCGTGCGCACGGACCCGAGAGTCGTAGAGGACGCGCGTCTTGCCGGTCGGATCGACGAGAGCCGTGTAGGCGACGTGATCGACGACGTCGGCCTTGCGCTCCACGGCGAGCACATGCCAGGTGGTCCAGACGCGGCGCAACTGCAGGTGCGTCCCGATCAGGTAGCGGAACTGAGGGAGGAGATGCAGGCGACTCGCGTAGGCACGAACGGCAGCGCGCGTGTCGCCGACCGGATCGACACTGACGGCGAGAACGCGAATGTTTCGGCGCGCGGGACCGATCGCGCGGAGCGCCGCGTTCAGGTTGGAGGCGATCAACGGGCAGACGTCCGGGCAGTGGGTGTAGAGAAACGTGACGAGCACATAGCGTCCACGCTCCCCCGCGAGCGTCACCGGCCGGTTGAAGGCGTCTCGGAGCGCAATCGGTTGCGCCGTCCGCGGCGGGAGGACCGCTGAGCCTGCGAAGCCCGAGCTGTTCGAGGCTGCCGCAGGGCCCTCGATCGCCGTTGCCGACGAGTCGCCGCAGCCCGCCGCGAGCGCCATGAATACGGCAAGAAGCGGCATGGCGGCGCGCACGGGCCGGACGGTACCGGGAAACGGCGGGCACGGGCCTGACGTTGCAGGGCCTGCTGCGCGTTGCTCGTTTACAGGCAGCTTGTTTACAGGCAGCTCGTTTGCAGGCAGCCCGTTTGCAAGCTGGGCGACGCGGGCACGGACGTGGAAGTGGCCGACCAGGGCAAGGTGTCCCGCGCGCTCGAGGTGACGCGTGTCGCGCGGCGCGGTCATCTCCTGCGCGTGCTCCGCGAGGTCGGCGTGGTGAGTGCCAAGCCAGCCACGCGCGAAGGGGCGGTCGAGTTCCGCCAGAGCCTCGAGGAGCTCGGCACGACCTTCCTCAAGCTCGGGCAGCTGCTCTCGTCGCGGCCCGACCTGCTGCCCGACGTGTACATCCGGGAGCTCGACAGGCTCACCGATGTGCGCCGGCGCTGCCGTTCGGCCCGCTGCGTGAGGTGATCGACCGCGAGATCGGGCTCGAGCACTTCAGCTCGATCGACGAGGCGCCGCTCGCGACGGCGTCGGTCGCCCAGATCCACGCCGGCCTCCTGAAGACCGGCCGTGAGGTGGTCGTCAAGGTGCGCCGTCCGGGCATCGTCGACCAGGTACAGCTCGACCTCGAGCTGCTGCGAAAGACAGCAGCGATCGCGGAGAAGCGCTCGGGCACCGCCCGCCTGCTGCAGCTGAATGCGCTCGCCGACGAGCTCGACCAGCACCTGCTCGGCGAGCTCGACTTCCGCGAGGAGGCCCACAACGCCGAGCTCATCTCTTCGCGTGATCGAGGAGTACAAGGCAGATCTCTTCGTGCCGGACGTCATCCGCCCGTACGTCACCGAGGAGGTGCTCGTGCTGGAGCGGGTGCGCGGTGAGAAGGTGACGAGTGCCCACGGCTTGACGGGCGAGCGTGAGACCGAGCTCGCGCGAACGTTCTTCCGCGCCTCCATTCGTCAGATCACCGTCAAAGGGGCTCTACCACGCCGATCCCCATCGGGGTAATGTCCTCATCACCCCCGACGGACGGCTTGCATTGCTCGACTTCGGCCTGGTCGGGCGGCTCGATGACGACACTCGCACTTCGCTCGCGCTCCTGCTGCTCGCGATCGCCCAGAATCGCGCCGACGACGTTGCCGACGTGATCGTCTCCCTGTCGCTGACGTCGTTCGCCTCGGACGAGGCGGGTTTCGTGCACGACCTGCGCCGGAAGCTGCCGCGGTACCAGTGGCGTCCCCTCGCGGGGATCAAGACGGGCGAGGGACTCGCCGACCTGCAGCGGCTCTGCCTGCGGCACGGCATCGCTCTCCCGACGTCGTTCGCGCTCGTCGGAAAGACCCTTTCGCAGGCGGAGAGCATCGCGCGCACGCTCGACCCGTCGCTCGACCCGGTGCAGATGATCCGCGGCGAGAGCTTCACGGTGATGGTGCAGGAGGTGGAGAACCGGCTCGAGCCGAGCCAGCTGCTCGCGTTCACGTTCACGCAGCTCCAGCCCTGCTACGCCTGCCGCGACCGATGGCTCAGGTCGTCTCGAAGGTGGAGATGGGCTCGTTGAAGGTCGGCATCGCCCCGGTCGAGCTGGACGCGCTGGAGCGCCTGCTCCGCTCGACGGCCAACCGCATCGGCGCGGCGATGATCATCGCCGCGCTCCTCGTCGCATCGGCCCTGATGGCGCGCGTGAGCCACACGTTCGCGGTCGTCGGCTTCTGCTGCGCTGCCGTGCTCGGCCTCTACATGCTCTGGCGGATCGCACGGACGCCGGGTGGCCTGTAGCGGGTCGGCTTGCTAACCGGCGCCCACGACGGAGCCGACACGCTCGATGATCACCTGTGGGATCCGTGCGTGCGGAGAGAGCCGCAGGCACATGCGGACGACCTCGGCGCAATCTTCGGGCTCGATCATCTCCTCGGACGGGATTCCCGACCACTCGGCCATCGGGGTGTCGACGAAGCCCGGGCAGATCGCGATCGAACGCACGCCGTCGCTTTCGAGCTCCGCATTCTGGGACCGGGTCACCGCGATCACTGCGGCTTTCGTGGCGCCGTAGACGGTCAGCCCCGGAGTCGAGGTCGTGCCTGCGAGCGAGGCGAGGTTGACGATCCACCCGCGAGACGCTTTCAAGAGCGGGATCGCCTCGCGTGTGACGAGCAACAGGCCACGCAGGTTCACGCTGAGCTGAAGGTCGATGTGCTTTGCCTGAAGCGACTCGACCGTGCCACCGATGCCGATGCCG
Organism: Gaiellales bacterium; assembly: GCA_038239825.1. GTDB lineage: Bacteria > Actinomycetota > Thermoleophilia > Gaiellales > Gaiellaceae > PALSA-600. The sequence continues at coordinate 2,962 of JBBSEJ010000021.1, forward strand.
GCCGAGTTGACGAGGACATCGAGGCCACCGAAGCGCGCCCCGTGCTCGCCGACGGTGCGAATGCAGTCGTCTTCCGAGCTCAGGTCGGCTGCGACCGCCTGTGCGCCGAGCTCGTCTGCCGCCGCCTCGACCTTCTCCTTCGTGCGCGAGGCGAGCGTCAGGTCGAAGCCGTCCTCGCGCAGCATCCGGGCGATCGCGAGCCCGATCCCCGACGAGCCGCCCGTGACGAGTGCGCTCGGCATCCCGGGCCAGCCTAGAGGACTCCCTCCGGCTGGCGCGAACCGGGCGCTTGCACGTCATTCCTCCCCCTGGCTAGCGGCGGCTCTTTCGGGCCGCCGCTGCCGTTACGGTGGTCGGATGAAGCTGACCGACCTGGCGGCGGCAGGCGGCTGCGCCTCGAAGTACCCGGCCGCCCGGCTCGAGGAGTTGCTGCGCGGGTTCGTGCCGGCTGAGGCGGAGAACCTGCTCGTCGGGCTCGACCCGGCCGACGACGCCGCGGTCTACAAGCTCGACGACGAGCGTGCCCTCGTCTTCACGATCGATTTCTTCCCGCCGATCGTCGACGACCCCGACGACTTCGGCACCATCGCTGCGACGAACGCGCTCAACGACGTCTTCGCGATGGGTGGTACGCCGCTGCTCGCCCTGTCGGTCGCGGCGTTTCCCGAGGAGCTTCCGGTCGAGCTCGTGCGCGCGGTGTTCGACGGTGCCGAGCGACAGGTGCGGGCGGCCGGCGCGTTGCTCGCGGGCGGTCACACGATTCGCGATGCGGAGCCGAAGTACGGGCTCGCGGTCGTAGGCACGGTGTCACCCGGTGGGATCTGGGCGAAGTCGGGTGCACTTCCCGGTGACGCGATCTACCTCACCAAGCCCCTCGGTACGGCGCTCGTGCTCGGTGGCGCGAAGCGCGGGCTCGCCGACATCGCCGACGCCGTCCGCTGGATGCGCACGCTGAACCGCAACGCCGCCGAGCGCCTGCGGGGGCTCGCACCGAGCGCCGTCACCGACGTGACCGGCTTCGGCCTGCTCGGCCATGCGCACGAGATGGCGTCCTCGAGCGGCGTGCGGATCACGCTCGATGCCGGCCGCCTGCCCGCGATGCCCGGAGCCCTCGAGTCTGCTCGCGCTGGCGTCTCGACCGCAGGAACGCGTGCGAACCGCGACTACGGTGCGGCCGAGTTGGGGGATGTCCCGGGCGAGCTGATCGAGCTCGCGTACGACCCGCAGACTGCGGGCGGCCTGCTCGTCTCGCTGCCGCGCGACAGGGGCCCCGCTCTCGAGGCGGAGTTCGCCCGTGCGGGTCTCTTTCTCGCGCGCGTGGGGCGCGTCGAGGCCGGTTCGGGGGTTGCGTTGTCCGACGAGCGTTAGAGGCTCTCACACAATGAACGTTGTGCCGTCCGGCCGCGCTCGGTGACGCGATGCTGTGTCCTCGGTCGCACCGATAGAGCCACTATTGGTGCTCCCTGCGTCCTTGCCTCGCACCACCGATCGCACCCGAATCGACGAACGTCATTATGTGAGAGCCTCTTAGTGCGCAACCGGCAACGAGTCAGCCGCCGACCGGTCGACCCGCTCGGGCTACAGTTCGCGCGGATGGATGCCAGCGCGCAGCCGCTCGCTCGTCTGCGCGGCTTCGCGCTCTCAGCCCACTCGTTCCAGCGGCTCGCGCTCGCGAACGCGGTCATGCTGATCTTGATCGTCGCCACAGGGGCGACCGTTCGCCTCACCGGCTCCGGCCTCGGCTGCGAGCACTGGCCAGGCTGCGCCCGACATCACTTCGAACCGAAGAGCTACCACTCCTACATCGAGTTCGGGAACAGGGTCTTCGCGTTCTTGACGATCCTCGTCACGCTGCTCACCTGGCTCGCGGCGCGGCGCGGCCTGCGACTGCTCGGGTTCGCCACCTTCTTCGGGACGCTCCTGCAGGCGCCGCTCGGCGCGTTGACCGTGCACTTTCACCTCAACCCCTGGCTGGTGTTGACACACTTCCTGCTCTCGCTCGTCGTGCTCACCTTGGGGGTCGTACTCGCGCTCGAAGCGCGCGGACGGGTCGCGTCCGACCTGCCGCCGTGGATCCGACAGCTCGGCCTGCTCGTCGGCGTCGCCGCGTGCGCGCTCGTCGTCAGCGGGACGCTCGCGACTGCAGCGGGGCCCCACCCGGGCAGTACCGTCGTGCGACGCCTCTGGTCGTTCGAGCCTGCGGTCTACTGGCACGTGCGAGCGACCGCGGTGTTCGGCCTGTCGTTCGCGCTGATCCTGATCTGGCTCGTGCGTCACCGAAGCCGCCACACACGCGGTGCCCTGGTGCTGCTCGGCGTGCTCGCGACGCAGATGACGGTCGGCGAGGTCCAGTACCGCACACATCTTCCGTGGTGGCTCGTGATCGGGCATGTCACGCTCGCGGCGACGGTCTGGGCCGTTGCCGTCGCGTTCGTCTTCGGCCTCTGGCGGCCGCGTAGGATTGCGTGATGGCCGACGAACTTCGCATCACCGCCCACCCGGAGCTCGAGCATCCGGTCCTGATCGCCGCGTTCCGTGGCTGGAACGACGGTGGGCAGGGCGCATCACTCGCCGGCGCCTACCTCGCGCGGGCGTGGGCGGCGCAGGAGTTCGCGAGCATCGACGGCGAGCATTTCTACGATTTCCAGGCGACGCGCCCGACGGTCTCGCTCGTCGATGGGTTCACGCGCAAGATCGAGTGGCCCGAGAACACCTTTCTGCACGCGCCGTTGCCGGGGGGCGGACGCGATGTGATCATCCTGCTCGGCGTCGAGCCGAATCTACGGTGGCGCTCGTTTTCGGCGCATGTGAGCAGGCTCGCGACCGATCTCCGTGTCGAGCTCGTCGTCACGCTCGGGTCGCTGCTCGCTGATGTCCCGCATACGCGTGCGGCGCCCGTCACGGGCAGCGCGAACGATCCGGAGCTGATCGAGCGGCTCGGTCTCCAGGCATCGCGCTACGAGGGGCCGACCGGGATCGTCGGTGTGCTTCACGATGCGTGCATGCAGGAGGGGATCCCGTCGGCGAGCCTCTGGGCCGCCGTGCCGCACTATGTGTCGCTGACCCCCTCGCCCCGGGCGGCGAAGGCCCTCGTGGATCGGCTCGCCGAGCTGCTCGACGCCGACATCGATACTGCCGAGCTCAACGAAGCCGCCGACTCGTATGCGCAGCAGGTGAGCGAAGCCGTGGCCTCGGACGAGGAGACCTCGGCCTACGTGCAGGAGCTCGAGCGCCGGGTCGACGAGCTCGCCGAGGAGGCCGATCTACCGTCGGGGGATGCGATCGCCGCTGAGCTGACGCGCTTCCTGCGCGACCGCGAGAACGGCGACGACGACGTTGCCCGCGAGCATTAGCGAGCCGCTCGGCGGCGGGAACACCCACGAGTCGATCGTCCGGATCGGCGACACCGTGCGCCGGCCGGCGGGTCCCTGGACGCCGGCTGTGCACGCGCTGCTCACTCACCTGGATGCGGTGGGCTTCGACGCGGCACCGCGCGCACTCGGGCTCGACGAGCAAGGCCGTGAGATTGTGACGTACGTGCCGGGGGAGGTCGTCTGGCCCGACCACTTCGAGGTGTTGGAGGACGACGGCCGTCTGGCCGAGGTCGCACGCCTGATCCGTCGCTATCACACGGCGGTCGCGAGCTTCGAGGCACCACCTGGCACGGCGTGGTGGGACCTCGCGGCCGATCCGAGCGGGGTGCACGAGCTCGTCTGCCACAACGATCTCGCGCCGTGGAACCTCGTGCGACGGGTCGATGAACGCTGGGCGTTCATCGATTGGGATCTCGCCGCTCCCGGCAGGCGGTCGTGGGAGCTCGGCTGGGCGTTGCTCGGATTCATCCCGCTGACGCCGGATCGCGCACTCGGAGACGAAGCGACGGCGCGCCGGCTGCGGGTCTTCATGGAAGCCTATGGAATGCCCGACGAGCTCGATTCGGCACTCGCCGCCGCGGTCGAGCGCGGTCGGCACGAGGCGGCGAGCAAGCTGTCGAAGCATGCGGAGGTCTGGGCGGGTGCGGAGAGCGCGTCTCCGCGAACGCCGCCGAGTGGACGCGGCTCAGCCGAATGTGAACGAATACGCCTGGATGCCGCGGGAGAACCGCAATTCCAGCAAGCCGTTGGTCGGCCGCTCGGCTGCACGCACCGTGTACAGCCTCTGCGCGTCGACCTTGATGGTCGAAGACGGCTTGCCGTCGATCAGAGCGTGCACGATGCCGTGCCCGCCGAGAACGATGTAGACGTTGCGCGCCGAGAAGTTCAACCGGAGGCGGGCTCGCTGTCCCGCGACGATCTGGTCGGTTGCGACTCGCCAGTCGCCGGCGTACGAAACCTCGTTCTCCGGAACCGACTTCGCGAAGGTGTACGGGGCGACGACATCCGGCGCGAGCCTCGAGCCCACGTAGGTCGTGAGGCGTGCGTATCCGAGGTAGGTCTCGGGCGTGAGCAGACCCGTCGGCGTCGCGTCGGCGACATGGCGGGCACTCCTGCCGTCCGCGCCGAGGAGCGTGCGGATGAGCGCCTCGGTCTTTGTGTACTCACCCTCGCCGAAATGCTGGTGACGGACGTGGCCGGTGCGGTCGATCAGATACTCGGCGGGCCAGTACTGATTCGCGTAGTTGTCCCAGGTCTTGTAGTGATTGTCCTGCACGACCGGCCAGGTGACGCCGAGCCGCCGCACGGCCGCTCGGACGTTCGACGGAACGTGCTCGAACGCGAATTCGGGTGTGTGAACCCCGATGATCTCGAGCCCTTTGGTGTGGTAGGCCGCATACAGCGCCTTCAGGTGCGGAAGGGTGCGCAGGCAGTTGATGCACGAATACGTCCAGAAGTCGACCAGCACGACCTTTCCGCGCAGCTGCTGAAGCGTGCGGGGAGCTCCGTTGATCCACGCGCCGTCGGCATGCAGTGCAGGTGCGACGCCGAAATCAGGAAGGCGCGATCCCGCCGTCGAGTGCACCGCGGCGAGAGATCGCTTGCCCCTCCGCACCGTTCCGAGTGCTTTCGTGGCCGTGGAGTTCTTCTCGATCTTGTTCTGCAGGAACGTCGTGTAGCCCGGTGTGAATTGGGCGATGCGGTCGTCGAGATGAAACGTGAGCGCGAGTGCGACCGCACCGATCAGAACGCCCGAGCCGAGGCGGAGTGTGTCCGCACGACGCCGGAGACGGGCCGAGGCCTCGCGGCCGCCGCGAGCGATCAGGAGCATCGGGATCGCAGCACCGACCGCGTACGCAACGGTCAGTAGGACCGCGCGCAACCCGACGCTGTTCTCCGCTGCGACAACCGTCACCGTCGCGAGCACCGGCCCCGCGCAGGGCACGAAGACGAGCCCGAGGGTCGCTCCCAGGAAGAATCCGCCGCCGACGCCACTCGGCCGGAAGCGCGAGGAGACCGCGAGCGGCCGCTCGATCAGTTGCGCGGCTCGTGGCACGAGGAGGGTCACCGCCATCACGAAGAGGAGGACGATCGCGAGGTTCCGCAGGAAGTCCTGCGGGAGCCCGAGCCTGTCGAGGATCCACGCGGCGAAGAGTGTGAAGACGCTGAAGCTCGCGACGAGCCCGGCAACGATCCGAAACGGCCTGCGCCCGGAGGCGCCCCCGGCGAGCAGCACGGGGAGCACCGGCAAAACGCAGGGTGAAACCGCCGTGACGACGCCCGCGAGGAAGCCGATGCCGATCAGAACGAGCACGCGTGAATCATTGACCCTTTCGTCGCGCCATTCGTTACGCCTCGATTACATCGGGCCGCAGTGCGGCTCGGATTCGACGGCAGGTTCAGGCCGCGTCTTCGGCATGCTCAGCGGGAGCGTCCGCCGCGGCGATCCCGTCCGCCGCGGCTGTCCCCTCCGCAGGCTTCTTCCGCCGCCGCCGGCGCTTTTTCGGGGCGGGAGGCGCGTCCTCGCGTGGGCTCTCGACCGCACCCGTTGCGGGCGTCGGCTGTGGCTGGGCCTGTGGCATCCCCGGCTTCTTCCGGCGGCGGCGCCGGCGCGAGCGGGCAGGTCCGGTCTTCGGCGCGGGCAGGCTCTCGGCGATCCAGCCGTCGACCTCCTGGATCGTTCCCAGCCGCTCACGGGCCGCCTCGAGGAGTTGCGTCGCGCGTGGTGTGTAGCCCTCCGCCGAGGCGAGCAGTGCCGCGCCGACTTCGCGCGGCATCTCGAGCGCGGCGTTCACGAGCTTCGCCGAGTTCTCTTCGTGCCGGTGCCCGCGAGAGTTCGCAAGCGCCCCGAGCAGGCGCTTCGCGTCCGGATACTCCTGCGACGCCTTTCGGTCGAGTTGCTTGCGCACCACCCGCGACAGCTTCCAGGTCCAGCGCGCCAGGATCTGATCCGGGGCGTCGGGCTTGGCCTCCGCGACGGCGCGCAGCATGATCCGCACGCCTGCTGCGCGGTCCTTCTCCCACGGCGGGGCCTGCGTCACCAGCGTGACGAGGTCGTCGAAGTCGGCACGCTCGACCTTCATCGAGACGCGGTCGGCGAGCGCGATCAGGCGCAGTCGCCGGTTCGGGTTCTGCGCGGCGCACGTCGAGAGGAATGTCTCCATCGCGCGTTTCGACGCACCGCGTGAGGTCAGCTTCTCGACGAATGAGGTGCGCTCGTCGAAGCGAAGCTGGCGTCCTGCGATCTCGCCCCAGAACTCCTGTTCGTCCTGGTCGAGGAATTTCGGATCGACGCGCTGCCACTCGCGGGCGATCACGACCTTCCGGCGCAGCACGTCGGGTGTCACCGGGACGAGCCATGACGCCGGAGTCAGCTTGCGCCGCGCGCGCCGCTGCTGCCTGCGACGTGGAGCCGGCGTGACGCGTGCACCCTCGCGATAGAAATCTGCGTCCAGCAGGGAGTGCAGCGACACGACGCGCTCGTTGTGCGTCGCCGCCTTGGGCGTGAAGTCGACGACGATGCCTGCCTCCTTCCGCGGATGCACGCGCATGATTCGGCCGATCCGCTGCTGGTACACGCGCTTCGACGCGGTCGGCGCGAGGTGCATGACGATCGTCGCACGCGGCGAGTTCCAGCCCTCGGCAAGCAGCATCGCGTTGATCAACACATCAATCTCCGCGCGCTCGTAAGCAGCGAGGATCTCCGCGAGCTTTACCGGAGGCGTGCGGCCGGAGACTGCTTCCGCCTTGATCCCGGCGGCGCGGAACGCGGTCGCGAGGTTGTACGCGTGGTCGACGCCGGCCGCATAGACGATGCCGGGCGTGTCGTCGAATCGCTCTCGGTAGAGCGTCGCCGCGGCGAGGTTCAGGGCTTCGTGGTCGAGGGCCTGCGCAAGCGCCCGCTCCTCGAAATCGCCGCCCACGATCGGAACCTGATTGATCGCCGCAACCGGCGGCACGCGAAGGCAGCGAAGCGGCGCGATCAATCCGCGGCGGGCGGCATCGGCGAGCGGCAGGTCATCGACCGAAGCGGGGAAGACATCGGAGACCTGCTTCGCAATCAGTTCCTCCGTTGCGGTCATGCCGATGTAGACGGGCTCGTGGAGGCTGCGGATCGCGGCAGAGGTCTTCTCGCCGAGTGCCGTATGCGCTTCGTCGCAGATCACGAGCTGGTAGGCATCACGCGCGATCTCGGCGACGTGGCGCGCGAACCAGGCGTATGTCTGAATCGTGATCGGGTTCGACGCGCGCTTCGAGGTGTGCCCCTCGAGCACGGCGTCGGCGAATCGATCGCCGTACCCGTGCTCCGTGAGCTCACGGCGAAACTGATCGACGAGGAGACGGCGGTGGGTCAGGATCAGGATTCCCTCCGTGCGCGCGGCCTCGATGAAGCCGGCGGCAGCGATCGTCTTGCCCGACGCCGTCGGGTGCCGGAACCGGTAGCGGCGAACGGCGCCGGTGTCGTCGGTGACCGGCTCTGCCTCCTGGTCGTCCTCGTCGGTCTCGACGCCGAAGCCGAGCTCGTCGTCCGGCTCCTCGTCTTCCTCGGCCGGTTCGTCACTGTGCCCGTTGCCGTTGCCGTTCGCCGGCTTCTGGGCCGCCGCGATCAGCTCGGTGAGCATGCCTGCGAGCGCGTCCACCTGATGGCGGCGTAGTTCGGTTCCCGAGGCGAGGCGCGGCGGCTTCTCCGAGAGGACGCGCTCGAGGCCGAGCAGCAAGGCGTAGAGCACTTTCCACTCGGCCGAGGGCTCGCTGCGCCCGGCGTCGAGCTCGGCGAGGGCGTCATCGAGTGCGCGCCTGCGGGCGGCGCCCGGCACGAGCACGGCGTCCGGAGTCTCCTCGTCGCGGAGGAGTGGCTCGCCTGCCCAGGCTTCGGCCCGAAGAGCGTCGGCCCGTCTGGCCGCCGCTTCTTCCGAGTCAGTCGGAGAGTGCGTGAGAGTTTCTGACAATGCGTGCAGCAGCGTTTCTGTCCCTGCCGCTTCCTCAAAGGTTGCACCCGCGGAAATCCCCTTTCGCGAAGGTGCAAGCCGGAGAATACCGGAACCATCGGCTGGTGGGGTAGACCAAGCGTCGTGACCGGGATACGACTGTTCGCCGGGGCCGCGCCGTACTACGCCCGTTTCCGGCCGGGATACCCGCCCGAGCTCCTTGCGGACATTGCCGACCGCGCCCGCCTGGACGGCAAGGGACGCCTGCTCGATCTCGGTTGCGGGACGGGCAACGTCGCGATCCCACTCGCCGCCCATGTCGAAGAGGTAGTGGCGGTCGATGTCGAGCCCGAGATGCTCGCGGAGCTGCAGAAGGCTGCACCACCGAACATCCGGACGGTCGAGGGAGCTGCCGAGGACGTCGATGAGACCTGGGGGACGTTCCGGCTTGCGACGATCGGCGCCGCACTGCACTGGTTCGAGAGCGCAGCTGTCCTCGGGCGCCTGTCGCGAGTCACGCCCGTGGTGGCACTGCTCGGCGAGCCGATGGCCCAGAGCGAGGCGATGCGCACGTTGCTCGCGGTGTCGGAGGAGCTGCTCGGGAAGCGGCCCGGGATGAAGAGCTCGACGATCCGCTACGACGAGGCGCTTGCCAACTCTCCATTCTCCGACGTCGAGAAGCTCTCCGTGCAAACCGTGCGCACCTGGACGCCGGACGAGGTGATCGGACTCGCCTACTCGACGTCGTTCGCATCCCTCGAGCGCGTCGGCGAGCAGCGCGAGGAGTTCGAGCGCCTGCTCCGTGCGCGGCTGAAGCCCCGCTATCGCGAGCGCATCTCGGTCGATGCGTTCCTCGGGCGACGCGTCTAGAGATCGGTACCCGCCGCTCCGCGGCCGACGGCGACTCACGCGATCCGCAAAACGGGCCGCCTACGCTGCCACCACATCGGCGCACCAAAATCGTGCCGCGACACCGGTGCCGAGGCACCGGCGTGGGGATCACTCCCGAGCAGCCCCGGGAACCGAGATGTGCGGCGATCCGGCACGAGACCCGGTCGCCCGTGTTTCCGCGAGGCCCCTTGTCCCGCGGAGGGCGTGCAGCACTACGCAGCCGGCACGAGCGCCTCGAGGCGAGAGCGCAGCCAGGGCAACTCGCTTCGCTCGGCTTCCAGCACGTCGCCGCGGAACTGCAGCACCACGCCGCCGTCTCCCACGAGATGATCGGCCGCGCCGGCAATCAGACGGCGGTAGTGATCGAGACCGCCACCGCCCGAGAACACGGCCGAATCCGGCTCGTCCGCGAAGCCGGGCGTCGCAGGGGCGAGGTACGGCAGGTTCGCCACGATCAGATCGAGGTCGCGTGGCAGTCCGTTCAGCAGATCGCCGCGCACGAGGTGCACCTGCGCGCCGAGCCGGTCCGCGTTCAGCGATGCGATCTCCAGTGCGCGCGCACATGTGTCGCTCGCCCACACCTCGAGGCTCGGTGCGCGAAGCGCGAGCGTCACGGCGATCACCCCCGAGCCCGTTCCGATGTCGGCCACGCGTGCCGGACTGTCGCCGAGTCGCTCGAGAGCCGCATCGACGAGCCGCTCGGTCGCGACCCGCGGGGTGAAGACCCGGCCGGGATCGGTGACAAACGTGAGTCCATGAAAGGCCGCCCCCATATCCGTAGTACAACGTAGCCGCGTGGACTGGATTTCAATCGCAGACGGGAAACGCGCCCGGTACGACGTGACGCATGGCGAATCGGACGAGCGGGCGATCGTGCGCCGCGGCAACGTCGCCTACGCAGCCGGGCTCGCGCTCCTGTTGGCCGGCGACCCGGCTGCCGCCGACTGGCTGCGTCTCGCTGCTGCGCGCTGGCGGGAGAGCTGGGATGCCGGCGAGGGCCGCGAGTCGTGGGGGCGACCGATCGGCGCGCTGAAAGCCTCGGTCCTCGCCGATGACGACGCCGTTTCGGAGGAGGTCGCACGCTGGACGCTCGAGCTCGGCTGCGCGACGGCCGGTTCGCCAATCGGCCGGTACGGCGGAGCGCTCGCGCTGCTCGCGCTGGAGCGGTGGGCGGAGGCTCGCCACGTCGCCGAGACCCTGCGCGACCGCGACGACTTCCCGCACGACGTCGGGGATGCGCTCTTCGCCATCTCGGCCCATGACGTGCTCGGATACATCGAGGCCGTCGAGTCGGTCGTCGAGTCGTTCGAGACCCGAGAGGAGTTCCTGGAGGAGATGCGCGTCGCCGACACCGCGCTCGTGCTGAACGCGCTCGCCCGCCGGCGCGGCATCGAGGCGAGACTGCCCACCTCGCCCGTCGTACCCTGATCGTCAGTCGGCCTCGCCCTCGGCGATCGCCGGATGGAACGCAACGGTGATCGTCTGCAGCGGCTGCGTCTCGTCCTCCAGCTCGGCGAGCCTGTCCACGAGCTCGTTCAGGAGCGCTCGCACCGTCTCGATCGACAGCTTCGAATGCACCTGTGCGCTCCGGAACTCGCCCTTCTCCGCAAAGAGACCGAAGCCGCGCTGAAGCTCGCGCAGCTGTGCGTCTTGGAGCTCGCTCGCGAGCCCGGTCGCGCGGATCTCGGGGTCGACCTTGACGTGCTTGGCGACGGGGCGATACGGCTTCTCGCGACCGGTGGCGGCGGCGAGCTCGATCAGCCCCGCGCGGTGGAGCATGCGCACGTGGAAGTGCAGATGCCCAGGGTCGACCGCAAGGCGAGCCGCGAGCTCACGGTTGGTGAGCGCGACGTCCGATTCGCCGAGCGCCTGCAGGACCTTCAGGCGCAACGGGTGGCCGAGGGCTTTCAGCTGCTCGGGCCGTTCGACGGTGAGGACGTCGCGGATCTCGGGCTGGCTCTCATGCGCGCTCATGGAGTCACCAGTTTGGACGCTGCTGGCCCGTCGAGGAAGACCCGAACCCGAACTGGAGCCAATCGCGTCAGGCTTGCAGGAGTCTCCTCGCTCGGCTCGCCGCCGAAGGCACGCGCGACGGCGTCCGCTTTCTCCTCGCCGGTCGCGATGAAGACGATCTGGGCGGCCGAGCGGATGGTCGGGAGTGTCATCGTCACGCGGTCGACGAACGGCTCGAGGCCGGCGGGTCCGCTCGTCGCCCGGCGATCGGAAACCTCCAGCTGTGGGGAGCCCGGGAAGAGTGAGGCCATGTGGCCGTCAGGCCCGAGGCCGAGTAGGAGCAGATCGAGCTCCACGGCGGCGAGTGCCGCATCGAGCTCCTCGGCTGCCGCAAGCGGCGTGAGCTCACCGCGGATCCGGTGGATCTCCGCGGGGAGCGCCTCGAGGTTGTCCAGCAGCGCCTCTTTCGAGAGCCGGAAGTTCGACCGCTCGTCGTCGGGCGGCACGCAGCGCTCATCACCCCACCAGAGCGTCACGAGGCCCCAGTCGGGCTCGAGCGCGGCGGCGCGGCGGTACGCCTCGGCGACACTCGACCCGCCCGTCAGCACGATCGAGCCACCGCGCGCTGCCTGATCGGCGAGCACGACGGCGACCGCTGCCGCGGGGTTCGCGACGACGTTCAGGTCAGGCGGCTGCACGGTCACGTGGCAATGGTACGAGGCCACGCCCGAACCCCGCCAGCAGGTAGATGCTCGCCAGGCCCGCCCACTCCCCATACGGGACGAGGAGCTCGTCGGTCTCCTCCGCTCGAACGACGCGGCCCCAGAGCGCCGTTGCGACTTTGACGAGGCCGAGGTCGCGCGCGAGGCCGCGTTCGTAGCGGCCGAGCCCTTCGATGCAGACGACGCCGGCCGACCACGGGCCGAGCCCCCGCTCCCGCTCGAGCCGCTGAGCGACCGACTCGGTCGAGTGCGCCTTCAACTTCTCGAGATCGAGGGTCCGGCACAGGCGGGTCAGGACGGAGGCACGCCGTGCGCCGAGGCCGAGCGCACCGAGTTGCGCCGGGGAGAGGCGGGCGAGGTCGTCGCAGCTCGGTGCTGCGTGGAGGCCGTCGAGCTCAGACGTCGCTCGGCGGATCACCGATCGTTCGATCTGACGCGCTCGGCTCGCAAGGATCAGCTGACCCGCGACCGCGCGGAGAAGCGAGTGGGCGACCGTGGCGGTGCGGAGCGGCCGCAGGCCGCGCACCTGGCGCACCGTCTCCGCGAGCAGCGGATCCTTCCCGAACCGGCGCAGGAACTCCGAGTGGTCGGCGTCCAGGCCGAGGACGAAGCGGACGTGGTCCACCCCCGCCTCGCTCTCGGCCGCGACGACGATCGTCCCGTCGGCGCGCTGCAGCGCTTGCACGCGCTCGAGCCGTCGGTCGATGCTGATCGTCGCCCGGTAGGTGCCGTCGACGACGACGCGGGTCGCATCCGACGCCATCCGCCCGGAGACCCTGAGAGAGTAAGGCCCCTGCGGGCGAAGCTCGGCGCGGACAGTGGGCACCCACCGATACTAGAGCTAGTCTCAGCCGATGCTGGGGCGCGTCGCTTCGCGGGTCTCGCTGCGCAGCCGGGAGCGGAAGCTTCAGCGCTTCCTCGTGCTGTTCCGACCGGGACCGGAGACGACCGTCCTCGACGTCGGCGTCACGGATGCCCCATTCGGTCACGGCTCGAGCGACAACTTCTTCGAGGCGCTCTATCCGTGGCCCGCGCAGATCACCGCCGTCGGTCGAACCGAGCTCGACCGGTTCCGGGCTGCGTTTCCCGACGTTCGAGCGGTGCAGGCCGACGGTCGCGAGCTGCCGTTCGCCGACCGGGAGTTCGATCTCGGCTTCTCGAACGCAGTCGTGGAGCACGTCGCAGGCGGTCGTGCGGGCCAGCGGCAATTCGTTCACGAGCTCTGCCGAGTCGCGAACCGCGTCTTCGTGACCACTCCGAATCGGTACTTCCCGCTCGAGGTGCACACGCTGGTGCCCTTCGCCCACTGGCTTCCCCGAGCGGCACGCGCGCGCGTCGTGCGCGCCCGCGGCTTCGACGACGTGCTCGACCCGCTCGGCCCGCAGGCGTTCGCCTCGCTCTTTCCTTACCGCGTGCGTGTAGTCAACACCGGCATGACGCTGATCGCGGTCGGGCCCGAATGAACCTGCGCCGCCCGGTCTGGGCGCTGCACGTCTTGATCGCCGGCCTGGCGGTGCACAACCTCGTGATGGCGCTCCTCTGGCGCGCCGGCATACGCGGCGGCGCTCTGACCGTCCTCGCTGCGTGGAAGGACGTCCTGCTGCTCGCGGCCCTCATCCTCGTCCTCGTCGCGCGGCGTGGGCTGCCGTTGAAGGCGTCGGGAGCAGACTGGCTCGCGGCCACCTTCGGCGTCCTCGTCGTGCTCTACGGCTTGCTTCCGCAATCGTGGCTCGGGGGCGGAGCGACGCACAAGGGGGTGTTGTACGGCGCGCGCCACGATCTGCTGCCGGTCGCTGCCTACTTCCTCGGTCGGGGGCTTGAACTCACCGAGCGCGAGCGACGGCATCTCTGCCGCACCGTGCTCGCCGTCGCGGCCATGGCTGCCGCGTATGGATTGATCGACGTCTATCTCGTACCGCTGTCGTTCTGGCGCGACGCGTCGGGTTGGTTCAGCGACCAGCTGGGGCTGAGGTCGCGAGGCCTCTCCGGGCTACCTGAGAACTTCGTCTACAACGCAGGCAACGGCACGGTGTTCCGCCGCCTCACCTCGACGTTCCTCACTCCGCTCGCGACGTCGTACCTGCTCGTCGTCGCGTTGTTCTTCGTTCCACTCAGGCTTCGGTGGGGGCCTCCGCTCGGCGCACTGCTCTTCGCGGCGCTGCTCTGGACGCACACGCGGTCGGCCTTGCTCGCGTTCGTTCTCGGACTGCTCCTGCTGGCGTCTGTACGTCGTCGGGCCTTGCCCGCTGTGCTCGCGGTCATCGTTGCCGCTGTCGGGTTCGCGTTCGTGAAGGGGTACGACCACTTCGGTCCACGAACCCACTTCACTCCGGCAGAGCTTCGGGTTCAGCAGCAGATTGCGAAAGAGCACCCCAACGCCTCCAACGATGCCACGAGCGCGACGGAGTCGTCATTGAGCGAGCACCTCGCGAGTCTGCGCGAGGGTCTTAAGACCGTGGCGCGCCACCCGTGGGGGTACGGTCTCGGAAACGCCGGTGTGACGGCCGAGCGCACCCACGTCGAGGTGAAGGCCGGCGAGTCGACCTACACGGAGCTCGGTGTCGAGACGGGGGTGGCCGGTGCGCTCGTGTTCGTGACGTGGGCGCTCGTCGTGCTGCTCGGCCTGCTCGGGCGGCGCGCGTGGCTCGGGGCGGCGTTCGCGTCCGTGCTCCTCCTGGCTCTCCAGACGGACGTCATCGGAGTCCCGTGGATCTCAGTCGCGGTCTGGGCCCTCGTCGCCGCTCCCGGCGGGTTCCTCGCTCGTGGCGATCCAGAGCCCCCGCCCGATGAGCCCGTCGGGATCGTGCTCGACCCGTAGGCCGGTCGCTTCGAACGCCGTCCGCATCTCGTCGTGGCTGTAAAGCGCCAGCTCGTGGTGCTCGTGCCATCGCTCGACGCCCTCCGGTGTTCCGACGGTGTAGTGCATCTCGGTCGTCGCGAGCTTTCCGGTTCGGCCCGGGATGGTGACCCGCGCGAGGGCGACGCCCTCCGCCTCGGCGGCGAGCACGTGTGGGCGCCCCGGCAGCCATACCTCGGGCGTGAGCCACGGCTCCACGATCAGTACGCCGGCGTCGGCGACATGCGCGGCGAGTGAGCGCGCGGCCGCGTTCAGGCCTTCGAGGTCGCCGACGAATCCGATCGAGCTGAAGAGGCACGTGACGACGTCGAAGCGGCGGCCCAGCGAGAACGAGCGCAGGTCGCCTTGATGCAGTGGCACGTCGCCGAGTCGCTCTCGGGCGATCTCGAGCAGTCCGGCATCGAGGTCGAGACCCTCGCAGTCGAAGTGCTTGCGGAGGCAGGCGAGATGCTTGCCGGTGCCGCATGCGACGTCGAGGAGAGTGCGCGCCCCGGGCGTCCGCGCGCGCACGATTCCCCTGATCCGTGTGCACTCGGCGTCGTAGTCCTTGAACGAGTACTCGAGGTCGTAGAGCTCAGGGCGGCTGGTGTAACGCATGACGCGCGAACGATACGAAAGCGCGACATCTCTGCGCCCATTCACGAAAGGACACTGGCGCTTGCTGCGACGATTCGTACCGTGTCGGCATGCGTTCCTCGCTCGTCGAACTGGTGCTCCTGGCGCTCGCGACACTCGCTCTCGCGCTGGCGCTCTTGCACCGCCCGGGTGGCTCGGGCCGGTCCGGCCCGGTTGTGCGCGCCAGCTGGTCGCTGACGCCGGGGGTGCTCAACCCGGAGGTGACGCAAGCGACCATCCACGTCACGATCTGCCGCCCGGGCTGGACACGCACGGTACGGCCCCCCGTCGGCTACACGAACGCGCTGAAATCGCACGGGCTCCGCCAGTACGGTCTTCGCGGCCCCCCGTCGGCCTATCAGGAGGATCATCTGATCAGCCTCGAGCTCGGCGGCAATCCCGAGGACGCGCGCAACCTCTGGCCCGAGCCCTATCCGCGTGCCTCGGCGGTGGACAGGATCGAGAACGAGCTGAACCATCGAGTCTGCGCGGGCTCGCAGTCGCTTTCCGATGCCCAGCGAGAGGAGTCGGCCCTGAAGCATCGCGACGGTTGACAGGCGATGCTCGAACGTCCCGTCGCGCGCCGCAGACGGTCGCGTTGCTGTAGGTGCTTTGTCCCGAAGGTGGGCACGGTGGACGACACGCGGCACATGCCGTCCCTCAGCCGCCCTGCTGACTCGTCGGGCAGGCCCTTAACACCTTGGGACTACCATCCGGGTATGCGCTCGCGTGCGCTCCTTCCCGTTGTCGCCCTGCTCGCGGCATCCGCCTGGTGCGTCCTCCTGCTCGCGGTCCGCAAGCACGAGTTCGGCGCCGCAGGCTATCCCTACCTGGCCTGGAATCTCACGCTCGCGTGGATCCCCCTCGTCCTGGCCCTCGTGGTGCTGTCCGCCTTCAAACGGCGAGCGCACCTCGTAGAGCTTCTCGCTGTGGGAGCGGGTTGGCTGCTCTTTCTGCCGAACGCGCCGTACATGCTCACCGACCTCATTCATCTCGGTGACGAGCACCGGCTCTTCGATGTGGTCGTCCTCGGCTCGTTCGCCGTCACGGCGCTCGCGCTCGGGTTCGCCTCGGTGCTCCTCGTCCAGGTGGTCGTGACTCGGCTTGCCGGACGAGCACTTGGCTGGACAGTCGCGATCGGGTCGCTCTTCGCTTCGAGCATCGGCATCTACCTGGGGCGCGTGCAGCGCCTGAACAGCTGGGACGTGGTGCAACGCCCAACGAGACTCTGGACCATCGCGCGACCCCGCCTCGACGATCCGTTCGGCAACCGGTATCTGATCGGGTTCGTCCTCGCACTTTGCGGCCTTCTGACCTTGCTGTACATCGGCCTCTACGGCTTCACGACGCTTGCTGCCGCCGCGATGAAGGACACCCGCTAGGGTCGAACCGGCCGTGGGAAAGCCTGTCGAGCAGCTCGATTCGGTCGTGATCCGGTTCGCCGGCGACTCCGGCGACGGCATGCAGCTGACGGGCGGTCGCTTCACCTCGGAAACAGCCCTCGCCGGCAACGATCTCGCCACCTTCCCCGACTTTCCCGCCGAGATTCGCGCTCCGGCGGGGTCGCTGCCCGGGGTTTCAGGCTTCCAGCTGCATTTCGCCGACCACGACATCCTCACCCCGGGCGACCAGCCCGATGTGCTCGTCGCGATGAACCCTGCGGCGTTGAAGACGAACCTGGGCGACCTGCAGAAGGGTGGCACGCTGATCGTCGATACCGACGCGTTCACCGAGCGCAACCTGAACAAGGCGGGGTACGCGTCGAACCCGATCGAGGACGGCTCGCTCGACGCCTACCAGTTGCACGCGGTGCAGTTGACGTCGATGACGATCGGCGCGCTGAGGGAGGTCGACGGCGTCACCGCTCGTGAGGCCGAGCGGGCAAAGAACATGTTCGCACTCGGGCTGATGTCGTGGTTGTACGGTCGCTCGACCGAGACGACCCGCGCGTTCATCTCCGCGAAGTTCGCGAAGCGGCCCGAGATCGCGGCCGCGAATCTGAAGGCGTTTCACACCGGGTACGCGTTCGGTGAGACGTCCGAGGCGTTCGCCGTGCAGTACGAGGTGAAGGCCGCGAAGCTGCCGCCCGGCCGCTACCGGCAGATCACTGGCAACGTCGCGCTCTCGTGGGGCCTGCTCGCGGCGTCGAAGCTCTCGGGATTGCCCCTGTTCCTCGGTGCCTATCCGATCACGCCCGCGTCCTCGATTCTCGAGGAGCTCGCGAAGCACAAGGCGTTCCGTGTGCGCACGTTCCAGGCCGAGGACGAGATCGCCGCCGCCGGCGCGGCGCTCGGCGCGGCCTTCGGCGGCTCGCTCGGCGTTACGACCTCGGCCGGCCCCGGCGTGGTGCTGAAGTCGGAGACTGTCGGGCTCGCGGTCGCCCTCGAACTGCCGCTCCTGATCATCGACGTGCAGCGGGCAGGTCCGTCCACCGGCATGCCGACGAAGCCCGAGCAGGGCGACTTGCTGATGGTGCTCCACGGCCGCAACTCCGAGTCGCCGGTGCCCGTCATCGCAGCCGCGGGTCCGGGCGACTGTTTCTACGCGGCGATCGAGGCGGTGCGGGTCGCGGTCACGTACCGCACCCCGGTCTACCTCCTTTCGGATGCGTATCTTGCAAACGGTGCCGAGCCGTGGCTCGTCCCCGACATCGCCTCGCTCGAGACGATCGATGTCGAGTTCGCGCAAGCGACCGGCAAGGCGTTCCAGCCGTACGAGCGAGATCCCGAGACGCTCGCGCGGCCCTGGGCGATCCCGGGCACGCCGGGCTTGGAGCATCGAATCGGCGGCCTGGAGAAGGCGAATGTCACGGGCAACATCTCGTACGACGCCGAGAACCACGACCTGATGACACAGCTGCGTGCGCAAAAGGTGGCTGGTGTGCGGGTGCCGGACCTCGAGGTCGACCATCAGGAGGGCGCCGACGTGCTCGTCCTCTCGTGGGGCGGCACGTACGGGCCGGTGCACGCGGGCGTGCGGCGCGTGCGAAAAGACGGGGGAAAGGCGGCGCATGGGCATCTACGCTGGCTCAACCCGTTCCCGTCGAACCTCGGTGACGTTCTCAAGAGCTACGACCGCATCCTCATCCCGGAGATGAATCTGGGCCAGCTGCTGCAACTCGTGCGCGCGAAGTATCTGGTCGACGTGGTCGGGTACAACCGCGTGACGGGGAAGCCGTTCAAAGCGGGCGAGATCGCCGCCGCAGTCGAGGCGCTGCAGTGAGCCTCGGCTTCTCGTTTCGGGCGACCGCGAAAGGCACGGTGTTCATCGAACGCGCTGGAAGGTGCGTGGCGACCCTGCGGGCTGATCGCGCACAGCGGTTCCTCAGGCTGGCGAGCGCGGCCGACGGCGAGGTCCGGCAACAGCTGATGGCACGAGCTTCGGGAACGTACAAACACGGGAACGAACGTGGCAATTGACTCGAAACTGACCGCGAAGGAGTTCAAGTCCGACCAGGAGGTTCGCTGGTGCCCGGGCTGCGGCGACTACGCGATCCTGGCGGCGGTGCAGAGTTTCATGCCGGAGCTCGGGCTCCAGCGCGAGAAGATCGTCTTCGTCTCGGGTATCGGCTGCGCGGCGCGGTTCCCCTACTACATGCAGACCTACGGCATGCACTCGATTCACGGCCGCGCGCCTGCGATCGCGACCGGCCTCGCGGTCTCCCGCCCCGATCTCTCGGTGTGGGTGGTGACCGGCGACGGCGACTCGCTGTCGATCGGCGGCAACCACCTGATCCACGCGCTGCGCCGTAACGTGAACATCAAGATCCTGATGCTGAACAACCAGATCTACGGCCTGACGAAGGGGCAGTATTCGCCGACGTCGGAGCAAGGAAAGGTCACGGGCTCGACGCCGATGGGCAGCGTCGACTATCCGTTCAACCCGCTGAGCCTCGCTCTGGGCGCGGAGGCGACGTTCGTCGCGCGCGCCCTCGACACCGACAAGCCGGGCCTGACGAGTGTTCTACGAAGAGCCGCGAAGCACAAGGGGACGGCGTTCGTCGAGATCTTCCAGAACTGCAACATCTACAACGACGGTGCGTTCGATTTCGCGCGTGATCAAAAGGAGAATCGCCTGTATCTAGAGCATGGAGCGCAAGCCGGCAACACGGGGATCACCCACGACGAGACGGACTTCGCGACGGCGTTCGCCCTTTCACGCGTGACGCACGCGACCCACGGCGTCACTCCGCTCGGCGTATTCAGGGACGTGCATCGCCCGAGCTACGACGAGCTCGTGGCGGCGCAGCTCGAGAACGCGAAGGGCGACGGAGATCTGCAGGCGCTCGTCGACTCGGGCGACACCTGGGCCATTCGTTAGCCCGGCACCCGGCTACGCGGCGAGCGACTTCGATGCCTGGCGCTCGCGTGGGATCCGCACGACCTTCCAGGCAAGGCCGAGCTTCTCGAGCCCGGTGATCACCCAGCCGCCCGGATCGAGCGCTGCTTCCGCTTTCGCGAGACCGTGAAAAGCGGATGACGGGAACGCGTGGTGGTTGTTGTGCCACGACTCGCCGAACGAGATCAGGCTCAGAATCCAGACGTTGCGGCTCTCGTCCGTCGACCGGAAGCGCCGGCGGCCCCAGAAGTGGCAGATGCTGTTGATCGAGAAGGTGACGTGGTGGAGGAGGAAGATGCGGATCGCGCCGCCCCAGAGCAAGCCGGTCAACGCGCCCTGCCAGGAGCCCGAGATCGCGTAGCCGAGCCCGGCCGGAACGACGAGGCCGACGACGAGCCATACGAGAAAGAGCCTGTTGATCGTCTTCATGCCCCGCTCGGCGATCAGGTCGGGCACGTATTTCGAGATGTCGGCGCGTCCTTCGTGCACGAAGAGCCAGCCGACGTGTGCGTGGAAGAGATTCTTCGCGGCGGCGGCGAAGCCGTTGCCTCCACCGACGTGCGGGCTGTGCGGATCGCCCTCGACATCCGAGAACTGATGGTGCTTGCGGTGGTCGGCGACCCACGCGAGCACCGGCCCCTCAACCGCCATCGATCCGAGAATGGCAAACGTCCAGCGCACCCACTGCTTCGTCTGGAACGCGCGATGCGTGAACAGACGGTGATACCCGACGGTGATGCCGACGCCCGTCAGCAGGTAGCCCACGGCGAGCAGCCCGATGTCCGTCCAGCCGACCCACGTGTTCCAGAGGAGGCCGATCGCAATGATCAGACCCAGGAACGGCAGCGTCACCCCGAGGAGGTTTGCCACCTTGTGTGCACGGCTCACACCGGAAAGGTAGCTTGCCTCGGCGTGGGCGGGGTCATCTACCTGGTCTACCCACGCTCGTTCGCGGACTCGAACGAGTGACGGGGGTGGGAGACATCCCCGGGATCACAGCCAGGCTCGACCACCTCGCCTGGCTCGGGATCGACGCACTCTGCACGAGCCCGACGTTCCCTCGCCGAACCTCGACTCGGGCTACGGCATCAGCGACTACCGCGACGTCCACCCAGAGCTCGGCACGCTCGCCGGCCTCGACCGGCTGATTGCCGAGGCTCGAGGGCGCGTGATCGAGACCTGGCTCGACCTTGTCCCGAATCACACGTCCGACCGGCACCCGTGGTTCACCGATCGCCCGGAGTACTACGTCTGGGCGATCGCGTCCTGTACCAGGGCGACGGGATCGCGCTCACCGACGGAGACGTCCCCGACGACCGGCTCCTCGATCTCGCCACCCCCTCGCGCGACCCCGAGCGCACACCGATGCCCTGAACCTCGACCGGCGACGAATGGCGGGACCCGTGGCTGCCTCCGCCGATACGACACGGAATGTCGAAGAGCAGCGCGCCGATCCCCGCTCGAGGCTGCACGCCGTTCGCTATCTGATCGAGCGGCGAAAGCAGTTCGCCGACAACTCCTGCGAAACGCTCCGAGCGCGCGAGGAGTCTGGGCCTATCGCCGCGGCGAGCGCACCTGTGTGGTCAACCTCAAGGGGGAGGCGGCGGAGCACGATGGGCAGGACCCGGAGCCCTGGCAGGGGCTCATCTACTGACCGAGCCGGGTCTCGCCGTCGGCGGTGATCGTCCAGTCCGGATTGTGCGCTACCTCCCAGGGATGGCCGTCGGGGTCGACGAAGAGGCCCGAATAGCCGCCCCAGAACGTCGTCGCGCCCTCACGCGCGATCCGAGCCCCGGCGCGCCGCGCATCATCGATCACCGCGTCGACCTCCGCTGGGGAGCGAACGTTGTGAGCGAGCGTCACGCCTCCCCAGCCGCCACCGTCCACCACACCGGAGTCTTTGGTGAGTTGCTCGCGACTCCATAGCGCGACGACGATCCCGCCGACCTGAAAGAAGACGATGTCGTCGGCCGGATCGGCGCGCGTGTGCCAACCGACCGCCTCGTAGAACGCGCGCGCCCGCGCAAGGTCTGCAACCCCGAGTGTCACGAGGCTGAGGCGCTGCTCCACGCGGCGATTGTAGTCGCGCAAACCGGCAACATTCGCCGGGCGACGCACCGGCCACGACACCACTCGGGGTCTGCCTCGCCGGGTTCTGGATCTCGTAGTCACCCTCGACGACGTGCCACGGCCACGCCATGTCGCTCACCCTACGGGCCCGAACGTCCGTCTGATCGCGGCGGCGACCCGTTGCGGCGACGCGAACATCGAGAGATGCCCGGCGTGCGGGACAACGACAAAGCGAGCGTGCAGATCTCGGGCCGTCGCGCGGCCGGCCGAGACGGGATCGACGGTGTCCTTCGCGCCCCAGACCACGACCGCGGGCACCGTCACCGCCCGCAGTCGCGTGCGCGTGAAGCCGGCGCTGCCGTTCTTGGCGATCCCCTGCAACGCATGCCGCGCACCCGCGGCGCGGAACGGGTCCGTCCAGCGCTTGACCTCGGCGCCGTCGAGCGCGGGATGGTACGTGCCGTAAGCCTGGTGCAGGATCCGCTGGATCGCCCACGGGGAGCGCAGGATGAAGCGGTACACGGTCGTGAAGTACGGTGAACGGGCGAGCACGGTGCGCACGATTCTCGGCGGCCCGCCACTTCGTATCGCATCGCCGTCGATCAGCACGATCCCCGAGGCCAGGTGACGGCGCGCCGTCTCGACTGCGACCGCCGCACCGAGGGAATGGCCGACCACGATCGCGCGCTCGATGCTCAACGCCCGCATGAACGCCTGCACCTGGTCGCCCCAGTGCGCGAGCGTCCACGGACCGTGGCGCTCGGTATAGCCGAAGCCGTCGAGGTCGAGCGCGTAGACATGGAAGCCTCGAGCGAGCAGCGGCGCGATCTGGTTCCAGACGAATGTCGGCTCGAGAAAGCCACCGACCAACACGATCGGCCTGCCACCCTTGCCCCACTCGCGATAGGCGGTCAGGTAGCCACCGGTCCGTACGACCTTCCCGTCCCACAGCATCTGCACCGGTACGTTCGGGTCCGAGGTCGAGAGGTTGTACGCCACCGACGCACCCGTAATGAGCAACGCGAGTCCGACGATGATCCCGAGGATCACACCGAGCAGGATTCGAAGGCGGTGCACGGGCGGAGACTAGTGCTTCGTTCCGGAAGCTCCGTGGTGATCCTGGCGGGCGAAAGCAAGCCGGGCAAGCACCAAGGACGCAGCCGCGCTCGCCCATCAACTGCCGCTTTGCAGCCGCCAGGGCGCGCGAGACTTTTGGAATGGAGCACTCGTGTTGGTGCTATCGCCGATCGACGAGCCGCGAACTCTTTACGTCTCGTCGCCGGAGGGGGTGGCGAGGATGACCCGCTCGGGCGGGCGCATCGGCAGCTCCGAGCTGACGTAGGAGCGGACGGCCTCGTCGATCCCGACATCCTTCTGGGCGCGCTCCGACAGGAACCAGCGGTGCTCGAGCACCTGGTGGAAGACCTCGGCCGCGGGCAGGCGACCCCACAGCTCGTCGGGCACCGCTGCGACCGTCGGCTCGAACACCTCGTCGCGCCATTTCGTGGCGACGACCGACTCGGGCACCGTTCGCAACTGCGTGCGCTCGAGCGCCTCGCGGTAGCGGGCGATGTCGTTCAGCATCCGCCTGGCCTGATTCTCCTGCGCGTCGAGGCCGGTGAGTCGCAGCAGCCGATGGCGGTGATGCCCTGGCTCGACGACGTGCGGGTCGAGCCGCAGCCGGTAGCCGCCGGGCGTCGAGTCCAGCTGAATCTCCTCGACGTCGAACCCGAGCGCGTTCAGCCGTTCCAGCCGCTCGTCGAGCTTGTATCGCTCATCGTTCCCGAACGTCTCCTCGCGCGTCAGCTCGCTCCACAGCGCGTGGTAGCCACGCACGATCTCGTCGCCCGTCTCGTCCGGGTCGAGGTCGGCCGGCAGGCCGACCACGGCGCCGACGGCGAGCAGCTCGCCGATCACGTTCGTCTGGGCGATCTCGAGGTCGTAGGCGCGCTGACCCTCGGAGAGCGCGTCGTGTAGCTCACCGGTCTCCGCGTCGACGAGGTAGGCCGACAGAGCGCCCGCATCACGCCGGAAGAGCGTGTTCGAGAGCGAGCAGTCGCCCCAGAAGAACCCGCCCAGGTGCAGACGCGTCAGCAGCTCGACGAGGCCGTTCAGCAGATGGGTGCGGAGGTCGGGGATCGCGGCGCCCGCGAAGAGCGTGCGGTAGGGCAGCGAGTACTCGAGGTGGCGCGTGATCAGCACCGAGTCGACCTCGCCGCGTCCGGTGACGATGCCGACGGCTTCGACGGCCGGCAGCCTCTGGTGCTCGAGCCGGCGCAGGAGCGCCCATTCCCGCCGCGCCGGGCGCTCGGGCAGCTCCTTCAGCGCGTAGAGCGCGCCGTCGTACTCGACGAACCGCACCACGTGGCGGCTGATGCCGCGAATCAGAGACACGAGCCGATCCGACCGCCACTGCTCGAGCGGCTCGTCCCACGGCAGGTCGAGGAACGTCGGATGGCCCGTCCGAGCGACGAGCTGGAACCGTGGCGTCCTCACCGGGTGATCACGGAGTTGTCGAAGGCCCGCACACCACCGGGGCTCGCAACCACGGTGTTGTGCGCGATCCGCGCCTGTGCGTAGTAGTGCGCTTCGATCGCGATCCCCTGGCGGGCGAGATCCTGGGTGCCGTCGACCCGTGTCCCCGCCACGGTGTTGTGCTCGATCTGGCACATCGAATGATCCTCGCAGAGGATGCCGACTCCGAGCGCAGCGGTCACCTCGTTTCCTTCCGCCATGTCCATCGACATCTCGCCGAGCGAGATCCCTCGCAGTGTCGTGTCGAGAATGCGATTGCCCATGATCTCGACCGTCGACGAGTGCGTGACGATCCCCTCGCGTACGCCGGCGATCGTGCAGTGCGAGATCGTGCTCATCGCCCGCCCCATCGAGTAGGAGATGTCGATTCCCTGTACCCAGGCGCCCGAGGGGGCGGCGACCGTGCAGCCATCGACCATGACGGCCGAGTCGCGGACATGAATGGCATCCATGGTCACGTGGAGCACCCGCACGTGGTCGAGTGTCACGTGCGAGGCGTGTTCCACGTCGATGCCGTTCTCACCGCCGACCACCGTGACATGACGAATGTTCACCTTGTTCGACCGAACGACGATGCCGCCGAGGACGGTGCCGCCGGTGAGGGTCTCTGGGTGGCGGATGACGAGCGGTCCCTGCACCGTGCCGTGCAGGTGGATGGTGGGAGGCCGGGTCGCGTAGGCCGCGCCGAGGCCGCCGAGGACCACCGCGGTGACAACGACCGCCGTCAGGGAGCCGACACGACCGAGCTCGCCGCCCGCCTCGCCGTATTCGGGCCGCAGGCGCGGAAAGACCGCGTGGGCGCAGATCTGCGCGGCGAGCCAGCCGGTCGCGTAGAGACCGAGGGCCCAGGCGAGCGGCGCCATGATCCCCAACCCGTGCAGCACACCGTAGACGAGCGCGAGCTCGAGGCCGCCGAGCGGCACCGCCGCCCAGCCGGGCTGATAGGCGAGCACGCGATCGTAGAGGAGGGCGTCGAGCGCGAGCCCGACGACGAGCATCACCGCGACGAGCTCGATCGCCCACCACGTGTGGAGGGCGAGCGCGGCCGCGAGCGCCGGCAGTACCGCCGCAAGGCGCGACTCGATACGTCCTCTCAGCGTGTACGACATACGCGGCGGAGGTGAGCGTGGGCGGCATATTTCGCACCCGCGATCGTGTCGGCGGCGGGGAACGCCCACTGCGCCGCGACACCCCCGAGCGACAGCGAGCGTGTCGCATCGGTGAGCGCCGGCACGGTGGAGTCGGAAGCCAGCACGATCCAACGGTCGTGCGTCGTGAGGCCGTGCGCGTCGACGAGATCGGCAAGCAGTGGGTCGCGGCGAAAGCCGTGCTCGAAACCTGTGGCGGTAATCACCTGCGGCGCGCCGTTCACCTCGCGGGCGACGCGAAAGCGACCATCCTGCTCGGCGGCACGGAGCGGCTCGTCCCAGGCCGCGCCCGGCGGATAGGACGGCGTCGAGAGCTCGCGCAACGTCGTCGCTCGCGCTTCGGGATTCGACGCGTGGAACGAGCCGAGGCCGCGCTTGGAGAAGAGTGGGCGTGGCACGTTCAGCGGCCGCCGGAGCGGCTCGCGGCGCCGGACCGAGATCACCTCAGCGCCGGCGGCGAGCGCGTTCAGCCATTCGGTCGCCGCCGCCATGCCCGCCCCGACGATCGTGACCTGCGGGCCGTACTCGTGCGGCTCGTACGCGTGCACGGCGGCGGGCAAGTCGTCGGGCCGAGCGAGGCCGGGGTGTCCGGTCGCAACGAAGACGTGTGCGAACGGACCGTCGCCGTCGAGCTCGAAGCCGCCGCCGACCGCCTGGATGCGCTCGATGCGCCGGGCTCGGAAGCTCTCGTCCCAGCCGCTGCGAGCGCGAACGCTCCTCGCGTGCGCGAGGAAGTCACCGACGCTCGGGTGGTATCGGTTCGCGACCGACGCGAGCAGCGGCATCGGCGACCCACGGCGAACCGCCTCGTGGACGGCGAGGCCGGGAAACGACTGGGCCGCGAGGTGACCGTCCGACTCCGAGCGCATGCGCTGTTGGCGGATCGCCTCGGCCCGCGTCCGCCATGCCTCGGTCGGGTCGGCGTGTGTGCCGAAGACGGAGATGTCGCCCGGGGCAACACCGCCCCGGCGCAGCGTCGCGTACGCAGCGAGCGCCACGAGCCCACTTCCGACGATCGCGCAGCGCACCCGGGTCTACTTGACCGAGCCCGCCAGCAGGCCCTGCACGAAGTACCGCTGGAACGCGAAGAAGACGGCAAGCGGGATTACGAGCGAGATGAACGACGCCGGTGCGATCAAATCGATGTTGGCGCCGAACTGGCGCAGATTGCTGAAGATCGCCACCGTGATCGGCTGGACGTTCTGGCCGAAGGTCAGCGCGACGATCAGGTCGTTCCACGTCCACAGGAACTGGAAGATCGAAAGCGAGGCGATCGCGGGAAGGCCGAGCGGCAGCACGAGCTTCACGAAGATCCGGAGCTCCGACGCGCCGTCGATGCGCGCCGACTCGAAGATGTCGCGGGGGATCCCGACGAAGAAGTTACGGAGCAGGAAGATCGCGAACGGCAACCCGAAAGCAGCATGGAAGAGAATGATCCCGAGCACGGTGTCGTAGAGGTGCAAGTGGTTGTAGAGGGAGAACATCGGGATCAGCGCCATCTGCAGGGGAACGACGAGCAGGCCGATGACCGCGACGAACAGCCAGTCGCGGCCGGGAAACTCGAGCCACGCGAACGCGTAGCCCGCAAGTGCTGCGAGGATGACGACGAGCAGGGTGTTGCCCACAGCGATCTCAATCGTCGTCACGAGCGAGTGCATGATCGCGTGGTTGTGGAAGACCATCCGGTAGTTCTGGAAGGTCGCCTCGCTCGGCTTCGAGAAGATCTGCCACCAACCCTTGGTCGTGAAGTCCTGAGCGGGCAGGATCGAGGTGAGGAAGAGCCCGATCGTCGGCACGAGCCAGAGCAACCCGATCGCAGCGATGAGGATCTGGAGGGGAGTCTTTGCGGCGAGGCGACCGATGCGCGCAGCAGTGCCGTCGTGAGGATCCACGACGACCGGCGGTGCTGTTGTGACTGCCATCAGGCTTCTCTCCGGAAGTTGCGGATATTGAGTGCGAGCACGGGGATGACGAGCAGGAACAGAAAGACTGCGATTGCCGAGCCGACGCCGAAGTCGTTTGCGCCGCCGAAGGACGTGCGCCACATGGCGAGCGCGATTACGTTCGCTGCGTTCTGCGACGACCCAGGGGCGAGGGTGATCACGAGATCGAACACCTTGAGCACGTTGATGAACATCGTCACGAGCACGACCGTCAGCACGGGCCAGAGAAGAGGGATCGTCACGCGGCGGAAGACCTGCCACTCGGTACCGCCGTCGGTGCGGGCCGCCTCGAGCACATCGCGCGGCATCGCCGCGAGGCCCGCAGCGATCACGACCATCGCAAAGCCGGCCCAGATCCAGATGTAGGCGATGATCAGCGCAGGCGTGATCAGCTTGGTGCCGAGCCAGGCGAAGCCGCCCCACGGCTTGTTGAACGTCGACGAGCCGATCGCCGCCTGATACGTGCCCGGCTTCACGTTCGTGAACTCGAAGCTGCCGCCGGGGCCGGTCGAGGTCGACTGCACGCTCTTGCCGGCGCTGCGCAACTGCACCGAGACGCCGGGCAGGCTCTGCTCTCCTCGCTCGACCTTGCCCGCAACGCCTCCGCCCGGCTTGAAGTCACGCCAGACGACGCCTTCGATCGCGCCCGGCTTTGCGGTCGGCTGGACGGCCTGCTTCGCATTCTTCGGGACCGCCTCGGGGGCGATCCCGGTGAGGCCGAGCAGGGCGATGCCGCCTGGGTGGAGCGGTGTCTTCAGCACGAGGCCCGTCGACGGCGTGCCGGTGAGCGTCGGCGTCGACGGCAGCGCGGACGGGAGGACACCGGGTGAGTGAACGGCGTCGACCGCCACGCGCCCGAGGGCATTGATCGCGCCCTGACTCGGATCCTGGATGTACATGATCCGCCAGGTGATCCCGGTTGCGAAGGCCGAGACCGCCATCGGCAGGAAGATCGCCGTCTTGAAGGCGACCGCCCACGAGACGCGTTCGGTGAGCACCGCGAAGACGAGACCGAGGGCCGTCACGAACGCGGGCACGACCAGCACCCAGATCGCGTTGTTCTTGATCGCGGTGGTGAGTGCCGACGTCGTGAAGAGCGTCTTGTAGTTGTCGAGCCACACGAACTGCGAGCCGGACTGGCTGAAGAAGCTCCGGCCGACGGTGTAGATGGTCGGGTAGAGGATCCACACGCCGAGCAGCACGAGCGCCGGTGTGAGGAACACGGTGCCCGTGCCGTAGCGGCGCAGCCGACCGCCATCGTCGGCAACAGGCGGAGCCGCCGCGGGAGGCGGCTCCGCCGTGATGCTGCCGCTGCTCGTCAACGGCTCTTACTTGCCCTTCTTGTACGCAGCGGCTGCAGACGCTTCCAGCTTCTTCTGGATGCCGGAAACATCTTTCGGGTTGCGCAGGAAGGTCTGGAACAGACCCCACTCGCCCTGGCCCACCGTGGCGCCGAAGGAGCCGGGTTGCTCGTCGGACATGTCGAACACGACGTTCTTCGCCGTGGCGACCGCACCGGCTGTGAGCCGTGTGATCGCATCCGGGTAGACACTCGGGCTCATGTTCCTGTTACCCGTCGCGAAGCCGCCATGCTTCGCCCAGGCGGCGGCCGCCTGCGGCGTCGCGAGGAACTTCGTGAACGCCTCGATCGCAGGGTTGTCCTTGAACGCGACGATCGAGTCACCGCCGATCTCGACGGCAGGGCCGGAGCCGTTGACCGACGGGAACGGGAACTCCCCGTAGTCGGTCTTGGGCTTCGCCTTCACCGTGGCGACGCCGGGAACGAAGTCGCCTTCGATCACGATCGCCGCCTTGGGCGGGTTCTGGAAGACGTTGTTCACCGAGTCGGGGAACTGCGTCTGCAACGCGCCTGATGTCCCACCGGCGATGTTCGCCGAGGTGCCGATCACCTGCGCCATCGACTTCAGCGCCGCCGCGACCGAGGCGTCGGTCCACTTCAGCTTGTGCGTCGACAGGAGGTTGTACTTCGCGACCCCGGCTTGGCGGAGATAGATGTTCTCGAACAGGTCGGTGAGCGTCCATCCGTCGGAGCCGCCGATCGAGAACGGCGGAACGCCAGAGGACTTGATCGTGCCGGCGTTCTTGATCAGCTTTGTGAATG
Organism: Gaiellales bacterium; assembly: GCA_038239825.1. Lineage (GTDB taxonomy): Bacteria > Actinomycetota > Thermoleophilia > Gaiellales > Gaiellaceae > PALSA-600. The sequence continues at coordinate 32,458 of JBBSEJ010000021.1, forward strand.
TCGCCGGAGCCGTGACGCCTGCGTTCTTGAAGGCGTGGACGTTGTACCAGACGGTCGACTTGTTGCTGGCCTTGAAGACAAAGCCGTACAACTTGCCGTTGAAGGTGTCGAGCTTCAGCCACGCGGGTGAGAAGTTCGCCGCCAGAGCAGCCTTTGCGAACCCGATCGTCTTCAGCGATCCCTTGTTCGCGAACTGCTGGATCAAGCCGGGCTGAGCGATGTCGGCCATGTCCGGCGGGCGGCCACCGGCAACCGCTGTCCCGAGGATCGTCGGCAAGTTGTCGCCCAGCGACTTGTAGTTGACGTGCACGTTCGGATTCGTCTTGTTGAAGGCCTTGATCACATCGCCGAAGGCGGTTGCCTCGGCTCCGCTCCAGATGCCGTCGAACGTGATCGACCCTGAGGCGGCGGTCGTCTTCGTCGCCGATCGGTGCGAGGTCGCGCCGAACGCTGCCGTGGCGAGAACAGCGAGGGCGAGCACGAGCCCGGCCGAGAGGTAGAGACGTTTCACAGTGCTCCTTTCTTCAGAGGCTCGACGCCGCGGCTTTGCGCCGGGTCACGCACGTCGTTCCCCTAGGTGTCGTAGATCCCGAGCCCCGTCTCGGGATCGAAGAAGTGCAGGGCGCGCGTATCGACCACCGCGCGAATCGTGTCTCCTTGCTTGACGCGAGAACGGGCGCCGAAGCGGCCGACGATCACGGCCTCGTCGTTGCCCGCACCGATCGGTGTGTCTCCCTGCGATGTGCCGGCGTCGTCGGCGAGCTCGCGCGTCTCGTCGGTCTCGGCGTGCGCTCCCTTGATCGCGAAGTGGGCCATGATCTCGGAGCCGAGCGCCTCGCGCAACTCGAGACGTCCTTGAAGCACGCGTTCCTCGGGCACGTCCAGTGCAAGCGTCTCGTCTTCGAGATCCTCCGGCCGGATGCCGATCACCACCCGTCGACCACCGAACTTGGTGAGCGCCGGCCGCGCGGTGAGCGTTTCCTTGCCGAGGCCGATGCGCTGGTCGCCGATCACCGCGTGCAGGTCGCCGTTGCTCTCGATCGTCGCGTCCAGCATGTTCATGGCGGGGCTGCCGATGAAGCCGCCGACGAACAGGTTGAGCGGGCGATCGTAGAGCGTCTGCGGCTCGTCGACCTGCTGGATCTCGCCCTTCCGCATCACGGCGACTCGGTCACCCATCGTCATCGCCTCGATCTGGTCGTGCGTGACGTAGACCGTCGTCACGCCGAGATCCGACTGCAGCTTCGAGATCTCCGCACGCGTCTGCACGCGCAGCTTCGCGTCGAGGTTGGAGAGCGGCTCGTCCATCAGGAACGCCGCCGGCTCACGGACGATCGCGCGGCCCATCGCGACGCGCTGGCGCTGGCCTCCCGAGAGAGCCCGCGGCTTCCGCTTCAGGTACTCCGAGAGACCGAGGAGGTCCGCAGCCTTCTGCACGCGCGCCTCGATCTCGTGCTTCGGCATCTTCTTCAGCCGCAAACCGAAGGCGATGTTCTCGTAGACCGAGAGGTGGGGGTAGAGGGCGTAGCTCTGGAACACCATCGCGATGTCACGGTCGCGCGACGGCACATGATTGACGATGCGGTCGCCGATCTTCAGGACGCCTTCCGAGATCTCCTCGAGGCCGGCGACCATGCGAAGCGCGGTCGTCTTCCCGCAGCCCGACGGGCCGACGAGCACCATGAACTCGCCGTCCCGGATCTCGAGATTCACGTCATTGACGGCCCGTGTCCCATCGGGATAGATCTTGCTGACTCGCTCGAACGCGACTTGCGCCATCGCTACTCCCCGGTGCCCGGACGGGTGACGGGCGAAACGCGGGTCGAGCCGACGACTCTCGCCGATCGCGGGTCAGGCTGCAACCCGCTCGGGGGTCGACCGCGGCTCGAATCGCCTCGGTTGTGCCGGCCGGCGCGGCCGTTTCACCGCGACCGCCGCCAGCACGGTCATCGCGAGCGCGCTCACCCCGCCCACGAGAAACGCGAGCTCGGTGCCTCCCGAGTCGCAGAGTGCCCCGACGATCAAGGCCCCGAACGGCGCCAGGCCGTTCCAGGCGTAGTAGTAGAGCCCGAGCACCCGCCCGCGGATGTAGTCGGCGCTCGCGAGCTGGATCACCGTGTTGGAGTTTGCGCTGTAGCTCGTGAAGAAGACGCCGCAGACGAAGAGGAGTGCTCCCGCGAGTGCGGTCGAGTGCAGCGGTGCGAGCACGAGCTCGCAGACTCCGAAGCCGCCGGCGCCGCCCAGCATGATCCGCCAGGTCGCTCTCGAGAGTGCAGCCGCCGAGAGTGCCCCGACGAGCGCGCCCGCACCGAAGCAGGCGGAGATGATCCCGAACGTGCGCGGGCCGGCGTCGAGCGTGGTCTTCGCGAGCAACGGCAGCAGGATGTTGAAGTTGAAGCAGACCGACGAGAAGACGACCATCATCGACAAGATCACGAGCACGGTGCGATTGCGACGCGCGTAGGCGAAGCCTTCGCGTGTGCCACGCCAGAGCGTGGGCCGGCGACGATCGAGGAGCGGATGCAGCTCTGACACGCGCATTGCAAGGAGGCCGCCGAGGACGGCGACGAAGCTGAGCGTGTTGACCGCGAAGCACCAGCCCGACCCGACGGCTGCGATCAGAACGCCGGCGAGTGCCGGGCCGACGATCCTCGCTGTGTTGAAGAGGCTCGAGTTGAGCGCGATCGCGTTCGGCAGCTCGTCGCGGCCGACCATCTGAAATGTCAGGTTCTGTCGAGAGGGTGCGTCGAAGACGAGCGCGGTCCCGGTGAGCGCGGCGATCACGTAGACCTCCCAGAGGCGCACGTGGCCGAGCAACGTGACCCCGGTGAGCACCGCCGAGAAGAACATCTGCACCGACTGAGTGACGATCACGATGTGGCGATTGTCGAACCGGTCGGTGACCACTCCGGCGAACAGACCCAGGAGCGTGAACGGGCCGAACCGGCAGACGGAGAGTAGGCCGAGGGCGAGGCCGCGCGAGTGCGGCTCGAGCGTCACGACGAGCCAGGCCATGGCGATGTTCTGCATCCACGTCCCGGCGACCGAGGTCAGCTGGCCGAAGAAGAAGAGGCGATAGTTGCGATGACGTCCGAGAGAGGCGAATGTCCGGGTGGACGCGAGTCTCAGCAACGTCACCTGGTGCGGGCCTCCAGCAACCTCTCGAGTGCCGGGAGGGCTGCCTCGATCGACGCGCGATCCTCGTCGGCCAATTCCTTCAGATGCTCGGCGAGCCAGGCGGTGCGGCGCTTGCGGACCTTGGTGAGCACCTTGTCTCCGGCGTCGGTCAGCGTCAGGCCGATGCGGCGACGGTCGGTGGCGCGCGCGCGCTCGATCAGAGTCGCGGCCTCGAGCCGCGCGATGTGTCCCGACATGCCGGCGGCGGAGATTCGCTCCCGCTCGGCGAGCTCCGAGGCCGTGATGCCGGGAGTCCGCTTGATCTGGATCAGCAGCGAAACCTGCCCTCCGGTCACGCCGAGGGAGTGGATCTCGCGCCGCAGCTCGCGTGCGATGCGCAGAAGGACAGGCCGCAGCCGGTTCGCCAGAGTCGCCGGTTCGATCGTCATGAAAATCATTAACCTCGTTAACTATACCGGACGCCCTGGGGCCGCCGAGCACCGTCCGTGACGAGGCCGACACGGAGACGTGCTCGGGCGAGCGGCGCCACCCCGGGGTCGTGAGCTCCGATGCATTCTCGGCGACCGTAATGGGTACGGTCAGCGCATGCCGAACCCTCTCGACTCGCTCCGGGCGCTCGGCGAGCAGCTCCGGACCCAGATCGGGGAGGAGCTCGATCTCGACGTCCTCCGGCGTCAGGAGCCGGCGCGTCCGCTGGAGGAGCTCCTCACAGAGCTCGACTCGCTGCCGGGTCTCGAGTCGGTGAAGGAGCAGGTTCGGGCGCTCGTCGCGTTCCTCCGCGTGCAGGCTCGCCGGAAGGAGGCCGGGCTTCCGGAAGTGGCGACGACCCAGCATCTCGTCTTCCTGGGCAACCCGGGCACGGGCAAGACGACCGTCGCCCGCCTGCTCGCCCAGATGTACCGATCCATGGGCCTCTTGACCCGCGGGCAGCTCGTCGAGGTCGACCGTGCCGGGCTCGTCGGGCAATACGTCGGCCTGACGGCGATCAAGACCGAGCGCGTCGTTCGCAAGGCGCTCGACGGCGTGCTCTTCGTCGATGAGGCGTACGCGCTCGCGCGCGACGGAGAGCGCCTCGACTTCGGTGACGAGGCGATCGAGACGCTCCTGAAGCGGATGGAGGACAATCGCCATCGCCTCGTCGTCATCGTGGCCGGGTACCCACGGCTGATGCGCCGGTTCCTCGAGTCGAACCCCGGTCTGCGCTCGCGGTTCTCGCGCGAGATCGAGTTCCCCGACTACTCGACCGACGAGCTCGTCGCGATCTTCGGGCGGTTCGCGTCGGAGGCGCGGTACGCGCTCGGCGAAGACTCGCCGGAAGCCCTGCGCTCGATCTTCGCCGGCGCGGGGCGCGACGATTCGTTCGGGAACGCGCGCTTCGCGCGGACGCTCTTCGAGCAGACGCTGAACGCGCAGGCTTTGCGGCTCGGTGCGGGCGACGTCGACCTCCTCTCGTCCGACGAGCTGGAGTGCCTCACACCGGCGGATCTGCTCGCCGGAGCTCGGGCGCTCGGCGAAGAGCCGGCCCCGCCGCGTTCCGCGTGGTTCGGCCGTAAGCGGTAGTTCGCTCGCCGCCGCGCCGCGCGCCGCACGGGTCCGTCCGCGAAGGGGCGCGCCGTGCCTTCGCCACGGCGCCGTGCCTTCGCCAGCGGTGCCGTGGCGGCGGCGGTGCCAGGCCCTCCGCCACCGGTGCCAGGCACCGTTACGAGAGTGCAACACTGAGCTGTCGATATGGCTCGTAACCAGCGCCTCCCGCCCCGGCGGACGGTGCCAGGCACCGTTACGGGGATGTGACGATTCGTCCACGGGTCGGCGGCTCGAGCTCGCGGCGCTGCCCGGGCAGCGCGCCCCGATCCGCGTGATCCGCCCGGCACGAGCAGAACGAGCCTTGCCAGGGTGGAGCGGTCGTCCTCGCCGTGGCCGTCGTTTCGTCTGTCGCCGCTCGGCTCGAGATCGTGAAGCTCGACGCGCTGGCGGCGACACGGGTGTAGCCGACGCGCAGGTCGAGGTCGTGGGCACGCGGGGCTGTGGGGCCGGCCGAGGTTCTCGGCCGCCGGTGACGACCCGAACAAGCCCCGCCGCAGCGTGTGTCTATCTCTAGTACCGCGTCTCATGAATAGGGTTCATTGAGTCAGGGGTGTGCCTGCGTAGGTCCAGGCGAAGGGTTTGGCGGTCGGGTTGTAGTGCTCGATGAAGGCGAGCAGCTGTGCCTTCAGGTCCTGCTTGCTCGTGAACACG
>JBBSEJ010000022.1:0-37638 GCA_038239825.1 Gaiellales bacterium
GGCCCCGGCCCGCGCCGGCTCAACTGCACAGCGGTCAACCGGCAGCGGCTCGCCAATCCCGCCCTGCAGGCGCAGACCGGGATCGCGGCCGCATCGCAGAGCCCACACTCGCGGCCGCCGGCGGCGAGCACAGCGCCCACACCGCAACCCCAGAGAGCCGCCGCCGATAGCACCCGCTGGCTCGCCGAACTCCTCGCCGCCGCCCCCAGCGCCTGCGACTACGCGATCTCGCTCAACTGAGCCGGGCGGCCGCGCTCACGGCTCCTTCTTGGACAGGCCCTTAGCTCGATCGAGTTTTCGCAAACCGGCAACGATCTCCGGGCCGCCGGCGACGTCGCCGGCCACACCACGAAATCAGAAGTGGTTCAGCATCGCGGTTGCCGCGGCAACCGCCAGTTCGCGCCTGAAGGTGAGGGCGTAGTCGAAGCGTCGCTCGTCCTCGGGGCCGAGGTCGCCGAGATCGCGGGCGGTGAGGCACGCGGCGAAGTGGGGAGCGACGACGGCGATATTCCACTCGTCGATCAGGGGATCGTCCGGAGCAAGATCGGCTCCACGTACGTGTGAAAGCGGTTCAGCAGTGATCCCGTTGCCGAGGACGCCGATGAAGGCGAGATTCTCGGCGAGTGAGCCATAGCGGACCCGCGTCTTCGCAGTCAGGTAGCGCTCGTGCTGGAACGCAGCGAGGACGACGGCTGTCTCGCCGAGTGCGAGCGCCTCTGCCTCGAGCTGCTTGCTCACCTCGATCAGGAACGGCTTGGCCGACCTCCGCACATCGCAGCGTTCCGACATGAGCTGAAAGGGCGTGATCTCGGTGCTTCCGCCGTTCGGACGCAGCCGGAGCGGCTTCCCCACGCGCAGCGTCGGGATCAGCGCACCCGGGCGCCCGTAGAGATACCCCTGGCCGATGGTGGCGCCGATCGAGAGGGCGATCTCCTCGTGCGCGTGCGTCTCGATGCCCTCGGCGAGGATCGCGGCACCGGTTCGTTCCGCCTCTGCGCGAACCGCGTTGACCGTCAGCGCGACCTCGCGCGTGGGACGTCCCTGGATCAGCTGCAGATCGAGCTTGATGACGTCGGGCTCGAGAAACGGCATGAGCGCGAGCGAACGCGGGTCGGCGCCGACGTCGTCGATCGCGATCCCCGACCCTTGCTCACGCGCGTTGGCGACTGCACGGAGAAGCTCTCGCGGTCGTTCGAGCAGCGCACGCTCCGTGATCTCGAGCACGACCGGGAACGACGTCGCCTGGGTCAGAAGCGGCTGGAGGTCGTCGGGACATTCACTGCCGACGGTCTCGGGCTCGACGTTGACGAACAGGGAGAACGGGGCGGCGAGCCCTGCCGCGGCGGCGGCCTCGACCGCGGAGGCACGGCAACGCCAGTCGAGCTCGGCGAGCCAGCCGCCGTCGGCGGCAGCGGCAAAGAGCGCTGCGGGGCTTTCGAGCCGCGTCCCCGCCGGCCCCCGGGCGAGGGCCTCATAGCCGACCACCCTTCCTGTCTCGAGCTCGACGAGAGGCTGAAAGACACTACGGACGAGCCGCTCGCGCACGATCGCAACCGCCGCACCTGGACGGGGTGCAACCACGGACCTCACGCTTTCGTGCTCCGTTCACTCGCACGGCGACCCATCGTTTCCGCATCGACAGTTCGGCCTCCCTTTGCGGTGCCCCAATCGGGGGATCCACTCGACGACCGAGCGACGAAGCCGCGGCCGGCTCTCGGATTACGCGGAGGGCACTTCGGGCAGGTCATGCGAACTGGACGTCATTCGACGAAACGGAGCGGCATGGCTGAGTTGACGAATCTGGAGTCCAAGTTGGGTGAAGTTGTCGGGCTTGCGATGGCTGCCCAGGTGGCGACGAGAGCAGTAGCGAAACTCGCTCGGGCTGACAAGGAGCGTGGCGTCGTCGAGATGCTGAAGCTCGTGCAGGAGGACGCGAAGGAGGCCGAGCAGCGGGGGAAGTCCGCCGCCACGACCTTCGAGGGGAAGAAGTCAGCGATCCTGAAGGAAGCCCGTGAGACGAAGGAGAAGGCTGCACAGATGATGGCCACCTACCTCGACGAGGAGTCAGACACGCTCGACGGGCTCGAGTTCCTGACGATGGCCGAGGCCGGTGAGGTCGGACACTGGGAGATCCTCGCCCGCTTCAACAAGCGTGCCCGCCATGCCGAGATCAAGGAGCTCGTGTCGTGGGGCTTTCCGATCCAGAAACGCCATCTAACGGACGTCCGTGCAAGCTCACTCCAACTCGTCGACAAGGAAGATCCGAACGAGGCCTCGTAAGCCTCGTTTACGCCTCGACCACCACCGGAGTGCCTGCCGGTGCGAGCTGAAACAGCCGCCGCATCGTCACGTTCGAGACGCGAATACACCCGTGCGACGCCGCCTGCCCGATCGACCACGGCTCATTGGTCCCGTGGATACCGGTCGGGCCGTCCTCGACCCACACGTGCGCGAGAACCTCCGAGTGCGCAGAGATGCCCAGGGCATTCGGGCCGAACGGGCCGGAGTCATCGGGTAGTACGTAGCGCTCGTTGACGAAGTAGCGGCCGAGCGGGGTCGGCGTTGCGGAGGCGCCGACGGCGACGGGAGTCTCGAATGCAAGCGACCCGGAGCGGAAGAGACGAAGCCGCCGCTGCGAGACGTCGACGACGATGCGAGAGCGCACTCGATAGGTGCGAACCGCCCACGCGCGCACCCAGCCGGTCGTGCCGTTCGGCAACACCGGCAGCTCGACGCGATACCAGTCAGGAAGACAGCGCGGCCCAGCATGGACGCCGATCACCCCGAGCACTTCCCGGAAGCCGTGACCGTCGTGGCTGCCGAGGCGCGCGATCACGGGCGAGCGAGCCCGCGGCGCCTCGCGTATCAGCGAGTCGCGACGCAGAATCGCTGCATACGCGACGCTCGACGACCCGAGCGTTCTCGAGCTCACGGCGCACGTGGCGGAATGCTTGGCGAGCCGATGGACGACGGGCACGATTGCCAGCTGCCTGCGTCCCATCCCTGCCGGGTAGGCGAGTTGCCGGGATCCTTCGGACAACCTCGGCCCTGCGTGGCTCGCAGGTCCGGCCCCGGTGACGAGGAGTGTCAACGCGGACGCGCAGCACGTCGATCTCAGCACGGTGGCGATGCGCCCGGAGCCCGTCATCCGCGAATTCTACGTCCGTGTCACGCGCAGTGCGTAAAAATTGGGCTTCGGTTCCGGCTCCGGGCGGTGCATTCGCTGCCAGCCGGAGCTACATTGGCGAGCGGCGAATGGTCAAGCTCGACCTTCAAGCAGTCGTAGCTGCGGCAGCGGTGATGACGGCGACGATCTCGGTAACGCAGGCGGCGGCGGCGCCCCTGCTCTCGAACCGGACGATCAAGCTCGGCTCGACCTACTACATCCGCGGCCAGACACGGACGCTTCCTGGTTCGACAGCCCACGTCGAGGGGCCGTTGACGCTTCGCGGCTCATGGGACGGCGGGCCCTGGCACGTGATCACCCGGACGCATACCGTGGGCAGCACGGGCCGGTACCGGGTCGACGTCCATCCGACCCGACGCGGCGTCCTTCGCTTGCGCCTTCGCGCCCCGGACAGCGCCTACTCGGTCGTCCTGACCGTCGTCTGACCCGACGCCCTTTCAAGGCCACCGTCGTGTCCACGTTCTGGATCGGCCCTTAGTACGTCGGAGCAGTCAGAGCCGGCACGTCGAGCGCGATCGATCGCGACTGGACCCGCTTCGCGAGCGGCTGGCCGTTCTTGACGAGCTCGAGCCAGAAGCCGGTACGCCCCGGAGCGAGAGGAGCCGTCGTTGCCACGGACGACTTCACGGAAGCGCTCGCGAGCTTCGCGTTGATGAAGACCTGCCAGTGCGCGCCGGCCGGAACGCCACCCGACGTGACGAACGCGAGGCGTGCCTTGCGGTCGGGACCGACGCTGCCCCCGATCAGGCAAGCAGTGGGCGCGCCCGTTGGCGTGGGGTGCCCGATGCGGACGAAGGCCGGCAGGCTCATCAGCCCGCGGTGATCCGTCGCGGTGTAGGCAAATCCGTCGATGCCGGCGCCCGCGCGCGGATGGTACGCGGCGACGGTGCCGGAACCGGCCTTCTTCAACCCGACACGCCCCGAGCAGGGTGTCCCGGCGAGCCGGTAGGTGAGAGAGGCCTGACCGACGTCGGTGAGCAGGCATGCGGTCGAGCCGGACCGCGGGAAGCAGTTCGACGAGGCTCGAGCGGGAATCGCCGGTGCGACCGCCGTGGCCTTCAGGCCAAGCGTCGCGGCTGCCGCGGTGCGGACGTTCAGCGAGCGGGCGATCACGCCGGGGATGATGCGCGCGCTCGTCGTCGTGTTGTTGGAGAAGTCGCTCTCGTCGATCACCTGATGGGGGTTCGCGAGGCCGCGAAGCGTATAGCTGCCGGGCAGGAGCCCTGTCACGTCGACCCACTGATACTGGATCTGCGAGTTGTAGAGGTCACCCGACTGCGAGGAGATGCCCTCGCGGAAGAACGTCGCCTCCGGATGGCCGACCGCGCACCATGACGTCCCCGGAACGGGGTACGGATACGGGAAGTAGGCGACCGGCGGCGTGCCCCAGTCGTCGCCGAGGCAAAATCCCACTTTCGCCGCGGGAAGAGCCCCCACCCCCGGCACGACGAGCTCGTAGCTCGCCGCGTCCTTCAGGTGGAAGTGATTGTGGTCGGGGCCGTTGACGTACTGGAACTGCGCTCCACGGGCCGTGAGATCCTCCAGGGTGAGCCCGGGGGTGTCGGCCGGCGGCGGCGCGTTGGGGTCCGGGGCGACCGTCGGGACGCCACCCGCCCAGATCGCCTGCATGTCATGCCCGGTGGTGGGATCGCGATACACGTCGAGCGTGCCACCCTTGTTGAACAGCACAGCGTCGAAGCGATACAGGAGCGTCCCCGGCTCGTTGTACGCGTCGACATACACCGGGGTCTTCTGCGTCGGGTAGGGCACCGACGGAAAGAGGGTGACGAGGTCGGGCTTGTCCGACCCGACCGATGTAGCCGACTGCGCCCCACTCGCGACGAGCAGCGTCGCCACAGCCAACGCGGCGAGGGCGACGAGCGCTCTCCACCCGACGCGAGGTGCCGGGCCGGTCGAACGCACTCCGGCTAGTCCGGTCAGAGCTTCGGCTTCGTCAGTGTGAGACATGCACCAACCAAAATGCCATGTATCCGACAGTCGTGATCCACAACAGTTGGATTGCGGTCATCGCGACGAGCACGGCGGCACAATCCCGCCGGGAGCCACGGCGGAGAGGCTCCACCCCGCTCGATCCCTCATCCTCGTGGGCAGCGCCCGCACCGCCCGCACCGCCGTCGCCTGCCTTCACCTCGCCCGGAGGTGTCATTGCGCTTGTCACCGGTAAGTTCCTCTCCCCAGAGCGTTTCCTGAACTTCCAACTGTGACGGTGGCCCTGCCGAAAAGTTGCCCCGTCGAACGAGTTGAGTTGTAAAGGTTTGTCTGCGAGCGAGAGCGCTCCGACGTCTCGACCTCGGAAGGAACGGCCGTGGTCAGACCGGAACCGCCGAATGCTCCTCGCTCGGGTGAGCCGAGTCGGCCGGCCGAGCACGCGACTGGAAGCACAGCCCTTCCCCAGGCCCGAGCACATCGGTGGCGACGATTCGCGCGAACAACCGCCACCCTCCGAGAAGCGGGACCTGCGACGCGTAACAGCGGATCGCCGCCATCTTCCGGCGGAGATGACGCAACGCGAGCGGTGAGTGCGCCACGTCGATCCCGATGTGGCCCGCCGTCCGGCTCCACCACGCGTAGGGCTGCTCGACGTAGAAACGGACCGTGAAGTCCCCCAGGTGTTCGTAGTCGAGGTGCGCCAGCCATCTGTGGTCGCGGTGAACGAGGGGATATCCCGGCAGGAGAACCTCGGCCGCATCGGCCAGATGCGGCTCGATCGCATCGAGGAAGGCTGCCTCGTCACGTTCTCCGAGCAGGTAGGTCGAGTCGGGGAACGGCAGCGCGACGAGCTCGGCGCCGAGGACACGCATCGCGGCCTCCTCCTCCTTGCGTCGTGCCGTCGCCGCCTCGGCGGCCGTCGCAAATCCCGCGCGTTCGTCCCAGTGCTCGGCAGGCCTCTCGTCGTCGGTCGCGTTTCCGAAGGCGGTGACCACGCGCACGGGCTGTCCGCTTTCTGTGGTGGCGGAGATCCAGCCGCCCAGGGACAGGGCGGCATCGTCGAAATGCGGGGAGACGATGACGATCGGCCGCGGGCTCACCATGCAAGCCCTATCGGCAGTCACCGCCGTCTGCTCAAGGCCCGACGAGTGATTTTTCTTACGCGCTCGCGAAGCGTACGACGAGCAGGATCAAGAGTGCGAGCCACGCGACCTGGACCGCGGCCACGACCACGAGTGCGAGCAACGTCAAGCCGGGCGCGGGCTTCGCCGTGCGAGGCCCGGTCGAGGGACGCAGTACCGATCCGAGCCGAGCCGGAGAGGCTGGGGCCTCGGCGCGGGCACGCTCCGTCAACCGCTCGTCGAGCGCGGTCAACGCATGCAGCGGACGTCCCGACGTCCGGCGACGGATCGCCCTGCCTTCGTTGTGACCCACGGCGTCGTCCACGCTCTTACTATCGGCTTGAGCAGGACGAGCCGCCCTGGTCGTTCCGCCTTGCTTCGCCGGACTTCCGTCGTGGCTCGTTCGAGGGATGCGCCCACGAATGAACCGAGCACGAAGACGCGGGTTCTTACGTCCGATTTCTCCGCGAGGTTGCTACGCGCGACGGTTGAAGAGCGCCTTGCGCTCCTCCGCACGCCGACCGGCCGCCGCCACGGACAGGCGCCCTCCACCACCGGAGCGAAGCATCGGCTGAGCGGGGCCGGCGTAGGCGTAGTCGTACGGCGAGCTCTGAGCAGCCCGGTCGGTGGTGACGACGACACCAGCGAGAGGGACTCGCTGCTGCGCGAACAGCCGAACGGTGTCTGCGAGGCGTTCCCGGCGCGTCGACCCCAGGCGAATCGCGAGCAGCACGGCGTCCGAGGCTTCGGCAAATGCAAGCGTCTCGGCGGCCTCGCCCACCGGTGCGGTGTCGAACACGATCACGTCGGCGTGGCTCGAGAGAGCCGCGATCAACGACGTGACGCGATCGGCGGTGATCGCATCGATGATCGAGGCGTTCTCCGGTCGCGTCAGGAGCAGGCTGAGGTTCGGGTGCTCGATCGGGCGAGCGAGGAGCGCCTCGACGCGCGCGCTCTCGAACGCCGTCGCGATCCCGGACGAGGGTGGAGCAACGCCGAAGACGGAGGCGATCATCGGGTGGCGCAGGTCGCCGTCCACGAGGGTCACCCGTTTGCCGGCGGTCGCGAACGCGAGCGCGAGGTTGAGGCTCGTCATCGTCTTTCCCTCGCCCGGCGAAGCACTCGTCACGACGATCGACAACGTCCCCTGCCGGGGAGAGCCGTCGGGTGCCTGGTCGAGGGTCGCGCGCAGACGCCGGTACGCCTCTCGCGATGCTGGCGGCAGAGGCTCACGGCCTGCGAGATAGGCATTCGCCAGGCTGGCCTTCAGACGGGGGACCCGAGCGAGCACCGGCAGGCGATGCTCGAAGAGGATCTCTGCCTCGTCGCGGAGGTTCGGATTCCAGAACTCGGCTGCAATCGCGAGCGCCGACGCAAGGAGGAGGGTCGCGAAGAACGTGATCGCCGCCGCGAGCTTCGGTCGTGGCCAGATGGGCGAGGTCGGCGGGGACGCGGGGTTGGCGATGCGAAGCGTCGGATCGGGCGCGCCGACGAGCGGTACCAGCTGCGCGAGCCGTTGCTGCAGCGAGATCGCCTGGTTCGAGTTCTGGGCTGCTGCCGGGACGGTCTTCAGATACGACTTGATCCGCGTGACCTGCAGGGCGATGTCATGGTGAAACGCTGCGCTTCGCTGCTGGATGATCGCGGAGGTGAACGCGTTCGCGATCGCTGCCGCCGCTGCGGCGGTCTGAGCGGTCGCCGTGACCGAGACGATGTCGGCCTGCCCGACCGGTTGAATGCTGATCCGATTCAGGAGCCCGCGGGGCGAGATGGTCGAGTGCAGGAGCTTCTTGGCGATCGCGGCGATCTGCTCGGTATTGATCAGACGCGAGACGGTGAGGACGCTCCGGGTCTGGTCTGTCGAGTCCCGGAAGACGTTGATCCCGAGGAAGGTCTCGTCGGACGAGGAGACCGGTGTGACGAGCACGTCGGCACCGGCGCTGTACTTCTTGGCAGAGGTCTCCGAGATGACGAGGGAGACCCCCACGCCGAGGACGACCACGGTGATGATCAGCACGAGGTGCCGGCGGATCGCCTGCAGGTACTTCCGAAGGTCCGAGCTCGACCTCGATCCCCCACGGTCTTCGAACATCGTCGTCGCTTGGCTCATGTGAGGTGGCATTCGCCGTCTCGGGCTGGTTCTCCTCGGCAGAGGCCCGCAATGCGGGGTGCGAAGGTCACTCGGCCGAGCCCGGAGCGAACATGGCGCGCACGGTCGAGGCGAGGATCCTGAGGTCCATCGCGAACGACCAGTTCTCGATGTAGTAGTTGTCCCACTCCGCTCGGTCCCGAATGGATGTCTTCCCCCGCAGGCCGTTCACCTGCGACCACCCGGTGATTCCTGCCTTGACGCGGTGGCGCTCGTCGTAGCGGTAGACGTCGTCGTTGAAGATCTCGACAAACTCGGGTCGTTCTGGCCTCGGACCGACGAAACTCATCTCGCCCTTCAGGACATTCAGGATCTGGGGCAGCTCGTCGAGCGAGGTTCGACGCAGGATAGCGCCGACACGCGTGCGTCGATCCTGGCCCTCGACTCCGCCCGGAGCGAGGCCGTCCTCGTACTGGATCGCGGTCTCACGCGCACCGGACTCGGCGGCCATCGTTCGGAACTTCAACATGTCGAACGGCTTGCCGTCGCGCCCGATGCGGCGTTGCCGAAAGAGAATCGGCCGGCCGAGGCTGAGGTACACGCCTGCTGCCGAGAGCACGAGCGCAGGGGCGAGGATCGGGACGAGGATCCCGGCGCACATCCGGTCGATCACGTGCTTCAGCTCGAAGGCGAGCCCCCGAGGGTTGGCAGGATTCACCTGGAGGAGCGGCACCGCCCCCAGGTGATGGACGGCGACCCGGCGCGGCACGCGCTCGAAGAGCCGCGGCACGAGCGCAACGTCGATCCCGAGCTTCTCGCACCGCCGCAGGAGCGAGAGGAGGACCTCGGTCGGGGCGGTCGAGAAGGTGACCACGACGTAGCCGATCCCATGCGTCGAGACGATGTCCTCGAGATCCCAGCTCGCTCCGAGCACCGGGAGCGCCGCGCCGGGGCCGAGCGCGTCGGGCTCACGCGGATTCTTGTCGAGGAAGCCAACGGGCGTGAGACCCAGGTGCGGCTGGTCGAGCAGGCGTTGCCCGAGGAGGCGGCCGACGCGGCCCGCACCGACGATCAGCGTCGGCACCGGAGGCACGAGACGCGAACCAAGGATCTTGGCGAGTCCGTGCGCGACGATCAGCGCGCAGACATCGACGCCGCCGAACGCCAGGAGCTGGCCGCTGCCCGGCGCCGGCGCGTCTGCGACGAGCGCCTGCACCAGCAAGCCGAGCACGATTGCGAGGGTCGCAGCGCTCGCGATCGAGGCGAGATCGTCGTAGAAGCTCGGCCGGAGCCGCTGCAAACTCTGCTTCGCAGCGACACCCGCCACCATCAGGAACGCCATCACGACCGCGCCGGCGAGCGTCGCGGGCCGGTCGAACCAGTCGGCGGCCGCAGCGACGCCGAGCGCAACCGCCGACAACGCCGCGTCGAGCGCGGTGCAGAGGGCGGAAAAGCGGCCCCGGTTCAGCCTCGCACTCCGAAGCGAGCCTTCGAACAATGCAGACCGCCCCACGCTCAACGCGGACATCGGAAACCTCTCGACGACGTTCGTCTACGACGAACGAGGGTGCGAAAGCCGCCGCATCGTCACACCAGCGACCAGTACTGCGAACGCCACGCCGGCGATCAGACCGATGTCGAGCCCGGTGAACGGAAGCGCCCCGTTGCTCTTGACCGAAGACTGAATGTTGCCGGCCACCCCGCCGTACCCGTTCACCGATGTCGAGCCACCGGCGACGGCCGTCGCGGCTGCAATGCAACCAAGCACGAGCGTCGCCGCAATCGAGCTGATGATCCGTCTCATGATTGCCCTCTCCCTTATCCTGTATTCGCCCGGCCGGACAAGGTGCCCAGCCCTCGGACGGTAGTCGCGTCCCCTACCCTTGTCAATAGGTATTACGAGAACTTTTCTCTGCGCAAACATGACGTCCCCGGTTGACGCAGACGCATGGACGGGCCTACACTTGCCCTTGCGGTTTCGACGGAACGAGGGGAGAGCTCGTGACAGTCAGCGGTCAGCTGCGCGCCGTGGCGTGTGCCACGGGGCTCGTATGTGCGGTGGCGGTATTGAGCGCGGCCGGAACGGCCCTCGCCTCGACGACGAACGCGGACAAGCCGGATCTGACGCCCAATCTGCCGGGCGTCCCGTATGCCAACCAGGTTGCGCCCGTCTACGTCGACACGTTCGATCAGCCGGGCCATGTCCTCTACCGGTTCGACGCCGAGATCGTGAACCAGGGTGGGACACTCGACCTCTACCGCGCACCCAACGGGCATGCGATGCAGGCGATCTGGCCAGGCGGCATCCCGACGCAGCTCACCTCCGGCGGCTACGTCGATCCGAACAACCCGCCGACAGACCCGAACGCCACATACGAGGACCTGACCGCCCTCCACGGCGCGAGCTTCGTGTACTCCTCGGCGCAGGGGCACAACCACTGGCATTTCCAGGCGGCGGCGCGGTATGTCCTGAACCTCCCCGGCGGTGGGACGCGGAACTCGGCCAAGGTCGGGTTCTGCATGGCGGACGCCAACCCGACGTATTTCCCCTACGGACAGACGAATGGGGGCGCTCAAACGTTCTGCGCGCCCGGAAACCCTGCGGCGACGTTCGTGCGGATGGGGATCTCGCGCGGCACCTACGACCTCTACAACAGCCAGGTCGCCGACCAGTGGGTCGACGTGACCGGGCTCGTCCCGGGGTCCTACACGCTCACGGGCACCGTGGATCCTCAGGGCTATCTCGACGAATCGAGTAAGTCGAACAACACGCAAACCGTGACTCGAACGATCCCGGGCGCCACGGCGGCGAATGCGACGGCAACGACGGCGACCGGCGCGGCCGTCTCGATACCGTTGTCCGGCACGATCGTCGGGCCGGCGGTTCCCGCTCGCCAGAGCGCGTCATGCGCGCCCAAGTCGGGGGTGTACTCGTGCTACGTGACGACGGCCTCGAGCGGACGCCTGCAGTTCGCCGCCGGCAACGCGCCGGTGCACGGCACGGTCTCGTACACCTCGGGAGGGAGCCTGAGCGGAAGCGCGACCTACACCCCTGCCGCGGGCTTCACCGGCGCAGATAGCTTCACCTATACGACGACCGATCCTCGCGGCCTCGCAAGCCTGCCGGCTACCGTCACCGTCACGGTCGG
The DNA here is from genome assembly GCA_038239825.1 of Gaiellales bacterium. GTDB lineage: Bacteria > Actinomycetota > Thermoleophilia > Gaiellales > Gaiellaceae > PALSA-600. The sequence continues at coordinate 11,497 of JBBSEJ010000022.1, forward strand.
AAACGGGGCGCCGAGCGCGCCGGTGAACACGGTTCCGCCGGCGGTCTCGGGGACCGCGCAGAGCGGGCAGACGCTGACCGCCTCGAGCGGCAGCTGGAGCGCCAACCCGACCCCGACCTACCGCTACCAGTGGCTGCGCTGCGACAGCGCCGGCAACGCCTGCGCCAGCATCCAAAACGCCACCGCCACCACCTACACCCAGACGGCGACCGACGTCGGCTCGACGCTCCGGGTCACCGTCACCGCCACCAACAGCGCCGGCAACGCCGCCGCCACCAGCACCCAGACCGCCCAGGTCACCACCGCCCAGGCAAGCGGCTTCCCCACCACCCCGATCCTCGACACCTTCAACCGCCCCGGCCCCGACCCCGGCAGCAACTGGACGACCCTCTTCAGCGGCGAAAGCAAATTCAGCCTCGCAAACCAACAGGCAACCGCCCCCGCAAGCACCTACGCCGCAGCAGCCTGGAACGCAACAACCTTCGGCCCCAACGTCGAGACCTACGCCACGATGTCCAACGACGTCGGCATCAACCTCTTCGCCCGCATCACAAACCCCGGCACCACAAGCCTCAGCGGCTACAGCATCGAGTTCCACCCCAACCTCTCCGCCATCGACATCTACCGGATCTCCAACGGCTCCTACTCCGGCCCGCTCGGCGGCGCAATCACCACCACCTTCAGCCGCGGCGCCCGCGCCGGCATGCAAATCGTCGGCTCGACGATCAGCGCCTGGCTCGACACCGGCACCGGCTGGAAACTGATCTCAACACGCACCGACAGCACCTTCACCCAACCCGGCTACATCGGCGCCGAGCTCTACGGCGGCACCAACCGCACCTTCGACGACCTCGGAGGCGGAACCGCAGGGTGAGGAGCCCCGTTCGGGGGAGAGCGGGCCGAAGCGGCAGGTGGTGGTTCGGAGTGCTGGTCGGGGCGGCGGCCGCCGTCGCGGCGCTCGCCGCGGCCCTCATCGCCGAGCGCACCGGCGGCAAGGGCGACCGAGCCGACGCCCACGTCGCCGTTCCGGGGCCGCACGGGCTCGCCGCGCTCGGCTCGGGCGTCGCGGCAGCGCTCTTCGACGCCGGGGCGGTGGTGCGCGTCGGGACGAACGGGCGCATCCTCTACCGGGTTCCCGTCGGCCCCCACCCCACGAATCCCGTCGTCCAGGGCGCCGCTCTCTGGGTCCCCGTCGTCGGCGCTCACCGGCTCGTGGAGATCCGCGCGAGCTCGGGCACCGTCGAGCGTCGCCTGCACGGCACCTATGCCGCGGCGGTCGCCGGCCCGCACGGCTCCCTCTTGCTCTCCACGTGGCCGGACGCCCCGGCCGAGCCGGACCTCTGGCGCGGGCACTCCGTCACCCGCCTCGAAACGAGCACCGGCCGGGTCGCGTGGCGCCGGTCGTTCCAGGGGATCGTCCTCCCTCTCGCCTATGCGGCCGGCCGGGTGTGGGTCCCCGACTTCGCCGGCAGCACGATCCGGATCCTGCGTGCCGCCGATGGATCGACGATCTCGGAGGTGAGGCTCCCGGGCCGCCCAGTGGCGGTCGCAGTCGGTGGCTCGTGCGCCTGGATCGCTCTGGCGGACGGGCCACTGCTTCAACTGGAGCCGACGACGCTACGGATCCGCGGGCGGACGCCACTTCATGGCGACAATGTCGACTACATGGTCGCTCGCGACAACGGAGTCTGGCTCACCCGGTATTCGTCCCCGACGGCGGCGGTGGTCGAGCATGTCTCCTGCGCTTCAGGGCTCGTCGACGGGAGCCGATCGGTCGCGGGCGCATCGCAGGGCCTGGCGGTCGACAGCAACCATCTCTGGCTCGCCGATTACGGCAAGGGCCGCATCCTCCGGCTGGCGAAGCCGTGAACCGGGCCTACAGAGCCCACGTCGCGACGGTCCTCGTCCTCGTCGCGACGACCACGCTCCACACCGGCGTTGCGAGCGCGCACGGCCTGGTTCAGGTCGACGTCCTGTCGCACCAGGATGTCTTCGTGCCGCCGTGGGCGGTGGGAGGCTTCTACGGAGCGGATCCCCGCCTGAGCAAGGAGCTCGACAAGGGGTTACGGCATCTTCGCGCCGCCGGCAGGCCGACCAAAGTGGCACTGCTCGCACAGCGAGTCGACCTGGGAGACGCCGGGCAATACTTCAAGCGACCTGTCGCCTACGCGGCGTTCCTCGACCAGCTCCTCGTCAACCTCCGCATCTTCGACGGGCGGCTCGTCATCGTCATGCCGAACGGGAGCGCAGACATCGTCGCCGGCAAGGGGGCCCGATCGCTCGGCTTGGTGCCGGCGATGAAGACGAAGTGGGATGTGAACGCGCTCCTGCGCACGGCGATCGAGGCAGTCGACGCACGGCCGGGCGTCGACATCGCAGCTCCAGGCCACGCCGGCGGAGCGAGGGATTGGTGGCTGATCCTCACCGGAGGTGCGTTCGCCGGCGGCATCCTCGCCGGCGTGGCGATGCTCGTCGCGCGGCTGATCCTCAATAGACGACAGCAACGAGTACGGCCAACGCGAGCGCAATGAGAGTGCCGAACGCGAGGACCTCGATCAGCCTGACAGCCGCGTAGAGCACGACCGCCGAGACGGACACACGAGCCGCAGGCAGCGTGATCTCTCGGAACGGAACGACGAGCGGCTGCGCGAGGAGCGTCCTTCGATCATCGATCCGGGCGAGTTCCTCGAGGATGAGCGCCCTCTGACGTAACCCTGGATCGATGAGCGCCAGCTCGGGCGACACCGGTTCGGTGGCGACCACGGGCCTGACTTCGAATTCGCCCACCGCTTTCCTCTCTGAGCGGTTCGCCGATGAATTAGCCTGGATCGCGGATCATTCCTTGCTTCGTCCCGCGAGCCCGCCTATGCCAACGACGCCATTGACCCTCTGCTATCACGCGGTCTCCGATACGTGGAACCGCGCGCTCGCGGTGCCGCAGGCTCGACTGTTGCGGCAGCTGCGGCTGTTCCGCGCGCTCGGGTTCGAGGGGTGCGGCGCCGCAGACGCGATCGAGCGTCGCGGGAGGTTGCTCCACGTCACATTCGACGATGCATTTGCGAGCATCGTTCCCACGCTGCACGAGCTCCATCGGCGCGGCATCCCCCATTCCGTGTACGTCTGCACGCGACTCGCCGACCAGGGAGGCGCGCCACTCGCGATCCCGGAGCTCGCGGACGAGCCGCCCGAGGAGCTGCGGACCGCAGGCTGGGATGAGCTCCGAGACCTCGCAGAACGCGGCACCGAGCTGTATGCGCACACAGTCACGCATCCACACCTGACACGGCTCGGCGATGCCGAGCTCGCCGCCGAGCTCCAGGGCTCACGCGAGCGCCTCGAAGAGGAGCTCGGGAAGCCGTGCCCGCTGCTTGCCTACCCATTCGGGGAGCACGACGCGCGCGTCCGGGCCGCGGCGCGCAGAGCCGGCTACGTCGGAGCATTCGCCCTCGGCCGCTCCGGCAACGCGGACGATCCGTTCGCAGCTCCGCGCGTCGGCATCTACCGGAAGGACACCCTCGTCCGCGCCACCGCCAAGACGACTACGGCGATTCGCCGCCGCTTCTACTCAGGCTGAGTCGACGAACGCGGCGAACTCGGCAACCTGCGACTGGAGCGTCAGCTCTCGCGTCGCCTCGAGACCGGCCGCGACGAGCCGGGCGCGTACGTCATGGTCGTCCACAATCCGGGCGACCGCAGACGCGATTGCCTGGGCGTCGCCCGGCGGAACGAGCAGCGCAGTCGTCCCGCCGCCGACCGCCCCGCGCACCCCTCCCACGTCCGTGGCGACAACCGGGAGCCCGACGAATTGGGCCTCGATGACGACCTGCGGGATGCCCTCGGTCTTCGCCGTATGAACGAGAACGTCGTGGTCGCGATAGAGCGCGAACAGCTCCTCGCCGTGCGGTAGGTACCCGGCGAAGTCGACCTGTCCGGGAACCCGCTCACGCGCGAGGCGTTCGAGCGACGGGCGCAGCTCACCGGTGCCGGCAACCGTCAGCCGAACCTCCCGGTCGCGCTCGGCGGCGTTGAGGAGCTCGACCGCCTCGATCAGCAGATGAGGTGCTTTCTCCGAATCGAGACGCGTGATCGCGAGGAGGCGCAGCTCCGTTCCGTCGGAGCCACGATGCGTACCGGCTGCTGCCGCAGGCATCAGCGAAATTGGCAGATTGAGCAGCCGGGAAGACCGCCCGTAGCGGACGGCGAGCTCATCCCCGACGACGACGACGCGCGCCCGGCGCGCGATCGTGCGAAACAGCGTGTCGGCTGCCGCCGCGACCGCGATGAAGATGCCCCAACGCCTGGACGGGAGACGGTGCCGGATGTACTCGGGGTAATTCTGACGCACCATCAACGTGAGTGGCCGGTGGCGCGCGAGCGCGAAGAGAGCGGTCGGCAAGCTCAGCGGGTGCGGCCCGATGGCGACGACGGCATCGGCGCGCCCGACCTCGCGCCAGAGCACCCGCAACGCCTGCGGCACGGCCGCCAGGACTGCGCCGATCGAGCGCAGCGTTGGGTAATCTGGCAGCGCGACGACGTCGATCTCAGCGGGGATCGCGTACTCGCTTCGCCCCGCTCGGACACGGCCGACGAGGACAACCTGGTCGAAGCGAGAACGCAATTCGATCACGAACTTGAGAAAGGCACGGTCGGTCGAGAAGCCAAGGCTGTCGCGCCGGTACGGAACGTCCACGTAGACCAAGAGCCTGCTGATCTCCCCCTGTGTCCTCCGCATCCTCACTCCAGTCTAGGGTCGATCCACCTCGCCTCGTCATCGTCGACCCGCACCGTGTGAGCCGAAGCGAGCGTCTGTTCGACGCGCTCCGCTCGCACAGCGATGTGGTCGGCAAGGTCCTCCCGGAGGTCGATCGCAGCTTCGACATCCTCAACAAGCTCCGGCACGCGTATCCGGAGCGCGATACGTGGCGGGCTCGCGCGTACTTCAATGCGGGCCGGTTCGACGCGCTGTCGGCGAGCGTGTCACGGCAGCTCGCGGACCTGCCCGATTTCGACCTCGTCCTCCACTTCTATCCGATCCTCTGCCGAATCGACAGCGACCACCCGTACGTGGTCATCACGGACAACACGATGGCGGTGACTCAGCGCTCCTTTCGACGCTGGGCGAAACTGTCGAGGCGCGAGACGGAGGGCGCCCTCGCTCGCGAGCGTGACGTGTTCCTGAACGCGTCCTACGTCGCGACATGGGGATCTCAGGCCCGCGCCTCCGCGATCGACGACTACGGTTGCGCTCCGGACCGCGTCGTCGCGATCGGCTATGGGCTGACGATCCCGCTTCCGCCGATCGTGAGCCGTGAGGATCGGCAAGAGGTCCTGTTCGTCGCGACGTCGTTCTGGCGAAAGGGGGGAGCGACGCTCCTCGACGCCTGGCGGCGGGTGGCGGCCGAGCTCCCGGACGCACGGCTGACCGTCGCCGGCCCCCGGCACCGCCCGCCTCGCGACTTGCCGGCGAGCATCACGTGGGCCGGACCGCAAGACGCGAACGGACTTCAGCGCCTCTACTCGGCTGCGAACGTCTTCGTGCTCCCGACGCTCTTCGAATCGTCGCTCCCGAACGTGATCCGTGAGGCGATGGCGTTCGGCCTCCCCGTCGTCGCCTCCGACGTGTCCGGGATCGCGGCCGACGCGCCCGACGGAGTGACGTTGTTCCCGACGGGAGATGCGGACGCCCTTGCAGAGCGATTGCTGGAGCTCCTGCGGGCCCCCGGCCGCGCAGCCCAGATCGGTCTCGAACTGCGCGAGGAGGTCGCGGAGAAGTTCACCTGGGAACGAGTGGCACGCCATCTCGCAGCGCTCGCCGACGCGGCTGCACGGGAGCCTGCCGCCTCACCCGACCCGTCGTGAGCGACGCGCCTGTCGATCGCCCCGGCCCGGGCATCGCACGCCGAAGCATCGCCTCGAACACCGCGTATTCGCTGGGACTCCAGTCAGTCAGCGCGGTCTTCACGATCGGGCTGACGCTGTTTCTCGTCCGGGCACTCGACCCGCATCAGTACGGGTTGCTCGGCCTCACCCTCGCGGTCGGCGGCCTCGTCCTCCTCCCAGCCGAGTTCGGCGTCGGTGCGGCTGCCGGCCGATTCATCTCGCAGCATCACACCGACCCGACGACGGTTGCCGAGATCGTGAACTCGGCACTCCGGCTCAAGCTCGTACTCACGGGCACGACCTGCGCCGTGCTCGCACTCGTCGCCCCCCTCGTGTCCGAGTTCTGGGGCAAGCCCGGTCTCACGTCGCCCTTGCGCGTGGTGGCGCTCGTGGTGTTTGCGCAGAGCACCATGGGGCTGCTCGCGAGCTTCCTGACCGCGCTCGGCCGGGTCGACCTCAATCTCTGGATCTTTTTCAGCGAGTCCCTGCTCGAGACCGGACTGGCCGTCGTGCTCGTGCTCGCCGGTGGGGGCGCGGTCGGCGCTCTCTCGGCCCGCGCGGCCGGTTTCGGCGCCGCAGCGGCGATCGGGGTCGCCATCGTCCAGCGACTCGTCGGCGGTTCGCTGCGACGACCGAGCACCGCGCGCTCGTGGATCGGGCAGCTCATGCGGTACGGCGGGGCCCTGTTGATCGTCGACGGTGCGTTCGCGTTGTTCAGCCAGATCGACATCGTGCTGATCGGCGCGTTCCTCTCGACGTCGGCCGTCGGCCTGTTCGCGGCGCCGCTCAAGTTCACCGTGTTCTTGATGCTCCCCGCCGGGGCGATCACCTCGGGGGTCGCCTACCGGGTCGGACGACAGGCGGACTGGGAGGTCGAACGACATTCGCTCATCCGCGCCACCCGATTCATCCTGATCACGCAAGCTTTCACGGTGGCCCCGCTCCTCGTCTGGGCGACACCGATGTCCGACCTCCTCTTCGGCCGAGGGCGGTACTCCTCGTCGGCCGACGTGCTCCGCGCACTCGTGCCGTTCGTCCTGCTTTCGGGGTTCGGGAACCTCTTCTCATTGACCGCCAACTACCTGGGGCAAGCGCGGCGGCGGGTTCCGGTGGCGATCCTGACAGTCGCGCTCAATCTCGGCATCGACGTCGTGCTGATCCCGCGAATCGGGATCGTGGGTGGCGCGGTCGGGACGGATGTCGCCTATGCGTTCTACGCGCCCGCGCACGTGTGGATCTGCGCGAGTATCCTCCGGCTCTCACTGAGACCGCTCATCCGCCCGGCCGTCTGCGTGGCGCTTGCCTCTGGAGCGATGTGCGGCACGCTGGCGCTCTTCGGCACCGGGAGTCTCGGCGTATTCCAGATCGCGAGTGGGGCCGTCCTCGGATCTGCGGTCTACGCCGCAGTGATCGTCGCTACCGGGACGCTGACGCGCGACGAGCGGGCGGCGTTTCTTCGTAACCTTCGGCTGCCGGTGCGTCAGCGTCGGACGAGCTGACCGACGGGCCTGCACCGCCGACCTGTTCCCAGAAGCGCCGGAACTGCCGCTCGCGAGCGCGACGTTCGAAGCGGCGGGAAAAGAGGCCCGCGTCGGCGAGCCTGAGCGAGAACGGAGTACGCATCCGAGTTCTCATCGGCAGCGAAGCGTGGCCGCTTTAATCGGGCTTGGGCCGGGCCCACCATTCACCCATTCGTCTGCCCCCGGCGATTCTCGCCGCGCGGAGGCTGCGGGCCGACGCTCGCCCGTGCGTGTTCGCGAGCTCGAGCAGCCGGCCGGCGGGTGACGGGCTGTAGGCCTCGAGTGTCTCGAGGCGGGTCGCGGCGTTCGCCCAGTCGGCTTTGTACGGCTCGTCGGCACCGAGGAACTCGTAGGCACGAAGCCCCTGGGCGAACGCCTGCTTGATCCGCTCGTGGCGGAGGATCCGCGACGGCGAGACCTGCGCAAGGTCTTCCGCGTAGGTGCCCTTGAGCCCGTAGAGGATCTCGCCATCGATGAAATCCAGATGGAACGCGACGGCGCGCCCGTCCAGGCGCAGGAAGGCGAGCGAGAGGCGTCCGGCACGCGCGGCGGCGAGCACGGCTTCGAGGTAGAACTGGCGAAGACGTGAGTCGGCGGCGATCGCGGTGCCTCGCCTGCCTTTCCAACCCGCCGTCTCGAGCGCGAGCCCCTCCGCGAGCGCCGCCTCGGCCCCCCGCGGATCGCTGACGACCTCGACCTCGACCTTCCCCATCTCGTCGAGCCGGCGGGCACGACGACGGAGCGTCTTGAGCATGGATTTGCTCAAGCTCTTCTCATACTCGTCCCATGCCTGAGAGATCTCGACGCGCGGGGATTCGAGCTGCAGACGCGACCGCACGGACATGCCGTCGCGCTCGCGACAGACTTGCGTGAAGGCGACCGCTGTCGCCGATCGGTCGGGAACGAAGCGAAGGACGAGCGCCGAACCCTGTCGGGCCGCGGTGCCGACGAGCCCCTCCTGCACCTCGGCGGACGTGGCGGTCCCGGCGAACAGCGGGGTATGCCAGTTGGTCGCGCTCGTGACCACACGGAAACGCCGCCGCAGAGGAAGCACACCGACGAGCCGCCCGTCCAGGGCGGCCTTCACGAACAGGCTGTCGCCGTTTGCGAAGGCCGAGCACCATGGCAAGATCCACCCGGGACGCTGAAAGGGCGAGGCGCCCGTCTCGTCGCACAGCGCGTCCCACGCGTCGGTATCCGGCGGCGTGCCGCCTACGGTTATCGACAGAGCCATCGTTCAGGGGTTAGACACGATGTCGCGCTGCAGCCCGGGATCGCCGCCGGGCGCGTGGCTATCGTAGCGCGATGGCTCCGAATTCCGAGCTGCCGAGGATCTCGGTGATCGTCCCGGCGCGCAATGAGGAGGCTCATATCGCGACGACGCTCGCTGCGATCGTCGCGCAGGACGTCGACGAGCCATTCGAGATCATCGTGGCCGACGGCGGCTCGACCGACCGGACACGGGAGATCCTCTCGGAGTTCTCTGCCGTTCACCCCGGAAAGCTACACGTCGTGCCGAATCCGGCCGGTGGCACGCCTCAGGCCATGAACGTGCTGCTCGGCGCCGCGCGCGGCGACGTCCTCGTCAGGATCGACGCCCATTCGAGCCCGCCGATCGACTACGTGCGCCGCCTCGTCGAGCGGATCAGATCGGGCGAGTGTGAGGCGGCAGGAGGCCAGAAACGCGCGATCGGAGAAGGGCCGTTCGGGCGAGCGGTCGCTATCGCCCACGGCTCGAAGTTCGGAATCGGCGACTCGAAGTACCACTACGCATCGGAGGTCATGTATGTCGATCACATCCCCTTCGGTGCCTACCTGAGAGAGCGCGCGCGCGCCGTCGGCGGTTGGGACGAAGAGCTCGTACGCAACCAAGACTTCGACTTCGACTACCGCTACGGCCGTGCCGGAGGCAGGCTGCTGCTCGATCCGACGATCGTCATCGACTGGGCCGTGCGAGAGACTCCGGTTGCGCTCGCCCGGCAGTATTTCCAGTACGGCTACTGGAAGTACCGGGTGTTGCGCAAGCATCCGTCATCGCTGCACCTGCGCTGGCTCATCCCCCCCGGGTTCGTCGCTGTCCTCACGCTCGGAGCGCCGGTGGCCCTCGTCTCACCGTCTGCGCGGAAGTCGCTCGGCCTCACGCTCGGTGCCTACTCTGTCTTCCTTGCCGCAGCCGCCGTCTCGTCGCGTGGCGAGCCGCGAGAGGTCGCGGCGCGGATTCCCCTCGCGATCTCGACCATGCACCTCTCCTGGGGCGCCGGCTTCCTCACGAGCGCGATTAAGCGTCGCCTCTAACGATCGAGCAGGCGGGCATACAGCTCCTGCACGGATCTGATGTAGGCCTCGAACGAATACGTCTCCTGCTGCAACGCCCTCGCCGCCTCGCCGAGCTCGTCGCGGCGGTCATCGGTCAGCCGGCTCACCGCGACTACGGCCTCCGCAACCGCCTCGGGAGTGAGCTCGTGGACGAGGCGTCCCGTCTCGCCGTCGCGCAGCACCTCGGGGATTCCGCCGACCGCGGTCGCGACCACCGGGCGCCGGAGCGCCATGAACTCGAGCAGCGAGAGCGGGATCCCTTCGTAGTCAGAGGTGATGATCCCGAGGTCGGCCGCGGCCATCACGTTCGCCGCGTCGTTGCGCTCGCCGAGGAACCGGACCGTCGTCTGCAGCCCTCGTTCCTCGACGAGCCGTTCGAGCTTCAGCGTCTCCTCGGGATAGCCGGCGCCGACCACCACCACCTGCACGCCCGGGATCTCCGTGCGTAGGATCGTGGCGGCCTCGATGAGCCTGTCGAGACGTTTCTGCGGGCGAATCACGGCGACCGCGGCGATCAGGAACGCCGTGGGTGCAATACCGAGCTCCGCGCGCACCTCGTCGCGGGTGGCGGTGACCATTGGATCTTGGATGCCGTTCGGGATCACCGTGATCTTGCCGGCGGGAATGCGCTCGACTGACGTCATCTTGTCGGCGTCGGCCTGCGACACCGCGATGATCGTGTCGGCGAACCGGGCGACGACATGGCGATCGGCGAGCTTGCGAAACGGCCGCCCCACATACGACCACGTGTGCTCGTGTGCCACCACGGCCGACACACCGCTGAGGCGGCCGAGGACGGAGCCCCAGAGATTCGAGCCCAGCAAGTGTGTGTGCAGCACGTCGATCCGCTCGCGGCGGAGGAGTCGCAGCAGCGACCACCACGGCTTGAGGTCGTAGCGCGACCGCCGCTCGAGCGCCAGATACTCGACGCCGGCAGATCGGAGCTGGTCGTCGAGCTGGCGAAACTCGGTCTGCCTCGTCGCACAGAAGTAGCGGTCGAAACGCGCCGGGTCGAGTGCGATCGTCAGGTCGACGGCGAGTCGCTCTGCCCCCCCGATCGCGAGTGGCTTGTCGATCAGCGTCAGCGTGCGAACACGCCCGACACCGTTGCTCGTTTCACCTGCGTTCACCGGCTACGCGTGAGAGGCAGGCGGGAACCAGCGCGAGCCGCGGTGCGCTGGACGATCACCTTCGGACGCTCGGGGAGCCGGCGCAGCGTCACACGCGCTGCCGCCTCGAGCCGGGCCAGCAGGAACGGGACGGAGGCACGTCGTGCGAGCACCAGCGACTCGACCGACTCGACGCCGTCGGCAAACCGCTCCTTGTACTGCTCGTCCCCGAGAAGCAGGTCGTACCGTGAGCAGCCGTCGGCAATTGCGTCGCGGATGGTGTGCGCGAGGAGCACTGTGCCGGGACTGTGCTTGCTGAGCTTCGGGTCGAAGCCGGCGAGGTAGTACGAGTAGGTCGGTCCGAGCGACCAGCCTAGGAACGAGGCCGCGGGCTCACCGTCGGCCGTCAACTGCCAGAGCCGCAGCCACCCCGCGGCGCGCGCGCGCGCCGACACGTCCTTTAGGAAGGCACGAACCCGATCCGTCGAGGACGTCGACCCGCCCCGGGGCTCCCAGCGCTGGTCGTGCAGGCGAAAGAACGCAGCGAGGTCGCCCTCCAGCTCGTGCTCGGCGTGGGTGCGTCGGAACTCGACGGTGTGCTCCGCACGCAGGGAGCGTTCCTTGCGCTTGAGATCCGCCCGGAAGTTGCGGGAGCGGCGGGCAAGATAGGCGTCCCAGCCGTCGGCGATCGTCGCGTACGGGAGCCTGGCCGGGCGCGCTCTCACCTGGTGCAGATTGCGAAGCGCGGGCGCCTGTGCTGCCGCGGGCTCGAGATGGCCGAGCACGAGGATGCTCGAGGCGGCCAGGCCCGCAGCGGTGAACATCGCCTGCTCGACTGAGGTTCGATCGCCGCTCGAGAGCGGCGCCGTCCGGTCGGCTGACGCGTCGCCCGCAAACCTGAGCGCCCTCGGCCAGGCGCGCTCCTGGACGAGCGGCAGAACGCCGACGACTGCTGACCCGTTTCGGCAGAGAACGAGGCGTGGCACGAAGTCCCGCCCGAAGGCCTCGAGCCAGCTGAAGTACCACTCGGGTGTGAGGAACAGATTCCCCTCGGCGACCGCGAGGTCACGCCACGGCGTGACGAACGCGGCCTGCTCGTCGACGTCGGTCACGACCTGGGTCTCGAGCGCCACGCGGCTGAGCGTAGCGGCGCTACCGTGGTCTCGTGCATCTCATCCCGCCTCGTCGGAAGGCTCGTACGGCGGCGTTGCTCGCCCTGACCGTCCTCTCGACTGTCGCGGCGGCCGCGCTCGTTCGCGACCGCGAGCCGCCGAGCCTGACGATCGTGCCGGTCGCGGTTGCGCTCGACGAGCTCGAGGCGAACGGGCCGTGCAGTGCCGGCCGCTGGCCGGTCAAGTCGCTCACCGATCCAGGCGCTTCGTCCGTCGAGCTCACGCCGTCTTCGACAACGATCGGCGCTCTCGGCTTGTTACCCCGACCTTCATCCGGGCTCACAGACTCGACGGCGCGCCTGCCTGCGGAGCGACAGGTCGCAACGGTCATGGGGACGCTGTACGCCGACCATCTCGAGGCCGACCTCGACATCCATCTCGTCGTCCATGACCCGAGCGACCACTCGGCGTCGCTGATCGCGGAGCTCCCCGATCCACGCTGCACTGCCAAGAGCCCGCCTGCGCTGCGTGCGCTGATGACCGCAGCCCGGGACGCCTACGTGCGGGCTTGCGGGCCGCCGAGCGGCAATCAAGGCGACTACTTCCTCGACGGCACGGCGCAGGTGACCGGGGTTCGTCTCTTCGACACCTTCGTCGGTCAGTTCGGGCGAGCTCCCAACGCGATCGAGCTGCATCCGGTCCTCGGCTTCAAGATCCTCGGCCCTTGCCGTAAGCAGGGCGGCTCGACACGGTTCAGCCTCACCTCCTCGATTGTCGAGGCCTCGACACTGAGCGGAGCGGTCACGTGGTCGGCAACACTCGGCCCGGGATCGCCGGCGAGCTCGTCGCTCGTCTTCCTCGTGGACGGCGAGAGGGTAGGGGCGGCAAAGGCGGCGGGTGGCCGGTCTCAGATGACGCTCGACACGGCCAAGCTCGTCGACGGGGCGCATGCGTTCGCCGTCTCGGCGACGCTCGCGAATGGATCGACGAACCTCCTCACGAACCACGTTCAGACGCGCAATGGCACCAAGGCGCCAAAGCAAAGTCCGACGATCGGCATCACCCCGGCCGCCATCGGGCCTGGTGGCACGATCGAGGTCAGGATGCGCGGCTTTGCACCTCAGGGGACGATCGTCGCGGCGGCGACGAGCCTCAACGGCCGGCGCTGGGCGCGGGCGAGCACCAGGGCCGGCAGCACCGGAACGAGCACCGTCCGTCTGCGAGTCCCGCGCGGTGCCCCGCCGGGCGTCTATCGAGTCACTGCCTGCCAGAGCAACTGCGCCCTCGTTGCCAAGGGCCGTTTCTCGGTCCGGCGCTAGCTCCCGAGGCCCGTTCTCGGCGACCCTGGGAACGAAGGATGTGCCCCCTCGCCCTCCGGCGAGAGCGGGGGTCTCGCTTGCGGTGCGAGCCCGGCGGCGAGGCGGCCGTGACCCCGCGCTGCTCTCCGCTCGAGCCGACGGTGCCGACGAGACGGAAAGCGGGCGCCCCATGTCGAGCGCCGCATCAACCGCGATGCAATACAACCGCGAATCCGCACGACGCATTCGGAGACCTTGCCACCGTCGTAGGGCGGCAGACTCGCGCCGGTTCTCAACAAAATCTTTTGAGAAAACCCGTTCTCGAGAGGTGCGGGGCCGAGCCTCCCCCTCCTCCGGCGGCGTCACGACCCCGTCCGCAGCGCCCCCTACGATGACGCCATGAGCGAACTCAGGCGACTCGTCGCGTTGGCCCTCACGTGCATGATCGTCGCCGGTGCGTCGGGCGTCGCGGCGGGAGTGGCCGCCGCGCCCGTCCAGACGAAACGGCAAGCCGAGTTGAACATCCTGCGCTCGCCGCTGTACTTCTGGCGTGCAGGGCTGCACGGCTTCATCCGCTCGAGAACGCGGACGTTCCGCACGAACGTGACCGTGATCTGTAACGGCGGTCGCGGCACGTCGCTGCAGGCTCACATCTTCGTCTGCGTCCTGCGTTACAGGCGAAAGACGATCGGGGTCAGGTACTCGGCGCTCGGCAAGTACGCCTTTCGGCTGAGAATCATTCCCCACAGCGCCAGCCGCTAGACACCGGACGCGGCCCCGCCAGGGGCACGCGCGCCAGAGCGACGAAAAGAGCCGTGTCCCTCCAAAGGGGGAGAAGGACCCTGGAGGTCGTGCCGAGAGAAACGGCATGAACCCACTTCGCCGCTTTCGTCCCGCACGCTCAAAGCTCCTCATCGTCCCGACGGCGCTCGCGCTGCTGGCTCTCGGCGCGTTCTCCGCGTTCATCGCTTCGAGCTCGACCGCCGCGAGCGGCTGCACGCTCGTCGCAGCCACCTCCGGGTCCGACAGCAGCAACGGCTCCCCCGGTGCGCCGTTCGCCACCGTTCAGAAGCTTCTCGCCTCGCTCTCGGCCGGACAGACCGGCTGCCTGACCTCCGGCCAGACGTTCAGCGGCGGGCTCAATCTCTCGCACGGTGGGTCGGCCTCCGGACAGATCACCGTGACGAGCACCGACCCCTCCAACCCCGCCACGATCTATGGCCGAGTGGTCACGCACCCCGGAGCCGACTACATCGACTTCACGAACTTGCGGTTCAACTGGGACTCGGGCGGTCAGAACCTTCCGTCGATCACCCTCGCGTCGGACCACGTGTCGTTCACCTACGACGACATCCAGAACGGCAACACCTCGATCTGCGTCAACGTGATCGCCGACTCGACATGGGGCACCGCACACTCGACCGTGCTCGACCACGACCGTGTCCACAACTGCGGACAGCGGCCGGTCACGAGCTACACCTCGCCGGGATACTTCTCCCACGCGCTCTACATCTCCGGCGTCGGCACTCGGGTCACGAACAACTACATCTACGACACGTCGGGCAAGGGCGTACTCCTACGCGGCTCGTCGGATGGCTACGTCGCGAACAACACGATCGACAACAACGGCACCGGCGTCGCGTTCGGCGATCTGGCCGCCACCAACAACGAGGTGACGCACAACATCATCACCAACTCGAATGCCGGCTGCGCTTGCAACGCCTACGGCGCGTTCGCGTGGTGGGGCTCGACCGCAGTCGGGTCCGGCAACACGTTCCACGACAACTGCCTGTCCGGGAACCAGGATGGCAACGTCGACACGAGCGCCGGGGGGTTCACCGCCTCCTCGAACACGATCGCAAGCCCCAGCTACGCGAACGTGGCCGCGAAGGACTACGCGCTTCGTGCCGGCAGCCCCTGCGCCGGCTTCGGTGTCGACGGCACACCGGGCACGGGCGCGGGCACGAGCCCTCCGACGACGACCTCAGCGACGACGACGGCCGCTGCGGCTCCGAAGACACCGGCGCCGAGCGACCCTGGCCCCTCGCCGGCGATGCCCGTCTCGACGAGCTCGCCCGCAGTCTCGGGCGACGCAGCACTGGGTGCGTCGCTGACCGCAGCACCAGGATCGTGGTCGGGTGCCGCACCGCTGTCCGTGACGTACCAGTGGCAGCGCTGCGTAGCCGCGGGCACGTGCTCGGCGATCGAAGGAGCAACGTCCACGACCTACGTCCCCACGACAGCAGATCTCAGCATGTCGGTTCGCGTGGCCGTCGCCGCCTCCAACCTTGCGGGATCGGCGGTCGCAGTCAGTGACGCGACCTCGGCCGTCAGTGGCACGTACACGGTGACGCAGACGGTCGCAGACGGCACAACGGCGTCAGGCTCGCTTCTCTGGCAGGCGACCCCGTCGGGGCCGTCCGACCATGTCGACTTCCTCGTCGACGGCAAGCTCGTCGAGTCCGAGAAGTCTGCGCCGTACGGAGCACCGTGCGACTCGTGCGTCTACGACACCGCGAAGCTCTCGAACCAGAGTCATGTCTTCGAGGTCAAGGCCTACACGGCCTCCGGCGTGATCGCCGCGACGTCGAGCACGGTCACGGTCTCGAACATCGTCGCCCCGTCGACCCTGACCCCACCGATCATCTCGGGCGACCTCCAGGTCGGCTCGGCGGTCTCGGCCTCGACGGGAGGGTGGAGCGGCGGTGGCACCCTCGCGCTTGGCTACACCTGGCTTCGGTGCAGCCGCTCGGCCGGATCATGCTCGCAGATCTCCGGTGCGAACTCGTCGACCTACGTCCTCCAGAGCGCCGACCGGAACGCGCGTCTGCGTGTGATGGTCAGCGCTCAGAACGATCAGGGCTCGGCAGCGGCGACCTCCGACGCGACCGGCGCCGTCAAACGCTGAGCCACGTTCGGCGGCGCCCCCGTGTGTGGCTTCGGCCGCACGCGGGGGCGCTGCCCTTTCCTTCCGCCGCAGGCCTTCGGACCCTGATTGCGAACATGCCTGAGGTGACTGAAGCGAAGCAGTCGTTCCGGCGACCCTCGACGGCGACGCCGGACGGGTCGTCACTGCTGGACGACCTGCGCACCTCCCCCGTGACGATCTATCCGCTCGTCGCCGTGCTCGTGCTCGTCGCGTGGCTGCCCGCGTCTGCGGCGTTCTCACCGGCGATCTACTGCGCCGCCGCACTCGCGATCCTTCTCCTGCTCGCGGTGACGGTCGCCCAGGGAACCTCCGCGCCGCTCGGAGGCTCGCGGGCACGAGCGATCGCGATCGCCGCTGCCGTCACCTTCGCGGGCTGGAACTATGCCTCGATCGGCTGGGCGGACGACCGCGGGGCGGCGTTCGACGGCGCGAATCGGACGGCCCTCTACGCAGCACTCTTCGCGCTCTTCGCGCTCACCTCCTGGACACCCCGCCTCGTCTACCTCGCCGTCGGTCTGTATGCGGTCGGTGCGATCTCGATCAGTGTCGGCGAGTTCGTGCGGACGGTCGGGTCGACGAATCCGCAGAAGGACTTCATCAGCGGCCGCCTGACCCTCCCCGCCGGATACGAGAACGCCAGCGCGGCGTTGCTCCTGATTGCGGTGCTCGCCGTCGTGGTCGTCGCGAGCCGCCCGGAGCTGCCGACGCTCGTGCGCGTGCTGAGCTTCGCCGTCGCAACCGCCGGGGTCGACCTCGTCATCCTCGCCCAGAGCCGTGGCTCGCTGCTCGGGACGTCGCTCGCGGTATTCGTACTTCTCCTCCTCGTGCCGAACCGGCATCGGGTGCTGGGCGTCATCCTGGCGATCGGCGGCTGCGCGCTCGTCGCAGCGCCGGCCCTTGCTCACGTCTATGGCGCAAGCGATGGAGGATTCAAGGCGTTCGACGCCGCTCTCCATCACAGCCTTCGCATGATGGAAGTGTCCGTGCTCGCCGCCGGGCTCGCGGCCCTCCTCTGGTCACTTGCGACACGCCTGCTGCCCGCCGCCCCTCGCCTGCGAACGGTTGCCGACCGCGTCGTCCTCGCCTTCATCGCTGCAGCGCTCGCCGTGCCCCTCGCCGCCGCGCTCGTGCGCCCCCACACGGCCCGGCACGACATCGCCTCGGCGTGGCACAGCTTCGCTCATGCCGGCTCGCCGAGCGGTGCCGGTAGCCGTTTCTCATCGCTCGGCTCGGATCGCTACGACCTCTACCGCGTCGCGTTGCGTGAGATCTCGAACCACCCCGCGGCCGGTGTGGGGAGCGACAACTTCGCAATCGACTATCTGCGCGAGCGGCGAACCGATGAGGAGCCGCTCTATCCGCATAGCGACATCTTGCGCATTCCCGCTCAGACGGGAATCATCGGGACGTTGCTGGCGCTCGCCTTCGCCGGCGCTCTCCTCGCCGGCGCTTTTCGATCGTGGAGATCTGCCCCCACTGCGACGATCGCGGTGCTCGTCCCGATCGTCTACTGGTTCGCGCACGGAGCGTTCGACTGGCTCTGGGAGGTGCCGGGCGTCACCGCCCCGGTTGCGGCCTGGGCGGGTATCGCGGTCTCGCTGCGCAGCGTCGCATCGGCACCTCGCAGCCTTCCCATGCCGGTCAAGCTGGTCGCGTTCGGCCTGGCACTCGCGATCGCGGTGCCGGTCGGGGCCGACTGGCTCTCGACGCGTGACGCGGAACGAGCACTCGGGCACTGGCGGACGAACCCGGCGGCTGCCGTGGGTCAACTCGACGCTGCCGCGCGCCTCAATCCGTTCAGCGACCACCCCGATCTCTTCGCCGCGACGATCGCCGGCCGCGTCGGCGACCGTCGGACGATGAAGATCGAGCTCGACCGAGCAGGGTCGCGCAATCCCGCGAACTGGTACACACATCTGCTGCTCGCGGTGCTCGCGTCAGACCGGAAGGCATGGAGCACCGCCGCTGCCGAGGCGTCACGAGCCGCGCTACTCAATCCCCGCGAGCCGACGATCGCCGAGGTGTCCCATGCGATCCGGCTGCAACGGCCGTCGCACCTCGAAGCCGTGGAGAACGTGTTCCTCGCTCGAGCCGCGAAGCGCGTCCGAAGCGGTGTGACGCGTTAGGGGGGACTTGCCAAGAAGGTGAGCACGGTGCGTGAAGCCTGTCAGGCGCCCTGCAGGCTTTCCTGGGCAGGCCGTTGGCGAGGCTTGCGGGCGACGACGAGAAAGAGGGCCGCGAGATCGCGCCCCCGGAGCCCCTGCAGGACGAGCTCGAATGCGCTCACGAGGATGTAGGCGGGCACGAATGACGAGAAGTAGTAGCCCTGCGAATAGCTCACGCGCAGCTCTTCCACCTCGAAGCCCTGGTCGGTGAGGAGCGTGGCGAACGCGCTCGGGTAGGTTCGGCGGTAGTACGCCGGAAAGCCGAGCGAGTCGTCGCTTCCCGGCACGACGAGGTGGACGAGCTTTCGGCCGAGCCGCTTGGGCAGCAGCTGGTTGACGATCGACACGAGCCCGAACTTGCCCGGGATGAGGTGAATCGTGGTTGCGCCCGGCTTCAGGACGCGGAATGCCTCGCGGACGAACCCGGCTGGATCCTCGAGGTGCTCGACAACCGATCGCGTGACGAGCATGTCCACCTCGCCCTCATCGAAGGGCAGCCGTTTCGAGATGTCGGCGACGCGCCACTCGCTCACGTCCCGGTTCCGTTTCAGCTCGTCCTCGGAGATGTCGACGGCAACGACGCGCAGCTCCTGCTCGGACGGGAGGTTCGCCTTGAACGCACAGGCTTTGCCGCCACCGGCATCGGCGATCAACCCGCCCTGCGGCACCTCCCGCGCGAACCGGCCGACGGTCTCGCGCCACTCGACATGGAGATCGTGCCGGGCCTGAGGGAAGAGCGGCGCGAACTTGTCGGACAGCTTCCGGTTCGCGAGGATGAAGGACCGCAGCACGCCGCCCGCGGTTCCCCCGCGGTTCGCCTCGGTCACCGGCTGGTTCCCAAGGGAGCAGGCGCGAGCACGAGTGGCCTCGCCGGGAGGGAGGGCTCATCGGCCTGCGCGAGCGCACGCGAGCGGAGATTGGCGGCGGCGAGTCCGAGCCCGAGGAGCAGCCAGAGTTGCTTCTCGTACTGGGCCGAGATGAACGTGTAGGCAACGAGCAGCCCCACCAGCGCGACCAGCAGACCGCGACAGATCGATTCGATCTGGTGGTCGCCGCCGGCGGCTTCGTCACGGATGCGGTGGCGGAGCGAGCGAAGCACGACGACGATCAGCGCGGCAAAGAGCCCGAGCCCGACGAGGCCGAGGTCGGCGAGCACGTTCAGGTAGGTGTTGTGGGCGACCTTGTGCAGGTCGAGCACGAGATCGACGCGGGTCAGGTTGACGTTCCCGGCGGCGTACTGGGGCTCGACCACTGTGAAGTTCCCGATCCCGACGCCGTGGACTGGGTGGTGCCGGAAGACCCGCAGGGCGATCGACCAGGTATCGATCCGGCCCGTACCGCCGCCTCCGAATGATGAGAACCGCCCGAGCGCGAGCGAGGTGGTGGCGACGTACGCCGCCACCGAAGCAGCGGCGATGACGATGCCGACGATGATCTTCGCCCGCTGTCGGCCACCCCACACGACGCCTGCGAGCGCGGCGGCGGCCATCGCGATGATCCCTCCTCGCGACTGAGAGAGCACGAGCGCGAATGCGGCGACTCCCACGGATCCGATCAGCGCCACTCGCACGACGATCGAACGGCGCATCGGAAAGAGGACGAAGGCCAGGACGATCGCCGGCACGAGCAGCGCGGCGAGCTCGTTGGGGTCGCCGATGCCACCCGCGAGCCGGCCGGTCGCGTCCGAATGGGCGTTCCCGCTGGCGATGCCGTAGACCGCGGTCAAGGCTGCTCCAAAAACGTACGCGTACAGAATCAGCAACAGGTCTCGGCGGGTCGCAGCGAAACTCGGCACGACGATGAACAACATGATGTTGAGCGCGAGGCGAAACGCCGTCGTCTCGGCCGTTCCGGCGTTGACCGCCCAGAGCACCGAGAAGACGGCCCAGGTCACGATCGCGAGGGCGATGTAGAAGACACCCGGCCGGGACCAGCCGAGAAACGGCGCGCCGCCGCGGTCTCGGCGGATGACCTGCAAGAGCCAGAACACCACGAGCAGCGCGCCCGCAGCCTTGGCAGGAGACGCGCCGTGGCCCAACTCGCCGAAGAAGGTCAGCAGAGTGAAGAGCGCAAGCCCGAGGGCGGGCCGAAGCACGAGCGCCGTCACGAATGCGAGCCCTGCCGCGAGGACGAACACGTAGGTCGGGGCGTACACGGCGAGCCCCGCGACGAGGAGGGCGCCAGCCGCGGCGGGGACGACGATCGTCGTCTTCGCGCTCTCGTATACGTTGGTCATTGCCGCGCCTCGGGGTATCCGCTCACCGAAACATCATAGGTTTGCAATCGGCTGATCGACGCCGGACGCGAGCGCTTTTGACCATGATCGATCTTCACAGCCATCCACTGCCCGGAATCGACGACGGGGCCTCGGATCTCGCGGCCGGAGTCGAGCTCCTTCGGGCAGCTTCCGACGCGGGGGTCAGCGTAATCGCCGCGACGCCTCATGTTCGAGACGACTTCCCGACGACCGCGGGGATGATCCAGGACGGCGTCGCAGCGCTTCGACGCGCGCACCCGGACGGCAGGATCCAGCTGACCACGGGGGCGGAGGTTGCGGCGACGTACCTGCAGCGGCTCGCCGACGACGAGGTGCTGCAGATGACCCTCGGCGGCTCGGGTCGCTATTTGCTCGTCGAGCTTCCCGACCAAGGCTGGAGCCTCGGGATCGAGCTCGCGCTCGACCGTCTCGCCGACCTCGGCGTCCGGCCGGTGCTCGCCCATCCGGAACGCAACGACCTCATCCGCGAGCAGCCCGCGCGGCTCGGTGCACTCGTCGAGGCGGGAGCGCTCGTCCAGATCACCGCCAGGTCGACAGGTCGCAGCATGGGTCGGGAGAGCGCTGCCACGGCGGCCAGGCTGCTTCGCCTCGGGCTCGTCCACGTCGTCGCGAGCGACGCGCATGCCGCGCCTGGCTCCGGTCCGTCGCCGTGGCGGATCGACCTTCCCGACCGTCTGAGGGAACGGCTCGGCGAGATCAACCCGGCCGCGATCCTCGCGGGTGAGGACGTGGAGGTTCCACGGCGCCGCGCGAGGCCATTCCGTCAGCGGCTCCGCCTCGGCCGCTGACGCGGCCGCGGCTCGAACGTGCCGCCTCGCAGGCCATGGCGAAGCGTGAAGGTTCGCGCCGCCCTGAGGCCCCTCGCAGATCCCGGCACCAACGTCGTCGCGACAATGACGAGGGATCGTGGATCGCCGACGATCCGCGGCGAGACGTGAATGGCGTTCCTGAGGTTCTGAACGGCGCGACGTCGGTTGCCCGCCTCGAGCTCGTCCATGGCGACCGACAGCAGCGTTGACGCGCGGCGGCGGCGGATGATTCGGCCGACGGCGAGCCTTCCGGTAGGAGGCATCGACTCGGCCTCCACCTTGTCCAGCATGAGGAGCAGCTCGTCGGAGCGACGTGAGCGATCGAGAACTGTGGACTGATTGGCGTGCTGTCGGTAGGAGGCATCCCGGCTCGCTCGGTAACCGACCGGGAAGCGAGCGGCGAGCCTCAGCCACATATCGAGGTCGTAACACGTGAAGAGCCGCTCGTCGAACGTCCCCCCGACTTCGGCAAGGGCTGTTCGACGAATGAGGATCGTGGGGCTCGCCACGAGATTGTGCTCCAACAGGCGAAGCACCATCTCGTCCGGGCCGTGCGCTCCCTCCGAGAGCACGACCCGAGAGCCACCGATCTCGAGGCCGGCTCCGTCGATCACGTTGTTCGCACAGAACACGAATCCCACCTCCGGATTCGACTGCGCGAACCTCACGTGCTCTTCGAGGAACTCCGGCTGCCAGAGGTCGTCGTCGTCGAGTAGCGCCACGAACGGCGCGTCACCCGTTCGCACCAACAGCGTCTTGATGCGAGGCGGCCCCAGCTGCCTGCCCGTCGCCACGAACGTGATCCGGGCATCGGCCAGGTACGGCTCCACGACCGCGTGAACCGCGGGGTTCTTTGCGCCATCCTCGGAGATCGTCAGCCGCCAACGGTCGAGCGTCTGCGCAAGCACACTCTCGATCGCGCGGCCGATGTAGGCGGTTCGACCCGCGACCGGGATCCCGATATCGACGAGTGTCTCTGACACGAGCCACGTTGTACATCACTCGAACGAGGCACGACCCTTGACGGTGAATCCCACCACAAAGCCCAGTACCGGCGAGGAGGCGACCTCATCACGCTGTGATCCATGAGAACACACCATCGCCCCCGCCTCGACTCAACCCGGTTCGGCGTCCGGACGGCAGTCCGGTGCGCTGTTGCAGCATCCCTCATCGCGAGCGTCGTCCCGGCAGCCGCCGCGACACCAGCGATCGCTCCCCGGGCCCTCGCAACCACGAGCGACGCCGCCGGCCTTGCCGGGTGGACGGCCGTCGGTTCGTCGTCACCGTGCCCGTGGGCTGTCGTTCGGCCGTATACGACCGATACGGTGTGCCACACCGGCTATGGGTTTCAGGAGCCGCAGAACGCCGACGGTAGGAGCTTCTTCAGCACCGATTTCGAACGTCCGACCGCGGACGCTCCGGCTGACGCGACGCTCTCGCGCACGCTAACGGTTCGTCCCGGTACCGGCCGCTCGCGGGTTCACTGGCTGGACTTCATCAGCTGGGACCTCTCGACCTACGGCGCCCGCCTGCCTCGCGTCGCAAGTGTCGAGCTCCGCGATGCCTCGGGCGCGAAGATCCTCCGCACGCTCTCCCGGCAGACACTCCGGCCGGGAACGGCGGACCTCGACACGAGCACCTGGACAGCTCACTCCGTCGACATCTCGGGATTCGCCGGCTGCGAGGTCACGCTCGTCTTCCATCTGAGGATGCCCGAAGTCGCGAGTGGCCCGGCAACGTACTCTCTCGACGGCGTTGGGGTCGACAGCTCAACGCACTCCGCGAATGCCGCTCAACCCGCGAGCCGGCTCTGCCGGTAGCGACCGCCTACGCCGCACGGGTGACGACGCGCCAGGCATCGCCGACGATCTCGTCCAGCGTCGTCTTCTTCGGTTGCCAGCCCAGCGCGGCAGCGATCCGCCGGCTCGATGCGACGAGTCGCGCCGGGTCACCCGGGCGCCGCGGGCGCTCTCTGGTCGGGATCGACGCTCCGGTGACGCGCCGGCAGGCAGCAACAACGTCGAGCACGGAATGACCGAGGCCGTTCCCGAGGTTGTAGATGTCGTGGCGCCCTTCACGACAGGCGCTGAGCGCGAGGACGTGCGCGTCGCAGAGATCCTCGAGATGGATGTAGTCGCGGATCGCGGTGCCGTCGGGGGTCTCGTAATCGGTGCCGTAGACATCGAGGCTGTCGCGCAGGCCGGCCGCCACCTGCAAGGTCAGCGGGATCAGGTGTGTCTCGACCGGATGACGCTCGCCACGCCCGCCCGCGGACCCGGCCACGTTGAAGTAGCGCAAGCTCGTCGCGGCGAGCCCGTGAGCCCGCGCGTATCCACCGATCAGGTGGTCGACTGCGAGCTTCGAGGCGCCGTACGGGCTCGTCGGGGCAGTCGGGGCATCCTCGGTGATGGGCACGACCGCCGGCTCCCCGTACACGGCGGCGGTCGACGAGAAGACGAGGCGCGGCACATCCGCCCGGCGCATCGCGTCGAGCAGCGTCATCGTCCCGTAGGTGTTGTTGCGCCAGTACGCCGACGGATCGGCGACGGACTCCCCGACGAGCGACTTCGCGGCGAAGTGGAGCACGGCATCCGCACCGCGAAGGGACTCGTCGAGTGCAGTCGCGTCGAGCACGGAGGCCTCGAACACGTCGACCCCGTCCGGAACCGCGTCGGCGTGCCCGGTCGAGAAATCGTCGACGACGGCGACGTCCTCTCCGGCCTCGACGAGCAGCGCAGCGACCGCAGAGCCGATGTAGCCGGCACCGCCGGTGACCACAACCCGCATCGACCGCGATTCAAGCAGAACGCCGCAAGTGGCTCGCGCACGAGCGCCTACACTTCGCCTCTGCGCTCTGGCATTCCCTCATCCCGGAGGCCCGCGGGACATCACCCATGAGGAGACTCGTGCGTGTTCTCGGCACGCTGCTGATCGCCGGGAGCCTCCTGACACTCACCTGGGCGCTCGTCGTCTGGCAGTGGCAGGACCCATTCACTGCGCTCTACACCCATTTCAAGCAGGCGCAGCTCTCGTCGCAGTACCACCGCCGCGAGACCGCATTCCGGCCGACCACGAAGGTCAACGTCCGCAACCCGGCGTCTGCTGCGCCCGCGCTCGCGGTGGAGGCGCGCACCTACCGGCGCTCACTCACCGAAGGCGATGCCGTCGGCCGCTTGCACATCGGACGGATCGGGCTCAGCATGATCGTCGTTCAAGGAACGAACGAGGAAACGCTCAAGCAGGGACCCGGCCACTTTCTCACCACCGGCCTGCCCGGCGAGGGCAGGCTCATCTACATCGCGGGGCACCGGACCACGTATCTGGCGCCGTTCAGTCACATCGACTCGATTCGGAATGGCGACGTCATGACCCTGAGCGTCCCGTACGGCTCGTTCGCCTACCGCGCCTTCCGCCACTACGTCGTACCGGCCGACGATCTCAGCGTCCTCGCGAACCGGGGCCGTGAGATCCTGCGGCTGCAGGCCTGCCATCCGCGTTTCTTCGCGACCCACCGCTACATCGTCGATGCGCGGCTCGTCAGGTTCAAGCCGCGAGGCGGCACCACCTGGCTGACCCCGGCACGATCCTCGTCGCTCGGCTGATCTGGGGCGAGAGGGATCTGCTCGATCCCTGCCGAATGACGGCCCATGTGGTCGACCTCGCTCAGCCCGTGAGGCATGCGGCGCTCGTCCTCGGCATCGCGGGTGGCAGCTTCTTCCTGATCGGCGGCGCGGCGATGGCGATCGCAGCGATGGTGGTCGCCGCCGTCCCGGGTGTCGTGCTCGCGCTCGAGGGCTGAGCCCGCGCCGCGGCTCGTTACGAGAGCGCCGCGCACTATTCTCGGGCCGTGTCGAAGCCGCCCCAGTCCCCGTACCCGCCGGACCTCGCCGACTGCTCTTCGGCCGATGTGACGCTCGCAACTCTCGTCGATGTCGTTGGCACCGATCTCGACTGGGCGAACGAAAGCGCGCGCGGCCTGTCGGCACTGCGAGCCGAGCTGCGCCGGTGTCGCCTGCCGGGG
This sequence comes from Gaiellales bacterium, assembly GCA_038239825.1. Taxonomy (GTDB): domain Bacteria; phylum Actinomycetota; class Thermoleophilia; order Gaiellales; family Gaiellaceae; genus PALSA-600. Next base: position 36,934 of record JBBSEJ010000022.1, read on the forward strand.
GCCGAGCTCGCCGAGGCGAGGCTGCGTGACGTCACGTTCGCGGAGTGCCGGATCGACCTGGTGGGACTTCGGCATGCCGCGCTCGAGCGTGTCGTCTTTCGCGACTGCCGCATGAGCGAGCGCGACTTCTACCGGCGCGGCGTTCGCCGATGTGCTGTTCGAGCGGTGCGAGCTACGCAAGGCGACGTTCTCGACGTGCCGTCTCGAGCGGGTCGAGTTCCGCGGCTGCGACCTCGCCGGCGTCCGCGGCGCGGAGGCGTTGCAGGGCGCGCGGATGCCCTGGGCCGACGTCATTGAGAACGCGGCACTCTTCGCAGCCGTCGTCGGCATCGAGGTCGTCGAGTAGCCCCTGCTCAGCGTCGCCGCCGCGTGGACCGGTGACACGCTTCTGGAACATCGCAACCGATCCACAATGAACGAGAAGAGCCAAATGTGGAGCGTTCGTGACACTCCGGCAAACCTTCGTCTGACCAAGGGACGGGGCTCGTCGCGCGGGTTGCCCAGAAGCGGCGAGGAACAAGGCTTGGTCGAGTGCGGTTTCACGGCTCCGACCGGATCCACCCTCCTCGTCGACGCGTTCTGATGAGCGCCGGCACCACTCGAGGGCCGGGGGGGGCGCCCCCCCGGCGGGGGGGCGCGCGATCCCCCCCGGGAAAGCCGCCGCCCCCCCCCCCCCCCCGGGCCGCGGCCGGCGCCGGCGCGAGA
>JBBSEJ010000023.1:0-36485 GCA_038239825.1 Gaiellales bacterium
ATGCACATCCAACCCGACCCAGCTACCTTCGCGCATAACCGGCGCCTCCCGTAATAGCGGCTCTACCGCCGGGCCGATCCCGACAGCAACCCGCGCCAACCTACGAGCCAGGCGCCGGGCACTCCATACGGTCTGGCGCTGACCGCCGACCGTAAGATCCTGTCGCGCGGGGTTGATTGAGCACTTTTTATCGGCCTACGATCAGCGTAGATGAACGATCTCCCGGAGCGTGAGCAAGACCCCACGAACCAATCTTCTGGTTCTTGTCCAATGCGATCTTCGTGCGGCGAAGCTTTCGCGGCTGGCGTGACCTTCGCCCAACACGCCGAGAGATTCTCGTCGAGCAACCGTTGCCGCGGGGATGGTGTTCGTTCCTCTGGATCGTTATCGGCACGGCCATAACCACCGATTGCCTGACGAACAGGAATGGGCCGAAATGCGAAGGCGGATGGTTCACGAAGTAACTGACGGTGTTGTCGGCCTCGGCATCTATTCTCTGCGATCTCCCTGTCCCGTAGCTCATTCCCGTCAGGTGTCGGTGAGACTCGGTGGGTCTGTCCGTCTGCGGCGATGCCAACGTGGCTTTGCCCGTGTCGCTTGTGACTCATCAGGCGTCTGTGAGAACCTTGGCGCACGTCAGCGATCGGGTCTCCTTCCGGAACGCTCGAGCACGCGAGGCCCTTGTAACTCAAGCGCCGGTAGCGATGAATCCGGGGTCGTTGCCTCGTCTACACCCGTACCGGGCAAGCCGGTTCCCAACCAAGCTGGAGGTTCGAGCACATGGCCCAATCCGTGACGACCGTCAACGTGATCACGTTGTTCGTGGAGGACCTGCAGAATTCGAAGGAGTTCTACGAGCGCGTCTTCGAGGTTGCCGGAGCCGACGAGGGACACGGCACGGTCATCTTCAAATTCGAGAACCTGTTCTTGCGCCTTCTCACACGCGATGAGGCCGAGAGCGAGATGCTCGGACAGGTGCCCCTCGCCGATCCCAATGCCGGGGCGAGCGTTGAGATGTCGATCTCTGTGGCCGACGCCGACGCTTTCTGCGCCGCGCTCGCCGAGCGTGGAGTCTCGATCGTCTTCGGTCCGGTTGATCGTCCGTGGGGCGTGCGCAATGCAGCATTCCGCGACCCAGACGGATACATCTGGGGGTTCAGCGCGGACATTCCCGAGGGCTGAGCCGCCGGCACCTCGGTCTGGCATCAGCGGTGACACTCGCCCGCACGAGAGGCTTGCGCTGTTCGCGCCCAAAGGGAGCCGGTTTCTAAGGGATAGGGTCGCGGGCAGACAGTGGATCGTCTAGTCTCGCTGAATGCGAGAGCACCGACTTCCTGTGGGCGCGGCCGACGCGTTGATGTGGCTTCTTTTCTTCGCCCTGCTCGTTCCCGCAGGGGTTGTTGGGTGGGTGATCGGTCATCAGTCTTCTCGCACAACCGCCGGCGGTGCGTCTGCGGGAGCAGTCGCGGTTACTCCGCAGGTGGCTGCGGGCGGCCATGTTTTCGTCCAGTTCGCGTGCTCGAGATGTCACGGTCCGCAGGGGCAGGGCGGCGTTTCTCAGTATGTCCCGACCCTCTCGAAGGTCGGGCGGCAGCTCACGCCTGCGCAGCTCCGCAAGATCATCGACCACGGCCTCGGCGAGTCGGCGAACCCGACGCGGCCGTATATGCCGGTTTGGGGTGCGGTTATCTCGACGCGTCAGGTTGGTGAGCTCGTCGCATACATCCGTGCGGGGCTGCCGCAAGTGGCGACGGCGACGCCGCCCGAGGTTCCGTCTGGCCAGGGAGCAGCAGTTGCGGGCAGCGTGCTTTATGTCCGCGACGGTTGCATCAACTGCCACGGTCCTAGCGGCCTAGGCGGCGTGCCCAACCCGCAGTCACCCGACAAGTCGATCCCGTCGCTCTCCGGGCAGGACTTCCGCACGCAGTTCAACACCGACGCGAAGATCATCGCCGTCATTCGCACCGGCAGTGTGATCGGCCGCGCGCCGATCGTGAGCATGCCGCATTGGGGCGGCATCATCCCGGCGGCGGAGCTGCAGGCGCTCGTCGCGTACACCAAGACGCTCAAATAGCCGAGCCGCATCTAGGGCTGCGAACGCGAACGCTTGCCTAGGACTTACACCTAGGCGACGTGCGTAGCGCTCGGGCGACGGTTCCGAGCTCTGGCCCTCTCCCTCAGTGTTCCCGCGAGCGCGCTGGTTCAGACTCGTCCATTCGCGCGCCGTGGCTTGCGATCACGCTCTCTCAAACGGGCGATGCCCGCGCTAAGAGTTCCGTGGTCGGCATCATCACGTTGCGGAATCAAGCTGCGGGTGCGTCTGAGGGGACGGTCGCGTTCACGCTTGCGGCGATCAAGGACTGGACGTTCTTGCTCGGCCCGGGCTGGGTCGTCGGCTGCGCGCTGCAGACGCAACTTACTAGGGCCGTGCGACCCGTTCACTGCGTCGTCGTGGACTGGAATGTTCGCGACGCGGCGTGAAGCACCTCACGCGTCTTCTGTCCGGCGTTCCTTTCTCGACGGCTACGAGGTTCAACAGGTTGGGGGCAGAACGATCCTCGAGTGCTGGATTCCGCCCCGAAGACATCGAGGTTTTGAACGACAACATCGTCGGGCCATCGAGGTGGTTGCGAAGTACCGAGCCGGCCAGGAGCGCTGTGCCTCCATCAGTCCTCGCGAGCAGGCATGATCCTCCCGTGGATCCGGCGGCGAGGTAGCGGTTTGGGCGCGGCGAGAGCCGCGCGTTTCCGGCGCAATGGTGCCGAGACCCGGGCTCCGGGGCTCGGGTGGCTGCGCGTCCACCGCTACGACTTGGAGGTACCACGCATGAATCGTCAGAACCTCTTCTCCGACACCTGGGACGGAGAGAACGAAGAAGCTGGGCGGCATCGGATCTTCTGGCGGCCCGACGACGCCAGGATGGGGGCAACGCTGCACGAGCTCCGCCCCCACGCGCGCGAGATGCGGATGCATATGCACTTCGGAGCCGAAGAGATGTTCTTCGTCCTGAGCGGTCGTCCCGTCTTCCGGAACCAACGCGGCGAGGAGGAGTTGGCTCCGGGCGACTTCGTCTTCTGCCCCGAGGGACGTGCCGGACTACACACGTTCAGCAACCCTAAGGAGGAGCCAGCTCAGATCCTCGCGATGAGTGCCGGTAGCTTCCCGGACGTCGTCGCCTACCCCGAACACGGATATGCATGGGTGGCGACTCGCGATCCCGATCCCGAGCTGCTCGCGAGAGGCGGCGACCCCGGCATCATCGCCCGCTTCGAGATCCCGATCGAGTAATCGCTCGCCGCATCGACCGTCACCAGAAGGGGCCGCGCGAGCGGCCTCTTCGCTTACTCGATCTCGAACGCCTCCTCGAACGACGGCTCCATGCTGACAGTTTCCCGCTCGATGGCTTGCGGTTCCGGTCGCCGCCGGGGACCATGCCGGAACGCGGGACCCGACGTCGACCTGTCGTCAGACCCTCTTCCGGTCGGGGGCTCGCTCGACCTGGAGTTGAGATTCGTGGTCGGTGAATCCGATGGCGCGGTAGATCCGGATTGCGAGGTAGCCGGGATCGGCGACGATCACCAATGTCCGTGCGCCGAGCTCGTCGAAGCCGTAGCCACTGACGTGGTGGGCGAGCGTGCCCGCGAGGCCACGACCTCGGTGGTCGGGATGGGTTTCGACCGCTTGGAAGCGCGCCAGGCCCGGCGAGGCGGAGACGAGCCCCATCTGCGTCACCAGGGTATCGCCGATGAACGCTCCGAACCATTGGCCGTGCCCACCGGCCACGAGGGCACGGTTGCTCGTCACTCGCCGGGTCACGAACTCGCGGTGACCGACCGGCGCGTCGGAGCCGTGACAGGACATCTGCAGGTCGATGCTCTGCGACCAGTCGCTGTGGCACGCAAATGCGCGGAAGGTCGCCTCACGGTTGGGATGCGCCGGCGGGCGCACACGGCTTGCGGTCATGACCGTCGAAACCTCGACCTCGAGGCCGCGCTCGGCGAACCCGGAAACGTCATCGACCGTTGCCGAGGACACGTCGAAACCGAAGGCCAGATGACCCGCCTCTGGCAAGGCCACCTGGAAATGCTCGAGCCACCCCTCGACCCGATCGGCGGCGGGCACGTGATCGAGCAGCAGAAAATTACCCCAGTAGAACGAGGGGTTCTCTGGACTGAGCACGACGAGGTGGTCGCCGCAATCCTCGATCGTCGACCCGGCCAACTCGAGGAGCGCGATGTCGGTCCGGAACCCAAGAGACGTCACGTTCACCTCTCGAGACTACGGCACTCTCACGCAGCAAGCCCTCGGCGAGCTTCACTTGTTCGTACCGGAGCTGTGATCAGCAAGCTGTGATCGGCAAGCTGTGACAGGAGCGTGGTCAGGTCGTCCCCTGTCACAGCTGGCCGAATGTTCCTTGGCGCGGGCTGAACGGTTCCCGCCCGGCTACTTCTTCGCGCGTTGAAAGTTGTGTTGGATGTCCCATTGGCTGACCTTGCTGCCGAGGTCGACGCCGGCGGTCGTGGAGAAGCGGTAGTGAAGCCCGGCCCAGACCCGAGCGTCAGCGACGTTCTGGAGCAGATCCTGGGTCGTATCGAAGTGCTGGGACGTCGTCAGGACCGTGCTTCCGCCCGTGGCGCCGGGGACGTCGATGTTGATCGCTTGCGTCTTCAGCACCGCTGCGAGCACGTGGGTCACGGCTGAGGTGACGCAACCGTGAGCGCTCGGGTACTCGGGGTGATTCGGTGTGGTGAGCAGCGGAGACCAACTGGGGCTCGCGGTAGTGGCCGGGTTGTCGTCGAGGTTCGCGTTGCGGATCGCTGTCACCGGCCTCCAGTAGAGGTAGTGGTACTTGGAGTCCATGCAGGCCATCCCTGCGTCGGCTGCGACCATGTCACCCATCGCCATGAGGCGCACCGTGTCGACGAGATCGAAGCCGTGATTCGTCGCGACATCCCGGGTTGTACTGACTGATCGTGTTTGCGTTCCAGAACTGAGCGACAGCGGTCTGAGCGGACGTGCGGGCACCGCTCGCAGCCGACCCCATCGCCTCGACCTCGTTCAGCCCGGCGGCGAACTCGGGGCTCGTGATCGCCGGCGGAGGCGGTGAGCGAAACTGGTCGGCGCTCGCGAGCATGAAGGGCTTCATGCCCGCGACCCACGGTGTCTGCGCAGACTGCAACGAAGGCGCGGGAGCGAAGATCCAGGTTCCCGGCGGTTGGGGCGCGACGCCGAACGCTGTACCGCCAGGCGCGTCACGGCCGTCGCCCCAGCGGCTCGCGATCAACTGGCCGGCCGCCTCCTCGCCGACAGCGATACCCGCCAGCTTTGCCTGCTCGGGTAGCTGAGCGAGCGTCACGTTGAGGTAGTCGGTGTACGCCGACACGAGCGACGCGCAAGCGTCGGAAAGTAGTAGCTGAGCGTCGTATAGGCAGCTGCAGCGACGGCGGCTCGGGGGGAGGCTCCCGGCACCTGAGGCAACGACGAGCGGTAAGGGACATACCGACCGGCGATCGTGGTGACGGCGTTGTACTCCGCCGCCTGCACGTAGGCCATGTAGATCGTGCCCTCGATCTGGTTCTTCGCCGGTGACAGCGTGGCGGAGCGGACGGTATTGACCGCGATCAGGTTCCAGTCGAGCGCCGTCTTCGGATCCAATTTTGCGGACGCGACGCGCGTGGGAAGAGCGGCGCTCGTGCTTCCGACGCTCGCGGCGAGAACGATGCCTGCAAGCGAGAGTACGGCAACGAGCATGCGGATCTTCGTGCGTTTCATCAGGAATTCTCCTCGATCTGCTTGGCGGGATGGAGCCGGGCCGGAGGTGCCGTAGACGAGATCGCCTCGACGACGCGCAGGGGATCGAGACCGGCCCGGCGGGCAGCGAGGGCCGCGTCTCCTCGCGACGGCGCGTCGAACACGAAGAAGCAGATCTCATCGGTGATGACGTGGATCGATCGCTCGAATTTGACCGGCGTCTTCTCATCGGTCAGCGCTTCGGCGGCCTCGGTTGCCCGCCGTCCACGGGCCTCGAGCTCGTCCATGTCGCCACGAGCGAGATAGGTCTCGATGAGATAGCTCGGCACTCCCTCGACGCTAGAGCGGAAGCCGACCGTGAGGAAAGGTCAAAAGCTCGCGACTTTGCTGCCGGCTGCGCTCGTCAGCCGAGCCGGCGGACGAGCTCCGTGCGCGAAGCGCACTCCAAGCTTGGCGTAGATGTGTGTCAGGTGGCCCGCGACGGTCCGCTCGCCGAGAAAGAGCGCGGCGGCGACCTCCCGGTTTGTCCGTCCCTCGGCGACTAGCGCGGCGACACGGCGCTCGGCGGCGGTCAGCCCCTCTTCTCGCACGCGCCCCCCGATACTCGCGATCTCATCGCGAGCCCGTGCGGCCCAGGTTGCGGCCCCGACGTGCTCGAACCCTGCGAGCGCAGCGCAGAGCGCAATACGGGCAGAACGCTTCTGCCGGGCCCTCCGGAGGACGATGCAAGCGCAAGCGATGCCCGAGCCTGTCCGAAGGGATCGCCGACCTGCTGGTGCTCCGAGACGGCCCGCTGGAGGAAGCCGGCCGCCGTGCCCGTGTCCCCTTGTGCGGCGGCGATCAGACCACGGCACCGCGTGACGTGCGCGAGGACCCACTCGCGACCGACTCGAGCGCGTCTGCCTCCCACCTGTCGATCAGCCGAACCGCGTCGGCGGTTCGACTGTCCGACAGCAGCATCTCGGCGTAATCCGAGGTCCATCAGCGGACGCTCGGCTCTCGCCAGTCGAGGCTTGCCGCCTGGGCGTCGGCCTCGGCGAACCACCGAGCCGCTCTCGGCCCATCACCGCCCCAGAACGCAACCAGGCCCAAGATTCCCATGTGCTGCGGTGGGTGGAACGCGAACTGCTGTCGCGCGAGCTCGAGCGCTCGTTCAGAATGGTCGCGCGCGACATCGAACTGGCCGCGATGGACGGCGATGAGGGCGATCGGGAGATGATCCTGCGGGACCTCGATCCCATACTGGATCGAGATGTCGTGGGCGCCGGCCGCGTGGTCGGCCGCGAGCTCCCAGTGCCCGGACCAGAACTCGACCCAGGAGAGGCCCCAGAGAGAGCGCGCGCGCTTCGGGGCTCGTCACGCTCGCGCAACTGCTCGTGCTCGGACTCGAGGAAGGAACGAGCCTCGGCCCGCCGACCCGAGGGCGCGAGTGTGTTTGCGATCGCGAGGCTGGCTTCCTGCACGAGGTGCTCACCGCCGACGGCGGTCGCGAAGTCGTGGGATCGCTGCGGCAGATCCCACGGCGTCTCGGCCTCACCGGCGAACCAGCCGAGAAAAGCCTGCACAGCCTCGGCGCGTGACCGGAGCAGGCCATCGTCGAGCTCCTCGGCGAGTCGCAACGCCGCTTCGGCGTGATCGAATCCGCGCGTGAACCGCGTCGCCCAGGCGAGTCGACAATGGATGACCGACTGAAGCTCTCGACGCGAGGTTGCGTCACGCAGAGCTTGCTCGAGGAGCTCCACGGCCCGATCGACGCTCTCGAGCTCGGCGAGGAGCAGCAACGTCTCAGCCCGCACGTCGGCAACGTCGGTTTCGGCCAGAAGATCGGATGCGATCGTCCTCCCGCGCGTCCACTCGCCGGCCACCTGATGCGCACGGGCTGCGCGCAGCGCCCGTCGTTGGAACTCGTCACCAGCGTTCGCCGGGGTCAACCGAAGCGCATGCTCGGCGAGCTCGGCCGCGACCGCCGAAGCGCCGCGCCGCCCTGCCTCGTTCGCCCGCTCGTCGAGTAGGCGGCGACGGTCGCGTCAGTGTTCAGAGTCGACAGCGCGAGATGGCGAGCAGCAAGAAGTCGATCGTCGACGATCTCGACGATGCGCCGGTGAATATGCCGCCTCCCTTCACCCAGATCGCTGTAGAGCACCGATGACAGAAGCGGGTGGGTAAAGCGAATCGTCCCCCGGTCACGCTCGATCACATCCGCGGCGAACGCCGGGTCGAGCGCGTCCGTCTCAATCCCCATCTGCTCCAAGAGAGCGGCCGAGCTCGGACCCAGCACCGAGGCCAGAGAAAGCGCCTCGCGCGTCGCCGCGGGCAATCCCGAGAGCCTCGTACGAAGCATCTCCTCGAGCGTCTCGGGGACCGCAAGCGGCTCGAGCGGATCGACGTCGTCCTGCAGGACTCGAGCCAACTCGAGCGCGAAAAACGGGTTTCCGCCCGATCTCTCGTACAGGCGCAGCAGTGTTTGGCGCGGGAATGACCTGCCCAAGCGAACGCGGAGCACCTGATGCACGGCACCGATGCTCAGCGACCCCACCCGCAGACGCTGGACGCCCATCACCCCGAGACGATGCTCGAGCCCGGACGTCTTCGTTCCGTCGGCGAGCCTTCGCGCGAGGAGGAACGAGACTCGAGTTGCCGCAAGCCGACGCAGGGCAAACGCGAGCGCACGCGTCGATGCGTCGTCGAACCACTGAAAATCGTCGATCGCGACTACGACAGGAGTGTCTTTCGCAAGGAACTGCAATGCGCTCCGGACGGCGATCCCGAGCGCCCGCGGATCGACCGCCTCCCCGCCCGGGTCTTCAAGGAGTAGTGCGACCTCGAACGCGCGCCGCCGCGGCGCCGACAACACGGGCAGAACCTCGCCGAGGACGTCCTCGAACAGATCACCGAGACCGGCGTGACCGAGGCCGCGCTCGACCTCCACCGGTCGCGAGATGAGCACCCGCGAGCCTCGCGAGCGCGCATGCTCGACGCCGGCGAGCCAGAGTGTCGACTTGCCGACCCCGGCCTCACCCTCGAGCACCAGAGCGGCCGCGTCGTCCTCCGCCGAGTCCATGAAAGCACGAACGGAGGCGAGCTCCTTCTCCCTTCCCACGACCTCCGACACGATCCTCCTTCGCAAAGCGACGCTGAGCCCTACAGGTGCGCCCACGCACCGATCTGGTGCAGACCGACGATGAGGGCATTGCTCGCTCTGACCTCGTCGGTCATTCGTTCGAGGAGCGTCTCAGGGTCGCCGTCGGCGCCGGGGGCGAGGATGACGCCGAAGCGCGTTGCCGCCGGCAGCAATGTGGGAGCAAGCGCGGCCATCAAACGAAGAGGGCCTGAGGCGCTCTCTCCACCTCCGATAAGTGCTTCCAGCCGCATCGTCGGAGCTGAGAGGCCCGCGTCGATGAACGTCGAGTGAAGCTTCGCGCCCATGTGCGTCTCGGCGCCGGAGCGCCGGATCGTCTCGGACATCCACCTGCGGCTGTCGTCGAAGATCGATGTCGGCGGGAACGAGCGGGCGCCTCCCCAGTCCAACTCGTGGAAGAACACGAGGCCGCCGGGGCGCACTTGGCCCAAGAGCTTTCTCAGCATCGCCGCGGGCTCCGCTTGGAACTGCAAGACGTAGCGGCCGACAACGGCGTCGAAGGGCCGTTCAAACACCATCTCGGCGGGGTCACCGGCGAGGAACGAGACGTTGCGAAGCGCGGCGGTTGCAGCTCGCTCGTTCGCGGTCGCCACCGCCTCGGTCGAACGATCCACACCGATCACTTCGCCGGCCTCTCCGACCAGCTCGGCAACCAGGAACGCCACATCACCGGCGCCGCTGCCGATGTCGAGCACCCGCATCCCCGAGCCGACCTCGGCCTCATGGAGAAACCGTCGGGTGATCGGCTCGACCAGACGCGCTTGCGCATTGAGGCGAGCAAGCTCCGCGGCTGAGTGACCGAGCACGTACTCACTCGGCGCCGTCAACGAACCTCACTCATCTCGCGGCTCCTCGCATCCCGATCGTCCTTACACTCTCAGCACTCCTCAACGCTACCTCAGCCAGTGAGAGAACCGGAACCTGAAGCGCACAGAAGCGGGCCGCAGTGGACTGATCTCGCGAGTATCGAGGGCCGGCTGCACTCGGGCGAGTCGGCCCGGTCGAGGCTCCGCCTGCACGGCGAGGAAAGCCCGCTCCTCGAAGGGTTCTATCCCGCAGGCGTCTCCTCTCCTGAGCACAGTCGTCCGAACGACGGTTACGTCGACCTGCTGCGCGGCGACCTCACCGGCACGCTCAACCGCGAGCCGATCGAGCTCCCTCCCGGGCAGACACCGCTCCACCCCGTCCGCACGCGGCACTCGGCCATGGCCGTCGCCGACAGTCACTGGCTCGAGTTCCATGCGCCGCCGGAGCTGCGTGCATGAAGACCATCGTGCTTCGCTCGCTGGCGGTCGTCGCGGGTGCCGTCGTGTCACTTGGGCTCTCGGCGTCGTCCGGAGCGCGCACAGCGAGCGGCGCGTGCCCGATGAGTCATGTTCGCTACGGCACCTATCCCCGGGTCGAAGCTGGGCTCGCGAAGGTGCCCTGGATCTCGTCCGTGCCCGGCGGCCGCTTCAAAGGCCACCTCTTCTTCTACGGCGCAGTTCCGTGGGCAAGGAAGCATCTCCTCGGCGCACGGATCTTCACGACGGCGAAGCCGCGCACCATCAACCCCAAGGTGCTGTGGATCACCCGCGCGACAGGCTATGGGTCGACACTGAGAATCGAAGGCGAGCGCCTCGACGCGACCGGGTCGTTCTCCGGCACGTTCAAAGGCTTCGGTGACTATCCGTCCTACGTGAACGTCCCGGACCCGGGCTGTTGGCGCGTGACCGTCACATCGGGTCGGATCTCGGGTCGCGTCGTCTTCTCCGCCTCGAATTGACGCCGGTTTGTTCCGCGCGCATCCGGCAGCGTAGGATCTGCGCCCACATCCGGCGTGACCGCCGGCCCGAAACCAGAAAGAGGGAGGCGCAATGCCGAGCGTGATTGCCCACCATGACGTGAAGGACAAGGACCACTGGCTCGCCTCGCCGAAGCGCGAGGAGATCTTCGGGCCGCTCGGCGTCACGAATATCCGCACGTTCGTCGATCCACAGAATCCGACCCACGTCGCCTTGCTCATGGACGTCGCCGACATGGCCGTCGTCATGGAGGCGATGCAAACCGAGGCGCTGGCGGACGCGATGGCCCACGACGGTGTTCTGGCCGACACGTTGGTGATCCTCGAAGAATCCTGACCCGACCGAAGGGAGCGAGAAATGGCGTATGGAGTCGTGCACCAGTTCGCCGGCGGCACGAAGGAGCAGTACGAAGCGTCGATCGCGGCGGTGCACCCGAGCGACGGCAGCCTTCCCGATGGACAGCTCTTTCATGCCGCGGGACCGTCGGCAGACGGCTGGACGATCGTTGCGATCCACGACACACAAGAAGGATGGGAACGGTTTCGCGACACTGTTCTGCTGCCGCGGATGGCCGAAGGGATCGACGGGGGCTTCGATGCTCCGACGCAGGAAACGACCTTCACCGTTCACAACCAGATGGGGTCCTGACTCGATCTCACGGGCGGGAGCACTGGCGCGAGCCACTGCTCCCGCCTCCGCGAGGCGTCTCGGATCACCGCGCAAGAGGATGCCCTCCGCTCGCGAGAACACTCCGGTGCAGCTCCACGGCCGGCCGGAGCCCCGGTCGAGACGCTGAGCGAGGAGTTACGCCTCGAGCTCCGGATCCGGCACTAAAGCCCCTTCCCGGCTCGCGTCAGATGCGCGTGAATCTCACGCGTGAGCGCCTCGACCTTCTCCGTCAGATCCTTGTCCTGCTGGGTGAGCTGGGTGTTCGCCTCGAGCAGCGTCTTCAGCTCGTCGGTCTCGGCCTTGAGCGAGGCCTCGCGCTCCTCCATGCTCTTTGCGATCTCCTCGCGGTGCGCCTCGAGCTGGTCGCTCGCGGCTTTGTCGCGATCGACCTGGCGGGTCTGCGCGAGCAGGATCAGCGGCGCGGCGTAGGCGGCCTGGGTCGAGAACGCGAGGTTGAGGAGGATGAACGGGTACGGATCCCACCGCAGGCCGACGGCGACCGCGTTGACGGTGATCCAGGCGATGACGAGGACCGTCTGGCCGAGGATGTACTTCGGTGTGCCGAAGAACCGCGCGGCCGTCTCGGCACGCCGACCGAAAGCATCCTCACCAAAGGCGCCAGGGAATTCCGGCATCAGCCGGAAGTTCGCCCACGGCGGGGGCGATCCTGCCGCGCGCGGAGGTCAGACCGCCCACTCCGGGAGGTCGAGTCCCTGCTCGGCGACCATGCGCTCCACCCCCGGCAGCGCCAGCGTTCGCAGGAAGTGCGCGCGGATCGGGGGGCGACTCCACGCCGTCGGCGCCAGTCGGCGCCCCCAGCGGGTGAGCATGAAGAGAAAGAGGTCTGCCGCCGTCCGGTGGTCGCCGACGAGCCAGTCGCGGCCGCCGAGCTCGCGAGCGATCAGGTCGAAATGGCGTTGGGTCTCGGCAGCCGCAAGCGCGCGAACATCGTCGCCGCCGTACCGCTCGGGGTAGAACACGCGGAGCAACGCGCCCTGAACCGTGTTGGTCATGAAGATGAGCCAGCGGTAGAACTGCGCGCGGTCGACGGGTGTGAGTTGCGCTCGCGGGTACCGGTCGGCGAGGTACAGCAGGATTGCCGCCGACTCGGTCAGCACGAGGTCGCCCTCGACGAAGGTCGGGACGACGCCGAGCGGGTTGAGCGCGAGATACGCGGCGTCCGTCTGTGCTTCGTCGCGGTCGATCTGCACGAGCTCGTATGGGAGGCCGATCTCCGCGAGCGCAGCGTGCGGAGCCATCGAGGCGGTTCCGGGCCGCCAGTAGAGGCGCACAACTGTCACGAGCCGAGCTTACCCGGGCCTGCGGCGCCGGTTAGGATTCCGATCCCGGTGACGCGCGGAGGTATCCCAGAGAGCGAGCTGGCGGCGCGGCGAGAGCGGCTCCTCGAACACGTTCGACGCCAGGGGCTGACCGGCTACGTGCTGTTCGGGCAGGACTACATCCAATACTTCACGGGTTTCTGGTTCCTCTCGAACGAGCGGCCGATCGCCTTTGCGCAGAGCGCGACAGGTGACGCGGCCGTCTTCGTGCCCGAGTTCGAGGTCGAGCGGACGCGCGCCGAGACGAGCTTCGAGCGAATCGAGTCGTATCCCGAGTATCCCGGCCACGAGCATCCGATGAAGATCCTGGCGCGCGTCGTCGCGGATCTCGGGCTCGCGAGGACGGTCGCCGCCGACGCGGACGGGTACCCCGGAATCCTCGGCTACCGAGGCCCGACGCTCGGCGACGTCACCGGCGCAGCTGTCATGTCGGTGTCGGAGCTCATCGAAGGGATGATCGCGCGCAAGAGCGAGAACGAGATCGAACTGATCCGCGAGAGCGCACGCTGGTGCGCGCACGCCCACCGGCTGCTGCAGGAGTACACCCGGCCCGGTGTGAGCGAGGCAGAGGCAAGCCTGCGTGCGGGGACGGAGACGACGCTCGCGATGCTCAAGACCCTGGGCGACGCCTTCGGGGGCCAACTGGGTTCGGCGGACGGCGCGAAGGCGGGCTACCGCGGGCAGATCGGCCTGCGCAGCTCATGGGCCCACGCGGTCGCTCACAACATCGAGTTTCGTGCAGGGGACGTGCTCGTCACCGAGACGGGCGCTCCCGTCTGGGGCTACAACGCCGAGCTCGAGCGCGCGATGGTCATCGGGCCCCCGACCGACGAGATGCGGCGGCTCTTCGACCACGCGGTCGCGGCCCAGCAGACGGCATTCGCCGCGCTGCGACCAGGCGTCACCTGTGCCGAGGTCGACGAGGCGGTGATGCGCTACTTCGAGGACAACGATTTGCTGCGCTACTGGCGCCAGCACACCGGCCATGCGATCGGATTGCGCAACCACGAAGCGCCGTTCCTCGACGTCGGCGATCACACTCCCGTCGAGCCGGGGATGGTCTTCACGATCGAGCCGGGGGTGTACGACGCGCACATCGGTGGCTTTCGGCACTCGGACACCGTGGTCGTCACAGAGGACGGGATCGACATCCTCACCGAGTACCCGACGGACCTCGACAGCCTCACGCTCCCGGCGTGACGCCGCCTCGGGCGGTGGTATCACCCCGGGACCGCCCTGGCCGGCTCGTAGCGGTGAGTGACGGGCGTCTCGGGTCGAACAGCTCGAGCTCCGGTGCAGTCTCCCCTAGAATCGCGCGCGCAACGAGGTCGCCGCACGCGAGCCCGAGGACGTTGCCGTGGCCCGAGTACCCGCCCGCGACCCACACGTTCTCGCGACCCGGCACGCGACCGGCGAGCGGCAGCAGGTCGGCCGTCGTGCCCCAGATACCCGCCCAGCGGTCCGTGACCGTCGGGCGAGCCTCGACGAGCTGCTCGAGGAACGCATCGAGGTGGCGCTGCACACGATCTGTCGTCGCCACGACATCGGTCTCCTCGGCCTCGAGTGACACGTCGCGCTTGCCGCCGAGGATGAGCCTGCCGTCGGGGAGCTGGTGCCAGTAGTCGTAGCCGGCGCGCGCGTAGTGCGGCCGCTCGTAGAGGCGCTCGCCCAACGGCTCGGTCGCGAGCACCTGGCCACGGGTTGCCCGAATCGGGAGCTCTGGCAGGAGCTTCGGGATGAAACCGTCGCCGGCGACGACGATCGCATCGGCGGCGAGCTCGTCCACCCTCACCGCCGAGCCTTCTCGAATGTCGGCTCCCGCAGTCGCCGCCTGCGCCGCCAGTCGGCGTACCCACCGCGCAGGCTGGAGCGCACCGTCCGGCGGGTGCAGGATCGCGCCGAGGTACAGCCGGTCGAGCGGCGCGACGAGCTCGTCGATCCACTCGACATCGAACCCGTGATCGCGAAGCGCATCGTGCTCATGCCGGAGCGCCACGCGCTCGTCGCCATCGAACGCGAGCCTCAGGCTGCCGACGCGTCGAAACGAGTCACCCGCAAGTGACTCGAGCCGGTCGAGGGTCCGCTCCGTCAACTGCATGACGAGCCGCGCGCGCTCGTCACCGAGGTCACGCCGCGCCTCGTCGTAGGGCACCGCGGCGCCGCGCAGCGCAAAGCCGCCGTTGCGCCCGCTCGCGCCGCCGGCTACCTCGCCGGCCTCGTGCAAGCGGACCCGTAAGCCATGCTCGGCGAGCGTGAGTGCGCAGGAGCAGCCGGTGACACCGCCACCGATGACGGCGACGTCCGGCCGCCCCTCGAAGCGCGAGCGTGGGAGCGCGGCGCGGGGCTCGTTCAGCCACAACGAGGTCGTCGGCACGAGCTGATCCTACGGTCAGGGTCCCACCGCGCCTCGCTTTCCGCCAAGCGCGCGGTAGACGCCTTCACCCTCCTCGACGAGACCAATGAGCTCGAGCTCGGCGAGTGCGGCGGCAACGGCACCCACGCCCTGGCCCGTTCGTTGCGCGAGCTCATTCGCAGTGACGGCCGCGTCGGTCACCGCGCCGAGGACAGTTTCGAGCCGTGGCTCGAGTCGTGGCCGCCCGGCCGCCGCCGGCGCCTCGACGCCGATCGCCTCCAGAATGTCGCCCGCTCCAGTAGCCGGGACCGCTCCGAGGCGCAGGAGCTCGTTCGTCCCACGCGACAGCGCCGAAGTGATCTCGCCGGGAACGGCTAGCACCTCGCGACCCTCGTCGAGTGCGAGGTCGGCCGTGATGAGCGCGCCGCTGCGCTCGCGTGCCTCGACGACCACCGTCGCGAGCGTGAGCCCGGAGACGATCCGGTTCCGTGCCGGAAAGCGCCAGGGAGCCGGCTCGACCCCCGGCGGGTACTCGGAGACGATCAGCCCACGCCGCGCCACCTCCAACGCGAGCTGCGCATGCGCCCGCGGGTAGTCGCGGTCGATGCCACAGCCCAGCACAGCGACCGTGCACGCGGAGGGGAGCGCGCTGCTCTCGAGGGCAGCGCTTTCACGTGCAGCGCTACCGAGCGCACCGCGATGCGCGGCTGCGTCCACGCCGCGTGCGAGTCCCGAGACGACGACCACGCCCGCGCGTGCGAGCTCGCGAGCGAGCTCACACGCCACACCGGCGCCGTAGGCGGAGCATGCGCGGGCACCGACGATCGCGACGGATGGGCGCGCGAGGAGCTCGAGCCCGCGGTCCCCGCGGACGAAGAGCCCGGGCGGGGGGTCGTGGATCGAGCCGAGGAGCGGCGGAAAGTCGCGGTCGGAGCGCGCTACGAAGCGAAACCCACCGGCGTCGAGGTCGCGGCGGAACGCCGACTCGTCGAACGACCGCCTGAAGAGCTCGAAGCGGCGGGTGCGCGGCTGCTCGAGCAGATGGCTGTCGTTCGCGGCCGCGAACGCGGCAACCGCGAGCTCGCTCATTGCACGAACTCCGCCGGCGGCCGGTACGAAAGCGCCTCCCCGAGATGCGCCACCTCGACGAGGCCCGAGGCGGCCAACGCGGCGATCGTCGCCGCCACACGCCCGACCCGTGCCCGCCCGCGACCCGACAACGGGAGACGCTCGACAGCCCTCGTCAGAAGTTGCTGCGCCTCTTCCGTGAAGTCGAGCGGCGCGCGCGCGAGACGCTCACGCGCGAGGAGAACGCGCTCGCGAACCGCCGCCGAGGCTTCGGCCGGTGGGCCGGCGAGCTCTTCGCCTCGCGGGCGTGGCACCGTCAGCACGAGATCGAACCGGTCGAGCAGCGCCCGTGAGAGCTTCTCGCGGTAGCGGTGCACACGCTGAGCCGTACACGCGCAGAGCGCGGCCGGATCACCGCGCGCGCCGCAGGGGCACAGGTTCATCGTCGCCACGAGCTGGAAGCGAGCCGGGAACGCCGCACGGCCCGCGACGCGAGCAACCGTGACCACTCCGTCTTCGAGCGGTTGGCGCAGCGCTTCCAGCGCGGGACGCGGGAACTCAGGAAACTCGTCGAGGAACAGGACACCGCCGTGCGCAAGGCTCGCCTCGCCCGGGCGCGGACCGGCTCCTCCTCCGACGATGGCAGCCGTCGAGGCCGAGTGGTGCGGCGCACGGAACGGTGGGATGCGGATGAGACCGCCACCGGGCGGCAGGACGCCTGCAACCGAGTGGATTCGGGTCACCTCGAGCGCCGCGTCGTCGGCGAGGAGCGGGAGGATCCCGGGCAGCCGACGGGCGAGCATCGTCTTCCCGGTGCCCGGTGGCCCTGCGAGCAGCAGGTTGTGGGCTCCGGCCGCAGCGACCTCGAGCGCGCGACGTGCGCGCTCCTGGCCGCGCACGTCTACCAGGTCGGGCGCGACGTGGAGCCACTGGACGCCGTCATCTGCCTCGAGCAGCTCGGGTGCAGCGCACTCGCCGCGCAGATAGGCCACCGCTTCAGCGAGGTGATAGACGCCCACCGCCTCGATCCCCGCGAGCGCGACCTGCGGCGCCGAGGCGGCGGCACAGAGGAGCCGCTCGATGCCGTCGTGCCGCGCACCCTCAGCCGCAACGAGGGCGCCGGCGACGGGTCTCAGCCGTCCATCGAGGGCGAGCTCGCCGAATGCCGCGAGGCCGCGAAGCGAATCGGCGGGCACCTGGTACGACGCCGCGAGAAGCGCGAGGGCGATCGGGAGGTCGAAGCCCGAACCTTCCTTGCGCAGTGCCGCCGGTGCGAGGTTGATGATGATGCGACAGCCGCGCGGCCATTCGAGCTCGGCCGATGCGATGCCACTGCGAACCCGCTCCTTCGCCTCCTGGCACGCGCGATCGGCGAGACCGACGATCGTGAATGCCGGCGCCCCACGCCGAAGGTGCGCCTCGACCTCGACGCGGCGCGGATCGAGGCCGACGAGCGCATGCGTGACAGTCCGTGCGAGCACGTTGCCAGGATAGGCGACCGATCGATACCTGACTGCTACCGGTTCGCGCCGGATGTGTGACGCTTTCTCGGTCGCGGAGAGGTGCGGCGTGCCTCGCTAGAACGCGTCCGGCAGGTGCTCGAGTCGGCCGCCCCACTCCGTGATCACGTCGAAGCGAACCGCGAGCCCTTGCGACTGATGGTGCGTGGCGAGCCACGCGTCGGCTGCCCGCCGGACTCTGCGCGCTTTCTCCGCCGTCACCAGCTCGAGCGGGTCGCCGAAGCCGTCGCCCGACCTGGATTTCACCTCGCAGAAGACGATGGTGGAGCCGCGGCGGGCGACGACGTCGATCTCGTTGCCCGCGATCCAGCGGTTCGTGTCGAGAACGCGGTACCCCCGTAACCGATACCAGCGCGCGGCACGCCGCTCGGCCGCGTTTCTAGGAGGCGGCGAGGAGCGCGAGCTCGTCCTCGCTCAGGTACGCCCGAGCGCGCCAGGAGCGGCGGTGGATCTCGCAGGGGCCACGCTCGCGGACGACGCGCGTGTGCGCCGGGGTGATGTAGCCGACATGTGAGGCGAAGCCATAGCCCGGATAGAACGCATCGGCGGCGCGCATGTAGCGATCGCGCGTCACCTTTGCGACGATCGAGGCGGCCGCGATCGCCGCGCTCTTCGTATCGCCGTCCACGATTGCCCGATGTGGGGGCGCCGTCGGACCGAGCTTGAAACCGTCGACGAGCGACACGTCCGCGGGCTGACACGCCGCGAGCGCCTCGCGGAGACCGCGCAGGTTGCACCTGTGCAGGCCGTCGCGGTCGATCACGAACGCCGGGAACACGCGCACCGAGACGACCTCGGCGCACGAGATCACCGCCCGATAGAGCTCTTCGCGGGTCGCCGCATCGACCTGTTTCGAGTCGTTGAGCCGCGCAAGCGGGCGGACGCGGTGATCCCGTAGGCACTCGTAGTCGAGCAGCACGCCGGCGACGACGAGTGGTCCCGCGAGTGGCCCACGCCCGGCCTCGTCGGCGCCCGCGACGAGCCGCACTCCAAGTCGGCGGTCGTGCCGCAGGAGCTTCGGCCCGGTTGGACGGCGCTTGGGCGGCATGGCACGAGCGTAGTCGCACGTGCGGCGCGCAGCGGAGGGCGCCGGTGGAGTTTGCGAAGAAGTTACGCCTGCGTTCTAATTTTGGCGCAACTCGCGCACGCGAGCCTTCTTGCCGACCTTCCCGCGCAGGTAGTAGAGCTTCGCGCGATTCACGTCACCGATCGCCTGAACCTCGATCTTGTCGATCTTCGGCGAATGCAGCGGGAACGTGCGCTCGACGCCGACGCCAAAGGAATTCTTGCGGACGGTGAACGTCTCGCGGGCGCCCGCGCCCTGCCGTTTCAACACGAGGCCCTCGAAGACCTGGATCCGCTCGCGCGTGCCCTCGATCACCCGGAAGTGCACCCTGACGGTATCGCCCGCCTTGAAGCGCGGGACTTCGCGCAACTGACGGCGCTCGATGTCCTGGATGATGGTGCTCATGTGAAAAGGGGGCCGAGGCCGGGCGGAATGGTAGCGAAGATCGGTGCTGCGAAAGCCCTACCGGATGGAGATACGGCTGGGAGGCCAATAGGTCGCGAAGACCCTGCCGATCAGATTGGCCCGAGGCACCGTGCCCCACGACCGCGAATCACAGGACGAGACACGATTGTCGCCCATCATGAAGTAGTGCCCGGCAGCGATCTTCTGAGCAGCGACCGTGCGCGAGTCGCGCCGGTCGGACTTGATGTACGGCTCGCTCAGCCGTTTGCCGTCGATATAGACGTATCCCGAACGCTCCGCCCAGGTATCGCCGGGCAGTCCGATCAGGCGCTTGACGAACGTCCCTCCCGCCCCGCACCGCACCGCTGCGAGCGGTGGCGTGTGGAAGACGATGATCTGGCCGCGCTTCGGAGACCAGAAACGAAAGCAGAACCGGCACGCGAGCACGCGGTCGGAGAATCGAGACTCGCACTCGGAGCCCGGCCTGGCACAGTGCAGCGTCGGCTCCATCGAGCTCGACGGGATGCGGTACGGGTTCACGACCCAGGCCTTGATCGCGAGCACGATCGCGATCGCCCCGAGGATCGTGACGAGCCAGTCGATCGTCACGCGCCAGCCGTGCGGCAGCCCCTCGGTCAGGTAGTCGATCGGGTTCCTCACCGCACGTGCTCCTTCCGCCAACTCTCGATGCGTGCATGGTCACCCGAGAGCAGCACGTCGGGCACCCGCCAACCGTTGAACTCCGCCGGCCGCGTGTAGTGAGGGTACTCAAGTCCGCCGCCGAGCTCGTCGGAGAACGACTCCAGCTCGCCCGACCCTTCGCTGAGCGCCCCGGGAAGGCGGCGGGCGATCGCATCGACCAGCACCATCGCCGGCAGGTCGCCGTTCGAGAGGACGTACGGCCCGATCGAGAGCGACTCGGTTGCCAGATGCTCGACGATCCGCTCGTCGAAGCCCTCGAAGCGAGCCGAGAGCAGGGTCACATGCTCTTCGACGGCGAGCTCCTCGACGATCTCCTGCGTGAGCTGACGTCCTTGCGGACTGAGCGCGACGATGCGTCGGTCGGATGCGCCGCCGTAGGCGGCTTCGAGTGCGGCGGCGACGACATCCACGCGCAACACCATCCCGGCGCCGCCTCCGTATGGCTCGTCGTCGACTTGCCCGTTACGAAGGGGTGTCGTCTCGCGGTAGGAGAAAAGGCGTAGGTCGAGCTCCCCCCCGAGCACGGTCGAGACCGGTCGCTGCTCGGTCAGCCACGCGAAGGCATGCGGGACGAGCGTGAAGACGTCGAGCTGCACTCAACCGGCCTCGGCGAAGCCCGAGGCCACGCTGATCCGCGCTGCAACGAGGTCGACGGAGCGCACGCAGTCCTCGATCATCGGCAGAAGCACGCCCGTGTCGAGCTCGAGCACATCGTTGGCCACCCCCGGTGTCACGGCCTTCACGATTCCGAGCTCGCGCCCCGTCTCCTCCACGACCGGCAGCCCGACGAGCTGGAATGCGTAGTACTCGTCCTCTTGGGTCGGCGGCAGCTCCTCCCGCGCGACCTCGATCGGCGCACCGCGTTCGACCTCGCGGTCAAGCTTCACCACGGGACGTCCCGACGATCGTCTCGCACTGACGACCTCAGCGTCCAGCCCTCCCGCGAGGAACCGAGAACCGGCGACCCACCAGCGCCCGTCGTCGCTCGGCTCCTCGATGAAGAAGGAGCCGTCGATGCCGTGCGGCTTCCCGACCCGGCCGATCTGCACGCGGTCGTTCATCGTCTGGACTCGAAGTACCGCACCGCCTCGTCACGCGAGACCGCGACCTGCACGTTCTCGGCGACGAACTCCTGGGCGGTCTCCCATCCGCTCGAAAGGATCCCGGCAGCGAGTGCTGCGACGTCGATCTCGGTGCGCCTGAGCTCCGGCTCCGCGTCGGTCACGAGCGCCCAGTACGCGGCGACCGCTCCCTCGTAGGGCATGCCCACCGAACCGGCGTTCACGACTCGCAGTTCGCCGACCCGCCGGTCGAACTGGTGATGGGTGTGGCCGATCACGATCGTCCCGCTGAGACCCTCGAAGGTCGCGGCAACGTCATCGTCGGGCGTGATCGCGGTCGTCATCGGCTCGTCATCGGTCGGCGTGGCGTGGCAGTACAGAACGCCGTCGAGCGAGGCCGTCACGGGCAGCGACCGGAGCCACTCGAGGTCCGCCGGTGCGAGCTGAGCCACGTCCCACTCGACCGGCGCCCGCTCGGCGTTGCCCCGGATGCACGTCGCCTCGACCGAACGGATGAGCTCGAGGGTCTCCCGAGGAGCCGGCCCGCCGATGAAGTCACCGCCGAAGACGATCGCGTCGGCGCGCAGGGCGGCAACGTCGTCGAGAACTACTTCGAGTGCCCACGGCATCGCGTGGACGTCGTAGAGCGCGGCGACCCGCATCTACTCCGGGTCGGCGATCTCGACGAGCACGCGCCGTCCTTCGCGGGCGGCACTGGCGCGCACGAGCGTCCGCAGGGCGCGAGCGAGACGCCCCTGTCGCCCGATCACCTTGCCGAGGTCGTCCGCGGCGACGTGCAGCACGAGCACGAGCGCGTCGTCGCGCTCCTCGGTCTCCACACGCACCGCGTCCGGATCGTCGACGAGCTCGCGCGCGAGATACGCGAGCAGTTCGGCCATCCCCGGGTTCTAGTCCTTCTCGATGCCGGAGATCTTGATCAGCTTCGCGACCGCCTCGGTGGGTTGAGCGCCCTTGCCGAGCCAGTGCTTCACCTTCGCCGCGTCGAGATCGATCGTCGACGGATCCGTCTGCGGGTTGTAGCGCCCGAGGATCTCGAGGAACTTGCCGTCACGCGGCGCGCGCGAGTCGGCCGCGACGACGCGGTAGATCGGGTTCTTCTTCGAGCCCACGCGAGTGAGCCTCAGCTTCACAGCCATCTCATTCCTTTACCTCCGTCCGGCCTTCTTTTTCTTGCGCTTCGTCCCTGACTTCCGGTTCGCCGAAAGCGAGACGGGCGCCTGCTGGTTCGGGAGGGCCGGCATCTTCCCCCGTCCCATCTGCTTCATCATCTTCTCCATCTGCTTCCGTGCTTCGAGCAACTGGTTCACCTGCTCGACCGACGCACCGGAGCCGTTCGCGATCCTCACCCGCCGCTTGCCGTCGATCAGATGCGGCGTGCGCCGTTCGTTCGGAGTCATCGAAAGCACGATCGCCTCCACCCGCGAAAGCTGCTGCTCGTCGATCTCGAGGTCGCCGAGCTGCGAGCCGAGCCCGGGGATCATCTTCAGGATCCCCTGGAGCGGCCCCATCCGACGCAGCATCTTGTACGCCTTGAGAAAGTCGTCGAACGTGAACTGGCCGGCACGCAGGCGCTTCTCCATCTCGGCCTGGTCGTCGCCTGCCACCGCCGCCTCGGCGCGCTCGATCAGCGTCAGGACGTCGCCCATGCCGAGGATGCGCGAGGCCATCCGGTCAGGATGGAAGACCTCGAGGGCATCGAGCTTCTCGCCGGTCGATGCGAACTTGATCGGCTTCCCCGTGACGGCTTTCACGCTGAGCGCAGCGCCACCGCGTGCGTCACCGTCGAGCTTCGTCAGGATCACGCCGTCGAACGCGATGCGCTCATCGAACGCCTGCGCGACGTTCACCGCTTCCTGCCCGGTCATCGCATCGACGACGAGGAGCACATTCAGCGGTTTCGCCGCGTCGCGCACGCGTTGCAGCTCGGCCATGAGCTCCTCGTCGATCTGCAGACGGCCGGCGGTGTCGACGATGACGGTATCGAGCCCTGCCTCCCGCGCAGCATCGAGCCCGCGACGGGTGGCCTCGACCGCGTCCTGCGTCTCGGTTCGGTAGACGGGGACGTCGATCTGCTTCCCGAGCTGCTCGAGCTGGTCGATCGCGGCTGGGCGCTGCAGATCGGCGGCGACGAGCCCCGGCTTGCGGCCCGCCGTGCGAAGGTGAAGAGCGAGCTTGGCCGCCGTCGTCGTCTTTCCCGAGCCCTGCAGACCGGCAAGGAGGATGACGGTGAACTTGCCGAAGGCAAGGCCCGACTCGCCCGCACCCATCAGCTCGGTGAGCTCGTCGTGAACAACCTTCACGACCTGCTGACCCGGCGTCAGGCTCTTCAGCACCTCCTCCCCGAGAGCGCGCTCGCGCACCCTCGCGACGAAGTCACGGACGACCGTGAAGTTGACGTCGGCTTCGAGCAGGGCGAGCCGGATCTCGCGCATGGCGCGCGAGATCGCTTCCTCGTCGAGCGCTCCCTTCTTCCGAAGGTCGCCGAGTGCGCCTTGCAGCTTGTCGGAAAGGCTGTCGAACACGACCGCGCATCGTAGCCGCGCGGCTTCAGTGCTCGGTCAGCGGTCGAGCGCGGCGTAGGCGCCCGCGACAGCGACGCCGTACACGAGGTGATACGACAGATCGAGCGCGAGGTCCTTGGCCGGATACTTCCACGGCGGCTCGTAGATCCCGAGGGGCACGAGCTCTGCGTACGACGAGCCCCATACTCCAGTCCCGAAAAGGACGCCGCCGGTGACGGGACGCGGCTCGACGGCCCCCGCGACGGCCCCGTAGACGATGCCCCAGGTCGAGCCATAGAGCCAGTGCATGACGTTCGTGAGCCTCGGCACGTCGCGCCGCGTCACACGACTGCCCTCGCCGAGTGCCCTGGCCGCCTTCTTCGCGACCTGCGCCGGTGCCGGCGCATCGGCCCACTTCTCCGGCACGGGCGTCGAAAGGGGCTGCCCACGCAGCTTCGCGACTCCGAGCTGGTACCCGGTCATCACGGCGGTGCCTGCGACTCCCGCCAGGAGACCCTTCCCGACAGATGCGACGACGCCCACGTGCGGTGTCTACCATCCTTCCTCATGTCTTACACATCTGCGGCCGACCGCTACGACCGGATGCAGTATCGCCGCTGCGGACAGAGCGGCCTGAAACTGCCTGCGATCTCGCTCGGGCTCTGGCACAACTTCGGTGGGGATCGTCCCGTTGACACGCCCCGCGCGATCCTCCGACGAGCCTTCGATCTCGGAGTCACGCACTTCGACCTCGCAAACAACTACGGGCCTCCGTACGGGTCGGCCGAGGAGACGTTCGGAACCGTCCTGAAGGAGGATTTGCGCCCGTACCGCGATGAGCTCGTGATCTCGACGAAGGCGGGCTACGACATGTGGCCCGGCCCCTACGGCGAATGGGGATCGCGCAAGTACGTGCTTTCGTCGCTCGACCAGTCACTCAGGCGGATGGGGCTCGAGTATGTCGACATCTTCTACTCGCACCGCTTCGATCCGGAGACACCACTCGAGGAGACGATGGGCGCGCTCGACACCGCCGTGCGCTCCGGTCGCGCGCTGTACGCAGGCGTCTCGTCCTACTCGCCCGCGAAGACCCGCGAGGCGTACGACCTCTTGCGCGCCCTCGGCACTCCGCTGCTCATCCATCAGCCTTCCTACTCGCTCCTGAACCGTTGGATCGAGCCGGAGCTGCTCGACACGCTCGGCGAGCTCGGCGTCGGCTGTATCGGCTTCTCGCCGCTCGCCCAGGGAATGCTGACCGACAAGTACCTCGACGGCATTCCGGCCGACTCGCGCGCGGCCGAGAACTCGTCGCTCTCACCCGATCTGCTCACGAGCGGGGCGCTCGAGAAGATCGGCGCTCTGAACGAGTTCGCGCATGGACGCGCACAGAGTCTCGCTCAGCTCGCCCTCGCCTGGACGCTCCGCGACCCCCGCATGACCTCGACGCTGATCGGCGCATCGAGCGTCGAGCAACTCGAGGACTCACTCCACGCGCTGGACAACCTCGAGCTGACGGACGCCGAGCTCGCCGAGATCGACCGCCACGCGACCGACAGCCGCATCAACCTGTGGGCACGCTCGAGCGGTAATTAGAGGTCAAACGAGCAGGGCGCGCGCGAAGTCGCGTGCATCGAACGGGCGAAGATCGTCGAGGTCCTCGCCGACCCCGACGAGTTTGACGTCCAGCCCGAGCTCATACGCGATCGCAACCGCGATACCGCCCTTCGCGGAGCCGTCGAGCTTCGTCAGCGCGACGCCGCTCACTCCGACCGCTTCGTTGAAGAGCCTGGCCTGTTGGAGGCCGTTCTGTCCCGTCGTCGCGTCGACCACGAGGAGCGTCTCGTGCGGCGCGTCGGGAAGCCGACCGGCGATCACGCGCCGCACCTTCACGAGCTCGTCCATCAGGTTGGTCTGCGTGTGCAGACGACCGGCCGTATCGACGATGACCACATCGGTGTCGGAACCAACCGCGTCGTAGGCCACCGCGGCCGGGTCGCCACCTCGCTCGCCGCCGACGAAGCGCGCACCCGACCTCTCGGCCCAGATCTCGAGTTGCTCCTCGGCAGCTGCCCGGAAGGTGTCTGCGGCACCGAGCGTGACGGTGCGACCGTGCTCTCGCAGTTTCTGTGCGAGCTTGCCGATCGTGGTCGTCTTGCCCGTCCCGTTGACGCCGACGACGAGGACGACCCCCGGGTTGTGGGCGAGGTCGAGGATCGCCGGTGCACCGAAGAGCGCGGCGATCTCCTCGGCAAGGGCAGCGTTCAACTCGGTCAGATCCTGGCGAGCCTCGAGCCGCCGGATCAGCTCTGCGGTTGCGCGCACGCCCACATCGGCGTAGATGAGGGCCTCCTCCAGGCGCTCCCAGGAAGCGTCGTCCGCCGGGTCGAATGCAGCGACCTGCAGCTGCTCGGTGAGCGCGCGGCGCGACTTACCGAGCGACTCCCTCAGGCGCCCGAAGAGCCCTCGCTGCTCCTCCGCATCCCCCGGCCGCGCGGCTGCGTCGCCCAGCAACTCCCCCCAGCTTCTCGCCATCAGCGGCGGAGCCTAGCCGGGTCGAGGAGGCGAGATTGATGAGGAGCTCACGCGATCGCGGCTGCTTCGCCTTCGCGAGGCAGCCGGCGAGAGACGATCTGAGACACGCCGTCCGTGCCCATCGTCACGCCGTAGAGCACGTCGGCGGCTTCCATGGTGCGCTTCTGGTGGGTGATGACGATGAACTGCGCGCGGTCGGCGTACGTCCGGAGAAGCTCGGTGAAACGGCCGATATTCGTGTCGTCGAGGGCGGCCTCGACCTCGTCGAGAAGATAGAACGGGCTGGGGCGGGCGAGGAAGAGCGAGAACAGGAACGCGATCGCGCCGAGCGCCTTCTCGCCGCCGGAGAGCAGGCTCAGTCGGGTGACATGCTTGCCCGCCGGGCGGAGCTCGACCTCGATCCCCGTCTCGTCGCCGTCCTCATCGGCCTCCGTCAGCCGCAGACGTCCCTCGCCGCCGGGGAAAAGCGTCGCGGCGACGTCGTGGAAGTGATGCTCGACCGCGGCGAACGTCTCCGCAAACCGCGTCTCGACCGTCTTCGTCAGATCGTCCCGCAGCTTCTCGAGCTCTCCGAGCGACTGCTCGAGATCGATCCGCTGCGCAGACAGCTCCTCGAGTCGCAGTTTTTCCTCCTCGTACTCCTCCTTCGCGAGCGGATTGACCTGGCCGAGCTGCTCGCGACGCCGGTCGTATCGCTGAAGCTTCTCGGCGAGCACGTCGCGGTCATCGCCCTCAGCCGGCTCCGCGCCGGCAGCAGCCAGCCGCCGCTTCGCCTCGTCTCGCTCTGCGTCTGTGCGCGCGAGCTCGACGTCGATCGACGACAACCGCTCGCCGGCCGTCCCTGCCGACTGTCGTAGCTCGACCTCGACGGCGCCGAGCCTGCGTAGCTCCGCACCGAGCTCCGTCGTCCGCATCGCCTGAGACTCAGCACGCTCGCGCACCGGCGCCTCGAATCGATCGACCTCGACCCCGAGCGCAGCCTCGAGCCGTAGCGTCCCGGCAAGCAGCCGCTCGAGGACGAGCTCGTCGGGACGGCGGGCACGGCCGGGATCGGTGTCGGCGAGCGCGCGGGCTGCCACACGTGCCCGTTCCGCGGCATGCTCGGCCCGCTGCGCCGCTTCGGCGGCGAGCGTCAACCGTTCCTCCGCCTCCGTGCGCAGCGTCTCCACGTCGCCGACGGCGTCCGCCGCCCGGCCGCTCGCCCAGCGCTCGGCGATGAGGGCGCGCGCGTCCGTTGCGGCGACCGCTCGCCGCAGCTCACCCTCGCGCAGCGCGATCCCGCGCAGATCCTCGGCGAGACGACCGGCTCCGTCGGCGAGCGGCGTCTCGAGCCTCGCGGCGGCACCCGCCGCGACGCGGAGCGTCTCGTCGAGCCGATCTGCGACGGAGACCAGCCTTCGAAGGAAGGCCGGGTCGGCGTGCCGGACGTTCCGCAGGTGCGCGACCGGTGCGAACGCGACCGCGGCGGAGCGGGCACGCTCCGCTTCCTCCTCGACCCGCGCGCGCGCTTCCTCGGCGCGCCGTCGGAGCTCCTCGACCTCCGCTCGCAGGTCACGTCGGCGCGCCTCGAGCTCCAGCAGAACGGCCTCGGCGGTCTCACCGGCGAACCAGAGCTCCCCGCGTTCGGGATCCCAGCCAATCCCGTCGGCTGTCACTGCGGGGACCCGCGAAGAGAGCAGCTCGTCGCGGAGGACGACGGGCAGACGCACGAGGTCACGTGGATCCTGGCCGACGAGCACGAGCACCGAGCCGAGCCCGGCCGACTGGGCTCGCGCGACGAGCTCGAGGCCACGGGCGGGATCGGCGGCGAGAACGGCGGACGCGCGATGCCCGAGCGCGGCCGCGGTCGACCGCTCGGCGCCTGCCTCGACCTCGAGGAGCTGCAGAGCGAGCTGTTCGCCTTCCTCGGCGAGCGCTCGGGCGGCAGGCGGGATCCCCTCGCGCTCGGCGAGCGACTGCTCGAGGCCGACGAGGCGCTCGTGGGCGAGTCGCACGCGAGCGTCGAGGTCGTCGTACGCGCGGGCCGCGGCGCGCGCACGGGTGTCGGCCTCGTCGGCCTCGGCACCGAGCTCCGCCGGCGACGGGCCTGCCGGACGTAGGCGCGACTCGGCGAGCTCGGCGCGGAGCTCCGCCAACAGGCTCTGCGCCGACTCGTGCCGCAGCCCGAGCCGCTGGGCGGCACCGCGCAGGGCATGCAGGGCATCGCGACTTCCACCGGTGAGAACCGATTCGGCCTGCGAGCGGGTCGTAAGCACTTCCTCGAGCTCCGCGACGAGCAGTCCCTGGGCCGCCCGCTCGATCGCCCCGACGCGGGCCCACCGTTCCTCCGCCTCGACCTCGAGGCGCGCACGCTCGGCCGCGGCTTCCTGCGCGGCAGTGGCAGCATCGCGCGCCGCCGTTTCGAGCTCGACGGAAGCCGTCGGATCGTGAGCGCGGGCCGCGGCAAGCTCCACCTGGAGCGAGGAGGTGAGCGACGCGGCCGACTCGCGCCGGAGGACGATCCGCTCGCCGCCGCTGCGCAGCCGGTAGAGCGCGGCGGTCGCCTGCTCGCGCGCACCGGCCGAGTCGGTCAACTCTTCCTCGGCCCGATCGCGCTCGGCGACGAGCGACGCGATTCTCGCGTCGAGAGCACGCCGCTCCTCGACGCTTGCAGCCCGGCGAAGCTCGGCCTCGACGCGCCGCTCGGCGAGGCGCGCGAGGTCGAGCGTCGCGATCGCCGCCTGGATCCGCGCGATCTCGACGCCGAGCTTCTCGGCCCGTTCGGCTGCGGTGGCCTGCAACGCCAGTGGGCGGAGGCGCTTCCTCACCTCGTCCTCGAGGTCGCGCGCACGCTCGACCTGGATCCCGACGCGGGCGAGCTTGAGCTCGGCGCGGTGCCTGCGGCGCTTGAAGCGGCCGAGGCCGGCCGCCTCCTCGATCAGCTCGCGACGCTCGGAGGGCTTCGAGTTCAGCACGGTCTCGACGCGGCCCTGCGAGATGACCGAACGCAGGCCGCCGCCGAGCCCGACGTCGGAGAGCAACTCGACCAGATCGACGCGCCGGACCGGTGTCTTGTTGATCAGATATTGCCCTTCGCCGCCTCGGTGCAGGCGGCGCTGCACGGAGACCTCGCTGAAGGGAAGGTCGGGCCACGCGCCGTCGGCGTTGTCGAAGAGCAGATCGACCTCGCACGCATCGAGCGGCTGGCGCCCCACCGAGCCCGCGAAGAGCACGTCGTCGGGCTTCTCGGCCCTCAGCTCACCCGGGCTCATCGAGCCCGTCGCCCAGAGGATCGAGTCGGAGACATTGGACTTCCCGGAGCCGTTCGGACCGACCACGACCGCGACGCCGGGTTCGAGACGGATCTCGACGGCGTCGACGAACGACTTGAAACCACGGAGCTTGATCGCCTTCAGGTGCACGTGGAGACCAAGTATCGCGAGGGGCGCGGACGCCGCCGGGTTCTGCCGGAGGGATCCTGCTGGAGGGCCACGGGCGAAGCGCTCGAGCACGTCTCCCGCACGATCGCCCGCGTCAGACTTCGCCCGGAGGCAGGCCGAGCAAGGCCTCCTCCGCGGCGGCCTGCTCGGCGTCCTTCTTCGAGCGGCCCTCCCCCGTCCCGACCACCTCGGAGTCGATGATCGCCGCGGCGGTGAACGCACGGTCGTGCGGCGGTCCCTCGACTTTCAGCGTCGTGTACGAGACGGAACGGCCGAGTCGGGCGAGTCGCTCCTGAAGCTCCGTCTTGTGATCGACGTGCGTGTTCAAGGCATACTCGATCTGAGCCTCGAACGCTGCCACGACGGCCGGCTCGACCGCCTCGAATCCGTGCTCGAGGTACACGGCTGCGAGCGCCGCCTCCAGCAACGCCGCGAGAACGTTGCGGTTTTCCGAGAGGCGGACGAGCTCGTCTGCTCCGAGGCCGGCGCCCGATGCGCGTAATCTGTCGCCGAGCTCGAGCTTTCGCGCGACGACCGCGCAACTCGCGCGGGAGACGACGTGCGATCTCACCTTCGCCATCCGCCCCTCCGAGAACTCCGGGAACCGCTCGAAGAGCGTTCGCGCGATCGCGAGCTCGAGGACGGAGTCCCCGAGGAACTCGAGTCGCTCGTACGAGAGAGTGCGGTCGGCGGCCCACGACGCGTGCGTGAAGACCGCCTCCGCCAATTCGTCCGGGAGCTCCGCGATCAGCTCCCGCAGACTGCTCGACTGAGCCTTACTGGTGCGAGGTGACGTAGTCGACTGCCTGCCCGACGGTCGTGATCTTCTGGGCATCATCGTCCGAGATCTTGATCCCGAACTGGTCTTCGAGCTCCATGATCAGCTCGACGAGGTCGAGCGAGTCCGCATCCAGATCCTCCTGGAACGATGCTTCCTCGGTGATCTGGTCCTCCTCGACTCCGAGCTGTTCCGTCAGAACTTCCTTGACGCGTTCGGAGACCTCTTCACGCGACGCTGCCATGTCACCTCATTGTCGTGGGGGGCTGAAGCGGCGCGATCATACACGGACACGCTCCGGGAGCCGCTCCGCGAGGCGCTCGACGACTCTGTTCTCGACTCCCCGGCCAGCCAGCCTGATCGCGTTCGCAACAGCTTTGCGGCCGGAGTTGCCATGCGCGATCACGGCGAGACCGCGCAGGCCGAGCAGATACGCACCGCCGTAGGTGTCCGGGTCGAACCGCCGACGCATCCGGCGAGCCGACGGCCGGATCAGGAGGCCGCCGAGCTTCCCGGCGGTCGTCGAGGAGATCTCCTCGCGTAGGGCATCGAGCAACTCGCGAATCGTGCCTTCGAGGAGCTTCAGGGCGATGTTGCCGGTGAAGCCGTCCGTGACGACCACGTCGGCCGCACCACGGAGGAGCTCGCTGCTCTCGGCGTTGCCGGCGAAGTTCAGTCGGTCGTCGCTGCGCAGGAGCCTGTGGGTGTGGATCGTCAGCAGGTTGCCCTTCCCGTCCTCCTCGCCGATCGAGAGCAGGCGGACGGTCGGTTCTGCGACGCCGAGCATCTCCTGGCTGAAGATCGAGCCCATGTGGGCGAACTGCAGCACGTGCTCGGCGCGCGCATCGGCGTTGGCGCCGGCGTCAAGCAGCACCGACGGGCCGTACCGCGCGGGAATCGGAACGGCGATGGCCGGCCGCATCACGCCCGGCAGACGACGCATGTAGAGCAGTCCTGCTGCCAGGACCGCCCCGGTGTTCCCGGCGGAGACGGCTGCGTCGGCGTCATGCTCCGCGACCGCGCGCACCGCTGCGACGAGGCTCGCGTTCGGTTTCGCGCGCACGGCCTCGGCCGGCTTCTCTCCCATCTCGATCCGGTCGGGAGCTTCCACGAGGGGCAGGCCGCGCGTGTCGAGCCCGGCGGGCCCGTACAGCGTCACGTCGATCCCGTCCCGCGCGGCCGCGAGCGCGCCGAGGATCACCTCATCGGGCGCCTGGTCTCCGCCCAGTGCGTCGACTGCGACGCGCGCCATCGCAGCCCTACGGCGCTGGGAGGCGCAAGGGCTCGATCTCGCGACCCTTGTACGTGCCGCAGGTCAGGCAGATCCGATGCGAGCGCTTCGGCGAGCCGCAGTGAGGGCAGGTGCTCACGCGCGGTGGCTCGACCTTGTGCTGTGCGCGACGCTGGTCGCGGCGAGCCTTCGACGTTTTTCTCTTGGGGACGGCCATAGCGCGGGGCAGTCTAGCCGACGCTGGCCCGAGGCTGAAGGGTACGGAGAGCTCGTCGCCCCGGCTGCCTCCTGCGGCGGATGCGCCGCCCGCGCAGCACTCGCTGCGTGGACTGCGCGGCCTCCCGTGCGGCACTCGCACTCGTCGGCGGTACGCATCAGCGGCACGCGTCGGCGTGCGGTTCCGCGCGCTCGCTGTGCGGCCTCGCTGCGCATCTTCGCTGCGTGGCGCTCGCTGAGTGACACTCGTGGCTCGTCAGCGGCACGCATCCGCCTGCGGTTCTGGACGCTCGCTGTCCGGGTCGTGCCGAGCCGCTGCGAGCTACGCCTGGTCAGACCACGTGTGACACGAGTGTGACCCACGCGGAGCCGCCGGATTGCCGTACGCGGCCCGATCTGGGCATGGCCTCCCGACCCACGTCCCGACGCCAAACGAGGGCAACAAAAGTGAAATCTTCTTTCCACGGGCGCCGTTCCCCCGCACGGCTCCGTTATTCGACACTCGCCGCGAGAGGCATGGCCCGTCGCCAAACGACGGTTCTCCGCGGGGGCGTTTGTCGCCCCGATGTGCCGGGATTCGACGAGCCGGTTCGAGCCACGCCTTTGGTCAGACCAAGTGTGCCGCGTGTGTGACGCATAATCCTCGACGAGCCGCCGGGCTCTTCCATGACTGACCTCTGAAGTCGGAACCCCCGCCCATTTCGCTTTCCGACGACCGGCGCTTGCTCGAACGACTCAACGTGACTCGTACGATCTCACTATGACGATCGACGACCTGCCGAAGAGGACTGGCCCAGCCTGTGCTGTCATCTACGAGGAAGGGCTCGACCTCGGCACCTTCGAGGAATCGGTGCCGGCCTGGCGCACGTGGGAGGCGTCGCACCTGACCCGACCCCGGCTCGTCGCCCGTGCCGGCGACTGCGTCCTCGGCTGGGCTGCGCTCGCGCAGGTTTCTCCCCGTGCCTGCTACCGAGGTGTGACGGAGGACTCGGTCTATGTGGCGCGCGCGGCGCGCGGCGGTGGTGTCGGCCGCGCGCTCCTTGAGGCACTCGTGGAGCGCGCGGATGCAGCCGGCATCTGGACGATTCAAGCCGGTGTCCTCGCGGGCAACGATGCCTCGGTCGCCCTGCATGTGCGATGCGGCTTTCGCGTTGTCGGGATCCGCGAGCGGGTGGCCGAGAAGCGCGGCGAGTGGCGCGACGTCGTGTTGCTCGAGCGCCGCTCAGAGCTCGTCGCGTAGCGCTTCGAGCGCCGCCCAGCGCGAGTTCGCCTCGACCTCCTCGTGCGAGTGCGGCTCGTCGTTCAGGTTCTTCCCGCAGACGAAGCAGAGTCCCGCGCAGTCCGGTCGGCAGAGGATCTTGTTCGGCAGAGCGAGCGCGATCGTGTCGCGCGCCCAGGCCGAAACGTCGAGCATGTTGCCCTGCACGTACTCCGTCGCCATCTCCTCGTCCTCCGGCTTCTCGTCGTGGTACTCGCGTGCCTTGATCGGCAGTTCGAGCACGGCATCGCCGAGGCAGCGATAGCACGGCCCATGAAGGCGAACGGCGAAGGCGAGGGTGAAGACCGTCCCGGTGTTGGCCCGTGTGATCTCGAACGCTGCCGGCACCTTGTCGGGAACCGGCAGGTATCGCTCGCCGCCGAAGTCGAGCGTCGACATCTCGACCTCGAGCTCCTCACGGTGCTGCTCGCCCGGACGGAGCTTCACCTGACGCAGGCTGAAGCTCGTCATGAGACGAGGGTAGCGAAGGACCTAGTAGCTCGTGCCGTTGTCGGAGAGGTCGACCGGGCCGATCCCGGCGACCACCGACTCCTGCGAGCGCTCGTGCAGCCTCTCGCGCCCGCGACGAACGGCCGTGAGGAACTTGTCGAGGTTCGTCTCGAGCGTGGCGAGCATGCCGTCGGCCCAATCCTCCATCTCGAGGCGCATCTCGCGGGCCTGCCGGCGCGACTCGTCGATGATCTCCTGTGCCTGCCGCTCTGCGAGCTTCACGATCTCGGTCTGCGAGGCTTCACGCACCGCCTGCTCACGAGCCTCCTGGAGTAGCCTGTCCTGCTCGCGCTTCGCCTCCGCGAGCATCTCCTGCCGCTCCTTCACGATCCAGCGCGCCTGCTTGATCTCCTCGGGAATCGTGGCGCGCATCTGATCGAGGATGTCGTAGATCTCCTCACGATCGATCCGAACCTGGTCGGTGAGCGGCACCGCTTTCGCGTTGTGCACGAGATCGTCGAGCTTGTCGATCAGAACGAGGACGTCCATGGCTGGGAGTCTACTCCTGGTCCGAAAGCGGAGCGCCACCACGGCCGTCCGGGAACATCTCCCGCAGGCGGTGCGCGACGGCCTTTGGCACGAGCTCCTCGACATTTCCGCCGAACAATGCGATTTCCTTCACCCCACTCGAGGAGACGAAGCTGACCTGGGGGCTTGCCATCACGTAGACCGTCTCGATGTCGGGCGCGAGATGGCGGTTCAGCTGGTTCATCTGGAATTCCCACTCGAAGTCCGAGACCACGCGCAGGCCCTTGACGATCACCTTTGCGTCGAAGCGCCGCGCGAAATCGACGACGAGCTCGCTGAAGACCGCGACCTCCACGTTCGCGATCTCCTGGAGCGCCTCGCCCAGGAAGCCGCAGCGCTCGTCGACCGCAAAGAGTGGCGTCTTGTGCTGGGGATTCCCGACGACCCCGACAACCACGCGGTCGAAGATCCGGGCCGCACGCGTGATCACGTCGACGTGCCCCATCGTGACAGGGTCGTACGTTCCGGGGTAGATGGCGGTGATCAATGTTCGAATAGGGTAAGCCGTGCGGACCCGTACGTGCGTGAGGTGCGCACGTCGAGGCCGGGAACCGACGGCGGCTCGGCGCGGCCCGAGGACTCGTACACGAGCACCCCGTCGTGCGCGAGCAGACGGGCGAGATGCGGTGCGATCCGTTCGTGGTCACCGAATGCATACGGCGGGTCGCAGAGAATCAGGTCGTAGCTCCGGTGCTCCTCGGCGAGCGTCCGTGCCGCATCCTGACGGACGACGGTCCCCTCCAGACGGAGCTTGTCCAGGTTCGCGCCGATCGTCCGGCAGGCCTCGCGATCCGACTCGACGAAGACCGCGGTCGCGGCACCGCGGCTCAACGCCTCGAGGCCGAGAGCGCCCGACCCCGCGTAGACGTCGAGCACATCGGCGTCATCGACCGGCCCGATCAGGTTGAACGCGTTCTCGCGCACGCGGTCGGAGGTCGGACGCGTGTCAGCGCCCCGCGGGGCGGCGATTCGCTGTCCGCGGTGCGTGCCGGCGATGATCCGCATCTCGCGCGGCAGGTTAGCCCGGATCGTTCAACAACTCGGTGAGGCGGCTTTGGGCGGCGCTGCCGGTGAGTCGGGTGCTCGGGCTGGGTTCGGGGCGGATGCTGGACGTTGCTGGGTCGGCCTGGTGAGGCGCTGGGTCGGCGCGGGCACTGTGTGTGGGCAGGCCGAGGCGGGCCGGTCGTCCTGTTCGCGTTCGGGAGGTGGCTCGTGCTGGCTATGGCGGCTGCGGGAGCGCGCGCAGGCGCTGGAAGGCTACGAGCAGCTGCTCGCCCCGGGCCCAGCCGCGCGGCAGGTGCAGGCGCAGGCGGCGGGCGTGGCGGGTGAGCCGTCCGGCGACGTGGAGGAGCCGGTAGCGCAGCCGTTTGGGTTCGCAGCGGGCGAGCTCGCCGGTGAGCAGCAGCCGTTGCGTCCAGGCGAGCAGGTCTTGCGCGCAGAGGACGAGCTCGAGCCAGGCCGTGTTGGGCTGGAAGGCGCGGAAGGGGAGGTTCTGGAGGCCGGTGTCTTTGCCGCAGCGGATCCGGTCCTCGACGACGGCGTGTTGGCGCTGCAGCTGCTCGAGCCGGGCGATCCGGCTGCCCTGCTGGTTGGTGATGAAGACCTGGAAGCGATAGCCGTTGTCGTCTGTGAAGGAGAGCTGCGCCCCCGGGTGGGGCCGCTCGCGGCGGCAGATCGCCCGCGCCCCCGCCGGCCAGCGCGACAGGTCGAGCCCGAGCTCGGCGACGGCCGCGCCGTCTTTCTTCTCGCCGGCCTGGGTCAGCGCCGGCCGCCACGCCCGCTCCGGCAGGGCGAGCACAGCCTCCCGGACCGGCTCGGTCAGGTCGAAGCCGACCGAGAAGCGCAGGCCGAGCGAGACGACGTGGTCGAGGAAGGCGTGCGTGGCGCCGCCCGAGTCGGCCCGGACAAGCAGGCCGGGGCCGCGCGCGTCTTGGGGCAGCTGCGCGAGCGCCAGCTCGAGCAGCCTGACGTGGTCTGAGGCGGTGTTGGCGCCGGCGTTGCCCGGCCGCAAGATCCCGGCCAGCGCCTCCTCGGTCGTCGCTTCGTAGCAGAGCAGCGGGTGGAAGCCGAAGCCGTGCTTGTAGGTGCCGGCCGCCCGCTCCTTCTCGGAATGGGCCGTGACAAGCGTCGCGTCCAGGTCGAGGATCGTGCGGCGGGGCGCCCCCGCCAGCTCCCAGACGCGCTCGCGTGCGCGTGCGCGCGCCTTCCGTACCGCCGCCAGCCGCTCACCGTCGAGCGCGGCCAGCGCCCGCCAAGCGGTCGCATCGGAGCAGACATCGCCAAACGAGGACGGCTGGTCGCGCAGCGCGCTCAGGTCGGCCAGACAGTCGCCGCCGTCGGCCAGCATCACCGCCAGGTCGCGCAACGTCCGCCCCGGATCGTGACGCGAGCAGCGCTTGCGCAGCCCGCCCATCGCCTCCGCGAACGCCCCCGTCAGCCCGACCCGGTCAGCCAAACCAACCAGCAAAGCCGTGCCCGCCCGCGAGGTCAAACGGTCGGCGTCCGCCACGATTTGTACGCTCTCGACCAGATCCGAACGCTTCACCTGCATGGTGATCCTCCTGGGCAGGGAGACGGGGACTCGACACCTCCAATCCTCCCTGCTCAGGCGGACATCACCCAGCCGAGCAAGC
>JBBSEJ010000024.1:0-35586 GCA_038239825.1 Gaiellales bacterium
GACGATCGATTACGTTCGCGGTGGTAACGAAACGGTTGTCTCGGTCTTTCGATCGGCGAGAGCAGCTAAGCGGGCGATGGAGGCGGAACGCCGGATTGGCGACGCTCATGATCAACGCCTGGGGAAGGTGCTGTACAGCGACGGCGGGCAGGCGAGAAACGCGATAGCAGCGTGCATACACTGAAGGCCGTTTGAACGCCAAGGGACACAGTCACGGGCGAGTTCAGGAATGCACCTTGAGATGTCACGCGAGCATCGCGAAGAGGTCGTTGAGAGTCGCGTCCGCGTCGGGATTCGGAAGCGACTCAGCCTCGGCGACCAGATCAGGGTTCGTGTGGCGATAGAACCCCGCGACATCTCCCTTCGGGACTCGCCAGAGCATGTGGGCGACGAGGAGCATCTCTGGGAGGCGACCAGCTGGCCCTTTGAGTGGCCCGGTGACGTTGAGCGGATGAGCCTCGTGATCGCGGCTCGGAAGCAACTTGCCAATCGCTCCGCCGTATGAATCGCTTGAGGCGTACTCCAGGGAGCCAACGCGAGTCGAGATCGCGGCCGACAGGCACAAATGACACGGCTCAAGAGCACTGTAGAGCGTGTAGGTCTCATACGTGTGCTGCGAGCTGAGTTGGAGAAGGACGTTGATCTCGGCGTGCGCGAGCCTCGAGCGTCCAAGTTGCTTGCCGCTTCCGTCGTTGAAGATTCTGTTTCGTCCGCGGCTCACGACAGCGCCTGTTTGATCGGTGATTACCGCGCCGACGGGGATCGTTCCGGCGGTGTATGCCTCCCACATCAGCAAGAAGACTTCAGGCCACGGGTCCGACAAGTCCGCGGTGGTCATGGCTCTGAGCGTATCCGGGCCGTTGGCACCGGGGCTCTCCAGCGAGGATGTTCGGTCGGAGGCGCGAGCGTTCCGGAATGCACCCCGAAGATCTCTTAGGATCACGTGATCAGTGTTGAGTGCCTCGTCTGCCGCGAGGTTGCGGGTCAGATCGAGCTACCCGGTGGTCTGTTGTGGGACGACGACCAGGTAATCGCCTTCCACATTCCACCGACAGAAGGAAATCCAAGACCCTACCTCGGGCATTGCATCGTCGCGACTCGGAGGCACGTTGATCACCTGAGCGACCTCACTGAGTCTGAGGCGGCGTCCGTTGCGTGGGCCGCTCGCGCGATCGCGAGAGGGCTTCGAGTTGAGGGTGCCGAGCGGGTGCATGTCGCCGTCATCGGACTCGGAGTCGAGCATTTTCACCAGCGTCTCTACCCTCGCTATCCCGGCGTTCCGGCTGGCACTTCGTGGATGGCCGTCGACGAACTTCCAGACGCCCCGCATGGCGATTCAGAGCAAATCGCAGCGTTCGTCGCGCGCGTCCGAGATCGCCTGTAGGCGCTTCCGTCGCCTGGGCCAGTGTGCGCGAAGGCACTCTGAGCGCGCCGGTCGTCTAACTGCGGAAGCGTCGCAGGAATTTCAACTGCCGCTCAAGGGCTGGCGCGGCGTCGGGGCGGCGGGCGATCGCAACCATGAAGGATGCGGCGACCCAAGCGGCGTACACCGGGAGCGCCTGCTCGAGCATCTCCTCGTCGTAGGGGCCGTAGGCCGCGGTGGCCGTCCGAGCTTCCGGCTGTGGATCGCCCGAGTGGTCGCGTAACACGAGCGCGGCGAGGTCGTACTCGCGCGGGCCGCGGCATGCCGTCTCCAGGTCGTGCCAGATAGGACCGGTAGGTGTTTGGATGCAGTTGAACAGGTGGGCGTCGCCGTGCAGCGCCTGGCCCGCGGGAAGTTCGCGCGAGGCGAGTTCGCAAAGGAGCTCGATATCGTCGCACGGCGGCAGAGGGGCGAGCATCGCGCGTACCTCCTCTGCGCGGCCCGCACGGGGAAGTTCGCCGTCGTAGTCTGCAAGCGAGTCGTGGATCGTGCGGAGTCCTCGGCCAGCAGCAGCCGGGTCGAGTTTCCCGGCCTGTATGAGGTATGTCCAGAAGACCAGAGTATGTCCGTCATAGCGGTGTGGGCCAGGCGGAAGCAGGTCGCTCGGCTGGACGACTGGTGCGCCTGCGCGAGCCGCGTGTTGGGCAACGCTGAGCTCCCGTTCGACGTCGGCCGGATCTACGCCGGGAGCGCCGCTTGTCACGCGCGCGACGACTGGTGACGGCCGCAGGTACACAAGCACGTGCCACGCCTCGCGTAACACGACAGGCTTCTCACAATGCACTCCGTGTGCGTCGGCCACTGCGACCGCGGCGTCAACTGCGCTCATGTCGCGATCCTAAAGCGGAGTTCGGGACACGCTCGCTGGTCAATTGGGGAGAGATGGTGCATGCACGGGTTAGCGCCCTCGCATGCGCGAGTGTTGCTGTATGTCCCTCGAACATCTCGCGAGGTCGCGAGCGAACCTAGGAGGGCCGCACGTATTTCCGCTGGCGCGAAATCTCCCGGAAGCCCACCGATTCATAAAGGAGGCACGGAGCCGGGTGTCCTGAATCGCCACGGCAGGCGACAATGGCATGGGTTGCTCCGGCATCGCGAAAGCGATGTAAGCCGAACAAGTTGACCGCACGTCCGAGTCCGACCCGACGAGAACCTGGATCGGTGCCGACCGGTTCGAATTCACCGACCTTGTTCATCTCGTCGTACCAGCCGAGTGCAAACGCGATACATCGACCATCAGCGTCTTCGACTAGAAAGTCGAGGTCGCTTCGATAAGGCCATGTGTCCATGACTGACGGATACGTGTCCACCGTGACGCGCGTGCCGAACTCTGCCCAAGCAGATTGATGGGCGGCGACTCGTCCCGTGATGTCACCGTCGTACTCGCTCACAGTGCGGAGCCGATACCCCGCGGGCACTTGTGGTTCCTCAATGTCGTCAAGATCTCGCATGTTGAGTCGCATGAACGGCGCCGCCTCGTCTGGAACGAACCCCCTTCCTTCAACGCGGCCTTGAGCGTCCAGGTCGCGGTCGCGCGCCTGCATCTTTAGGTCGACGTTCGGGTCTGCGACTGGTTCGAACCAGTCAAGGACTTCCTCAAGAAGCGCGGGATAATCAGGATGCACCTGCCATTCGAGCACGGCGGGAGGCCAGAACACGGCGTACGCGACTGGTTGCCCGTCTTCTTGCCAGATTCGGTAGGCCGAATTGTCCGTCAAATCCGTGCTTCCCATCGCGCCCTGATATGCGAGTTCGCCCATCGTCATGTCCACGATCTTCGGCTGGATGCGAAAGACCTCCTGGGCCAGGGTTTGCATGACTCGAATCTCACCCATGGGTATCACGGCTAGCGGAGCATAGAAGGGCTGCAAGAGACCCCGGTCGATGAATCGGGAGAACGAGGTGTCGCGTGCACGCCCGGACGATTCATTGCGAAGGCACACAACAGCGGCCTGACGCCTGAAGAGTCACGAACGACACGAGCGACCTAGCCTGGCAACGGCCCCTGACGGACCGACCAATCGAGTCTCACAGACGCCTGAGCGGACGGTTATCTGAGGACCGTGAGGATCGGTGCGCTCGCGTACTTGAACGCGATCAGGCTTCCGCGGGGCCCCCGCCAGCAGGGGCCGCAATAGAGGACGTAGACGTAAGAACCCGGCGCTAGCTGCGGCACGCGGAACGACACTCGGACGGTGTTCGCGTGCCGCACGTTCAGCGTTGCGATCTGGTGGTACTTGCCTCCGCGCGGTGGCCCCAGGCTTGTTGTGGGGCAGCTCGCGGCGGATCCGTTGCGAAGCGTGCACGTGTGCAGTGGCGGAGAGTCCTTCGCCTTGACTAAGTACAGCGGGAGAAGTGCATTCATCCGCACCCCTGCGCCCGCTTGCACGCGAACAACGTCACCAACGCGCGTGGCCGAGGGTCGCGACCAGTCTAAGAACGGTCCCGCAGTCGCAGGGGCGGCCAGAGCCAGGCAAGCCACTGAGATCGGTAGCCAAACGCGCTTCCGCACTACCTGACCATACGATCTCGGCATGACACGAGGTCCGCGTGTCGCCTGTGCCAGCGTTCCGCGGTGCACCCTAACGACTGACCGCTGCGGCCGGCGCAAAAGGTGTCTGACACCGAGTCGCCGGTGAGCCTGATGTCTGCGATCCCCGGTGTCAGACACCAATTGGCTCGCATGGGCCAGCGTCCGGGATTGTCCCCCGGTGACGTGCGCTAGTTGCTCGGAGCGGCGGCTGGTTTCTTGACCCATCCACGTTCAGGGTGGGCGCGTGAAGCCGAGCGTGCCAGCACGATTCGCCCCATTGCGTGGATGTGAAACGCGAACTCGTCGTGATCTGCTGGGTGGTACACCTCGAGTTCTGCAAATGCCGAGTACGCGGCACCGATGTGCTTCAGGATTTCGAGTTCTTCTTTGGTTAGGCGCGCGGGATTCGTTTCGTCGTCCACGTCATCTCCTTCCTTGGCAAGGTTCGCGAGGGCTTGGAAATGACATTATGGGAGCGCGGGGCCGAGCATCACTTGCGTGCGCGAGTGCCCCGGAGTACACGCTGAGGCTCCAGCGTTAGGTCATGGTGCGAGGTCGATCGTGAACACGACGACTTTGGAAAATGTCGTGCCGTCGAACTGCGCGCCGTAACAGCCCGAGGTGAGCGCGCGAACCCCGCTCGGTATCCCTCGCGAATATCTCGGTTGCCCTGACCAGCTCACCGTGTTGT
Organism: Gaiellales bacterium; assembly: GCA_038239825.1. Lineage (GTDB taxonomy): Bacteria > Actinomycetota > Thermoleophilia > Gaiellales > Gaiellaceae > PALSA-600. Next base: position 4,648 of record JBBSEJ010000024.1, read on the forward strand.
AGGGCTCGATCCGCAGCTCGTCCTTTGGAACCCGGGTGCCGTTGAAGCCGAGCCAACCGGGTCCGTCGAGGCGCCTACCGCGAATCAGAACGCGACCGCGATAGCTCGGAGCGACGTACCAGAACACCTTCTCGCCTTCCCACAGCCCCCCGTACTGCGTGTCCTTGGTGGCGTTCAAGAGACCGGACGTGGCGCCAAGGCCCGGATAGACCGGCCCCGGCCCTATCCCGCTCGCGCCGAAGATGCGGATTCGCCCCCAGGGAACACTGCGGCCGACCTTGCTCACCGGACAACGTGATCCAGGAGCCACGATCGGCAAATGCAGAGGTCGCCGCAGAGCAGTCCAGCGCACCTGATCCGACGGAGCCGCCGAAGCAGTCGCGGCTGCGATCACTACTGCGATCGGAATCGAGACAACAAGGCGACAACCCATCATCCTCGGACCAACCTCCCAGACAGACCTTACTCCTGCGCCCGATGGTGCGTCGCTGGTTTGGGCCAGTGTTCCTGATGCCGCCCGAGTAAGAGCATGTAGCGTTTCGCTGCGGTGGCCCGGTTCGTCATCGATTGCGAGACGCTGCTGCTGATGGCCTCCGGGGATATTGAGGTTGCGCCGAGCCATCGACTTTTCGCGCCGACGCTCGTTCGGTCACAGGCGCTCGCGGCGCTGTACGACGCGGCACGAAACGGCGAGATCTCAGTGGCCGAAGGACTGGAGCGTGTCTCGCGCCTGAATGCCGCGTCGCTGAAAGTCCGCTTCCTCGGAGATAGAGCACTTCAGCGACAAGCGTGGAAGATCGCGGAGCAACTCGGCTGGGAGACGACCTACGACGCCGAGTACGTTGCGCTGGTCACACTCCAAGCAGACGCGCTTGTCACGTCGAACCCTAAGCTGGCGCGATCCGTTGCCGGGCTTATCAAGACCGTAACGGTCGACGGCCTGCGTACACCCTGATCATCGCCAGGTGTTCGCCTGGGCCAGTGTGCTCTCGCCTGAAATCAGCGAGGGGGCTCGTACGTCAAACTTTGGTTGTTTGCTCACCCCTGTAAATCGAGGGATGGAGCTGGCGCGTAGGGAATCCCTTCAGGGTCTACGCGCGAGCGTCCGACACCGACTCGCCGTCATGCACCTGGCTTCTTCCAAACCTGTAGGGGCAGGAAGCCAATCCTGCAGGCGAACCAGAGGATGCTCGCACGCGCGGCAGGTCTGAAAGGCAGTTACTCCTGCGCAAGCCGGGAGCCCTCAAAGGGCGAGTAACTCTGCCTCCCGCACAGGTAGTTACAGGTTGCGCACCACGGACCGGCGGTGTCGAGTCCCTGCTGGGCCGAACCGTCTCCTAGCCACGGAGCACCGACCAACGACTTCGCCGGCCGCTCCACACGGCGCGTCGCGCGTCGGGGTACCACAGGGGTACATCTCATGCACGGCTTCCCTCAGCTCGCCACGAAGCCACACGCGGCGATTCGAGGTCTGGCGCCGCACTGGAGCGCAGTCGGCATGAGTGCCGGAGCGGACGGGCCTTTAATGGTAGGGAGTGCGCTCGGCCGGACCGCCCGGCAGCCCGGGATACGGGCCTGTCCAACGGGTCAGCAGGGCGCCTGAAGACACCACGCACCACTGTGCAGCCTCTCCTCGTTCGTCTCGGTCTGGCGAGCCGTCATGCGAGCAGGCGAGCCGTGACGCAGCCGCCGAGGAAGCGACCACGGGCCGTGAGCACGAGGCTGCTGCCGTCGCGCACGGCCAGCCCGAGCCTCTCCAGCCGATCGAGCTCGCCCCTGTCGAGCGCCGCTTCCAGGCCCGCGAGCGGGAGCGGCTCGTCCAGGCGGAGGCCGAGCATGATCTGCTCGATGACGCGGACACCCGGCGGCAGATCCTCGGTCTCGTGCGGCGGCAGGAGGCCGCCCTCGAGCGCCGCGAGGTAACGCCCGAGCGATGCCCGATTGCGCCAGCGCCTCGTCTCGATCGTGCTGACAGCTCCCACGCCGAGCCCGAGGTAGTCGTGGCCGAGCCAGTAGCCGAGGTTGTGACGTGCCCGCAGGTCGCGCCCGCCCGCTCGAGCCGGCTCCAGGCAGAAGCTCGCCGTCTCGTACCAGCGATAGGAAGCGGCGGTCAGTGCCTCGACGACCTGCTCGAACGAGGTCTCCAGTGCGTCGGCCTGCCGCTTCAACTCCGGCCCGTGTGCGTGCGTGAAGCGAGTTCCCGGCTTGGCTTCGAGCTCGTAGGCGGAGACGTGCTCGGGCTCGAGCGCCAGTGCCTCGTCGAGATCGCGATCGAGGTCGGCGGCCTCCTGGCCCGGGATGCCGTAGATGAGATCGAGCGAGATGTTGTCGATACCGGCACCGCGGAGTCGATCGACTGCGCGTCGGACGTCGTCAGGTTGGGCATCACGGCCGAGGACGGCGAGAAGCCGGGGCGCGAACGTCTGAGCGCCGAGGGAGACACGATCGACGCCGGCACGCACGAGCAGCTCCGCGAGCTCGTCCGTGACCGTCTCGGGGTTCGCCTCGACCGTCACCTCGGAGGCGCGCGGCAACGCAGCGAGCAGCCGTTCGAGCTCGATCGCCTCGGTGTAGGTGGGCGTGCCGCCGCCGAGGTAGACGGTCTCCACCGTCGGCGCGAGCACCTCACGGCGCAGACCGAGCTCGCGGAGCAGCGCATCCACGTAGCGGCGGTGCTCGCCGCTTCGGCCGACGACGGTGACGAAGTCGCAGTAGCCGCAGCGAGAGGCGCAGAACGGGAGGTGGAGATAGAGGTGCCGCGCGGGTACGCGACTCACGCCTTGAGACGCGGGCGTAGGACAAGCTCGCCGCCGCAGTTCGGGCAGACGTGACCGAGCTGCACCGCACACGTCGGGCAGAACGTGCACCCGAAGCTGCAGATCACCGACGATCCGTCAGGGGCGAGAGCCGTGTGGCAGCGCTCGCAGTTCGCCTTCAGCTCGAGCGCCATCGGCCCGGATCACCTCTTCGCCGGCTCGTTGAGGTTCAGGACGGCGAGAAACGCTTCTTGCGGCACCTCCACCCCGCCGACGTTCTTCATCCGCTTCTTGCCCTTCTTCTGTTTCTCGAGCAGTTTCCGCTTTCGGCTGATGTCGCCGCCGTAGCATTTCGCGAGCACGTCCTTGCGCCGCGCCTTCACGGTCTCCCGCGCGATCACACGCGCTCCGATCGCCGCCTGGATCGCGACGTCGAACATCTGGCGCGGGATCTCCTCGCGCAGCTTCTCCACGAGCTGGCGCCCGCGCTCGTAGGCGAAGTCGCGGTGCACGATCAGCGAGAGCGCGTCGACGGACTCCCCGCCGACGAGGATGTCGACGCGTGCGAGGTTGCCGGGCTGGAACCCTGTGATGTCGTAGTCGAAGCTCGCATAACCGCGCGTGCGCGACTTCAGCTGGTCGTAGTAGTCGAGGACGATCTCGCCGAGCGGCAACTCGTAGGTGAGGTGCACGCGCTCGGGCGAGAGGTACTCCATGTGGTCGAAGCGTCCACGCCGGTCGTTGTTCAGTTCCATCACGGCGCCGACGAACTCCTTGGGAACGATGATCGAGGCCTTGATATACGGCTCCTCCACATCCTCGACCGCCTCCGGCAAGTCCGACGGCGTGTGCACCTCCGTCCACTCCCCGTTCATCGGCCGCACGCGGTAGGCGACGTTCGGCGCAGTCACGAGCAGGTCGAGATCGAACTCCCGCTCGAGACGCTCGCGGACGATCTCCATGTGCAGCAGGCCGAGAAACCCGCAGCGAAAGCCGAAGCCGAGGGCCTGTGACGTCTCTGGCTCGTAGAAGAGCGCCGCGTCGTTCAACTTCAGCCGCTCGAGCGCGTCACGCAGCTCCGGGTACTGATCCGAGTCGGTCGGGAAGAGGCCGGCGAACACCATCGGCTTCACCTCCTTGTAGCCGGGCAGCGGCTCGGTCGCGCCGGCACGGTCGGAGGTGAGCGTATCGCCGACGCGGAGCTCGGAGACGTCCTTCAGCCCGGTGATCACGTAGCCGACCTCGCCTGCGCTCAGTTCCTGCACGGGCCGGTTGGTGGGGGACATGAAGCCGATCTCCTGCGCTTCGAAGCGCGTCCCTTGCGCCATCGCACGCACCCAGTCGCGTGGGTGGAAGACGCCGTCGACGACGCGTACGAACGCGACCACGCCGCGGTACTGGTCGTACGAGGAGTCGAAGATGAGAGCACGAGCCGGAGCAGCCACGTCGCCCGCGGGCGGCGGGATGCGCTCGACGATCGCATCGAGCACTTCTGCCACCCCCTGGCCCGTCTTCGCAGAGATACGCAGGACACGCGTGGCGTCGTCACCGATCAGGTCGGCGACCTCCGCGGAAGCGCGCTCCGGATCTGCCGCCGGTAAGTCGATCTTGTTCACGACCGGGACGATTTCCAGGTTGTTCTCGATCGCGAGATACGCGTTTGCGAGCGTCTGGGCCTCGATGCCCTGCGCCGCATCGACGACGAGCAGCGCACCCTCACACGCCTGCAGCGAGCGAGAGACTTCGTACGTGAAGTCGACGTGCCCGGGCGTGTCGATCAGGTTCAGCTGGTGCCCCTTCCACTGCACGCGGACCGCCTGCGCCTTGATGGTGATCCCGCGCTCACGCTCGAGATCCATCGAGTCGAGCAACTGGTCGCGCATCTCGCGCGCCGAAACGGTGTCCGTGAGCTGAAGAATGCGATCGGCGAGGGTCGACTTGCCGTGGTCGATGTGCGCGATGATCGAGAAGTTGCGGATGTGCTGCTGGTCCATGGCGTGTCAGCCGCTCGAACGGCGGCCCCGCAAGGAGAGTAGCGCCTGCATCTCGCTCACTCCGAGCAGCTTTCCCGCGACGAAATACGCAAGCACCGCGGCGGCGAGCGCGGGCCCGAGCGACGCCGCCTGCCCTCCGAGCGACCGCCCGGCGACGCCGTCGAACAGCTTCCAGACGCCGAATGCGATTCCACCGGCGACCAGGCCGGACGCGGCGATGCGTACGAAGGAGGCAGCCACATCGTCGAAGCCGATTCGCCCGAGGCGGCGGTGCAGGAGCACGAGGAGGGCCGCCGTGCCGCCGATGTTCACGAGGGCGGTGGCGAGCGGGATCCCCCACGTCCCGAGTGGGGAGAACGCGACGTCGAGGATCGCGTTCAGAAACAGGTTTGCAAGCGCCACCCACGTCGGGATCCAGTTTTCCTGCAGGCTGAAAAAGGCGCGGTTCAGCATCAGCATCGTGCCGTTGAACGCGAGGCCTGCGGAGAGCGCAGCCAGACAGGCGGCCACGATCGGGGTCTGTGCCGGCGTGAAGGCACCCCGCTGGTAGATGAGGCGCGTGATCGGCTCGGCGAGCACGGCCGAGACGACGCTTGCAGGCACGAGCAGGAACGCGATCTGTCGGAGGCCGACCTCGGTCGTCCGCCGAAAGCCGTCCAGGTCGCCACGGGAGGCGTAGCGCGCGAGCGAAGGGAAGAGGATCGTCGCCACCGCGACCGAGAACATTCCCTGCGGAAGCATGTAGATGCGAAAGGCGGCGTCGATCTCGGACGGTGCGTTCGACGTGATCAGCCAGCCGCCGATGACGCCGTCGATCAGGGCGTTGATGTTGATCAGCCCGAGCCCGAGCGTGACCGGGAGCATCAGCTTGAAGACCTGTTTGACCGACGGGTCGCGCCAGTCGATCACGAGCGTCAGCCGGCCGTCCTTCCCGCGCAGCCAGGGAATCGGCAGCAGCACCTGCACGACCGTGCCGGCGAGGATCGCGCCCGCATAGACGTACAGCTTGTGGTCGGCGCCGTGAACGTGCGGGACCCCGAAGATGAGCCCGGCGATGATCACGAGATTCCAGGCGACGGGTGTGAGCGCCGGGATCGAGAACTCGTCGTAGGTGTTGAGAATCCCGACGACGATCCCGGAGACCCCGAGGAGCGCGACGATCGGGAACAGCACCTGCGATAGCCCGATCAGCAGTGGGTGGTAGTGCGGATAGAGCGGTGGCATCACGAAGCGAGCGACGAGGACGAAGAGCGCCGTCACCCCACCGAGTCCGAGCAGCGTCAGCCAGAAGAGACTCGACGCGACCCGCCAGGCGCGCTTCCGCTCGCCCTTCTCGATCAGGTCGCTGAAAACGGGCACGAACGCAGACGAGAGCGCGGCATCGGCGACGAGCGCGCGAATCGTATTCGGGACGAGGAATGCGATCTGGAACGCGTTGACCGGTCCTTGCACCCCGAAGTAGTTCTTCGCGACGACCTCTCGAACGAGACCCAGCACCCGTGAGATGCCGGTCGCGACCGAGAAGATCGCGGTCGAGAGCGCGAGCCTCCGGACGGGGCGCGCGGCGACCGGAGTCGCGGCGGGATCCTCCGTCTCGCCGGGACCGGGCGTCACGTCGTCGGCCACGCCGCCGAACGTTACGCGGGCCGTCGGCGGCTGGAAGCAGTGGGCGGTAGCAGGAGGGACCTGTCCGGAACGTGGACGCAGCGAATGACACGCGGCGCCGTGCGTGACGCCTGTCAGGCGCCCTTGACGACGTTCCGGACAAACCCCTGGGCGCTGCTACCATCGCGGCGCCCGTTCAAGCGGCCTTTTTTCCCACGAGATGCCGAACATTCAGCAGCAAAAGAAGCGAGTCCGGATCGCCGCCGAGGAGCGGATCGAGAACCTGCGCTACACCTCCTCGATCAAGACGCTCGCGAAGCGCCTGCAGACGGTCGTGTCCGAGGGCGACGCGGCGACGATCGATGCCGAGCACCGAAGCCTCGTGCAGCTGATCGACCGGGCGGTCGCGCGCGGCGCGCTGCACAAGAATGCCGGTGCACGGAAGAAGTCGCAGGCAGCCCGCCTTGCGGCGAGCGCTCGCGCGAACTCGTAGTCCTCAGCTGCGAACGGCCTCGTGCTCGGCCGTGATCTCGACGAGCACGAGCTCGAGCACGAGCTCATTCGCAAGCCGCGAGCCACCCTTCAGCGCATGATCGAGGTCAGCAAGTCGGACGAGCGCGCCGTCGAGCTCGGCGGAACTGAAGTTCCGCACTTGCGCGAAGAGCTTCTGGGCGGGATACGGCTTGAGACCGAGCTTCGCGGCGGCATCGGCCGGCGACATCCCCTGCGACTCGAGACGGTGCGCCAGCCGCGCGCTCCGGATGTGCTTGTTCAGGCTTCCAACGACGCGTGGGATCGTCTTCGAGCGTGGGTCGCCCGTCCGGTCGAGCATCTTCTCGGCCTCACGCAGCACGCCGCCGACGTCGCGCGCTCCCCAGGCATCGGTGAGGTTCCACGGCGGGGAGTCGGCCCTGGCCGCGACGAGCGCGTCGATGTCGGCTTCGGTGAGCTCCGCCCCGTCGGCCCACGTCGCGAGTTTCTCGACCTCGCTTGCGAGGTCGTAGAGATTCTCGCCCACGAGCTCTGCGAGCAGTCGGCACGCCTCCGGCTCCGCGCGCGCCTCGTGCACCTTGAACTGCTCCGCAACCCAGCGGGCCACGGCTCGCTGTGCCACGTCCCACAACAAGACCTCGCCCTTCCCGGCGGTCACCGCCTTCGCAATCGGCGCATCCTTCTTCAGCTCGGCCCCGACGAGCGCCAGTGTCGTACCCGGCATCGGCGTCTTCAGGTATTCGGCGACCGCCTTCGCGTCCGGCGCCTTCCAGACCTCGACACCGTCGACCACGATCAACCGCGAGCCGGAGCCGAAGAGGCCGAGGGCGTTGCAGGCGGCGACTGCGTCGTCGCCGCTCGTCTCCTGCGCAGCGTGAGCCTCGACGGCGTCGGGCTCGTACCGTGCGCGCAGCCTGCCGACCGCCCGGTCGACCTTCGGCCGGTCATTACCGGCGATCAGGTAGACAGGTTTGAGCTCATCCGCCATCGCCGCCAAGCATAGGCCGCGGCCGCCAGGGCGCCGCTCGCTGCGAGTGCCGCGGCGCGGCCGTTTGCCTGCGCGAAGGGGATCGACGCGATCAGGCGGGCGGAAGCGGCGATGTAGGCGGCGATCCAGCCGTTTCCGGTGGCGAGGATCGCCGCCAGCGTCGGCGAGACCGGGTCGATCGCGGCGGTGACGAGGCCGAGACCGAGCAGCGGGCCGACCGCAGGCTCGACGAGTGCGTTCGCGACGACGCCGAGGAGCGGCACCGAGCCGAACTGCAACCAGAGGATCGGTGTCGTCGCAAGGCTGCAGACCGTCGAGATCGCAACGGCCAGCGCGAGTGAGTGCGGCACCGGATACCCCTCGAGCAGGCGTGTCACCCGGCCGGCGGCGAGGAAGATCGCGAGCACGGCCGCGAACGAGAGCTGGAACCCTGGGTCGAAGACCGTGTAGGGATTCCAGCCGAGGAGCACGACCGCCGCGACGAGGAGGACATGCCAGGGGTCACGCTCGCGACCGCCGAGCCACGCGATCGAGACGGCTGCGCCCGCGACCGCCGCTCGGATCACCGACGCTTGCGGGCCGACCGCGAGCACGTAGGCGGCGATCGCAGCCAGCGCGCCGAGGTGGCCCCAGGTGCGCGGAACTCCGACCAGCACTCCGAGCGCGAGCACGCCTCCGGCGAGGAGGACGACGTTCTGTCCTGAAACGGCGAGCAGGTGATAGAGGCCCGAGCGCCGGAAGCTCGCCTGGAGGGCCGGCGAGAGCCCCTGGTCGTCGCCGAGCAGCACACCTTCGAGGACCGCGCGCCGCTCTCCCGTCAGGCCGGGCGCTGAAGCGCGGCGGAGCCAACCGCGGAGCCTGTCTGCAAGGCCACCGCGCCCTCCTCGACGACCCGTGAGGTGCCACTCATCGACCCTCAGAACGACGTGGACGCCCTGATGCCTGAGGTACGTGCGATCGTCGAAGCCGTGCGACGGGCCGGGCGGCAGGCGGACGACCGCCAGCACGCTGACGAGGGCGCCCTGCGGCGGGGCGCGACCGAGCGGCAGATCGAGCTCGACCCGCTCGTCGAGCGCCTTGACTCCGTAGCGCAGGACGCGGCCTGGGAGACGCTGGGCGAACTGCCCGACCCGAGGTTCGCCCGTCACCTCGACGAGCGCACGTGCCGAACGATCGACGTCCGCACGGAGCGGGCTCCGGTCGAGCTCGTCGAGCCGAACGCCACCCCACCACCACCCCGCGGCGACTGCCACCACCCCGAGCGCGACGAGGCGAAGGGTGCTCGACATCGAGAGCACGGCCACGAGCAAAGCCACGACGGCGAGCGACGCCACCGACTCGAGCCCGAGTCGCAGACCGTCCGAGCCGGCCAGCCCGAACGCCAATCCCGCGGCGACGGCGTGGGCGGGCAGGACCCGCGTCACGGGACGACGAGTGGTCGCAGGTCTGCGAGCTTCGCCGGGCCGATCCCCGGGATGGCATCGAGCCCGTCGACCGAGGTGAACGGCCCGTGCGCGTGGCGGTAGTCAACGATCTTCTGCGCTGTGACGGGACCAACCCCCGGAAGGGTGTCGAGTTGTTCTGCGGTCGCCGAGCTGAGCGAGACCGGACCGGCAGCAGCAGCTCCGGGCGAGGCTGCACCACCGACGACCGGCGAGCCTCGGGCTACGACGAGAACCTGCTCCCCGTCGGCGAGCGGCGCAGCGAGGTTGACCGCCGTCCGCTCGGCGCGGGGCGTCAGGCCCCCGGCCCGCGCGACCGCATCCGCGACGCGTGCCCCCCGCTCGAGGCGGTAGAGACCCGGCCGTCGAACGGCCCCCGCGACATCGACGACGAGTCGGGGTGCAGCAGAACCCTCCACAGCAGAGCCGTTTACAGCAGAGCCGTTTGCAGCAGAGCCGTTTGCAGCAGAGCCGTTTGCAGCAGAGCCACGCGGCACGAGAGGGGCGACCGCGAGGGGCGCGGCGGTCGCATGTGAGCCGAGGTGCCGCCAGGCGACGGCCAGCGCGACGAGGCACACGACCCCGGCTGCGATGAGGCGCCGCTGCGCCACCGTGAGGGAACGACCGTCCACCCTCCGAACGGTGCCGGAGCGAGTGTCACGTGTGGGTGACGTCTCCGGGCCGAGAGTGCAACGAAATGCTGCGCGGTCAGCGGAGAGGTGCAACGAGCACGCGCGTCACCCAATCCCACCGCCAGGGCGCACCGGAGAGCATGTGCACCCCGCCGACAAAGCGGTCGAGCGGGAGCAGCTCGACGCGATCGGCACCGCCGGCGAGGACGCCCCTGCCCTGCTCGGTCAGACGCACCGGGGTCCCGGCGAAGCGCTCCCGGTCTCCGAGCGGCGGCGGCGTGGGAAGCGGAGCGCCTGCGGTCGACTCAACGAGCCGGTTTCGCCCCGCGCCGAGCTCTCCCAGCATGCGGAGAAACCACGTGTCACCGAGATACGGCGTTCGCTCCTCGTCCTACGACACCATGAAGGCTTCGGCGACGCCGTCTCCGTTCGTCACGTGGAGACTCTTCTCGGCCGGGGGCCGCAAAGCCCGGAGGAGCGTCGCGTCCCGACGTTCGTGACTGCGGACGCAGTGACGGTAGTGGTGCAACCACGAGTGCTAGACGACGATGTTCACGAGCTTGTCCGGTACGACGACCACGCGCCCCTCGACTCCCGCCAGGTGCGCTCGCACCTTCTCGGAGGCGCGCGCGTGCTCGATGAGCTCCGCTTCCGAAAGGCCAGCGGGCACCTCGACGCGGTCGCGCACCTTGCCGTTCACCTGCAGCACGAGTTGCACCGTCTCGTGGTGGAGCATGGCCTGGTCGGCGCGCGGCCACGGCTCGTCCATGACGCGCTCGTCGTGGCCCAGCGCCTGCCAGAGCTCCTCTGCAACGTGCGGTGTGTACGGCTGCAGCACCGAGACCGCCGTCTCCGCGGCGAAGCGTGCAGCAGGGTCGCCAGGCGCCTTCGAGAGCTCGTTGACGAGCTCCATCACCGCCGAGATCGGGGTGTTGAAGACGAAGCGGCGCCCGATGTCGTCGGTGACGCGCGCAATCGTCTCGTGCGCCTTGCGCACGAGCGGCGTATCGACGCCTGCGGGCGATGCGGGCTGCGCTGCCGCCTCGTGCACGACGCGCCACAGCCGGCGCACGAACCGCACCGTCGCCTCGATCCCGTCCGGCGTCCAGTCCATGTCCTGGTCGGCGGGACCCTGGAAACAGATGTAGATACGGATCGCGTCGGCCCCGAAACGATCGATCAGCTCGTTCGGCGAGACACCACCCTGCGACTTCGACATCCGCTTGCCGTCGAGCTTCACCCACCCCTGGTGGAAGAGCCTCTGAAATGGCTCACGGAAGCCGAGCAGTCCAAGGTCGTTCATCACCTTGACGAAGAAGCGAGAGTAGAGCAGGTGCCCCTTTGCGTGGTCGATGCCACCGATGTACTGGTCGATCGGCATCCAGTAGTCCGCGATCGCCCGATCGAACGGCGCTGCGTCGTTGCGCGGATCGGTGTAGCGCAGGAAGTACCAGGACGAATCGACGAACGTGTCCATGGTGTCGGCCTCGCGCTCGGCAGGCCCGCCGCACGTGGGACAGGTCGTTCGGATGAAGTCGAGGTTGGACGCGAGCGGCGGCTTGCCCTTCGGCCGGTAGTCGTCGACCTCCGGTAAGAGGACCGGCAGCTGGTCCAACGGCACCGGCACCATCCCATCCTGCTCGCAATAGACGACGGGGATCGGGCAACCCCAGTAGCGCTGACGCGAGAAACTCCAGTCGCGTAGGCGATAGTTGACCGACGGCTCGGCCTTCCCTTGCTCGCCGAGCCAGTCGGTGATTGCGCGCTTCGCGTCCTGCCAGCGCTGCCCGTCGAACGGCGCCGAGTTGATCAACCTGCCGTCGTCGTCGATCACGGTCACGATCGGCAGGTCGAAGGTCTCTGCGAACTCGCGGTCGCGGTCGTCGTGAGCGGGGACAGCCATGATCGCCCCGGTGCCGTACTCCATCAGCACGTAGTCGGCCACCCAGATCGGGAGCTTCGCGCCGTTGACGGGATTCGTCGCGTAGCGACCGGTGAAGACGCCACTCTTCTCACGCGCGGCGCGCTCCTCGGTGGGCCGCGCGGCGGAGATGCGTGCGTAGGTGAGCACCTCGTCGTTACCCTCGGCCAACTGCTGCACGAGCGACGACTCGGGCGCGATGACGAAGAACGTTGCACCGAAGAGCGTGTCGGGGCGCGTGGTGAACACCGGCACGTCGAGGTCGAGATCGTCGATCTGAAACACGATCTCCGCACCCTCCGACCGGCCGATGTGCTGCGTCTGGATCTTCTTCGTCCGCTCCGGCCAGTCGATCGTCGCAAGGTCGTCGAGGAGGACGTCGGCGTAGTCCCTGATCTTGAAGAACCACTGCTCCATGCTTCGGGTCTCGACGACGGCACCGCAGCGCCAGCAGCGCCCGTCGACGACGTGCTCGTTCGACAGCACGGTCAGGTCGTTCGGACACCAGTTGACGGGCGCCTCCTTCCTGTAGGCGAGCCCGCGCTCGAGGAACTTCAGGAAGATCCACTGCGTCCAGCGGTAGAAGGTCGGCTCGTGCGCCGAGACCTCACGTTCCCAGTCGATCGCCCACCCCATGCGGTGCATCTGGGTGCGGATCGCCTTCATGTTGCGCTCCGTGATCTCGAGCGGGTGGCCCCCGTCCTTGATCGCCGCGTTCTCAGCCGGCAGCCCGAACGAGTCGAAGCCCATGGGTCGCAGCACTGTGGTGCCCTGACGTCGCCGGTAGTGCGTGACGACATCGCCGAGTGTGTAGTTCAAGACGTGCCCCATGTGCAGGCTGCCCGAGGGATACGGGAGCATCTCGAGCATGTAGAAGTGCGACTCGTCCGCCTGCCCCGGCGTCGGGTTCGGCACCGAGAACGTGCGCTCCTCGGCCCAGACGGACTGCCACTTCTGCTCGATTGCGTGTGCGTCGTACTCGGTCATCGCTTCTCTCTCCAGAGACGAAAAAGCCTCTCGAGAGGAGAGGCCGTGGGAGGTCGACGTGGCGTTCAGCCGCGGTGGCCCCGATGCGCTAGGTAAGCAGCAACTCCATCGGGGCGAATCCTAGATGATCAGCGCCGAGACCGGCGGCGCCGGCCGGGCACCCACCAGTTCCAGTCGCCTAGGAGCGCCATCAGGCTCGGCACGAGGAGCGCACGGACGAGCGAGGCGTCGACGGCTACCGCGAACGCGATGCCAAGGCCGAGCTCCTTGACGAGCAGGATCGAGGAGGTCGCGAACGCGCCGACCGCGACACAGAAGAGGAGCGCCGCGGAGGTGACGACCCGGCCGGTCCGCTCGAGCCCGAGCGCCACCGCTTCACGATTCGGCAAACCCGCATCGTGCGCCTCCTTGATGCGTGACAGCAGGAAGACGCCGTAGTCGGTCGCGAGGCCGAACGCGATCGCGATCAGCAACACCGGCTGCGTGAGGTCGAGGGCCCCCTGGCTCCGGTAGCCGAGGAGTCCCTCCAGGCGGCCGTCCTGGAATACGTACACGAGCATCCCGAAGGCCGCCGACAAGCCGAGAACGTTCATCAGGAGCGTCTTGAACGGGAGCACGACAGACCGTGTCACGGCGAAGAGCAGCACGAGCGTCGAGAGCACCAGGATCACGAGCGCGCGCGGCAGGTTGCGCTTCAGACTCGCTGCGGTGTCGATGTACCACGCTGTGCGACCGGTAACGGACACCCCCGGGATCTGCCTCGCCCGGCGGACGAGATCCTTCGTCGTCCCGCTCATCGCATCGGCGCTTGGAACGACGTCGAGCGACCAGAGACTGGGGCCGACTCGGGTCAGCCGTGCCGCCGACGCCACAGCCGGCAGAGTGCGGACCGCCGCCGCGGCAGTCGTCGGATCGGATGCGCTGATCGCGAGGTGCAGAGGCGAGTCGAGCCCGCGCGCGAACGACGTGTCGAGGAGGTCACTCGCCCGCCGTGCGCTCGCACTCGTGGGCAGGACCGTGGCGTCGACGCCGATGAAGCGGACGCCGAGAGCGGGCAGCCCGAGCACCACGAGCAGGAGGCCCGACGCGAGCGCGATCCGCGCCGGGCGGCGCATCACCCAGTGGGCGTAGCGATACCAGCCGCCGCGCTCGTCTGATCGCGCCGCTCGCTCCGCCGCGCGCTGCCAGCGACTCGGCGCAATCGCGTTGACGCGCTCGCCGAGGAGCACGAAGAGGGCCGGAAGGAGCAGCAGAGAGACGGCGCCCGCGAGCGGCGCAACGATCATCCCACCGATCGCCATCGAGCGGAGGAAGGGCAGCGGGAAGACGAGCAGCGAGGCAAATGCGGTTGCGACCGTGACGGCGCTGAAGGCGACGGTCCGGCCCGCGGTCGTGAGGGTCGCGCGTACGGCTTCGAAGCCCGGCCCCGTCCGCACGAGCTCCTCGCGGAACCGGGAGACGAGCAGCAGGCTGTAGTCGATCGCAAGCCCGAGGCCGGCGCCGGTGACGAGGTTCAGCGCGAACACCGAGATTGGCTGTACCTGATTGACGAGACGCAGCAGCGCGAGCGTCGTGAAGATCGAGAGGAGGCCGGCCGACACGGGGAGGAGCGCTGCAACGAGCCCGCGGAAGATCCAGAGCGCGAGCAGCAGCAGAAGCGGAAAGGCGATCAGCTCGGCGCGCAGGAGATCGTGCTCGGTCGCGGTTCTCACCTGCTCGTTCGCGACCTGGGCTCCGCCGACTTCGCCCGGCAGTGTCCGCGCAAGTCGGCTCGCGACCGCGCCCCTCGCGGTCGCACTCGTCCGAAACCACGCTGCCACGAGCACGAGCCGGCCGCCGTGCCCGGTAGCCGCTCTCGGCGCGACGAGCGCAATCGTCGGCTCACGCCGGAGTTGCGCAACCGCGACCCGAGCCTCGCGCGGTGAGCCGACGACGAGGATCGACGGGCCCGGAAGCACTCCGCTCGCCCGCGAGAGCAGATCGAGCGTGCGAAAGCTCTCCGAGCCACGATCCTGGAAGTCGCTGTCACTCGAGGTCAGGCGCTTGGGAGTCGAGGCGCCGTAGAGTGCCGCGACAACCGCGACGAGAGCCGCCGACGCCGCGACCGTGCGCGGGCGGCGGTACGCGATCCTTGCGAGCAGCGAATGCACGGCATCAGCACAATGCCTGAGGTGTTGCAGGAGCTTTTCCCGGACACGGCTGCGATCGATGGCGCAGAGCTCTCGCTCGGCGGCGTTCGGGCGACCGACCTCGCCCACGAGTTCGGCACGCCGCTCGTCGTCTATGACGAGGCGACGCTGCGCGCCCAGGCGCGCGCCTACCTCGCTGCAGCGCCGGGCGCACTCGTCGCCTACGGGACGAAGGCGTTCCCGTCGGTCGCCGTGCTCGGCCTGCTCGCGGAGGAGGGCCTCGGCGCCGATGTCTCGACGGTCGGCGAGCTCGAGTTCGCCCTCCGCGCGGGAATCGCCGGCGACCGGCTGGTGATCCACGGCAACAACAAGGAGGACGAGCTCTTGCGCCGAGCCTCCGAGACGGACGCCCTGATCGTCCTCGACTCGCTGGACGAGCTCGAGCGCACGCGGTCACTCGGCGGAACGCGATTTCTCATCCGCGTCACGCCCGGGATCGAAGCGGATACGCATGAAGCGGTGAAGACCGCGCATCACGGCTCCAAGTTCGGGTTGCCGCCGGACGCGGCGGTCGAGGCGATCCACCGCCTACCGGAGGCCGAGGGGCTGCATGTCCACGTAGGTTCGCAGTTGCTCCACTTCGGCGCGTCGCTCATGACCGTCGACTGGATCGCGGGCTTCTCGACTCGCCTGCGCGCGGAGCACGGCTGGACTCCACGGACGATCGACCTGGGCGGCGGGCTCGGTGTGCGTCACGTGCTCGAGGAGCCGGGGTTCGCCGTGGCCGAGTTCGTCGGCGGGATGATCGGCGAGCTCGAGCGCTCGTTCCAGCTGCAGGGTCTCGACGCTCCGAGACTGATTTTCGAGCCCGGCCGTTCCGTGGTCGCGCGGGCAGGCGTGACGCTGTACACCGTCGGGGTCGTGAAGAAGGCCAGTGCCGCGACGACCTACGTCACCGTCGACGGCGGCATGTCGGACAATCCGCGGCCCGCGATGTACAACGCGCGCTACACCGCGCTGCTCGCCAATCGCGCGCAGGAGCGGGTAGCGGGCGCCTATGCGGTCGCCGGCAAGCACTGCGAATCGGGGGACGTACTGATCGAGCGCGTCGAGCTGCCTAAACCGCGACGCGGCGATCTGCTTGCCGTGCCCGTGACGGGCGCCTACACGCTTGCGATGAGCTCGACGTACAACGCAGTCCCGCGTCCCGCCGCCGTGCTGGTGGCAAACGGCGCCGCACGCTTGATCCGCAGGCGGGAGACGGTCGAGGACTTGCTCGCGCTCGAGGTGTGAGCGAAAAAAGGCGCCACGCCTGGCGCGAGACGGAGCGCGGCCGGGGCCGCCGGTCGACCGCGGGACGGTCAGCCACCGGTTGTTCCCCGACGGCGATGTGGCTTCGGCAATCGTTCCGATTGCCGTGGGTCAGTGGCCGCCGCTCGGGGTCGGCGAGCACCGCTGCGCGAGCCCAGGCGGCTGCAGCGCGACCAGTTCCGGCACCGTCACGGCGCGCAGTCCACGCAGGCGGATCGCGGTCAGGATCCTCGGGAGCGCCTCGAGGGTCCACGGATGGATGTCGTGCAACAGCACGATCGCGCCGGGACGCAGGCCGGCCAGCACGTTTCGCGCGACCCGCCTCGCTTGCGCGTGGTGGGTGTCGTCGGCCGAATCGACCGACCACAGCACTTGCAAGAGGCCGAACGAGCGGGCCACCCCGTCGGTCATGGGCGAACGCTGCTCGTACGGAGGCCGGAAGAGGCGCGGCGGCGAACCGGTATCGGTGGCCTCCGCCCACTGCGTGCGCGCGAGCTCGAGCCAGACGAGCCAGCGGGGCAGGGACGGGAGGTGCGGATGTGACCACGTGTGATTCCCCACCGCGCCGAGCAGCGCCTCCTCGTGCGCCGCTGCCGGCCAATCGCGCAAACGGCTTCCGACGAGGAAGAACGTCGCGCGCGCGCCGGCATCGCGGAGCAGCGAGAGGATCTGCTCCGTGTACGGCCCAGGGCCGTCGTCGAAGGTCAGAGCGACGGCGTTCCCTCGATCGTTCCCGCAGTACAACGGCACGCCGCGGTGCAGCAGCCGCGTGATCGCCCGGCGCTGCTCCCACCGCGCCGCTACATGTGGGCTGCGATGAGGCTCCGGTCCGACGCGCGAGGCGGCAGCCAGAGGCACGAGTGAGAGAGCGCCGAGGAGCGCCCCAAAGGCGAGCTTCACGCCCGCCCACGCTACATGCGTGTGCGCAGAGCGAGCACGTTCGCGACGAACGGCTTCGTCACCTTGTAGAGCCCGTGCTTCCGAACCGCTCGCTCACCCTGGTACCACCCGGCGAGAGCAAGCCGCTCGTCGCCGTGGAAGGCCTGCAGGAGGTGGCGGATGAAGAGCACCCCCACCTCGACGTCGCCGTCGACCGTGTGGGGGAGCGGGCGGCCGGCGAGCACCCTTTCGACATACGTTCTCGTCGTCGGCAGCGTCTGGAGCACGCCACGCGCACCTGCGTCCGAGACGATGCGCGTCTGGAACCCGGATTCCATCCACGCGAGTGCGCGTACGAGGTGCGGGTCGACGCCCAGTCGTCCGGACCACGCGTCGAGCATCGCCCGGACGTCCGCACTCGGCGCGTCGAGCGCGGTCATCGAGACCGGAAGCCGGAGGCGCTGCCCGATCACGATCGGCTTCGTGGGGTCGACCCGATTCGCGGCCGCCAACGCCGCGACGGTCGTCCCATAACGCGAGGCGAGCCCGATCAACGTGTCGCCCACACCGACGATGTGGACGGCGGAGGGCGCCGATACGGAGCGCGCGCGTACCGGGACGCGATCGCGATGCACGATTGCCGAGAGCGTGCGGGGGCCCATCACCGCGTCGGTCGACAGATGCAATTGTCGCTGGTAGCGCCGGAGCGCAACGGCGGTCTCCTTCCCGAGGTACCCGTCGAGCGCGCCGGTATAGACGCCGCGTCTGGTCAACAAGAACTGGAGCACCGAGACATCCCAGCCGAAGTCACCGGGACGAAGGGTTCGGGTGCCGAAAAGCGGCCGTCCGAGTGGCCCCAGGGCGGCGCGGAGGCGCAGGTCGGACGGACCATGCGGAAGCCCGTGACGGCTCTGGAACGCCTCGACTGCCGCCGCTGTCCTCGGTCCCGCAACGCCGTCGATCCGCGCGAGGTAGAGGCCATGTGCGCGCAGCGCGACCTGGAGGCCTGCGATCTGAGGATTGGCGGCAGCGTGAACCGCCGGGGCGGCCGTCAACGCCCCGAGGACACCTATGAGAACGAGGCAACGGCGCACGAGTCGACCAGTTCGGCCCGAACGACGCTGCTCCTCCCCACGGTGCTTCTGGGATCATTCGGTCGGAATGGCGACGATCGCCGACCTGGACGAGCTCGCGCTCGCGTTGCCCGAGACGACGAAGGAAGTCTCCGCTGACGGGCGGCCCGCCTATCTCGCGCACGGCAAGGTCTTCTGCATCCACCGCGGCCCCCGCGCGGACGCTCGCGATGCCACGACGGGCGAGCGCCTCGACGACGTGTTGATGTTTCGCGTCGACGGGCAGGACGCGAAGGAGCTCGCGCTTGCAGATCCTCGCGGAGTGTTCTTCACGACGCCACACTTCGACGGCTACCCCGCCGTGCTCATCCGGATTCCGGATCTCGAACGCATCGAGCGCGAGGAGCTTCGCGACGCCGTCGTCGATGCGTGGCTGACGCGCGCTCACAAGCGCATCGCGAGGGCATGGCTCGCCGAGCACGAGCCCGCCGAGTAGCGCCCGCTCGAGGCTCTACGAGGAGCGTCGCTCCGACTCGTCGATGATCGCGCCCATCGACGAACGGACGGCGTGCTCCCACGCCGCGGCGACCCGGTCACCCCACCAGGAACCGACCGACCAGAAGTCTGTGCCGAGCTCCCCTCCCACACGAGCCTCGTACCTCCTTCGACCGGATCGAGTACGAACGACTCCTGCACGTGCGGCACGGGGCCACGGACGAGTCGAAAGTGGATTCGGTCGGGCCGCTCGAAGCGAACTGTCTCGAGGGTGGTCGTGACGCCGCGCTCGACCTGCGTGAGGTGCTCGGCGAGCACCATGTCCGTCGCTCGCTCCCAGACCCGCAGCTTGTCGTGCAGGAAACGGGGCGTGCGTCCGAGATACGGCCGAGCGATCACGTCGAACACCGTCTCGCGGTCGGCGGCGATCTCCCAGGCGAGCGGACCGAGGACGCGCACCCTTCTCCCGATCCCGACGTCGACCGTGACGGCGCCACTCGCAATCACACGGTAGACCTGACGTCCACCGAGGAGGAGCAGCATGCCCGATGCGAGGCTCGCAGTCGGCACGCGCCTCATCGCGTCGCTCTGCGTGCGACGGAGACCGGCCGCATGACGCGACATCCCACCTGGCGCGCGCCTCCACCCCGGCCGCCGACGGACGTCTTCTCAGTCCTCGCCGAGCGGCCGGCGGAGCACCCACAAGAGGCTCGACGAGGGTGCGGCCGGCGCCTCCGCCGACTCGCCCGCGCCGAGCTTGTTCAGCTTGGCAGCGGCATCCTCCAGGCGCCCGAAGGCACGCGGCATCGGGATCCCACCGCCCCCGCTTGCGCCTCCCTCCGGAGTTGGCGGATCGCGCACATCCGGCGCGACGCTGACGAGCTCCCAGCCCTCTCGCCCGTACTCGTTCAGAGCCTCGGTGTAGTGCCCCACCCGGAGCGACACGATCCTGTACTCCCACCGCTGCATCGAGCACAGCCTAGAAGAGACGATCAGGCAGCGTGTCGTTCGGTGAGCCGCTCGGGTACGACGGGAGCCGCGGCGGCTCGAGTCGCCGGCAGGTAGATGGTGAACGTCGTGCCTTCCCCGGGCGCCGAGGCGACCTCGATGAAGCCATGACTCTGGCGGATGATCCCGTGGGCCATCGAGAGGCCGAGGCCACTCGACGTCCCGAACTCCTTGGTCGTGAAGAACGGCTCGAACACTCGTCGTCTCGTGCCGTCGTCCATGCCAATTCCGGTGTCGCTCACCGCCAGGGTGACATAGGCGGCCGGGCTCGACGAGCGCGGCCGCGGCACGGACGACGTCGACGTGGGCCGGCCTGAGGCAGAGCTCGACGCTTCCGCCGTGGGGCATCGCGTCGCGCGCGTTCAGGACCAGGTTGGTCAGCGCATGCTGGAGTTGGGTCGGGTCGACTGTGACGTCGCCCGCTTCGGCGACGACGTTCATCTTGATGTTCTCGGCGATCACCGGACGGAGCATGGAGACCGTGGCGCGAACGAGCTCGTCCAGGCTCACAACGACGGGCTGAAGTGTCTGCTTGCGCCCGAAGGCGAGGGGGCGTTGGGTGAGGTCACGGGCGCGTGTTGCCGCTCCGACGATCTCTTCGATTCCCCTTGGATCGACGTGCTCGGCGACGAGCCGCGCCTCGACAATCTCGGAGTAGCCGAGGATCACGGTCAGGAGGTTGTTGAAGTCGTGGGCGATTCCGGCCGAGAGTTGCCCGACCGACTCCATTTTCTGTGCTTGCCGCAGTTGCTCCGTGAGCACCCCCTCAGCCTTCTGAGCTCGGGTGTTGTCGCGATGCAGCACGCTCAGGCGAGCCACGACCAGGACGACCTGGAACAGGGCGGCAAGCCCGACCGGCACCGACGAGGCTCCGTGGTCACCGGGAAGGAGAACGAGGACCGGGAACACCGCGAGGCCCACCGCAAGTGGCAGCAGCATCGGGCGACGGACGCGTCGTTCGTCGATCTCAGATTTCGAGGAATCCGCGCGAGCTGCGGTCGAAGGATGGAGCGCAGCGGCGGCCAGGAGCGCAGCCGAGAGGATCCAACCGCTGTCAGCCCAGGCGCCAGGGGTGTACGAGCCGAGGTGCGTGAGCCAGTTCCACGAGAGATCCGAGCCGAGGTATGCGCAGAGCCCGAGCGAGAAGAGTCGCTGCCCGGTGGAGGCTCTGCTGCGGGACGCTGCAAGCCTGATCAACGCCCCCAGCACGAACACGTCGAAGACTGCATAGAGCGACTGCACCGCGATGACGTTTCCGGGAGCGTCGACGGCGAGGTAGGGCTCGATGAAGAACGCCGCGACGAGAACCAGGCCCGTCGAGGCCAGCACCCCGGCGTCGAGCACGCCGAGCCAGCTCTGATCCTGTCGGTAGATCAGCCTCCAGAGCGCCACGACGAGCGGCGGGTAGAAGGCAAGCCAGAACAGGTCGTTCAGGGAGCCGGGAGCCGGGTAGTGCCCGCGAAGAATGCTCGCCTCGTAGATCGTCGTGCCGGCGATCTCGAATGCGAGAGCGAGGGCGACCAGGAGGAACGTCGTGCGCGCCCGGGGGGCTCGCGCGCGCATCCCGACGCGCGAGACGAGAGCCGCAGCGAGTACGAACGGCCCGACCAGCATCACGGCCGCAACCGCCTTTGGTACCGACGGAGAGACGTACGCGACCGCCAGGAGAAGCCCACCGGTCACGGCGATCAACCAAGCGCGACCCAAGATCGCTGCCGCAACGCGGCCGTGGCTCTGCATGTGGACCTATCTCGTCGCCGCCGACCGCCCGCCGGATCCCCGTTTCGGGTACCACTCGCGGGATCTCGATCAGCGGAGCGAACGCTCCACCGAGCCCGGCTCCAGTTTGGCCGGCGTCCTGCCGATAAGAGCGAGCTATGGGGCTTCATTCGCCACGTCTCGGCGTGCTCGGCAATTCGTCGCGGTCTCGTGCCTCTTGCTGGTGGCGGTCGGGAGCATCGGCTGGCGGACCGTTCGGACGACGCGAAGCTCCACGACAGGAGCCGACACGATCGACCAGGCGCTGACCGAGCGCGTGATGACCGACGAGGCATTGCAGCTCGTGGTCGAGAACGCCGCCCTGGTGTCCGAGCGCCTTCACACCCGGCAGGCTGCTCAGATTCGACGACTGGACCGTGAGCTCGTGGCGACCGATGAGGCACTTGCGCGCACGATCGGACCTGCGCTCGACAGCAGTCACGGAGTGAACACGCCCGAGCAAGCGAGCAGAGCTCGCATCCGAACGGCGTATCCCGCATACCTGAGGGTGCGCGAGCGGGTGCTGAACCAGAGCGGTCAGGGCTCGGCCGTGATCGACGGCCTCGACAACGAGCTCGACCGCGAAGCCAATCCGCTGCGCCATGACCTCAGCGCCTACGCCCAGGTGCACCTCACGGAGGGGAATCAGGCGCTCAGCGATCTGCGGCGCGCAGGCCGCAGCCGAAACAGTCTGGTTGGACTGCTCCTCGGCTTCGCAGTACTCAGCCTGCTCGCGACGCTGTGGGTCGCCCGCCGCATCGTCACGCGCCTGCGCGAGTACGCGGTCTTCTCCGCGGTCGTCGCGGGGGGCGACCTCGACGTGCGACTCGCGCCCCGTGGCCGCGACGAGCTCGGAACAGTGGCGCGCCATTTGAACTCGATGGTCGAGCAGCTGGCATCCTCCTTCGCCGGGCGCCAGACCGCCCAGGACGACGAGAGTGCCTACCGGGCTTCGCAGGAGCTTCTCGGAGGTTTTGCAGGTAGCGGAAAGCGAGCGCGAGGCCCACGACATTCACAGGCTGCAACTCGAGCGGGGCGTGCCGGGAAGCGACGTCGTCGTCCTCAGCCGCAACAACAGCGAGGATCGGCTCGAGCCGGCGACCGATCTTCAGCCCGGCTCACGTCTGCACGACTCGCTGCAGACTGCAAAGCCGCGCTCCTGTCTGGCGGTGCGCCTTGCTCGGCCCTTCGAGTCGATCGGCGAGACACCATCGCTCCTCGAGTGCGAGGTCAGCGGAGCAAGCCCGAAGGACTCGACCTGTCTGCCGCTGCTTGTCAGCGGCGAGGTCATCGGCTCCGTCCTCGTCGAGCACGAAGGCAGACTCGCCGGCCGCGAGGAGCGTCGCCTGCACGAATCGGTTGCCCAGGCTGCGCCCATCCTCGCCAACCTCCGAAATCTGGCGCTTGCCGAAGCACGCGCCGCCACCGACGCCCTCACCGGACTGCCGAACCGTCGCGCGATCAACGACACGCTCAAGCGGATGCTGGCCCAGTCGGCACGAACCGTCTCGCCGATGGCCGTGTTACTGATCGACCTCGATCACTTCAAGAAGATCAACGACACCTTCGGTCACGAGGAAGGAGATGCCGTGCTGGCTGCGGTCGGCGACATCCTTGCGAGCACAGTGAGGGCGAGCGACTTCGTCGGCCGGAACGGTGGCGAGGAGTTCGTCGCCCTGCTGCCCGACACCGCGGAGGAAGACGCCCTCGGGGTGGCCGAAAAGCTGCGGTCGGCGATCGAGGCGGTCAAGCTCGCGCGGGTGGACCGAACGATCACGGCCAGCTTCGGCGTTGCGATCCACCCCGACGTCGCCTCGGAACCGGAGAACCTCCTGCGCCTCGCTGACCGTGCCCTGTATGTCGCCAAGGCAGCAGGCCGCAATCGGGTCGAGCTCGCAAGGATGCCCTCCACCGGCGCGATCGCGCAGAACGGCGCGCAGGTTCCCGCGAGCGTCTGAGGTCGCGAAGCCCTGAGCCGTAGGGCCGGCCCTGATGAAGCGACCCGCGTCCGGATGGCGTGCCGAATCGCGCACGACCCCTCGAGAACGCAAGCCGAAAAGTCGGGGTGGATCGTGGCAGCTCGCGACGATCACGACCTGCTCAGCGAAGAGCCTCCTCGAACCGTGGGTCATCGCGCACGGCGGCGAAGTCGTCGTCCCGGCGTGCTTGCTCCCGGAACGGCGGGTACAGCTCGGCGGCCCGTTGGAGGTGGCCGAACGTCTCGTCGCCGGTCTCGCCCGCGAGGGTCGCGAAGCACGCGTCGTTATAGAGAAGGCCCGCGTGATCCGGCACCCGCTCGAGGCCACTGCGAACCGCTGCGAGCGCATCGGCGTAGCGCTGCTCGCCGTAGGCGATCAGCGAGTCCCTGTGGAACGTCCACGCCTCACCCCAGTCGATCGCCTGGTATGCCTCGCCGGGTGTGCCGCCGAGGGCGAGGATGGTCCCGTCCCCGGTCGCCTTCCGCCGGGACTCCGGTCGGACGAACACGAGTGTGCCTGCGGTCGCCTCGACCGTCTCGCCGTCCAGCTCGAAGGTCGCCGTCCCGTCGAGCACGATGTACAGCTCCTCCTGACCCGACCCCGCCTCGTCGTGCTCGCCGATCAGCGTGCCGTCCTCGCCGGGGGTCAAGGCGTTGACTCCGAACGCGTGGATCCCGAGGTGCTCGCGGACCGGGATGTCTCGCCCGCGCCGCTCGATGTCGTCGAGGCGGGCGACCCGCCACTTCGGGTTGTCGTTCATCCGATCACCTCCAGCTTCGAATGGAACCGTGCGAATGTGCGCTGCGATCGTCGATCCTAACCGCTTTCAGGCGCGTCGCATGATCTCGTTTCGTCACGCGAGACGATCGCACTTCACAAGCGTACGGCTCGCGCATCGCCTGAGCCGGAACGAGGATCCACCCGGATGTGGCGAGGTACGGTTCGTCATGTGAACGCTGCAGGCGATGAGGCTTTCGCGTCTCATCGATTCGGTCCGGTGACCTCGCGATCGTCCACGGCCGCACGACGATCAGGGCTTCGCGGACTGGACGCCGCCGAACGGCTCCCAGTGGCCCCTGTGCCACCGCTGCAGCTGTACGGACGAGATCGGGAAGCGGAACGTCGGCGTCGTATGAACCGTCACACCCGGAACGAGGAACGGATTGTTCGCTTCGTTCATGTGGGTGACTGCCTTCAGCAACCCCGCGCGTGTCAGGTTCGTACCAGCCGCCTTCAACGCGTCGACGAACGAGAACGCCTGCGCCATACCGGCGACGAGGAAGCCGTCGGACGGGTTCTGGCCGGGCGCGTACTGCCTGACGATCTTTGCCGCGAGCGCGACGCCCGCATCCTTCGCGAACTTCGGGGTCGCCGGATCCTTGCCCCAGAGAATCGAGATCGACCCTTCCGCGGTCGACTGCGGGTCGAGCTTCATGATCGTCGACGCCGATGCGACGTCGTTCACGTAGATCTTCGGTTTCCAGCCGAGCTTGTTCGCGTAGACGAATGACTGGATCGCGAATTTGCCGAACGCGAAGATCATCAACGTGTTGGCCCCGCTCGCTTTCAGCTGCGCGACCTGCGACTGCACATCGGAGGTCGTCGGGTCGTAGCCGACCGTCTGCACGACCAGCTTGCGCGCCTGCGCCCCGAGGCCCGAGCGGAAACCGCTCAGGAGGTCCTTGCCGTAGTCGTCGCTCTGGTAGAGCACTCCGATCTTCGCGTTCCTTGCGTCGGTCGCCAGGATGTGACGCGCGTAGAGCTTGCCCTCCTCCGCATACGGCGGCAGGTAACCGATCGTCCACGGGTACTTGACGTAGTCCCGCCCGAACGTCGTCGCGCCCGCTGCAGAGAAGACCTGCGGCACTCCGGCGGCGTTCGTGAAATCGCGAATCGCGAGGTTGCTGTTCGTGCCGACGATCGAGAAGAGCGCGAATACGTTGTCCTGCTGGATCAGCTCGCGAACGTTCTGCACCGTCTTCGACGGGTCGTATGCATCGTCGAGGTATTTGAAGGCGATCTTGCGTCCGTTCACCCCGCCACGGCCGTTGACGTATTTGAAGTAGGCGTCCGCTCCCTTCAGCACTCCGGCAGCGGCAGCGGCTTCCCCCGTCAACGGCCCGCTCGAGCCGATCGTGATCGTCGTCGGAGAGACGCCTGGGGTGCCCGCCGGGCGCGCTCCTGCTGCGGTGGCCACAGCAAGTGCGACGACCGCGACGAACGGGAGGAGCCTGGTAGTCATGGAGCCCGAGAGTAGCCGCGATTCGCCACCCTCGACCCGACCTTGGAAACGGCCGGCAGCACCAGCATGAGCACGACGAGCACGAGGCCGAAGAAGAATGTCGTCGGGCCACCTTGCCGTGCGTCGACATGTGGGATCAGCCCCACGATGTCCGCGAGGAATTGGATCAGGAGGGCGCCGAGGATCGCGCCCCAGATCGACCCGAAGAAGCCGACGACGGCACCGACGAGGAGCGAGAGCGAGAGCTGGATCGGGAACGTATCGGGGCTCACGTACGCGACGTTGATCGCGAGCAACGATCCCGCGACTCCGGCATACGCCGCCGAGACGCCGAACGCCGCCACCTTGTGTGCCGATCGGTTGATGCCCGACGCCGCCGCCGCAACCTCACTGTCCCGCACGGCACGAAGCGATCGGCCGAAGCGCGACGCGAGGAGCCACCACGTGAGCAGGAAGAGGACGACGCCGATCGTCCACGTGAGCGCATAAAGCCATTCATCGTTCGTCAGCTGCTCGCCGAGGATCTTCACTCCGGCACCGTGCCCGGTCTGCGTCGATTTACCGAAGAGCGTGATCCCTGCCGACCCGCCCGTGAAGTGATCGAACTTCTTCAACACCGTCGGGACCGCGATCGCGATCCCGAACGTGGCGAGTGCGAGATGAAGGCCCGAGAGTCGCAGCGCAGGAACGCCTACGAGCAGGCCGACGCCTCCCGCTACACCGGCTGCGATGGGGATCGTCGCGAGGTCGCGCACGCCGTGGCTCGACATCAGGATCGCCGTCGTGTACGCACCGACCGCCATGAATGCACCGTGACCGAGCGAGATCTGCCCGCTGTGACCGGTGAGCACGTCGAGGCCGAGGATCGCGATGAAGTACGCCCCAACGGTCGCGAGCTGCACCGTTCGGAAGTCCGAGAGTGGAATCGGGAGGAGGGCGAGCACGACGACCCCGGCGCCGACGAGCGCAGCACGGTCTCTCATACGCGCCTCACGGCGGCGCGCCCGAACAGGCCGACCGGACGCACGAGCAACACGCCGAGGATGACGGCGAGCGCCGTCGCGAGCCGCAGCTCCCCGCCGATCCAGTGCACGTAGGTGCCCACGAGATTCAGCAGCACGCCGATCAGAAGGCCGCCGACGACAGCGCCGACCGGCGAGTCCATCCCGCCGAGCACCGCTGCGGCGAAGGCGTAGAGGAGAACCGTCTGCATCATGTTGGGCTCGAGGAAGAGCGACGGCGCGGCAAGCACGCCGGCGACCGCCCCCAGTGCGGACGCGAGGCCCCACCCGAGCGCGAGCATGGCGCCGACGCGTACGCCGGCCAGTCGCGCCTCGACGGGATTGACCGCGGCAGCCCGCAGGCCGAGGCCGAGCTTCGTCTTCGCAAACAGGAGCCCGATCAGCACGACGGCGACGATCGATACAGCGACCACGCCGATGTCCTGCTTCGAGAACGCAACGCCTCCGACCGAGATCGGTGAGGTCGAGAACGGCCCGTGGAACTGCTTGGCGGCCCCACCCCAGATCCAACTATCGAGACCGTTGACTGCGATGAGGAGGCCGATCGTCAGGATCACGATGCCGACGAGCGAGCCGCCATGGATCGGGCGGATCACCGTCTGCTGAAGGACGACGCCTCCGAGGAACGAGAGGGCGAGCGTCGCGCCGAAGGCCGGCCAGAACGCCCACCCGTGATCCATCAGCGACCAGCAGATGAACGCGGACAGCGTCGCCAGCTCGCCCTGCGCGAAGTTGACGACGCCTGTCGAGCGGTGGATGAGCACGATCGCGAGCGCGAGCGAGCCGTAGATCCCGCCGGAGGCGAGGCCGCTGACGATCTGCTGGAGAACGTTCGTCATCAGTACCCCAGGTAGCTGCGTCGCACGGACTCGGCGCGCTGCAAGTCGGCTGCCTCACCACCAAGGACGACGCGTCCTGTCTCGAGGACGTAGGCGTGGCGCGCCGCCGACAGCGCGATCATGGCGTTCTGCTCGACGACCATCACGGTCGTGCCACCCTCGTTCATCTGCGTCAAGCTGCTGAAGATCTCGCGCACGACGAGCGGAGCGAGACCGAGCGACGGCTCGTCGAGCAGCAGCAACCGCGGCTTCGCCATCATCGCGCGCGCGAGCGCGAGCATCTGCTGCTCCCCACCCGAGAGCGTGCCCGCCTGCTGGTCGCGGTGGTCGTAGAGGCGTGGGAAGAACTCGAACACATTCGCCAGGTCCCGTGTCGAGAATCCACGTTGCACCCAGGCGCCGAGCCGGAGATTGTCGAGAACGGAGAGCGTCGCGAACGTGCCTCGGCCCTCAGGCACGTGGGCGACCCCGCGGCGGGCCATCGCCTCCGGCGTTCGCCGAAAGACTTTCTGGCCGTCGAACAAGATGTCGCCGCTCGTCTTCACCGTGCCGGAGATCGCTCGCAGAGTCGTCGTCTTCCCGGCGCCGTTCGCGCCCAGGATCGCGACGAAGTCGCCCTCCTCGACGGTCAGCGTGACGCCGTGCAGCGCACGCAACTCGCCGTATCGCGCTTCGACGTCTCGCAGCTCAAGCAGCGACAAGCCGCTCCTCCAGCTTGACCAGCTGCTCGTCGCTCAGTCCCGCGGCGCGAAGATACGAGGCGACATCCCCGTAGCGCGCCTCGATCTCCTCGAGCACCCGCACCATTCCCGCGGCCGGTGTCTGGCTGAGCTTGCGCACACGGGCGCGCCATTGCTCGTCGGGCTGAGAGGCCAGCCATTCGGCGTTGCGAGACTCGAGATTCCTCGCCGACACCGCGTAGTCGTCGCCGATCGCGGCGCGGGGGACGCCCACCAGCCTCAACAGGAGCGCCGAGACGAGGCCTGTACGGTCCTTCCCGCCCATGCAGTGCACGACCACGGCACCGTCTGCATCGGCAACTGCGGCAAATGCGCGTCCGAACCGGTCGCGGTGGCGCTCGAGGAACTCGACATACGACCACGCATAGTGATCGGCCACGTCCTCCACCGAGTCGAGGTGCCGGTCCAGCACCTCGACGTAGTCCTCGTCGAACGCCTCGCCGAGCACCGAGACGTGCACGACCTCGATGTCGACGTCCCGCGGCCGATCTTCCGCAAGCTCCTCCGGGAAGCGCAGGTCGACGATCCGGGTGACACCATGCTCGGCGAGCGACCGCCAGCCGGCGTCGGTCAGCCGGCGAACGTTGTCGGCGCGCACGACGCGGCCCGACTGGATGAGCCGGCCGTCCTCCGTTCGTAAGCCGCCGAGGTCACGGACGTTCAGGCAGCCCTCCCACGCGAGGGCTCGCGTCACGCGGCGGAGGACTCTGCGCCGAGGTACGCCTCGATCACCGCAGGGTCGCGTTGCACCTCTGCGGGCGTGCCGTCGGCGATCTTCCGGCCGAAGTCGAGCACGTAGATGCGCTCGGCGATACCCATCACGAGGCCCATGTGGTGCTCGACGAGGAACACCGTGAGCTTGAAGTCGTCGCGCAACTGCTTGATGAAGGATCCGAGGGTGCCGACCTCCTCGTGGTTCAGGCCGCCTGCCGGCTCGTCGAGGAGCAACAGCTTCGGCTCTGCGATGAGCGCCCGGGCGAGCTCGACGCGCTTCAGCGTGCCGAACGGAAGGCCGGCGACGGGGCGGTGCGCGACATCGGCGATGCCGACGTAGTCGAGCACCTCGAGCGCCCGAGCGCGGGGAGCCGAACCCGCAAAGAGCTTCGTGCGGGTGTGGGCACCGACGAGGACGTTGTCGAGCACGCTCATCGTGCGGAAGAGCTCGACGTTCTGGAACGTCCGCGCGATCCCTCGACGCACCACGCGATGCGGCGGCGTTCGAAGCAGGCTCTTGCCGTTGAATTCCAGATCCCCGACATCGGGCTTGTAGAGACGCGTGACGACATTGAACAGGGTCGTCTTCCCGGCGCCGTTCGGCCCGATCAGGCCGACGATGCCACCCTCTTCGACCTCGAGTGACACATCGTCGACGGCGACGATGCCCCCGAAGCGGCGGGTGACGTTGCGGACCGAGAGCAGCGCCATCGCGCGGAGCTTATAGCTCCGCTGGATCGGTCACAGGCAGCGCGCAGGCAAAGCGCTCGCAGATGTAGACAGCGGTTTTGCCCTCGATCGTCGAACGTCCGGCGAGCAGCGGCACACCTTCGCCAGGCCCGTAGGCGACTACGTCGGTCGGAGCTGCAGCCGCCAGCGCGGCGCGGGCGACCGGAGCATCGGGGGAGCCGACGATCGCGATCTCGCGGTGGGGGGCGAGGTGCTGGTCGAGGGCGACGAGCAGCCAGCCGAAGCTCGTTGGAGCACGCACGAGTGTGTCACGAACGAGTCGCAGCACCGAGACGGCCCGGCGTTCGAGCACGTCGTCGCCCCAGATCCGCGCGAGCCGAAGGAGCACGTAGGCGAGCATCGCATTCCCGCTCGGCGTCGGGTGGTCGTCCAGCTCCTTCTTCCTCGCGACGAGCGGCTCGCCGTCGATGGGCGTTTGGAAGAACCCACCACCCTCCGCGTCTGCGAAGAGCTCGACCGCGAGCGTCGCCAGCCGATGCGCCTCGCGCAGCCAGCGCGGATCGCCCGTCGCGACGTGCAGCTCGGCGAGCCCGTAGGCAACGTCGGCGTAGTCCTCGAGATACCCCGTGCCCTTCCCGACACCGTCACGCCAGGTGCGGTACAGCCGACCCTCCGGCGTCGAGAGGGGGCCGAGCAGGAACTCGGCGAGCGCCACGCCTGCCTCGAGCCGCCGCCCCTGAGCGAGCGCGGCGAGCATGAGGCCGTTCCACGACGCGATCGCCTTGTCGTCACGCGCCGGCTGCCGGCGCTCGCCTCGCTCGGCGAGCAGGCGCGCACGCGTCTCGTCGTCGAGCTCGCCGCGCAGCACGAAGCGGCCATCCTCGAACGGCAGCAGGAGCTCGTCGGGCGCGCCCTCGCCGGGCGCCCAGGTGAACGTGAGGCCCTCGACGCCGGTCGTGTCCGCGTCCTGGGACGAGGCGAAACCGCCACCCGGGAGCCGGAGCTCACGCAGGACATAGTCGATCGTTTGCTCGGCGACGACCCGGTATCGCTCATCGTCGAGACGTTGCGCCGCATGCAGATAGACGGAAGCAAGGAGCGCGTTGTCGTAGAGCATCTTCTCGAAGTGCGGTACGAGCCAGCGCTCGTCGACCGAGTAGCGGTGGAAGCCGCCGCCGACGAGGTCGTACATCCCGCCGAGCGCCATGCAGTCGAGGGTGCGACGAGTCATCTCCTCCTCGCC
>JBBSEJ010000025.1:0-34709 GCA_038239825.1 Gaiellales bacterium
GACCTCCATCCTGCTCGACGACACGGACGGGGCCGTGTTCGTCGCTGCAACAGAGGTCCCTGTCTTCAGAACAGAAAACAAAAGACAAGAATCTGACACCGAGCAGGCTCTCTGAACCCAAAGCACGGGACGCGGTACTAGACCAGGCCGTGCTTCAGGCGATTGCCGGCGCGAGGTGCTCTTCGAGCATCGCCTCGATGCTCGGCGCGCTGGCGCGCCCCTCGATGCGCGCGACCACCTTTCGGCCGGCGACGAGGACGACTGCCGGGGCGGCCTTCACGGCGAGCTTCGTGACGAGATCGGCGCGCTCCTCGACATCGACCTGCACGACGCGCAGGCGATGACGCTCCTTGCGCGCGATGTGCGCGACCAGGCTCTCCATCCGCCTGGATGGGCCTGAGCGGGCGGATGAGAAGAACACGAGCAACGGTCTGGTGTCGTCGGGCAACGTATCTCCTCCAGCAGCGACTTTCAGCTGTATGCCCGCTGAGCGTGCCGGTTCAAACCGCGGAGCTACACTGGCCGCCGCGGTGGGCGCCTGGTACACGATCGGAATCCTCGTCGGGCTCGGCGCGTCGATCGGCGTTGCGGGAACCGGTCTGCTCCGCCGCGCGCTTCCCGCCGCCGTCGTCGCCGCGGCGATCTCCGTCGCGCTCGGGTTTCTGCTCTGGCAATGGGACGAAGCACTCGGTGGGCTCGTCGGTGCGCTCTGCGGTGCGCTCGGGTCGGCACCGCTCGTTGCCGGCACCTTGCGGCGTGGCGGCACGCGAGGGGGCACCGCGCTGATCCTGAGTGTGGCGGCGCTCGTTGCCGCAGCCCTCGCGTTCGTGCCGGTCATCGGGTACCTCGAGGCGCTCGCAGTCCCGGTGCTCGGCGCACGGCTTCGGCGCCGTTTCCCCGACAAGCACGCGGGCCTGCGCACGCTGGCGCGCGACTGAGGTCGTCCACGTCAGCGAAGCCGGTCGTGCTCGTCGTGATCGACGGTCTGACGCCCGCGATGTTCGAGGCCGCGGATACGCCCGCGTTGCGCTTCCTCGCCGAGCACGGCGAGTACCGGCGCGCAACGTCCACCTTCCCGTCGCTGACGCCCGTCTGCCTGTCGTCGATCGCCACGGGAGCGCATTCCGACGTGCACGAGATCCCACACCTCGTGTGGTGGCACCGCGGTGAGCAGCGTCTCGTCGAGTACGGCTCGTCGTTTGGCGCGGTGCGCGCCGTCGGCATCGCGCGTTCGCTTCGCGACACCGTCATCGACCTGAATGCGAAGCACCTCGGCCGGCGCGCCGAGACGATCTACGAGGCCCTCGAGGATGCCGGGCTGACGACGGCGGCAATCAACATCACCTGCTACCGCGGCAGACATCGTCACCTCCCGATCATCCCGGGGGTGCCGGCCGTCAACGGCCCCAAGCGATTCTTCTTCTTCTCGCTGTACGAGAGCGACCGCACCGGTGCTCCGCTCGCCGTGCGGAACCGGGCGCTGGGCTCGATCGACGCGTACGCCGCAGCAGTCGGGCGCTGGCTCGTCACGCGTGACGGGTTCGACCTGCTCGTTCACTACCTGCCCGATTACGACTTCGCCTCCCACGCCGCCGGGCCGGACAGCGCACACGAGGCACTCGCGCGGAGCGACGCCGCGGTGGCTGCGCTCATGGACGCTGCCGGTGGCCCGGATGCGTTCCTCGAGCGGTACGCGGTCGTCGTATGTTCGGATCACGGCCAGTCGCTCGTCGAGCAGACCGCACGCCTCGACGTCGGCAGAGACCTTGTGACCGCGTCCAATCGGGCAGCGATGGTCTATACGGACGAGCCGCGGCGAGTCGCCGAGCTGCTCGACGCAGAGCCCTCCGCGGGGATCGTGCTCTTCTCGGAGGATGGACGCGTCGTCGCGCGGCGGGACGGGGACGAGGATCTCACCCTGCTCGACTCCGTGCCGGACGGACGCGTGCGGGCCGCCGCCGCGCTCGCCAATCCGAACTCGGGGGAGGTGCTCGTCTCCGCCGCTCCGGGTTGGGAGTTCGACGACCTGGCGGGCAGACACCACCATGGTGGCGGCAGCCACGGCTCGCTCGAAGCAGCCGATTCCGAGGTCCCGATGCTCACCGTCGGGCTCGGCACTCCGCCGGGGTCGATCACGGGCATCAAGGCGCTCGTCGCCGGTCACTTCGGTGTCGAGATCCGCGATCCGGTCGCGCGCGCAGCCGAGGCTCGGTCGTTCGCAAGGCGTTCGATGCCGCAGAACGGCTAGCCTCGCCACGGTGTCGGAGCCCACTCTCGCCGGCCGCACCGCGCGCGCGCTCCGCCGCTCGAACAACTGGATCCAACTCGCGAAATTCGGAGCCGTCGGCGCCAGCGGCTACGTCCTCAACCTCGTCGTCTTCGCGGCGCTCCTCGGTTGGGGCGCGCACGTGGCCGCGGGGATCTCGTTCGTCATCGCCGCGGCCAGCAACTACTGGTGGAACCGACACTGGACGTTCTCGACCTCGAAGGGCCACGTCGGTGCTCAGGGCATGCGGTTCTTCGTCGTCTCGTTGCTCGCGTTCGGTGTGAATCAACTCTGGCTCGTGCTCTTCATCGACGCTTTGCACTGGCGAAAGGTCCTGTCGCAGGCGATCGCGATCGCGCTCGTGACACCGCTCAACTTCCTCGGGAACAAGCTGTGGAGCTTCCGCACGTGAGACTCGCGGGCCTCATGGTCGCGGCGCTCGTGCTCGTGCTCGCCCCAGCCGCCCGCGGAGGCACGACGACGGTGACGAACCCACTGACGGCGACCCCGCCGATCGCGACGTCGAGCTCTCACGTCTCGAAAGGAGGGGCAATCGCACGCTTCCTCGCCGACGGAAAGGTGCGCGACTGGCTCGAGCGCTACCCGCCGCGACCGACGACCGACGCGACGCTCGCCCAGGGTGTGTGGACCGTCAATGTCTGGTCGGGGAAGGCGGGTGAGATCGCCACGGGGCGTGTCGACGATGCGACGGGTCTCGTGACCGAGGCATGGACCGGGCCGCAGGTCGCATGGAAGATGGCGCGCGGCTACACCGGCGCGTTCGGCGGCGCGAAGATCAACAGCTATCCGGTCTGGCTCGCCTTCTGCGCGCTCTTCCTGCTCGGGCTCGTCGATTGGCGGCGCCCGGTTTCGCTGCGGAACGCCGATCTGCTCGTACTCCTCTCGCTCTCGGTGTCGTTGTGGCTCTTCAACCATGGCAATGTCTTCGCCGCGATGCCGCTCGCGTACCCACCGCTTCTGTGGGTGCTCGGTCGCTCCATCTGGATCGCCCGCAGCGACCGGCCGACTCGCGGGGCCGCCGTCTGGCCGGTCTGGGTGCTTGCTGCCGCGACCGTGTTTCTCGCCGGCTTTCGAGTCGGCTTGAACGTACGTGCGTCGAACGTGATCGATGTCGGTTTCTCGGGCGTGATCGGTGCCGACCGCGTCATCCACGGCACCGATCCATATGGACATTTCCCCCAGGAGGGCTCGCTGCCGCCCTGCGGGCCGGCGGATGGGGACGGCGAGGTGCGCGACCGCATCCAGCAAGGCGGCACGTGCGAATCCGCGAATCCACTGGGAGACACGTATGGGCCGATGTCCTACCTCGCGTACATCCCAGGCTATCTGGCCTTCGGCTGGAGCCACAAATGGGACACGCTGCCCGCGGTGCACGCGACCTCGATCCTGTTCGACCTGCTCGCCCTGGTCGGGCTCGCGCTCGTCGGCCGGCGCTTCGGCGGACCTCGACTCGGCGCCACACTCGCGTTCGCATGGGCTGCGTGGCCGTTCAGTCAGTACGCATCGAGCTCGAACACGAACGACGCGATCATGCCCGCGCTCCTCGTGTTCGGCTTTCTCGCGCTGACGAGCGACCTTGCGCGAGGTGCGGCTGTCGCAATCTCCGGGTGGACGAAGTTCGCCTCCCTCCTTCTGCTGCCGCTGTGGTCCGGGTACCCGGAGGCCCGGCGCCCGCGACACGTCGTGGTGACGCTCCTCGGCTTCTCGCTCGCGACCTCGGTCGTCTTCTTCGTGCTCTTCCTCGAGCCGTCGCCGGCGCACGAGCTTCGGACGTTCTTCGATCGCACGGTCCGCTTCCAGGTGGGCCGTGACTCACCGTTCTCGCTCTGGGACTGGCGCCAGTACCATGCGCGCGGGCTGCCCGACCTGCACGTCGTCCAGCGTTTGCTGCAAGCCGCGCTCGTGCTCGGCGCGCTCGTGCTCGGATGGTGGCCCCGCCGACGGTCCCCGCTCCGCATGGCCGCACTGACCGCGGTCTTGCTCGTCGGCTTCGAGCTCGTGCTGACGCACTGGTCGTACCTCTACCTCCCGTGGTTCTTCCCGTTCGTCGCAATGGCGCTCGTCGGTCAGCTTCCCGGGACTCCGAAGCCTGCGACCGCTCTCGCCGAGGATGAGCAGCAACAAACGCCCCTCCTCGCAGCCTGACCGCGTCTGGATCGAGGCCGGTGCGGCGACCGGGCTGTTCCTCGTGTGCTTCGGACTCGTGCATCGCTTCTTCTGGGCGCACGGCCAGCTCGTCGACTGGCCGACCTACCAGGGCTACGGCGAGGCGATCGTGCGGCATGGGCTCGTGCCCTACCGTGACTTCCCGGTCGAGTACCCGCCCGGGGCGCTGCCCGTCTTCGCTCTCCCGTCGCTCGCCCGTGACTACGCGTCGAGCTTCGCGTGGCTGATGGCGGCATGTGGGGTCGCGCTCGTCGTCGTCGTCGGCGCGATCCGGCGCGGGGCCGCGTTCTACGTCGCGCTCGCGCCCGTGTTGGCGGGCTCGCTCATCCTCTCGCGCTTCGACCTGTGGCCGGCTCTGCTCGCGGCGGCAGCTGTCCTCGCCTTGGTGCGAGACCGACACGCGCTCGGCTGGGCGCTCCTCGGCGCCGCGGTGGCCGCGAAGCTCTGGCCGCTCGTGCTCGTACCGCTCGCACTCGTGTGGTCGGTGCGACGGGGCCATCGGCGCTCGCCGCTCGCGGGGCTCGCAGTCGTTGCCTGCGCCTTCGGGCCGTTCGCCCTGCTCGCGCCACACGGCCTCTGGTCGAGTCTCAGCGGGCAACTCTCACGACCGCTCCAGATCGAAAGTCTCGGCGCAGCGATCTTCACGACGTTCGGACGTCCGACGATCGTGACCACACATGGCTCACAGAACATCGCGGGTCATGGTGCGGTCGCCGCGACGTTCGCGGTACTCCAACTCGCCGTGTTGCTCGCGCTCTGGCTCGCCTTCTCCCGCGAGCCGGTAACGCGCGAACGCTTCCTGCGCTTCGCCGCGGCGGCGGTCTGCGCGTTCGTCTCGTTCGGGAAAGTCCTCTCGCCTCAGTTCCTGCTCTGGTTGATCCCCTTCGTACCGCTCGTGGCGGGCCGCCGCGGCATCGCTTCGGTCTCGCTGCTCACGACGTCGTTCGTCCTGACGCAGGTGTGGTTCCCGCAACGGTACTGGGACTACGCCGGCTCGTTCCATCTCGCCTGGGTCGTGCTCCTGCGTGATCTCACCCTCGTCGGCCTGCTGGGCGTCCTCGCCTGGCCCGAGGAAGGGGTTGCACGGTCCGCTTGAATGCGTCACGGTCTGGGGGTCAGCCCGAGACCAGAGATCCGGGGAGGGGACGAACAAATGGCGCGTACACCGCTGGCGCAGGCGCTC
The DNA here is from genome assembly GCA_038239825.1 of Gaiellales bacterium. Lineage (GTDB taxonomy): Bacteria > Actinomycetota > Thermoleophilia > Gaiellales > Gaiellaceae > PALSA-600. Next base: position 5,637 of record JBBSEJ010000025.1, read on the forward strand.
GAAGACGCTGCTTCGCCGATCGCGAACGAGGAGGCCCGCACGACCCGTCGCGGTCTCCTGAAGGGGGCCGGTGCGGCGGTCGCGGGCGCCACGCTCGCCGGGCAGCTCGCGCGACCGGCGCTCGCCGCGCGCGGTGGTGGCCCACGAATCGCAGTCATCGGCGCAGGCCTTGCCGGACTCACCTGCGCGTATCGCCTGCAGCAGGCGGGGCTTCTCGCCGACGTCTACGAGGCGTCAGACCGGATCGGTGGCCGCTGCTACACGGGCCGCGGTGAGTTCGCCGACGGCCAGATCTACGAGCACGGTGGTGAGCTCATCGATTCGGGCCACAGAGCGCTTCGCAACCTCGTGGCCGAGCTCGGGCTGCAACTCGACAATCTGCTCAAAGCCGAGACCAGACGCACCGAGCAGCTCGGTTACTTCTTCGGGAAGCCGTACACACTCGCGCAGATGACCGCCGACTTCCAGCCCGTCCTCACGCAGATGTCGCAGGACGTTGCGGCGGCGGGCTACCCGACGCTCTACAACTCCTACACGTCTCGTGGCTTCGAGCTCGACCACATGTCGGTCTACGACTACATCGAGCGCTATGTCCCCGGCGGGCACCGATCACCGCTCGGTGCGCTGCTCGACGTGGCATACACCATCGAGTACGGCGCCGAGACGAGCGTTCAGTCGTCGCTCAACCTCCTTTACCTGATCGGCTTCTCGCAGCCGAACACCTTCGACATCTTCGGGGCGTCGAACGAGAAGTTCCGCATCAACGGGGGCAACGATCAGGTGCCGACGATGCTGGCCACGAGGCTCGCGTCGCAGATCACCGCCTCGACTCCGCTCACCGCGATCGTCCAGAGGGCCGATGGCTCGTACAGGCTGACGCTCCAGAATGGCGGCGGTGCGTTCGACAAGGTCTACGACCACGTCGTGCTTGCGCTGCCGTTCTCGATTCTCCGCTCGGGCGTCGACTTTTCCCGCGCCGGGTTCAACCAGGTGAAGACGATTGCCATCGACGAAGAGGGGATGGGCACGAACACGAAGTTCCATCTCCAGTTCACCTCGCGGTTCTGGCGCGACCAGGGCTGCAACGGCGAGACGTACTCGGACCGTGGCTACGAGAACACGTGGGAGGTCTCGAGAGCTCAGCCCGGCTCGAGCGGCCTGCTCGCCTGGTACACGGGCGGGAAGATCGGCGTCTCCGTCGGCAGCGGCACTCCGCAGTCCCAGGCGCGGACGTTCCTGAAGGAGATCGAGCCGGTGCTTCCCGGCGCGACCGCGATGTGGAACGGCAACGTCACGCGCGATTACTGGACGGGGTACCAGTGGACGAAAGGCTCGTATTCGTACTGGAAGGTCGGGCAGTACACGCGCTTCGTCGGAGCGGAAGCCGAGCGCTCCGGCAACTGCTATTTCTGCGGCGAGCACACATCTGTCGACTTCCAGGGCTACCTGAACGGAGCGGTCGACACCGGCGAGCAGGCGGCGAAGCAGGTTGTTCGCCGGGCCGCCTAGCACGAGGTTGAACCAAGCGATCATCGAACTCGAGGAGGGGACTGAATGGCGCGTACACCACTCGCAGACGCCGTCGAGCAAGCGGCCGCGGCGATCGCCGCGGAGGAGCGCCGCACGACGCGGCGCGGCTTGCTGAAGGGCGCAGGGGTTGCCGTCGCGGGGGCGACGGTGCTTGGGAATCTCGCACGACCTGCCTTCGCCGGGAAGGCGCCTCCCACGTCATCGCCGCCGCGGATCGCCGTCGTGGGCGCCGGCCTCGCCGGGCTGACCGCCGCGTACCGCCTCCAGCAGGCCGGGTACGTCGCGCAGGTCTACGAAGCTTCGAGCCGCATGGGTGGCCGCTGCTGGACCGGGCGCGGCGACTTCTCGGACGGGCAGATTTACGAGCACGGCGGTGAGCTGATCGATTCGGGGCACATCGAGATCAAGCAGCTCGCGCAGGAGCTCGGCCTGACGCTCGACAATCTGTTCACCGCCGAGGCGAGCGGCACCGAGCAGCTCGGCTACTTCTTCGGCAGGCCGTACACGTTCACGCAGATGACGAACGATCTCAAGACGATCTGGCAGCAGATCCACTCGGACGTCTCCGCCGCGAGCTATCCGACGCTCTACACCTCGTACACGGCGCGGGGGCAACAGCTCGACCAGATGACGCTCTACCAATGGATCGAGAACTACGTGCCCGGCGGCCACCGCTCGTCTCTCGGGCAGATGCTCGACGTCGCGTACACGATCGAGTACGGAGCCGAAACGAAGGTTCAAAGCTCGCTCAACATGCTCTACCTGCTCGGCTATGTAGGCCCTGGCCAGTTCCGGACGTTCGGCAAGTCGAACGAGAAGTACCGCGTGCACGGAGGGAACGACCAGATCCCGCAGATCCTCGCCCAGCGACTCGGCTCGCAGATCACGCCGAACGCGGCGCTGACGGCGATCAAGCGGGCGGGCGACGGCACGTACACGCTCACGTTCGGCACCGGCTCCGGATCGCTCACGCGGGTCGCCGACCACGTGATCCTGGCGCTCCCGTTCTCGATCCTGCGGACACTCGACTTCTCGAAGGCCGGGTTCAACTCGGTCAAGACGACCGCGATCAACGAGCTCGGCATGGGAACGAACACCAAGGTGCACGTGCAGTTCGCTTCACGCTTCTGGCGCGGCCAGGGCTGCAACGGGGAGACGTATGCCGACACCGGGTACCAGAACACGTGGGAGTCGTCCCGCGCCCAGCCTGGGGTGAGCGGGATGCTCGTCTGGTACACGGGCGGTAACGCCGGCGTCGCGGTCGGAGGCGGGACGCCGCAGTCGCAGGTGCAGGCCAACTTCCTCCCGAAGATCGAACCGGTGCTGCCGGGCGCGACGGCGCAGTGGAACGGGAAGGCGATCCGTGACTACTGGACCGGCTATCAGTGGACGAAGGGCTCGTACTCCTACTGGAAGGCGGGCCAGTACACGCGCTTCTCCGGTGCGGAGAAGGAGCGGAGCAACAACTGCCACTTCTGCGGCGAGCATACGTCGCAGGATTTCCAGGGCTACCTGCAGGGCGGCGTCGAAACCGGCGAGCGCGCTGCGAGCGAGATCCTGGCCGACCTGAAGTAACCGCCTCCGGAACGGAGCACTAGTGGTCTGGGATGCCGACGCGGACGGCCGTGCACGAGACGGCGCGGCCCTCCGCGTTGCACTCGACGAGCGCACCCTCGATCCGGACGTCACCGGTCGCAGGCTCGAGTCGAGTCGGCATGCCGGTGACGAAGCGCTTGATCGCATTGTGCTCGTCGCTCCCGATCACCGAGTCGTGCGGGCCCGTCATGCCGGCGTCCGTGATCGCGGCAGTGCCGCCTGCGAGCACACGGGCGTCACTCGTCTGGACATGCGTATGCGTGCCGAGGACGGCGGTGACGCGGCCGTCGAGATAGCGGGCGAGCCCGACCTTCTCGCTCGTCGCCTCGGCGTGGAAGTCGACGATCACGATCGGCGTCGAGCGTTGCGCCTCAGCGACGAGCCTGTCGGCGGCGAGGAACGGGCTCTCGAACGGCATCAGCGAGAAGACGCCGAGGAGGCTGATGACGGCGACGCCGTCGTGCACGCACAGTCCCACCCCGGGGGTCTGCGGCGAGAGGTTCGCGGGGCGAATGACGCGGTCCGTGCCCGAGAGGTAGGGCGCAAAGCCAGGCTGGCCCCACGTCCAGTTGCCGAGCGTGACGACGTCGGCGCCGCTTGCGAGCAGCTTGTCCGCGAGCTTGGCGGTGATCCCGCGTCCTGCCGCGGCGTTCTCACCGTTGACGATGCAGAAATCCGCCGCTAGGTCCGCTCGAAGCGAGAGCAACGTCGATTCGACGGCGCGCCGACCCGGTGCGCCGAAGACGTCGGCCACGAAGAGAATGCGCACGTGCTGCGGCGCTCTACTCGTTGAGGAGCGTCGCCGAAGGATGAACCTCGACGACGACGTGGTTCCCGGAGTCGTTCGTGTAATGCGCGAGCGCCTGTCGTTCGGCGTGCGAGAAATCGACGACCGACCCGACCTTGGACCCGGCCGTCGTCAGCGACGAGCCCACGACGAGCGATGGGTCGACGCTCACGTGCGAGACGGAGACGACGAGCGATGGTGCGCCGGTGGGCTGGATATCGATGCGCGACCCGAAGTCCCGGTCGTTCAACGACACGTCGTCGATCGCGACGATCGTCCCGTCGACCGGCGAGTACACGTCGGTCCCTGCAGCAGAACCGACATCGACCGCGGACGACCCGGGGCCGATCCCGCCCGGCAGTTGATACCACCGGGGACGGCCCGACGAGCCGCCGATCACCGAGTGGACGAGTCGCCCGAGGAGGCCCTGGTTGGCCTGGGCTCCGAGTGGCGTGAGCGCGAGGGCGGCCTCCGAGCCACCCTGATAACCGATCGCGGTGACGCGGCTCTGGCTGATCGGCAACTGCAGCTGCAGGGCGCCGACCCGGGCGATGATCTCGGGTCGTGGCGGCCCTGCCGGCAAGAGCCGCGACGCGCTCGACGGGGCGGGTACGGCCGCGGGAGCCCCGGAGCCGCCGAAGGCGGACAGGAGCAGAGTCACGAGCGCCACGGCGGCGATCACGCTCAGGACGGCGAGACGGCGTAGGCGCCGCTCACGCTCCAGGTGCCGGCGGCGCGTCGTCGACGAGCGCCGGTTGGTCACCGGAGACGGCATCCCGGGCACCGTAGCGAACGATTCGCGACGGATCAACCGTGGTCGCGGCGCGACCTTCGGCGGCGCCTCGCTCGCCGAGCGGACCGGCTCGAGCGCCAGGGCACCATCGAAACCGAACGACCAGTCCCAATCGGGTGGCCGAAACCGCGCCGCCTCCGCTGTAGCATCGACCGAGTGAGCGCCCCGGCCCGGCCACCGCGGATCGAAGTCCCGCGCTGGATCCAGCTCGTGCTGCTGCCGCTCCTGCTTGTGCTCGCGTGGGTCGTCGCGAACGCGGCCGCTCACGTGGTCTTCCTCTTCGTCGTCGCCGCGCTCGTCGCGCTGCTGCTCGATCCGCTCGTGCTCGCGCTCCAGCGGGTCCACCTGCCCCGCGGCCTCTCGGTCGCGCTCGTGTACCTGAGCTTCGCAGGGGCGCTTGGGCTGATCATCCTGGCGATCACGACCGCCGTCGTCGGTCAGACGAGGACGGCGGCGACGAGGTTCAACGACTACTTCACGAATGGTCACGGCAGCGCCGGACAGACCTCTGCCGACCGCGACGTCGACCGGCTGCAGCGCTGGCTCGACAACCACCACCTGAAGTCGGTCGACGTGCAACAACGCGGTCACAGGGCCGTGCGCCAGATTCGCAGCCGCGATGTCGGCCATTACACGAGCCGCATCGTCACGTTCGTGGAGGGCGCTGCGATCTCGATCGGTAAGACGCTCTTCTCCGTCGTCCTGCTGATGGTGGTGTCGATCTACATGCTGCTCGACATGCAGCGGCTCGGACGGGCGGTGAACCGCCGCTTCCCGCCCCGACCGGGCGAGCAGCCGCTGCTTCGCAGCATCGAGCACGCGCTCGCCTCATACGTGCGGGGCCAGGCGGCCCTGTCGCTGATCATCGGTACGAGCGCAGGCGTCGGGCTCTGGGCGCTCGCCGCACTTGGACTGCTGCCCCACGCCCAGCAGTACGCGCTGCTCTTCGGCGCGTGGGTTGCGATCACCGAGATCATCCCGTACCTCGGGCCATGGCTCGGGGCGATCCCGGCGACGATCTACGCCCTCGTCGTCCACCCGATATCCGCTCTCTGGGTGATCCTGCTGTTCCTCGCGATCCACCAGGTCGAGGGTCACGTCGTCGTGCCGAACGTGATGGGGAACGCGCTGCGACTTCATCCTCTCCTCGTGATCTTCGGCCTCGCGACGGGGGCGGAGGTGTACGGGTTGCCCGGGGCGCTGATCGCATTGCCGCTCCTCGCAGTCGGCCGTGCGATCTGGGAGTTCTTCGTCGACCGGATCCGGCTCGAGCCGTGGTCGGGGAGTTCCGTCCCGCCGGTGGACGTCGAGCTTTCAGAGCCACCCGCCGCGCGTACGCTTCGGCCGTGAGCACGTTCCCCCTCGCCCGGCTCCGGCGCCTCCGCGGCACCGGTGCGCTTCGCGACCTCGTGCGTGAGACGACGGTCGACCTCGGCGACCTCGTCCAGCCGCTCTTCGTCGCTCCCGCCGCACGGCCGAACGAGCGGCTGCCGGGGCTCGCCCGGCACACGGTCGACTCGCTCTTGGCGGAATGCGACGAGCTCGTGCGGCTCGGCGTCACCTCAGTGATCCTCTTCGGGCTGCCGGTGGAGAAGGACGACGAGGGATCGGGCGCGTGGATCGACGACGGCGTGGTTCAGCAGGCGCTGCGCGCACTGCGCCCCCGCTTCCCGGAGCTGCTGCTCCTCACCGACGTCTGTCTCTGCGAGTACACGAGTCACGGCCACTGCGGCGTCCTCGACGGCGACGAGGTCGACAACGACGCGTCGCTGGCGTTGATCGCACGGACCGCCTCTTCACACGTCGAGGCCGGCGCCGACATCGTCTGCCCGAGCGACATGATGGACGGCCGCGTTGGCGCGATCCGCGAGCAGTTGCCGCAGACGCCGGTGATCGCCTATTCCGCCAAGTACGCGTCGGCCTTCTACGGCCCCTTCCGCGACGTCGCCGACAGCGCGCCCGTAACCGGCGACCGGCGCGGCTACCAGCTGGATCCGGGCAACGTTCGTGAGGCGCTCCGCGAATGCGAGCAGGACATCGCCGAGGGCGCGGACATGCTGATGATCAAGCCCGCGCTCCCGTATCTCGATGTGATCCGCGCGGCGCGCGACCGGTTCGACCATCCACTCGCCGCGTACAACGTGAGCGGCGAGTACGCGATGATCAAGGCCGCCGCCGCCGCCGGTGACGTCGACGAGCGCGCCGCGGCGCTCGAGTCGCTCACTGCGATCCGCCGCGCCGGTGCCGACGTGATCGTCACATACTGGGCCAAGGAGCTCGCGCAATGGCTCTAGTCCGGACGGAGCTCTGGCATCGCGCCCAGAAGCTGATCCCCGGCGGCGTCAACTCCCCCGTGCGCGCGATGCGTGCGGTCGGGCTCGACGAGCCGTTCTTCGTTGCGCGCGGTGACGGCGCCCACCTCGAGACCACCGACGGAAGGCGCCTCGTCGACTGGGTGCAGTCATGGGGGCCGCTGATCTTCGGGCATGCCGATCCGGAGACGGTCGAGGCAGTCCGAGACGCCGCCACCGGCGGCACGACGTTCGGTGCACCCACCGAGGGCGAGGTCGAGCTCGCGGCGGAGATCGCCGACGCGGTGTCGTCGGTCGAGCTCGTGCGCCTCGTCTCGTCGGGGACGGAGGCCGCGATGTCAGCGATCCGTCTTGCGCGCGGATTCACGCGGCGCGACCGCGTGCTCAAGTTCGCCGGCTGCTATCACGGCCACGCCGACCAGTTCCTCGCGAACGCAGGCTCCGGGCTCGCGACCCTCGGCATCCCGTCCTCGCCCGGTGTGCCGTCCGGCGTGACGGCTGACACGATCGTCGTGGACTACAACGACATCGAGGCGGTTGCGGCTGCGGTCGAGCGCTACGGCGAAGGGCTCGCCGCGATCCTCGTCGAGCCGGTTGCCGGGAACATGGGCTGTGTCCCGCCCCTGCCCGGGTTTCTCGAAGCGCTTCGCGCCCTCTGCGACGCGTCGGGAGCGCTGCTCGTGTTCGACGAGGTGATCAGCGGTTTCCGGGTCGCGCGGGGCGGAGCGCAGGAGCTCTTCGGCGTGCGGCCCGACCTGACGATCCTCGGCAAGATCGTCGGCGGCGGGCTGCCGCTGGCGGCGTTCGGTGGCCGGGCCGATGTGATGGGGCACCTGGCGCCGGCGGGTGCGGTCTACCAGGCCGGCACGCTGAGCGGGAACCCGCTCGCGACCGCAGCCGGTCTCTCGGTACTGCGACGGCTCGCCGACCCAGCCGTGTACGCCGAGCTCGAGCGCTGCTCGGCGCGTCTCGCGGCCGGCCTCGCACCGTTCGGCCGCGTCCAGCGTGTCGGCGCGATGCTGACGCTCTTCGCCGGACGCGACGAGCCGGTCCTGCGGTTCGAGGAGCTCGGAACCGCTCCGTACGGCGAGCTCTTTCGCGGGCTGCTCGACCGAGGGGTCTATGTCGCGCCGAGCCAGTACGAGTGCTTCTTCCCGTCACTCGCACACGACGACGACACGATCGACGAGACGATCGCGGCCGTGTCCGACGTCCACGCGGCGAGTTCCGGCTTCGGCGGTGGCAACGGCTAGTGCTCCGTTCCGAACGTCTCGCGCGCCCTGGCCGCTGCAAAGCGGCAGTTGATGAGCAAGCGTGGGCCGCGTCCTCGGTCGCTCCCGATAGAACACCGCTCTCGGGGCTCCCTGCGTCCTTGCCCGGCTTGCTCTTGCCTCGCCAGGACCCCCACGAAACGTCCGGAACGGCGCACTAGTGGAGGTCTTCGCGGCGATCGCGGACTGCGCTGCCTCGGAGAGCAGCGTGTGGGGGGAGGCACTCGTTCCGAGCGACGAGCGCCAGCTCGTTGCGGTGTTCTCCGGGCTCGCGCCGCCACAGCTCGCGCTCGGCGTCGAGACCGTCTACGAGGCCTACCTCGTCCACTACGGCAGGCCGCGCCTGTTCGAGGCGCGAGCAGCCGACGAGGCGATCCTCCTCGGCGACTACCTCTACGCGCACGGGCTCGTGCGCATAGCCGAGGCCGGGGGAGTCGCGGCCGTCGCGACGATGGCCGAGCTGATCTCTCGCTGTGCCGCAGCGCAGGCGGACGGCGACGGCGGTGACGGCGACGCATGGGTCGAGGCGATGCGCGCACTCGGCGGCGAACCCGAGACGGACGCCGTCGCGAGCGCACTCGCACTGCACTCCGCCCGTACTGCACTTCGCTAGAGTCGCGCCATGATCTTCGACGCCGCAAAAGAGGGCACCCATGTCATTCTCGGCATGCTCGTCGTCGGCCTCCTCTTCCTCGTCGTGATCGCCATCGGCGAGCTCTCGCACTGGGCCGGCCATCGGCGCTCCGAGCGGAAGCGCGCTCGGCGAGCCGTCTATTAGCGGCGCGGCCAGGCTGCAGCGTGGAGGTTCAGCCGCCGAGCGAGTCGACGAGTCGGTTTCGCACGCGCTCGAGCTCGCGTGTGTGCGCGTCGAGCTCGGCGCGGCTCGCCCCGCGCCCGGCAAGAAGTTGCCGGACGAGCACGAGACCCCGCGCGTGGAGCAGCAGGTCGTCGACCTGACGATCGAGGACGGCCGAGCCCGCTCGCTCGCACGTCGTCATGCCGCTTCGCGGATCGCGGTGGGCGCTTCGTCGCCTGACGACGGCGCCACGGTCGCCTCGTGTCGATGTGAGACGCGCATCGTCGCCGTCAGGAGTGCGCCGCCGAGCGCGAGCACGGCCAACGTCCCGAAGGCGATGCGGTATCCGTGGGTGGCCGCGCTCGCGGCGGAGGCACTCGCCGACGCGTGGCCGGCGTACGTCGTCGCGATGGTCGTGATCGCGGCGAGCCCGATCGCCCCGCCGATCTGACGACTCGTGTTCACAAGCCCGGAGGCGATGCCGGCGTCGCGAGCCGGCACACCGGCGAGCGCCGCGATCGTGACGGCGACGAACGAGATGCCCAGGCCGAGGCCGATGAGGACGAACGACGGCAACAGATCCGTCACGTAGTGGCCGTGCACGGGTAACCGGGTCAGCAGTCCCTCGGAGGCTGCAGCGAAGAGCAATCCCGCCGCGAGCACGCGCCGCGCGCCGAACCGGGTGACGAATCGCTGCGCGACATTCGAGGTGACTGCGACCGTGCCTGCGATTGCCGTGAATGCGAGACCGCTTCGGGCGGCCGAGTAGTGAAGGACCTGCTGCAGGTACAGCGTCAACAGGAAGAACTGGGAGAACGCGACCGACGCGATGATCGCGGTGATCAGGTTCGCGACGCCGAGCGTTGTGCCGCGGAAGACCTCGAATGGAAGGAGCGGCGCTTCGGCCCGTCGCTCGATCGCGACGAACGTGGCGGCGAGTGCGGCCGACGCGGCGAGCAGCGTCACCGTCGACAGGCTGCTGAAGCCGCTCTGCGCCGCGCGGGTCAGTGCGTAGACGAGCAGCATCAGCGATGCCGTGATCGTCGTCGCCCCGGCGACGTCGAAGTGACGGCTCGCGGTCTCGGCGCGGCTCTCGGCCAGCTGGCGCGGCACGAGGAGGACGAGCGCGAGTCCGACCGGGACGTTGAGGTAGAACACCCACGGCCAATCGAGGTACGAGGTCAGGACGCCGCCGAGCAGTACGCCCACGGCCGCCCCGCTGCCCGAGGCGGCGCCCCAGATGCCGAGCGCGAGGTTGCGCTCCTGGCCCTCGCGGAAGGTGGTCATGAGGAGCGAGAGGCCCGCAGGCGCGAAGAGCGCGCCACCGAGGCCCTGCAGGCCGCGGAAGGCGACGAGCGAGGCTTCGGACCACGCGAGCCCGCTGAGTGCCGAGGCGATCGTGAAGAGCGCGATGCCGAGGACGAACACGCGACGCCGGCCGAGGAGGTCCGCGAGCCGGCCGCCGAGGAGGAGGAAGCCGCCGAAGACGATTGCGTAGGCGCTGATCACCCACTGCAGGCTCGCTTCGGAAAAGTGAAGATCGGACTTGATCGTCGCGAGCGCGACGTTCACGATCGAGATGTCGAGCACGACCATGAACTGGGCGGTCACGATCAGAGCAAGGGCGACCCACCGATTCGGCCGCCGGCCGGTGACTGCGATTGAGGAAAAGATAATCTATCTCCTTTCACTATCGTGGAGAAATACCACTATACCACAGTACCATTCTAGGATGAGCTACACTTCAGGAGAATGACCGCACCGCCTTCCAGCCCGATGGTGAAACTCGGCGTACGACCGCCGTATGAGCTCGTGTGCAGCCCGGCATTCCTGCTGAAGCGACTCGGCTGGGCGATCAAGGACAGCACCTTCGCGGCCTTCGAAGCTGCCGGCGAAAGCCCGTACCACTACGCCGTGCTCGCCGTCCTCGAGGAGAGCGCGCGCGAGACGCAGGCGACGATCGCGGATGCGCTCGGCTATGACCGCAGCTGGCTCGTCGGCCTCCTCGACGAGCTGGAAGAGGCGGGCCTGATCGAGCGCCGTCGCGATCCGGCCGACCGCCGCAGGCACCTCGTCAGTCTCAAGCCTGCGGGCAAGCAGCGGCTTGCTCGCCTGCGGGTGATCTCACGGGGCGTCGAGGAGGCGTTCCTCGCACCGCTCGAGCCGAAGCAACGCAGCGAGCTCCATGCGCTACTGCTGCAGCTCGCCGCGCACCACGATCCGCGGTATGCGCCCGGCAATGGCTTGAAGACACCGGGCTCGAAGAAACCGGCAGCCTAGACCGCCTCCGTACACTGACGGCCGATGCCGACCCGCGACCTGCGCGAGTGGATCGCGCTTCTCGAGCGCGAGGGAGAGCTCCTGCGCATCACGGCGGAGGTCGACCCGTTTCTCGAGGTGACGGAGATCGTCGACCGAACGGTGCGAGCCGGCGGGCCTGCACTGCTCTTCGAGCACCCGAAGGGACGTTCGATCCCGCTTCTCATCAACCAGTTCGGCACCGAGAGGCGCATGTGCCTCGCCTTCGGCGTCGAGAAGCTGGACGAGATCGCCGAGAAGCTCGGCGACATCCTCGAGCTGCAACCCCCGGAGGGGCTCGTCGCGAAGCTCCGCGGTCTGAAGACGCTGAAGTCGATCGCCGATGCGCGGCCGACGATCGTCAAACGGGGCGCGTCGCAGGCTGTCGTGCTGCAAGGCGACGACGTCGACCTCGGGCTCTTGCCGGTGCAGACGTGCTGGCCGGGTGACGGCGGCCCGTTCATCACCCTCCCCGCCGTGATCACGCGTGACCCACGCACGGGGCAGCGGAACGTCGGGATGTACCGGATGCAGGTGCTCGGGCCGCGCTCGACGGCGATGCACTGGCAGATCCACAAGGACGGGCGCGCCGACTATCTCTTCACCGAGGGGCGGATGGAGGTCGCCGTCGCACTCGGCCTCGATCCGATCAGTGCCTACTCGGCCAGCGCGCCGCTTCCCAAGCACATCGACGAGTTCATGCTCGCCGGGTTCCTCCGTGGTGCCCCCGTCGAGCTCGTGAAGGGGATAACCGTCGACCTCGAGGTTCCCGCCGCCGCCGAGATCGTGCTCGAGGGCACGATCGACAAGGGCGACCTGGCAACGGAAGGGCCCTTCGGGGATCACACCGGCTTCTACACGCCGGCCGAGTTGTTCCCGGTCTTCAACGTGACGGCGATCACGATGCGGAAGGATGCGATCTATCCGTCGATCGTCGTCGGCAAGCCGCCGCAGGAGGACGCCTGGCTCGGCAAGGCGACCGAGCGGATCTTCCTGCCCGCGGTGAGGATGACCGTGCCGGAGATCGTCGACTACGACCTGCCGGTCGCCGGCGCGTTCCACAACCTCGCGATCGTCTCGATCCGGAAGGCGTTTCCCGGCCACGCACGCAAGGTGATGCACGCGATCTGGGGGCTCGGGATGCTCAGCCTGACGAAGGGCGTCGTGATCGTCGATGCGCACGTCGATGTCCACGACTACGCACAGGTGACCTTCTACGTCGGCGCGAATGTCGACCCGAAGCGCGACATCGTCATCACCGAAGGCCCGCTCGACCACCTCGACCACGCACCGACGCTGCAGTTCCTGGGCGGGAAGATCGGCGTCGACGCGACGGCCAAGAGCCCGGCCGAGGGAGCGCGTGACTGGCCTCCCGAGATCGAGATGAGCGAGGACGTGCGCGCTCTCGTCGACCGTCGGTGGCGCGAATACGGGTTGGAGGCGGTTCCCCCGGCAGGCGACGATTCGATCCGTCAGAGTTCGCGGCGCCTGTTACGACATTGACCGGCACCCGTGGTTACCGGTTGAATCCCCTCTGACCCCCGAGTTGCAGCCCAACGACGACCATCCCCACGTTCCAGGTCCGAGCATCTGGCCGGCCGGCTTCGCCGTGGGCATCGTCGTTCTCCTCATCGGCCTCGTCATCTCGGTGTGGGTCGCCGTTCTAGGTGCGGTCGTCGCGCTCGCCTTCGGGTTCCTCTGGGTGCGCGACCTGACCGCCGGCACCGCGCTCGTCCAGACCCCCGAGGTTCCGGCCGAGAGCGCGACCGGCGCTGCGATCCCGCCGACCGAGGGCCCGGCAGCGATGCCGCCGTCGGAGCCGAGTGAGCGCTACCCGCGATCGAGGTTCCTCGAGTTCTCCACCCTCGGCCTCGGCGGCGTGCTCGGCGGCCTCATCAGCGCGCCGGCGATCGGCTTCATGGTCTTGCCGGCCTTCCTCAAGCAGGGCTCGAAGGATCACGACATCGGGCCGCTCCAGTCCTTCCCGGACGGCAAGTTCGTCGTCGCCACGTTCATGCTCGACGCCGCGCAGGGCGAGGTCTCGCGCCGCACCGCGTACGTGCGCTCGAACGGCCAGGTGAAAGGCCAGCCGAGCCTCACGATCATCTCGAACCACTGCGCTCACCTCGGTTGCCCGGTGCAGCCGAACGGGCCGCTCGACAACAGTGGCACCTCCCACCACGGCGACGTGACGTTGATCCCGACGATCTCGATCGCCGGCTTCGGCTGCCCGTGCCACGGCGGCCAGTACGACACCGAGGGCAACCGGACGTCCGGCCCGCCCGTGCGTGCCCTCGACCGCTACTCGTTCTCGATTCGCAACGGCCACGTGTTCATCGGCAAGCCCTTCTCGGTCTCGCACGTCGACGGCGTCGGCGCGACCGCCAAGATCCACAAGTGGACTCTCGCATTCCCCGGAGAGCACGTCGACGGCATCGAGTCGTGGCTCTACCCGATCCAGCCGCCTCACTGATGGCAGCGCGCCCCGCGACGAAGAAGGACCAGCTGCAGGAGGCGATCCTGTATCCGCTCGACTGGTTGGAGGAGCGCTCCGGTCTGGTCGGGGGCGTCAAGTACTTCCTCTTCCGCAAGGTGCCGGGCGACATCAACTGGTTCCAGACGCTCGGCTCGGCGACGCTGACGGCATTTCTCGTGCAGGCGCTGACGGGCGTGATCCTCGCGATGTACTACAAGCCCGACCCGCAGAACGCCTACTCGTCGATCCAGCACATCACGAACGACGTCTTCGCAGGCTGGCTCGTGCGTGGCATGCATCGCTGGGGCGCCTCGGTCTTCATCATCCTCATGTTCATGCATATGGGCCGCGTGTTCCTGTTCGGCGCGTACAAGTATCCGCGCGAGTTGAACTGGATCATCGGCGTGCTGCTGCTCGCGATGGGACTCGGCGAGGGCTTCACCGGCTACCTGCTGCCGTGGGACCAGACCTCGTACTGGGCAACGGTCGTCGGCATCAACATCAACGGGAGCGCGCCGTTCCTCGGGCCGTTCATAGCCCAGTTCCTGCAAGGCGGGACGTCTATCAACGCCGACACGCTGTCGCGGTTCTACTCGATCCACATGTTGATGATCCCGGGCGCGATCGCAGCTCTCATCGGCCTGCATCTGTACCTCGTGATCCGGCTCGGGGTCACCTCGCCGCCGTGGTCCAAGGAGGCTGCCGGCACCGGGCCGCTCGCCGACCCGGCCGGGAACGGGGCCGCCGGTCGCTCGGGTCTCACTCGCCCCGGCCCGCGAAGGGGCTCGCGTGGCTAGCGACAGGCTCGTCGAGCGCCGGCGCGTCTTTCAGCAGTACAAGGCGGACGTCAAGGAGCGCGGGAAGCCGTTCTTCCCGTACGCGATGTGGCACGACACGATCATGTCGTTCGTCGTCGTCCTCGTGATCATCGCGCTCGCGATCGTCTGGAAGTACTCGACGCCCGGCAACCATCACACGACCGCTGCGGGCTGGCTCGGGAAGCTCTACGACGCACCGGCCGACCCGGGCACGATCAACTTCGTGCCCCGCCCGGACTGGTACTTCTACTTCCTCTTCTATCTGCTCCGGATCTTCAAGTGGCCGGAGTCGGTGCTGCTCGGCACGATCGGTATCCCGACGATCGCTCTCGTTCTGCTCATCGCGATCCCGTTCATCGACCTGCGGAGCGAACGCCGGTTGCTGCGGCGGCCGGTCGCCGTCATCGCATCGATCCTCGTCGTGCTGTCGATGGGCATCCTGACGTACAAGGGAGCGACGGCGAAGGAGGCGCTGGGCTCGGAGATCGTCGGTCACGTTCCCACCTGGGCCGCGAAGCAGGGCTTCACGGGCAGCCAGCAGGCGATCAAGGGTGGCAAGCTGTTCGCCGTCGCGGGTTGCCTCAACTGCCACGTCTATCTCGGCGACGGGGGCCAGAACCTCGGTGCGCCCGAGTTGAGCGCCGAGGGCTCGAAGAACAAGGGCATCGCCTTCCAGATCGCACACCTCAAGTGCCCGGCCTGCGTGAACGCGGGCTCGCCGATGCCGTCGTTCGCCGGTCTGGGCGACGATCGCCTTAAGTCCCTTGCGACGTTCCTCGAGGCGTCCAAGGGCGGCAAGTAAGCCCTCTGCCCTACTCTTAGCGCCGACTGTGCGCGTCTTTCTTGGCATCACCGGAGCCTCGGGCGCTCCCTACGCACGGCGCCTGCTGCAGGCACTCGCCTCCGCCGAGGCGGAGGTCGGCGTGTCGGTCTCCGGTGCTGCGATCGAGGTGCTCGCAACCGAGCTCTACGGCGACGCGCGTCTCTCGCGTGATGAGACGCTCGCACGCTTCACCGAGGGCGTCGGTGACAACGTGACCGTGTACGAGCCGAACGACTGGAAGGCGCCGTACGCGTCGGGCTCGGCGAAGGTCGACGCCTACGTCGTCTGCCCCTGCTCCATGGGCACGCTCGGCACGATCGCTTCCGGTGCGATGCAGAACCTGATCCATCGTGCGGCGTCGGTGGCACTGAAGGAGGAGCGCAAGCTCGTCCTCTGCCCGCGCGAGACGCCCCTCTCGGCGATCCATCTCGAGAACATGCTGACCTTGCGCCGCGCCGGCGCGACGATCCTCTTTCTCGCTCCCGGCTTCTACCACGGCTCCGGTTCGCTCGAGACCATGACGGTCGAGCAGCTCATCGACTTCGTCGTTGCCCGGGTGCTCGACCAGGTCGGGCTCGACAATGCGCTCGCTCCGAGATGGGGCGAGGGGTGAGCCTCGCACCGGACGCCGTGCGCACGATGTTCGATCGCATCGCGCCCGTGTACGACTTGATGAACCGGTTGATGACGGCGGGCCTCGACGGGCGCTGGCGCACGCTGGCCGCCGAGGCGGCTGTGCGGGACGGCGACCGCGTGCTCGACGCTGCCTGCGGAACCGGTGACCTCGCCGTGGCCGGCCTGCAAGCGGGTGCGTCACACGTCACCGGTCTCGACTTCTCCCCGGCGATGCTCCGGCGCGCGCGTCGGAAGTCCGGTTCGTACGCAGCCGAGCTCGAGTGGATCGAGGGCGACATGCTCAGGTTGCCGTTCGCCGATGCCACGTTCGATGCGGCGACCGTCGGGTTCGGTGTGCGCAACGTCACCGAGCTCGACCGTGCGTTGCGCGAGCTGCGACGCGTGCTGCGCCCGGGTGGCCGGCTCGCAATCCTCGAGATCACGCAGCCGCGCGGGGCGCTGAAGCCCTTCTTCTCACTCTGGTTCGACCGCATTGTGCCCGCGCTCGGCAAAATCCTGCCGGGGGGCGCTGCCTACACCTACCTCCCGGCGTCGGTGCGGCGGTTCCCGAGCGCCGAGCGTCTCGCCGGCCTGCTGCGCGACGTGGGGTTCGTGGACGTCCGCTTCCGCCTCCTCGCCGGCTCGATCATCGCCCTCCACACCGGCCATGCCTCGAGTGACGAAAGCCGCGCGTGACGCTGGCGCAGGTGCACACGACGCCGGGGCTCGCGTCCTACATGGGCGAGGTCGAGCTCGGACTCGCGCGGGCAGTCGCGGCGCATACCGGGCTCGCGCAGGAAGTCGCGGGCGAGGCGCTCTCTGCGGGCGGCAAGCGCCTGCGGCCGCTTCTCTGCTTCCTCACCGCGGCAGGCCCACCGGCCGTCGCGGCCGGGGTCGCGGTCGAGCTCGTGCACATGGCGACGCTCGTCCACGACGATCTCGTCGACGGCGCGCGGCTCCGCCGCGGCCTTCCGGCCGCGTGGTCGGTGTACGGCGCCGACGCTGCGAAGGCCGCCGGCGACTACCTCTACGCGCGCGCGTTCTCCGTGCTGTCCGAGACCGGCGACGAGCAAGCGGTGAAGACGCTTGCGCACGCGGCACTCTGTCTCGCGCGCGGCGAGGCGATGCAGCAGCTCCAGACGCACGATCCGGAGACGCCCGTGGAGGCGTACCTGGAGCGCTCCTTGCTGAAGACCGGGAAGCTGATCGAGGCCGCGTGCTTGCTCGGCTCGGGAGGCGACGAAGCCCTCGGTGAATACGGCGCCGCGCTCGGGATCGCGTTCCAGATCGCCGATGACATCCTCGACTGTGCCGGTGAGACGCAGGAGACGGGCAAGATCCCGGGCACCGACCTGCGCGAAGGCACGCCGACGATGCCGCTCCTCCTGGCGGCTGCCAGGGACGAGACCGTGCGCGCAGCTCTCGCGGGCGGGCCGCTCGACGGCGTCCTCGTTCGCATCGCCTCGACTGGTGCGATCGAGCAGTCTCGCGAAGCCGCTCTCGATTACGCGGCGCGCGCGCGTTCGTTCCTCGGCGCGCACGAGCACCGGCGAGAGCTGGAAGCGCTGACCTACGCTGTCGTTGACCGGGCCGGTTGATCGTGACGCGGCCGGAGGTTGTTCGGGTGCCCCTCGAGCTCAAGGCCGCCTCGGTCGAGCGCTTCGCCCCCGACCGTCTGGTCGAGAATCGCAACGTTCTCCCGGGCGTCGAGTGCGGATGATCAAGCTCGGTCGCATCGGGTACGTGAACATGGCGCCGGTCTTCTTCCGTCTCGAGGCCGAGGTCGAGGAGGTCGTCGGCGTGCCGACGGAGTTGAACCGCCGGCTCCTCGCCGGCGAGCTCGATGTTGCGCCGATCTCCTCGATCGCCTACGCACGCAACGCCGACACGTTGCGTCTCCTACCGCGGCTCTGCGTCTCGAGCGAGGGCGCGGTCGAGTCGATTCAGCTGATCTCGAAGACACCGCTCGAGAAGATCCGGACGATCGCCGTGACGCCCGAGTCGGCGACATCGGTCGTGCTGACGAAGGTGCTCTTCCCGGATGCCGAGCACGTGCCACTCGGAGCGGAGGCGGAGGCGAAGTTGCTGATCGGCGACGCGGCGCTGAAGTCGGCGTTCGAGGACCCCACGCCGCACCACGACCTCGGCCGGCTCTGGCTCGAGCGCACCGGCCTGCCGATGGTGTTCGCGGTCTGGGCCGCGCCCGAGCCGGTGCATGCCGGACTCGCCGAGCTGGAGGACGCACTCGTCGCGTCGGTGCGCGCCGCGCGCGCCGATCCCGAGCAGCTCGCGTACGAGTCGTCCGAGCGCTACGGCTATCCCGCAGGCTTCCTGGCGCGCTACTTCGAGAAGCTGCGCTACCGCTTCGGCCCACGCGAGCGTGCAGGTCTCTACACGTTCCTCGAGCTCGCGCGCGATGTCGGCGAGCTCGGCAATGTGCCCGAACTGCGCTTCGTCACGCCTGCCGCCGCTCCCGTCTGACGGCTACATCACCTACGCCGTGAGGATGGCCGGTCGCTCGGCTCGGCGGTAGGCGACCGAGTAGCCGAGTGAGCGAGGCACGTCGAGCAGGCGCTCGAGGTCGAGCTCGATCTTCGCGCCGGCCTTCTGCGTCACCTCGTCCTCGATCGGCAAGTCGAAGTCGTCTGCCCCGTAGTCGAGCGCACGAAAGGCAACTTCGTTCTGGGTCAGCACCGAAGTGCGGATGTGTTTCACGTTGTCGAGGAAGATCCGCGAGAGCGCGATGTGGCGCCAGTAGTCCCGCGCGTCGATCTCGACGCCGGCGAACGCGGTTCCGTACGGCTTGTACGTCCAGCACAAGAACGAGAACAGGCCGTGGGTCTCGTCCTGGAAATCTCGGGTTCGCTGCAGGTGCTCCAGGCGCTCGTCGAGCGTCTCGTCGAAGCCGATCACCATCGTCGCCGTCGTCTTCAGCCCGCTCTCCACGATCGCGCGCTGTGCTTCGAAGTATTCGCGGACGGTGTATTTGAACTTGGCGTGGCGCTTGCGGAAGTCCTCGGTGAGGATCTCGCTGCCGCCGCCGGTCACCCAGTGGACACCTGCGGCGCGGAGACGTGCCGCGGCCTCGGCGTGGGTCAGGCCCGCACGGTCTGCGAGATAGACGAACTCGGCGATCGTCAACGCATAGAACTCGACTCGGTCGCCGTAGCGCTCGCGTACCGCCTGAAAGAGATCGCAGTAGAACTCGAGGGGCAGCTTCGGGTTGAAGCCGCCGTTGAAGGCGACGAGATCTCCTCCGGCCTCGAGCAGGTCGTCGATCTTCCCGAAGACCTCGTCACGGCCGAGCACGTAGCCACCCCGTCGATTCGGCAGGACGTAGAAGGCGCAGTAGTCGCACTGGGCGACACAGACGTTCGTGTAGTTGATGATCCGCATCACCATGTAGGTCGCGTGGTCCGGTTCGTGCCACCGAACGCGCACCTCCTGCGCGAGGCGCTTCAACTCCTCGTCGGACGCCTCGTTCCAGAGCGTCCTCGCCTCGTCCACCGTGATTCTTCCGATCATGCGGGGACGGCTTCCTCGATGGTGACCTCGTCGGGTTCGAGGGTGTCCATGAACGAGCTGACCGAGAAGACGGCGTTGCCGGCCCCGGCGACGCCGTAGCCCGGCGGGGGCTTCAGCCCATGACGGTCGAGCGCCTCGCGATAGGCCTCGAGCAGCCGGATGTGGTATTCGAGCGGCGCTCCGTTCGGGTTGTCGCGGCCGAGTGGAGTCGATGGCTCGGGGCACCACGTCGTGAAGCGCGGCGTGACGCCGTGGCTCATGAAGTAGTCGAGGCCCTCGGTGGTCGATGCGATGGCGTCGTCGACGGTCGTGAACCCGAACGGCGCGGCCATCTCGACGCCGGCCACGAAGTTCGGGATCACGAAGCGCGCACCGAACACCTCGGCCGCGTCGAGGATGCGACGGTGCCACTCCTCGCGGCCGACGTAGCGCTCCTTCCCCGGCGAGATGATCTCGAAGAGCCGCTTGTCCCACACCTCGTAGTTCGGGTGGTAGATCGTGATGCCATAGTCCTTGTATCGCTGCACGTCTTCGCGCGGGAGGGCCTGGGCGACGACCTTGCCGATCCAGCGGCCGGGGAAGCGATCCTCGATCGCCTCGGCGTAACGACCGTAGAAGTCCGCCTCGGAAAGCCCGTCGACCGAGCTCGTGACCGAGCCACCCGTGAGGGTGTACGCCTTCGAGATGCGCCCCGTGTCGTACCGGTCGATGATCGCGAGCGCCTCGAGGACGTCCTCGACGGGCTTCACACCGGTGTAGGGCCGACCTTCACGCTTGTGCTGGCGCCAGTTGTGATTGATGTCGCAGAATCGGCACTCCTCCTTCGCGCCGAAGTACTGGCACAGGCGCAGGACCGTCAGGTAGATCAGGTAGCCCCACTGGATCGTGGGCGCCGTCTCCATGACCGTCTTGCCGTTTCCGAGCTCGTGGCGGTAGTACTCGGGCATCGGTGGCAGGCCGACATCGGCGATCTCGCGGCCTTCGAGCGACAGGTGCAACGCACCTTCCGCCCCGAGCGCGAGCCGGTAGGGCGAGTCGGGGTTCACGCGAACCGAGACGATCGTGCGGCGGAGGCCATACGGTCCGCCGGTCAATGCGATCTCCTCCGGCGGCCGGCGGAGCGCCGCCTCGCCGAGCTCGGTGAGCGGCTTCTGGTCGAAGGAGAAGATGAAGTACGACTTCGGCTTGATCTCGCCCTCGAGATTGTCGCTCAGCGCCGAGGTGTCGAAGTCGATCCCGGTTCGGAGAAGATCCTCCTTGAGCACCGCCTCCGGCGGGATGTGCGGGAAGCGCCCCATCAGGTCTTCAACGAGGCTGGTGCGCACGCCGCTCACGTCGCGAACGGTAGCGCAGTGCCCGTAGCCGGCCCCGCTCTCAGGGCCGACCGATCGTCTAGGGTCGCCGGGCCCATGCTCCGCCGAATCGCTGCGTTGCTTCTCGCCTCCACCGCCTTCGCGGCGCCTGCCCGTGCCGCCGGGCCGGTCGACCTCATGCCCGGAGTGACGGTCTCGAAGACCGTCCAGTTCACGCCACACGGGCCTGTCGTCATGAGCGTCATCACCGCGCCGAAGCCTGATCCCGCAGGCCTCTACCAGCTCGTCCCGGTGCTCGCCCGCGGCACGGTCACGGGTGGCCTCGAGCGGGTGACGCAGATCGAGAAGGATGTCTCGAGCCGAGCGACTGTCGTCGGGATCAACGGCGATCGCTTCGCCTCGACGGACGGCCACCCGTCGGGGATCTTCCTGTCCGACGGCGTGCTCGCTCACCCACCGCTCTCCACGCGCTCGTCGATCGGCGTCGACTCTGCCGGGGTGCTGCACGTCGATCGCGTCAAGTTCTTCGGCACGTGGCGCGGCACGGGCCAGCGTCGGCCCCTGAGCGGCTTCAACGAGCTTCCGAAAGCGGGCGAGGTGGTTCTCTTCACCCCGGCGTACGGCGCGAAGACCCCCGCCTTCCCCGGGTCGGCTGAGGCCGTGCTCGGCACGTTTCCCGCAACCGTGCCGAACGCCGATCTGTCGGCGGGTGTCACGGCCGTCGCCTCGGACGGAGGCACGGCCATTCCACCGAGCGGCGCCGTGCTGATGGCGACGGGCGCGGCGGCGGTCGCCGCACTGCGTGGCGAGGCACCCGCCGGGACGGCGCTCACGGCCAGGCTGATCCTGCAACCGCCGTGGGCCGGGCTCGTCGGCGGCCTCGGGGGCGGGCCCGTGCTCGTGCGGGACGGGAAGCCCGTCTTCCGCTCGCTCGAAGACTTCACGAACGACCAGGTCACGGAGCGCGACCCTCGGGCCGGCGTCGGGCAACTCGCCGACGGGCGCGTGATCCTCGTCGCCGTCGACGGCGGCCAGCCGGGCTACAGCGTCGGGCTCACGAGCTTCGAGCTCGCACAGGCGCTCCAGCGGCTCGGAGCGGTCACGGCGGCGGCGGTTGACTCCGGCGGCTCCGTCACCGCCGCGTTCGACGGGCAGCTGCTGAATCATCCGAGCGATCCGGGAGGAGAGCGACTCGTGAAGGAGGCGCTCCTCGTCCAGTACGTCGGTGTCTACGCGGCCGTCCCCCCGGTGCCGCTCGTGAACGGCGAGCCCGGCCGCGCCGCCGAGCCGCTCGGCTACAAGGTCGTCCGGCCATCGGTCGTGACCGCGCAGCTCATCGGGCCGGACGGCGCGCCTCGGGTGCTCGAGGCCGCGGTTCGGCACGAGCCGGGCTCTGTGGCGGTCAGCTACTCGACCTTCGACGTCGAAGGCACGTGGCACTGGAACGTCAGCGCGACGGACGACATCGGTCGCGTCTCGAGCGTCGATCGAGCCTTCCGCTACGACACGACGCTGCGCGAACTCGCCGTGCCTCGTCTCGCACGCGGGCGGGCGACAATCCGATTCATGCTCTCTCGGCCCGCGAGCGTCAGGCTCCAGATCGAGACGGCGAACGGGGTGGTCGTTCGCGCGCTCCCGCCGGTGAGCTTGCAGGCGGGCCCGGCCTCGCTCGTGTGGGACGGCCGGCTCTCGCATGGATCGAGGGCGTTTCGCGGCACGTACGGCGCGCACGTGTTCACGACGAGCGACGTCGGCACGTCGGAGCTCACCATCCAGCTCATGTTCAGACGGGGGTAGCTAAGGTCACCCGGTGACTTCGTGGCTCGCCCACTACGGTGTGATCGCCGTCTTCTTCCTGATGTTGATCGACGCGGTCTTTCCGGCCGCGAGCGAGCTCGTCATGGTCTATGGCGGCGCACTCGCATCGGGAGCTCTGACCCATCGCCTCGATGTTCTCGGTTGGCACACGTCGGGCCTCGCCGCGTACCTCGCCGTCGTTTCCGCGGGTATCGCCGGCTACCAGCTCGGAGCTGTCGGCGGCTGGTGGATCGGTCGGCGCGGCGGGCGGGCGTTCCTCGAGAAGCACGGCCGCTCCTTCCATCTCGGCCCCGAGACCATCGACCGGGCCGATCGCTTTTTCGACCGCTTCGACGACTGGGCGGTCTTCATCGGCCGGATCACCCCTGTCGCACGGTCGTTCATCTCGATCCCAGCGGGCGTCTTCCAGATGCCCTTCCGGCGCTACAACGTCCTCACGCTGCTCGGGAATGTGCTCTGGTGCGCCGTCCTCGCGGGCGCGGGCTGGGGCCTCGGGCGCAGCTACACCAAGCTCCACCACGACTTCCGGTACCTCGAGATCGCGGTTGTGGCGGGGATCGTGCTGATCGTGACGTATCTCGTGGTGCGCCGCCGCCGCCCGGCTACGATGCGACCCGGCAATGTCGATCCCCCACGTTGACGTCAAGGCGCAGTACGCGCCGCTGATTCCGGCGCTCCAGGAGGCCTTCGCGCGCACGCTCGAAACGGGGCGGTTCATCTTCGGGCCCGAGGTGGAGGCGTTCGAAGCCGAGGCCGCCGAGCTGCTCGGCGTGCAGGAGACGGTCAGCTGCGCGAACGGCACCGACGCGCTCGTCCTCGTGCTGGACGCCCTGGGTATCGGGCCGGGCGACGAGGTGATCTGTCCCGCGTTCACGTTCTATGCGACCGCGGAGGCGATTGCGCGGCGCGGCGCGCGGCCGGTGTTCGCCGACATCGAGCCGACGACACTCAACCTCGACCCTGCGGACGTGCAGCGCCGGATCACCGAGCGGACGAGGGCGATCATGCCGGTGCACCTCTTCGGGCGTCCGGCGCCGGTGTTCGCGGATCTCGGCTTGCCGGTGATCGAGGATGCCGCGCAGGCATTCGGCGCCGGCGGGATCGCGACGAGCGTCGCATCGACCTTCAGCTTCTTCCCGACCAAGAACCTCTTCGCGCTCGGCGACGGCGGTCTCATCGCCGTCAACGACGCGGAGCTCGCGCAGCGGCTTCGCATGTTGCGCTTCCACGGCTCCGCCGCGAAGAAGGAGTTCCTGTACATCGGCTACAACTCGCGCCTCGACGCGATGCAGGCGTCGTTCCTGCGCATCTTCCTCCAGCATCTCGACGACTGGAACGCGCAGCGCCGTGCCGCCGCCGCTCTCTACACCGAGCTGCTCGACGACCTCGTCGAGACGCCGGTGGACGAGCCGGGCCACGTCTACCACATGTACTGCGTCCGCTCGCCCGAGCGCGACCGGCTCGCGACCGCGCTCAGGGAGGCTGACATCGGGTTCGCCGTGTACTACCAGCCGCCACTCCACCTGCAGCCGGCACTTCGTCATCTGGGGTACTCGGAGGGCGACTTCCCGGAGACAGAGAAGGCGGCGCGAGAGAATCTGTGCCTGCCGCTCTGGGCCGGGATCAGCGAGGAGCAGCAGCTCGAGGTGGTCTCGGTCCTGAAGCGCGCCTCAGCCCTCGTCGCGTCGTGACGCGCGCCTCGCCGGCCGCAGCTGCCGCCGGGCGGAGCCCGGCTCCGCCGCGGCCTGACGCTCCGGCCGGCACGTCGCCTTCCGGGCCCGTACCTCCGTACTGCGCCCTCCGGCGCCGCGCCGGCCGGAACGCCCGAGGAACCCGCGTCGTGACGTGCGTCCCTCGCCGGCTCGCGGAGGCAGCGTCGTGATCAGGCTTCCGGTCAACCGGCACCGGATCTGGCAGCTCGCCTTCGACGCGGTCCTCGTCGTGGCCGCGTGGCGGCTGACCTTCTTCCTGCGCTTCGACAAGTCGGTCCCCGTCTACTACCGGCATCTCCTCGCCTGGCGGGTGATCGCACTCGTCGTCGGCATCCAGTTGGCCGCGTTCGTCCTCTTCGGCTTCTACAACCGGTGGTGGCGGTACGTGTCGACGCGCGACATGTGGGGCGCTGCTCGCGGCGTCACGGCAGGCTCGTTGATTGCGTACCTCGTGCTGTACGCCTTCCCGCCGAGCCACACCTCCCGTCTGCCGCGCTCGGTCGCCGTCTTCGACTACCTGCTCCTCCTGGCCTTCATCGCAGGCACCCGGCTGCTCGCCCGATCGCTCATCGAGCGTCCACTCGGCGGCCTCGTCGCTCGCGGCAAGGAGGTGCTGATCATCGGCGCCGGCGACGCCGGCCAGTTGATGGTGCGCGAGATGCAGCGCAACCGCCAGCTGCATTACACGCCTATCGGATTTGTCGACGACGATCCACGCAAGCGCGGTGACCGCATCCACGGTGTCAAGATTCTCGGGACGACCGACGACCTCGCCCATCTGCTGCGCGACAACAAGCCCGACGAGGTGCTGATCGCGATTCCGTCCGCGCCGGGTGAGGTACGCCGTACGATCTTCGACGCCTGCACGGCAGCGCATGTGCCGGTGAAGACGCTCCCGGGGCTGCACGAATTGATCGCAGGGGACTTGAACCTCGCCGGCCAGATCCGGCCCGTCCAGGTCGAAGACGTCCTCGGCCGCCAACAGGTCGATGTCGATCTCGATGCCGTGGCCGCCTACGTCAAGGCGAAGACCGTTCTCGTCACGGGGGCAGGCGGCTCGATCGGTTCCGAGCTCTGCCGTCAGCTCTCCCGACTCGGGGTCGCCCGGATCGTCCTCGTCGACAAGGGCGAGCCTGCGCTCTTCGAGATCGAGCGCGAGCTCGTCGACGAGCGTGGTTTCACCGCTGCGATTCCTGTGCTTGCAGGAAGCGGCGAGCGGGCGAAGATGCGTCAGGTCTTCGAGCGTTATCGCCCTCAGGTTCTCTTTCACGCGGCGGCCTACAAGCACGTCGGCATGCTCGAGGCGAATCCCCTGGAAGCGGTGTCGAACAACGTGCTCGCGACACGCACGCTTGCCGAGGTCGCTGTCGAGTTCGGCGTCGAGCGCTTCGTCCTCATCTCCACCGACAAGGCCGCGAACCCGAAGAGCGTCATGGGTCAGTCCAAGGCGGTCTGCGAGTGGATCATCGAGTCGTTCGCGCTTCACCCGGAGGTCGACACCAGGTTCGTCGCGGTTCGCTTCGGCAACGTCCTCGGATCGTCCGGCTCCGTGATCCCCATCTTCCGCAAGCAGATCGAGCGCGGAGGACCGGTCACCGTGACCAACCCCGAGATGACGCGGTTCTTCATGACGATCCCGGAGGCGGCGTCGCTCGTCGTCCAGGCGGGAGCGATGGGCGGGCGCGGCCAGGTGTACGTGCTCGACATGGGTGAGCCGGTGAAGATCCTCGACCTCGCCAAACAGATGATCCGCCTGTCCGGGCGGAGCGAGGCCGAGGTGCCGATCGTCTTCACCGGCGCCCGCGCCGGCGAGAAGGTTCACGAGGTCCTCTGGAACGAGGGGGAGACCGTCGGGCCGACGGCGCATCCGAAGATCATGCGCGCTGCACGCCAGCAGATCGACGCGTCGTGGCTCGAGGAGACCTTGACGGCGCTCGAGCGTCTGGTCGACGAGGGGAACACGCTCGGCGTCGTGGCACGCCTCGGCGCGATGGTGCGGGAGCCGCTTCGCCTTGGTCGTCGAGCGGTCCTCGAAGACACGTTGCACTAACGGCACATCGTCTCGCCGAAGACGTCGCTACGGTGACCCGATGGATCCGCTCGACGACCTGAATCCCGAACAGCGGCGCGCGGCCGAGGCCGTGCACGGCCCGGTCTGCATCCTCGCAGGCGCCGGCTCGGGAAAGACGACGACGATCACCCGGCGCATCGCCCAGCAGGTCGCGACAGGTGCCTTTGCACCGGCGGAGATCATGGCGGTGACGTTCACCGACAAGGCCGCAGGCGAGCTGCGTGGACGGCTCGCGGCGCTCGGGGTGGAGCGCGTACGAGCCGGCACGTTTCACTCGGCTGCGTTGCGGCAGTTGCGCCATTTCGCGCCGGAGTCGGTCGGCAAGATCCTCCCGTCGAAGGCACTCGTCCTGCGGCAGATCGCAAACGGCTTGCCCGCGCCGTTCAAGTTCCGGCCGGCGGGCGACCTCGCGACCGAGATCGAATGGGCGAAGAACCGGCGCATCTCACCTGCTCGGTACCCGGGCGAGTCGGCGGGTCGCGAGCCTCCGATCCCGGCCGACCTCATGCATCGCGTCTACCGTGACTACGAGCAGCGCAAGAGCGCCGAAGGAGCGCTCGACTTCGAGGATCTGCTCGAGCTCACCGTGCAGCTCTTCGAGTGCAACCCGGGTGTCGGCGAGATCTTTCGTGCGCAGTACCGCGCGTTTACGGTCGACGAGTATCAAGACGTGAACCTCCTGCAGCAGGAGCTGCTCGAGCACTGGCTCGGTGACCGCGACGATCTCTGCGTCGTCGGCGATGACTACCAGTCGATCTATGCATTCACGGGTGCAGGGCCTGAGCACCTGCTCGACGTGCCGCGCCGCTACCCGAACGCGCTCCTCGTGCGGCTCGAGGAGAACTACCGCTCGACGCCGCAGGTGCTGGAGCTTGCAAACCGGCTGGTTCCCAAGCTTGGAGGCGCCGAGAAGGTGTTGCGTCCGACGTGTGCCGACGGCCCGGAGCCGATCGTGCGCGCATATCCCGCTCCCGAGGCGGAGGGTCGCGACCTCGTCGCCGCGATTCGCGCGTTCGAGGTGCCGCTGCAGGAGGTCGCGATCCTCTGTCGCACGAACGCGCGCCTCACCGACTTCGAGGAGCTCTTGCACGACGCGCACATTCCGTTTCAGGGTGCATCGCTCCTGCAGCGAGACGCCGCACGGCGGATCGTGCGGCGGCTCGAACGTCTGACCGGCGTCGATGCCGAGGAAGCCGTGCGGAGGGCCGCGACCGAGGCCGGCTGGCTTCAGCACCTGCCGGACAAGCTGGGCGACCGTGAGCTCGTCCGCCAGACCGACCTGGCGCGGCTCGTCGCGCTCGCCGAGGTGTTCGAAGGTGATGCGGTCTCGTTCGTCGAAGATCTCCGTCGCCGCTTCGATCCCGGCGGGGACGCTGCCAGGGGTGTCCACCTGTTGACGCTGCATCGCGCCAAGGGTCTCGAGTTCGAGGTGGTCTTCCTCCCGCGACTCGAGGAGAAGGAGCTGCCGTCGCGGCAGGCGCGCACGGCCGGGGAGATCGCGGAGGAGCGGCGGCTGCTCTACGTCGGCATGACACGCGCGAAGCGCGTGCTCTGGCTCACCTGGTCCGGCACGCCAAGCCGCTTTCTCGCCGACCTTGGCGTCGTCGTCTCGACGGTGGCGGGCACACCGAGGCCGGCGAAGGGAAGATTCGTCCCGACGCCTGGGTCTGACGGGCTGTACCACGAGCTCGCCGTCTGGCGCCGTGCGCGAGCGGAAGAGGACGAGGTACCGCCCTATGTGGTATTCGACAACAAGACGCTCGATGTGATCGCGCGCACCCGGCCCCGGACGCTGCGGGATCTCTCGGCGCTACCCGGGATCGGCCCGGTGAAGCTCGAGCGCTACGGCGCCGAGGTTCTCGCCCTCCTGCACTGAGAGCCCGGCACGGGCCTCACTCGCGCGCCGCGCGCTCCTCGACCGACTCCCTTCCTCCGCCCCCCTTAGCTGAATGCGGTTCGAGCTGTCAAGGTGGTGGTGGGCGGCACCGGGTGGTTGGAACGGTGGTTGCTGCGCGCGGGTCCAGCCTTAGCTTGGTGCGCGGCCGTGGGGCCGGCGACATGATGGTCGATGGGGACAGCCGCGGCAGGGCTGTCTCCGGCCGCCCAGTCTTTTGCGGCCAACGGGTCGCGGGTGCGCTTGCGTGGCATGGGGCGTTCGGGAGCGGGCCGGAAGGGTTTGAAGGACGCATCGATGACGTGATGGACGCTGGCGCAGCCTCCTCCGGTCAGCTCGGTATCGGTTCGAGTGCTGCGTCGCCGACGGCAACGAGTGCGTGGTAGGCGCGGCGCAGGACACGACGAGAGACGGTCAGGCAGGCGGTCTTGTGACCGAGGCGCTCACGGAGAGCGAGGTAGTCGCTGTGGTCGGGTGAGCTCGTCCGGCAGGCCGCCAGCCCGGCTTCGTAGGCGGCCCAGCGAAGCATCGGTGGCCCTTGCCGGCTGATCCGGCCAGCCTGGCGCTTGCCGGCCGACTCATGCACGGTCACATCAAGCCCGGCGAGCCGAACGACCTTCCGGGC
>JBBSEJ010000026.1:0-34501 GCA_038239825.1 Gaiellales bacterium
AAGGTCACCTAGGATCATTCACTCGGAGTGGCATGGGCCCGGTGGCCCGACCGGTCTTCAAAACCGGTGAGGTGTGGCAACCCCACGCTGGCCCGGTTCGACTCCGGGGCCGCTCCGCTCTCCTGGAAGGCCGCCCGCCCCGGCGCGTGCGGCCGCCCCGATGTCGTTCTCTGGCGAGACGTGAACCGGCGGGAGGCCCACCCAAACCAAAGGCCCTGAGCCGGCCCCGATCGCAACTCGACATACCCCCGGCTCTCGGAGCCCGAAATTCGTCCGTTGTCTCGGCGGGCCGCCGCCCGATCGGTGACCCCGTCACGTCTCGGCGAGGGCCTCCTCGATCTTCGCGATCGTCGCCGACTCCGCGTCATCACCGCCCGGTGCCGCTGCGGCGACCGAGCGCGCCAGATCGAGGACGAACGCGCGATACGCCGCGACCTCGGCCGGCGCTTTCGTTGCGAGCAGCGCCGCCGACGCCCTCAACGACTCGAGCGTCCCGGACTCGATCTCCGCCGGCGAGGTGGTCAAGCCGAAGCCGGTTCCGTGACCGTCCGCGACCTGCCGCACAAGGGGACTCTCGGAGCTTCCCTTCGCGGCGGCGACGTGCTTGGCGAGGGTGCCCGCCTCTTTGAACGTATCGAAGAAGCTCCTGTCACTGACGGACACGAGCAGCCCTGCCCCCATCGCTCCTTTGCGCAACGTCTCGATCTCGGTGTCGGTCAGCGGCTGGCTCATCGTCGTCTCCTTCGTCGAGTGTGGAGGGAGGAGCCTCCCCACCGCCGCGGGAATTTAGGCTTCGCCGGACGATGCGCCGGAGGTCTTTTCGATGCCGCGAGGAGCGCTGTCGGGATCAGCGACGGATGCCGAGGCGCCGGCCGAAGACCGCGAAGCAGGTGGCGAATGCGATCGACTCGACCACGCCGCGACTCAGCCCTTCCATCCACGAATGCTCGGTGAAGGCGCTCCCGACTGCGATCACGGCGGCGGCTGCGGCACCGATCGCGATCACGAGCCGCCACGGGAACGGGCGCCGGGCCGGCTCCGTCGCGGGAGTGACCACGATTGCCCCGTGCAGCCCGTACGCGGCCGCGCCGAGCCCGAGGGTCGGCACGAGGGCCGCCGAGATCGCAAGAACGAGCCATAGCGTCGACATGTATGGCTCCACCACCACTGTCTGCACGCTGTGCGCCGCGAGCGTAAAGCCGCCCGCAACGAGGGCAACACCCATGCGTCGCTGGACGAGCCGCAGCTCCGGCGGGGTTTGCGGGCCCTTCAGGGCACCCCAGAGCGCAAGCACGCCTGCGACGAACGAGACCTGTCCCCCGAGCACGACGGCGAGACCACCGAGCGACTGGATCCAACCGCGGGCGCCGTACAGGGCAAGACCGCCGCCGCTCGCGGAGATCCCGATCGAGAGCGCCGCAAGGACGAGGGCCGTGAACCCGGCATACGTCGACCGCCGCGTGCGTGGCACGCGCAGCTCCTCGGCGAAGCGCTCCGCCAGCTCACGAGGCGCGCCGAGCTCGGCTGCGGGATCGCAGCGAAGGTGATCGTCGAGCTCCAGAACGATTCGCTCCGCGAGCCGGCCGCGAATGCCGACGCGCGCGAGCTCGGCTCGCAGCCCGGTCATGCGAGCACCGCCTCGACCGCGTGCACGAAGCTCGTCCACTCGGTGTGTCGCTCGGCGAGGTCGGCGCGTCCGCGTCGAGTCAAGCGGTACACCCGGCGTCGCCGTCCGCTCGCCACCGACCACGCGCTCGAAAGCAGCCCGTCCGCTTCGAGACGGTGGAGGACGGGATACACGGTGCCTTCTGCCAGGTCGAACGCGCCCTCGCTGCGCTGCTTCAACGTCTCGATCACGGCGTACCCGTGGGCAGGCCCCTCACGCAGCGTCGCGAGGATCAACGCGTCGAGATGACCTTTCAGTGTCTCTGCCTTCATACCTCGTCACGCTATACCTAGGATCACTATGTGTCAAGACCGACCCCCGTCGAGATCGGGGCTACAATGCGCCGCTCGTGAGGGCGTTGATCGTGATCGGTGCGGCGGCACTCATCCTGGCAGCCCCGGCGAC
This sequence comes from Gaiellales bacterium, assembly GCA_038239825.1. GTDB lineage: Bacteria > Actinomycetota > Thermoleophilia > Gaiellales > Gaiellaceae > PALSA-600. The sequence goes on from JBBSEJ010000026.1 coordinate 2,072, forward strand.
GGCGAGCATGCCGCTCGGAGATCTGAACATCTCCGACGTCAGGCTCGCTGTGAACAAGGCCGGTGTAGCACTCCTCGACTACCGGCAGGAGAGCGGCCGGGCGCGCCACGTCCTCGTGTGGGGCGCGATCAACGCCCGCGCGCCGTCATCGGACGTGCCCCAGGTGAGATTCGACTTCGATTACTCCGGTGGCCTGAAGCGGTACGGACACCTGCTCGCAAGGACGTTCACGAACGGTTGCTCGCCCTACGACGGGCCGCCGCTCGTCTTCCTCGTCGCGGCATGCAAGGCACCCGACGGTAGCTACTGGGCGATCCAGGCGTGGCAGCGTCTCCTGCCCATGCGCGGCTTTGCGCCGTGGAGAGCTGAACAGGGAAAGCTCGAGTTTCACGTGGCGCACTGGTCGGGGCCGCTCGCAGCGTTCGAGGTCTCTCCGAACTGGACGTACGGCGGGCGGTGGCAGGGGCTCTTCGGCCGACTCATCTACGCGGGCTCGGCGGTCTTCGGATATCGAACACCGTCGAGCACGAGGCACGGCGACACGTACGCGCGCTATGTCTACATCGATGCCCATGACTCGGTGTACGGCACCGGATGGCGCCACGACGCAGGCAAGGTGCTCCACCTTCGGACCGGGGCTTTCTGTTACAGCTTCGTCCCGCAGGTTCCCCCGCCGGGCTACCCGGACCGCGAGCCGCGCGGGCCTGCGATCGGGGATCTGCACCGCGTGACGGTGATGGGGCCCGGCGTGACCCCCGACGTGCAGTGGCAAGGGCCGTCGCTCGGGCCGTACGACGCGACGCAAGATGCGGCTTTCAATAGCCTCTTCGACAGCCTCGTGGGCCCTGCCGACCAGGTGTGCACGAACGAGCGATGACGAGCGTGGCTCGGACGATCGCCGCTGCGCTGACCCCGCTCCGCGCCGAGGGCAACGAGCTCGACCTCGACGCCTTCGGGCCATACCTCGCGTTCTTGCACGAGGCGGGCATCGACGCCGTCCTGCTGCTCGGCACGACCGGCGAGGGCATCAGCCTGTCGAGTGCCGAGCGCCGAGCCGCGCTTCGGCACGCGGTCGACGGACCGCTCCCGATCCTCGCCCACTGCGGCGCGCAGACGACCGCGGACACGGTCGCGCTCGCGGGGCACGCTGCCGAGACGGGCGCGGAGGCGGTCGCGGTGATCGCGCCGCCCTATTTTCAGCTCGACGAGGCAGCATTGCTTGCACACTTCGTCGCTGCCGCGCGCGCCTGTGCGCCGCTGCCGTTCTACGCCTACGAGCTCGAGAAAGCGTCGGGTTATGCGATTCCACCGGCGGTGATCGAGCGGCTGCGCGACGCTGTCGACAACCTCGCGGGCATGAAGGTGAGCGACGCGCCGTTCGCCAAGGTGAGGCCCTACATGCTCGCCGGACTCGACGTCTTCATCGGTGCGGAGTCAGTGATCGGCGAAGGCCTCGCAGCCGGCGCGGCCGGCGCTGTCTCGGGCCTCGCCGCCGCCCTGCCGAGCGTCGTCGTCGAGGCCGTGCGCAGCGGCAATTCGACCCACGCCGGAGCGATGAGGCAGGTGCTCGAGCGCTACCCGCGGCACGCGGCGTCGAAGGCGATCGTGGCCTCCCGCGGGGTGGCGATGCGCGAGGACGTGCGCGCGCCGCTTCGCGGCCTCACGGATGCGGAGCGGGTCGAGTTGCTCGCGGCGGTGGGTTAAGAGGTGCGCCCGGTGAGGTTGCCCGGCGAATGCTGCCGGTTGGACTAGTACTCGTTCTCGCCGAGGTCTTCGATCGCTTGCCGAGCGCGGGCGTGGGCGTCCGCGCGACGGCCGTCGACGTCGGAAGCCTCGTCGATCGGCGTCTCGCCAGACTCGTACGCCTCGCGCTCGCCTGCCAGTCCCTTGGCCGCCGCAAGCCGCTCCCGCAGATCGTCGGCGGGGGAGGGCGAGCGCACGGGCAACTCGCGGCGGCGCCGCAACAAAGCGCCCAGACCGAGGCCACCAGCAAGGAGCGCGAGCAAGCGCTTCATCGCGCCGATGCTACACTGCCGCCGCTTCTCGCCACGCCCGTCGCGCCGTCACCCGAGGCGGCGCAAGGAGGTGCGGCCGACTCAGTCCATGAGAAGGGAGATTCGGGCCTGTGAGCGACTACGAAATCATGCTGCTGCTCGACCCGGACGTCGCTGAAGAGCGCGGCGCCGAGATCATTCAGCGGGTTCGCGACGCGGTCGACGGCGCGAAGGGCTCCTGGGACGGGCACGAGCCCTGGGGTCGCCGGCGCCTCGCCTACGAGATCGACCACCGTGGTGAGGCGATCTACCACCTGCTGATGTTCACGTGCCCGCCCGACACACTCGCCGAGATCACGCGCGTGCTGAAGATCACCGACGAGGTCGTCCGCCACGGCGCCTTCCGGCGGGTCAAAGACGGCCACACCAAGGCGCCATCGCAGATCCCGGCCAGTACATCGTCTGCCCCGGCCACGCCGGATGAGGACGGCGACCGTGCCGCCACCGCCGTCCGAGCCGATGACACCGCCGAAGCTGACGAGTAGCCTGGGTCGTCCCGTCGGAGAAGGAGCGAACATCATGGCCAACATCAACCGCGTCGTGCTCGTCGGCAACCTGACACGCGACCCCGAGCTCCGCCACACGCCGTCAGGCATGGCGGTCTGCAGCCTGCGCATCGCCGTCAACACGCGCCGGAAGGACGGAGCCAGCGGCGAATGGACGGAGAAGCCGAACTACTTCGACATCACCGTCTGGGGAAACCAGGGTGAGAACTGCGCCCAGTACCTTGCCAAGGGCCGGCCGGTCGCGATCGACGGCCGCCTCGAATGGCGGGAGTGGGATGCGCAGGACGGCACGAAGCGCCAGGCGGTCGAGGTGATCGCAGACACGGTGCAGTTCCTCGGCAGTCGCGAGGGTGGCAGCGGCGGAGACGGCGGCGGCAACCAGTTCGTGCCTGCGGGCGCGTCCGCGGGCTCCGATGCCGACTTCAAGGGCGCCGACGACGACATTCCGTTCTAAGGAGATTCTCTTGGCAGCACCGAAGAACAATTCCGATCGCGACCGCAGCTCGAGCAGGGGCGGCAAGCGAAACGCCCCGGCCGGGCCCGGGCGTCGCAAGTCATGCTTCTTCTGCAAGTCGAAGGTCGACGAAGTCGACTACAAGAACGTCAACGAGCTTCGCCGCTATGTGTCGGAGAAGGGCAAGATCCGCAACCGTCGCATTAGCGGCGCGTGCCGTCGTCACCAGCGCCAGGTCGCGGTCGCGGTGAAGCGCGCCCGCGAGCTCGCCCTTCTCCCCTACGTCGGGGACAAGTAGCTCTCGTCATGGAGGTCATCCTCAAGCAGGACGTCGACGGCACCGGGCTCCGTGGAGAGGTCGTGAACGTCGCCCGTGGCTACGCCCGCAACTTCCTGCTGCCACGCGGGCTCGCGGAGGCGGCGACGCCGGCGCTCGTGCGGGAGCTCGAGAAGCGTGACGAACAGCGAGCCCGGCACGAAGCGAAGACGACCGACGAGGCCAAGGCGATCGTGCACCGCCTCGAGGCGCTCGAGCTGCGGTTCGATGTCAACGCCGGCCCGAACGGCGCGCTCTTCGGCTCGGTCACCCCGACGAATGTCGCCGACCGCCTGTGGAACGCCGAGAAGATCCGCGTCGATCGCCGCAAGCTCCGGATGGACGTGATCAAGCGCATCGGTCGTTACGCGGTGCCGGTCGAGGTCTTCGCCGACGTGACTGCCGAGCTGAGGCTCATCGTCGCGCCCGAGGGCGAGGAGCTTCCTCCCCAGGCCGAGCTCGACGCGCTCGAAGCCGAGGCGGCAGCGGTCGCGCAGGAGGCGGCACAGGCAGCGAAGGACGCCGACCTCTTCGAAGACGCGCCGGCCGCGACCGCACCGGGTGAGACAGCAGCCGAGCGCGCCGAGGCGGCGCTCGTGGCCGGCGCCGAGTCGGACGACGCCGCGTCCAGCGGCGGCACGGCCTAGCGGCGCATCCGCGTCGCTGCGTCTGCTCGTCGAGCTGCGCGTGCTCGAGCTGCGCCTGCTCGTGCGCGTGCTCGAGCTGCGCCTGCTCGCGCTACTCGAGCTGCGCCCTCCTCGAGCGTTCGTCCACAGGCTCTCCACGGGCCTGTGGATGATTCGGCACCGGTATTCCACAGGCGCGGCCGTGGCTGTGGATCTCGCGCAGAATCTGCCGCAAATACCGTCCGTTCTGTCCACTATTCGAATACGAACATCCGTTCTATTATCCCTGCATGCGCAGTTCTCCCACCCTCGGTACGGCCGTTACCCACAGCCCTTTCGGTGAGCGCGAAAGGCGGGTTCACTACTCCTAGATGGCCACCTCTGCCCCGATGCTCGCGACCGCCCCGGTTCCGCCGCAGAACCTCGATGCCGAGGAATCGGTCCTCGGCGCGATGATGCTCTCGCCGCTCGCGATCGGGGCGGTCACGGAGTCGACCAACATCAACGCGGCCGACTTCTATCGCGAGAGCCACGGGCACATCTACAAGGCCATCCTCGGCCTGTATGCCAAAGGCGAGCCGGTCGATGCGATCACCGTCGTCGACGAGCTCGACCGGGCGGGAACCCTCGACGCGGTCGGGGGCGCCGAACGTGTGCACGAGCTCGCCGCACTCGTCCCTGCCGCATCGAACGCAGCGCACTACGCGCGCATCGTGAGCGAGATGGCAACCCTGCGCGGGCTCATCCGCGCAGGCAATGACATCGCACGCCTCGGGTTCGACCGGCCCGGCGAGACGATCGAGCTCGTCGATCGAGCCGAGAAGATCGTCTTCGACCTCTCGCAACAGCGCGTGACGACCGAGTTCGCCCACATCGACGACCTGCTGAAAGAATCGTTCGAGACGATCACCAAGTTGTACGAGGCGGGCAGCGACATCACCGGCACCGCCTCCGGCTTCCGCGATCTCGATCGCCTCACCGCCGGCTTCCAGCCCGGCAACCTGATCATCATCGCGGCCCGCCCGTCGATGGGGAAATCGGCGCTCGCGCTCGGTATGGCTGCGAATCTCGCCGTGCGGCACGAGCGACCGGTCGCGTTGTTCACGCTCGAGATGTCGAAGTCGGAGGTGACGCAGCGGCTGATGTGCTCCGAGGGGAAGGTCGAGTCTCAGCGTCTCCGCACCGGCAAGCTCGCGGTCGACGACTGGCCGCGACTCACCGCCGCATGCGACAAGCTCGCGAAGGCTCCGATCTACGTCGACGACACGGGCTCGATCACGATGATGGAGATCCGCTCGAAGCTTCGCCGTTTGAAGCTCCGGGAACCGGCTCTCGGTCTCGTGATCGTCGACTACCTCCAGCTGATGACGAGCGGGCAGTCGGTCGAGAACCGCGTGCAGGAGGTGTCCCAGATCTCACGTTCGCTGAAGGTGTTGGCCCGCGATCTCGACGTCCCGATCATCGCGCTGTCGCAACTCTCGCGTGCGGTCGAGCAACGGCACGACAAGCGGCCGATCCTTTCCGACCTCCGAGAATCGGGGTCGATCGAACAGGACGCCGACCTGGTGATGTTCGTCTATCGCGACGAGTACTACAACCCGGAAGAAACCGAGTCGGCGGGTGTCGCCGAAGTGCTGCTCGCCAAGCACAGAAACGGTGCAACGGATGGGATCAAGCTTGCGTTCCAGAAGCGCTACGCGAAGTTCGCGGACCTGGCGGCCGCGTGAAAACGGGCGAGCGGACGACGGTCTGGCTCTCGCCGTCGGCGACGGCATACTCGTGCCTGTGCGAGCCGTGCCTCGAGGCGGCGCGGCTCGACGGCCTGCTGTTCACCGACGCACTCGCGGGCGCGAGCGTCCGCGGCGCGGTCGACCTCGACGCCGAGCACACGGTCGCGCGCTGCGCGGAAGGCCACGAGATCGTCCTCCGCCGGGTTCAACGCCCGCCGGGATTGCAGCGTCACGACGAGCGACAACTGCAGCTGCAATGATCGAGCGGCAGCACGTGTGGGTCGGCCCGGAGGCCACCTCCTTCGACGAACCGTGCGAGGTATGTCTGGCTGTCCGCGAGTCGATCGCCGCAGAGACATGCGTCGTTCACGGGACGTTGCGACGGGACGCCGATGTCGGCTTCACCACCTGCCGCCGGGGCCACCGCATCGTCGTCCGGCGCGTCGTACGCACGCTCGCGCGCGCGGGCTAGCGTCTCGCCTAGACTGGCCGCCGTGCCTGCGACCGTCGTGGTCGGCGCGCAGTGGGGCGATGAAGGCAAGGGCAAGATCGTCGATCTGCTCGCCCAGAAATCCGATGTCGTCTGCCGCTATCAGGGCGGCCCGAACGCCGGGCACACGATCGTCGTCGGCGATGAGACGTTCAAGATCCGCCAGACGCCCAGTGGGGTGATCTCCGGCAAGACCTCCGTGATCGGCGCCGGATGCGTCGTCGACCCACACGTGCTGCTCGAAGAGCTGGATCATCTTGCCGTGCGAGGCATCGATCCTTCGGTCGTCGTCGTCTCCGGAAATGCGCATCTGATCATGCCTTGGCATGTCGCGATCGACCAGGCGTCCGAGCGACGCCTCGGCAAGCTCCAGATCGGGACGACGCGTCGCGGGATCGGACCTGCGTACGCCGACAAGGCCTCGCGGATCGGCATCCGTGTGCAAGACGTGCTCGACCCGAAGATCCTCCGCCAGAAGATCGAAGTGGCGCTCACCGAGAAGAACGTCTGGCTTCAGCGAGTCTACGAGGTCGCTCCGTTCGACCTCGAGGAGGTCTGGTCGCGGTACGCCGGCTATGCGGAGCGCTTGGCTCCATATGTGGGCGACGTGTCACTCCTCGTCGACCAGGCGCTCAGAGAGGGTAAGGAGGTGCTGTTCGAGGGCGCGCAGGCGACGTTGCTCGACCTCGACCATGGCACGTATCCGTTCGTCACGTCGTCGAATCCGATCGCATCGGGCGCGCCAACGGGCATCGGCATCGGTCCCACGCGCATCGACCGGGTGCTCGGCGTGTCGAAGGCGTACGTGACACGAGTGGGCGAAGGGCCGTTCCCATCGGAGATCGACGGCGAAGGACAAACCCAGCTCCGCGAGCTCGGCGGCGAGTTCGGCACGGTCACGGGTCGCGAGCGCCGATGCGGCTGGCTCGATCTCGTCGCGCTGCGCTACGCGGTACGAATCAATGGGATCACCTCGCTCGCCCTGACGAAACTCGACGTACTCTCCAGCTTCGCCGAGCTGCCGGTCTGCGTGCGGTACCGGCTGCGCGATGGGTCGGAGACAGAGCATTTCCCGGCGCATCAGTCCGACTTTCATCATGCTGAGCCGGTGTGGGACAGGCTCGCAGGATGGCGGCAGCCGCTGGACGATGCGTCGTCGCTCGACGAACTGCCGGTCGCTGCCCGCGAGTACGTGGAGTACGTCTCGCACGCCCTGGAGGTGCCGATCGAACTGGTCGGAGTGGGAGCCGCACGAGAACGCGTCCTTGCATGATCGCGTTCACCACGTCCCACCCGGACGCCGCCGCTTCCCGGCACACAGAGGCTCGGCGCGGAGGCGCTGCGCCCCGGAGCGCGTGATCGCGTTCGCCGCAGCTGCATCGACACTGCCGATCCAGGTGACACGAGTCGACGCACCGAACGAGCCGGTCTTCGGCGCACGTCGAACGGGCACCCAGCTGATCGCGTTCATCGCGCCCGCATCCGCGTCCAATGCGTTGCGTCGGATCTCTCGCACCCTCGACACGCCGACCGGGCCACTCGTCGCCGCGCGCGAACGCACACCGGGGTGATTGCCTTCACCGCCTCCGCGTGGACGCAGGTGATCGTCGCGTTCTCGATTTTCGTGCCCGTGCTGATCACGATCGCACTGGCCTGGATCTTCCTCCGCGGCGCGCGCAACGACCCGGACGAGCAACGGCGCCGCAGGCGAGACGCAGAGCGCCGCGCCGCCAACGCCGGCCGGTCGAACGACGAGGCGAGTTGACAAAGACTCGTCCCGCCCGGTGAGCCATGTCCCTTGGTCAGACCAAATATGCCGAATGTGATACCTCCCGCCACTCGTCCCGTCGCCAAACGACCGCAACGGAGGTGTGACCGCGTTCGGTGGTCGACTGGATTCCTGGCGGAATTCGAGTGTCAGCTTCAAACAGGCGCGAGTCGGCACCGAACGTCCCGACGCCAAACGAGCGTGACAAACGATCCACAGACGTACCACTGAGTCATGTCCCGTGGTCAGACCAAAGCTGAGTGCCTGTGCCGCGCGAAACGGAGGGGTCAGCCCTGATACCCGCGGCCCGGCCCCAGCAGTTCCTCGAGTTCGGCGCGAGTGTCGGCGTCGGCGACAAGGGTGGGGTCGACGCTTACCTCGACGACGTCCAACTCGTCGTAGGCGCGATAGAGGGCGAGCGGGCCTTCGGCCAGTCGACGCTCGAGCAGAGGAAGCACACGCCGCGACCACGCGCCGGGAAGCGGGCCGGTCTGTGGGACGGCCGCGCCCGTGCAAGCTTCACCGAGCTCCCGCAGGAGCTCTGCGGTGACGAGCGGACAGTCGACCGGCAGGAACACGACGACATCGTTCCGAGCTGCGCGCAAACCCGCCACGACGCCCGCGATCGGGGCGCGAACCTCGCTGGCATCATCGATCACCTCGAACGGAAGCTCGTCTGCTTTACCCACGACGAGAACCTCGTCGCACACCTCGGCGAGGACGCGCCGGCCGCGATCGGCGAGCGTCTCGCCGTCGACCACCGCGAGCGCCTTCGGCATGCCGAACCGCCTGCTCGCACCACCGACGAGCAGAACGCCCGTCAGCGGCTGATTCGCCACGGCTCCGCGTAGATGTTCATCCGCCCACCGCGCACGAATCCACAGAGCGTCACGCCACGATCGCGGGCCAGCTCGACAGCCAGCGAGGACGGAGCGCCGACCGCGACGAGGATCGGACAACCCGCAACGGCTGCCTTCTGGACGAGCTCGAAGGACAGCCGCCCGCTCACGCAGATGATCGACCGGTCGAGTGGCAATCGCTGCTCGCCGAACGCCCAGCCGACCACTTTGTCGAACGCGTTGTGCCGACCCACATCCTCCCGAAGGCAGAGCAACGTGCCTCGCTCGTCGAACAGGCCGGTCGCGTGCAACCCCCCGGTCGCGGCGAATCCTGGTTGCGCGGCGCGAAGGCGGTCGGGCAGCGAGGCGACAAGCGCGGCGCTGACGCGAAGCACACCCTCGATACGGGGAGCTTCGACCTCGACCGCCTCGAGTGCGCCCTTGCCGCAGACCCCGCACGACGACGAGGTGTAGAAGCTGCGGGCGAGGCGCGACGGATCGAACTCGGGAGCGTCGAGCTCGATCGTGTTCGCCGCGAGATCGGTCGGCGGCCGCGCACCGAGCGGCTGCAACCCCTCCGACAGGGCGAAGCCGAGCGCGAGCTCCTCGTCGTGCCCGGGCGTTCGCATGGTCACCGCCACCGGCGTCGCTCCGATGCGGATCTCGAGCGGGTCCTCCACCGCTACCACGTCGACCGTGGGGCCGTCGGGGATGCGAACGACCTCGAAACGCGCCGTCGAGTACGGAGGCGCCTCCATGGGAGGAGTATCGATCAGTCGGAGCCGACGGTCTCGAGCAACGCCGCATACAGCGACCGGTACGCCTCGACCGCGACTGCGACGTCGCCAGGGTCGTACGACTCTCCCGAGTCGACCTGTTCCGTGATCCGCCGAGCCTCCGCGAATTCGCGCGTCGTCTCGGGAGCGTTCTCGGCTTCACCCTCGCGCTCCTCGACGGGGATACCTCGCTCCTCCATCATGCGCGCGACGAGGTCATCGGCCTCCGCGAGGGCTTCGGTGGGCGACTCGCGCAGCAAGGGCTCGAGCGCCTCCCACTCGGTGCTCCAGAGATGTTGATCGACGCCCGGCTCCTGCACAGACACTGGCTACCCCAGATCGGTCGACCGCGAAACGTCGGAGACCAACCGGCGGAGTAGACTCGCCGCCGTGAAGGTGCTCGTGGTCGGCTCGGGAGCGCGCGAGCATGCTCTCGCGTGGCGGCTCAGCCGAACCGCGGAACTCACCGAGTTGCACGCCGCCCCCGGCAACCCCGGCATCGCACACCTGGGACGCTGCCATCCCGTGCGGCCGGATGACACCGAGGGCTTGCTGAGCCTCGCCGTGACGATCGGCGCAGACCTCGTCGTGATCGGGCCCGAGGGGCCACTCGTCGCCGGCGTTGCGGACGAACTGCGCCGAAACGGCATCTCGGTCTTCGGTCCAAGTGCCGCCGCGGCTCGAATCGAAGGATCCAAGACGTTCGCCAAGGAGGTGCTCCGATCGGCCGGCGTTCCGACCGCGGCCACCCTCTCCGTGGCGCGGCCACCATGCGTCGTCAAGGCCGACGGCCTCGCAGCGGGAAAGGGCGTTTTCGTCTGTGAGACACCGCAGGAGCTGGATAAGGCCCTGCACGCCGTGCAGTCGTTCGGCGGTAGTGCCGTGATCGAGGAGCTGCTCGTGGGCGACGAGGTCTCATTGTTTGCGCTTTGCGACGGGCGGCGCGCGATCCCGCTGGGAGCAGCACAGGACTTCAAGCGAATCGGCGAGGGCGATATCGGGCCGAACACCGGTGGGATGGGCGCCTACTCGCCGGTCGCCTGGCTCGACGACGTCGCCGGTCATGTGGAACGAATCCATCAACCGGTGATCGACGAGCTCGCTCGTCGTGCTTCACCATTCGTCGGCTGCCTGTTCGCCGGGTTGATGATGACGGAGGATGGACCCAAGGTGCTCGAGTTCAACGCGCGATTCGGAGACCCGGAGACACAGGTGATGATGCCGCTGCTCGATGGGAACCTGCTCGGCGCCCTCGCCGCCGCGGCGCGCGGCGACCTCTCGGGCATCTCGATCGGTTCGTCGGCTCAGGCTGCTGTCACGGTCGTACTGGCGGCACCCGAGTACCCCGTCCGGAGCGACTACGCGGGCGTCCCGATCGACGGCCTGGACGAGGCTGAGGCCACAGGTGCATTGGTGTTCCACAGCGGCACCGCGGCGCGAGATGGACGAATTGTTACGAACGGCGGCAGAATCCTCTCCGTGACCGCCACCGGCCCATCTCTTTCCGACGCGCGCGACCGAGCGTACGCCTCGGTCGACCTCATCTCCTTCGCCGGAGTCAAGTTCCGGCGTGACATCGCGGCGGGTGCGCATGGCTGACCCCCTGGTCGGGATCCTCGTCGGCTCGGAGTCGGATCGAGCGCGCATGCAGGCCGCGCTCGACGAGCTGGATGCGCGCGGCATCGTGTGGGAATTCGACGTCCGGTCCGCACACCGTTCGCCCGATGCGGTCGCCGAGTACGCGAAGACCGCAGCGGATCGCGGGCTCAAAGTACTGATCTGCGGCGCCGGCCTCGCGGCCGCGCTCCCGGGAGTCGTCGCCGCATCAACGGTACTCCCGGTGATCGGCGTTCCGCTCCGTTCGTCGATGTCGCTGCTCGACGGCCTCGACGCGCTCCTCTCGATCGTGCAGATGCCGCCAGGCGTCCCGGTCGCGACGGTCGGCGTGGACAACGCGAAGAACGCAGCGGTCCTCGCCGCACGCATTCTCGCGCTGCTCGGCCTGCCCTCCTGACCCCGCTCTAGACTGGCCGGGTGATCGCCCGCTATGCCCGCCCGGAGATGAGCCGGATCTGGTCGGACGAGGGCAAGCTCCAGCGATGGCTCGAGGTGGAGCTCGCAGCGCTCGACGGTTGGGCCGCCGTCGGGGCGGTGCCCGCCGAAGACGTCGCGGCGATTCGTGCACGCGCCGAGCCACCGACCCCGGAGCGCGTTGCCGAGATCGAGCGGACGACCGACCACGATCTCGCCGCTTTCGTCGATGCGGTCGCGGAGCAACTCGGACCCGAGGGACGGTGGGTTCATTACGGCCTGACGTCGTCGGACGTCGTCGACACCGCGCTCGCGCTGCAGATCCGCGCCGCGGGGACGTTGATCGTCCGAGGCATCGAACATGCGCTCGTCGCAGTCGCCCGCCGTGCCGAGGAGCACCGGCAGACGATTTGCATCGGACGATCGCACGGGATCCATGCCGAGCCGACCACGTTCGGCTGGAAGCTCGCCGGCTGGGCGTTCGAGCTCGCGCGCACACGCGAGCGGGTGGAGCGTGCGCTCGAGAGCTGTCGCGTCGGGCAGCTCTCCGGAACCGTGGGCACCTACGCCGCGATCGACCCGGAGGTCGAACGGATCGCCTGTGAGCGGCTCGAGCTCGAGCCCGATCAGGTCTCGACACAGGTGATCTCGCGCGACCGCCACGCCGAGCTGCTGTCAACGCTCGCGATCTGCGCAACATCACTCGATCGCTTCGCGACGGAGATCCGCCATCTCGCACGTACCGAGGTCCGTGAAGTCGAAGAACCGTTCACAGCAGGCATGAAGGGCTCGTCGGCGATGCCGCACAAGCGCAACCCCAAAATCGCGGAGCGCATCTCGGGACTCGCCCGGGTCGTGCGCGCGGCGTCGGTCGTCGGGCTCGAGAACATGCCACTCTGGCACGAGCGCGACATCTCACACTCGTCAGCGGAACGGATCGTCATACCCGATGCCTTCCTCGCTCTCGACTACATGCTCGATCGCTTCACCTGGATCATCGATGGGCTGGTCGTCCATCCCGAGCGCATGGAGCGCAACCTCTGGTCATCCCATGGTCTCTTCTTCTCGCATCGCCTCCTGCTCGCGCTGGTCGAGGGCGGACTGGAACGAACTGACGCCTACCGGCTCGTGCAGCGCAATGCGATGCGGGCGTGGGACGAGGAGCTCGAGTTTCCCGACCTCGTACACGCCGATTCCGAGATCACGGCGCGCCTCGACGACGCTGCACTCGCCGAAGTCTTCGATCTCGCACGCACGATCTCCCACCTCGACCGCACGTTCGACCGTCTTCGCCGTCTCGTCCCGAAGGAGGAACCCGTTCATGCCTGAGGCTGCACTGCACGTCGGCAGCGGCAAGGTCCGCGAGCTCTATGCGCTCGACGACGATCGCCTGCTCCTCGTCGCCAGCGACCGCATCTCCACGTTCGACGTCGTCCTCCCGACCGTGATCCCCGACAAGGGACGGGTGCTCACGGGCCTCTCTGGCTTCTGGTTCGCGCGTACGAGAAACCTCGTGCCGAACCATCTGCTCTCGCTGCGGGACGACGGGCGGTCGACCGAATGCATGCGACTCGAGATGCTGTCGATCGAATGCGTCGTGCGGGGCTACCTCGCCGGGTCGGGGTGGAAGGACTACCGCGCGACCGGCCGAGTCTGCGGACACGAGTTGCCGGAGGGGCTCGTGGAATCGCAGCAGCTGCCACGGCCCCTCTTCACTCCGGCAACGAAGGCGGAGACCGGTCACGACGAGAACATCGATCGAGCAGGCGCAGTGGCTCTCGTGGGCGAGGAACGTTTCGACGAAGTCGAGGCAATTGCGCTCACCCTGTACTCGTTCGTCTCCGACTACGCGCGCGAGCGAGGGATCATTCTCGCCGACACGAAGCTCGAGTTCGGGGTCGACGGTGACGGCAGGCTCGTCCTCGGCGACGAGGCGTTCACCCCCGACTCGTCGCGGTTCTGGCCGGCAGCGGCATTCAGGCCGTGCGAGACCCCGCCCTCGTTCGACAAGCAGTTCGTCCGCGACTACTGCGAGTCGCTCGGCTGGGACAAGGCAGAACCGGGCCCCGAACTGCCCGACGACGTCGTGACCGGTACGCGGGGGCGATATGTCGAGAGCTTCGAGCGGCTGACCGGGATCACCTTCGACGACTATCTCGCCGACCCGGACGTCGTGCTGCGGTGAAGGCGACCGTGCTCGTGCGCCCGAAGCCGGGCATCCTCGATCCACAAGGTCAGGCGGTCGAGAGCTCGCTGCGCCACCTCGGGTTCGACGTCGGGGAGGCTCGCGTCGGCCGCCTCGTCGACGTGGAGGTCGCGACCGAGAACCGTGCGGATGCGCTCGCGCAGCTTGAACGGATGTGTGAGCAGCTGCTGGCGAACCCGTTGATCGAGAGCTATGCGATCGAGCTTCACCCGGAGACCGCCGGGGGAGGCGCGTGAGCGAACAACGTCCGGTCGTGCCGGTCATCGTCTTCCCCGGCTCGAACGACGACCGCGACACTCAGCTCGCACTCGAGCGCCTCGGCGCGACGGCGCCTCGGGTCTGGCACACCGACCCGGAGCTCCCCGCGAACACAGCAGCCGTCGTCCTCCCGGGCGGGTTTTCCTTCGGCGACTATCTCCGTTGCGGTGCGATCGCCCGCTTCTCGCCGGTACTCGACGCGGTCGTCGCCTTTGCGGCAGAAGGCGGGTTCGTACTCGGAATCTGCAACGGCTTCCAGGTGCTCACCGAAGCCGGCCTGCTGCCCGGCGCCTTGCGCCCCAACGCATCACTCTCATTCGTCTGCCGCGATGTGCGACTCGAGGTCGCACGCACCGATACGCCGTTCACGTCGCAATGCGCCCTCGGCGAATCGCTGACGATCCCGGTGAAGCACGGCGAGGGTTGCTGGTTCGCCGACGACGACCTGCTTGCAGAGCTCGACTCGACCGGTCAGATCCTGCTGCGGTACTCCGACGGTTCCAACCCGAACGGGGCGATCGCCAACGTGGCCGGCGTGCTGAGCGAGCAAGGAAACGTCTTCGGGCTGATGCCACATCCGGAGCACGCGGTCGATCCGCTGCTCGGCTCGACCGACGGGGCGCTGATTCTCGGCTCACTCGTCGACGCCGCTCTAATGTCGCTTACGACAGCCGTCTAGGCGATCCCGAAACCGAGAACGGTCGCGAGCTCCGGCGTCTTCGCGAGCTCGGCGTGCAGGCGTTCGAGATCGCGTGCACGCAGGGTGACCGGGCCGCGGCGACCCACACCGCCCGTCGAGTACGCGAACCGCACCAACCGCTCGCCACGCTCGTTCTCGAGCAGCTCGACGATCGAGGCGAAGCGCCGCTCACCCACCCGTTGGGCCACCGTGATGCCCTCGACGAGCGTCGCCCGACCCCACGGTGTCGCGGTGAAGGACGGAGTGGCCGTCGCTGCCTTTGCCTTCGTCATGACCCGAAGCTAGCGAGCAATCAGTCACACGTGGGAGAGGACACTGTCACGAAAGTGTGAAGCCTGAGGGATCGACGTTTGCCGCCGCATGTTCTCGTCGAACCACACTCAGATGATTCGTTTCGTCCAGCTCGCTGTGCTCCTTTGCCTGATCGCGCTCGGCGCAGGCGTGCTCGGTGCGCCCCGGGCGGCGGCCGCGAGCGGTATCCAGTACGGGCTGACCGACGACGCCTGGCTGATGGACGGGCCTGGCACGCTCGACGCTCGCGTCGGTAGCCTCGAGAGCCTCGGTGTGCAGGTCGTCCGGCTCACGATCCGCTGGGATCAGGTGGCGCACGTTCGCCCGGCGATCGCCGCCGATCCCGACGACCCCGCCTACGCATGGGACAAGGACGATGCGGTGCTCGACGCATTGCGCGCGCATGGGATCTCCGTCGTCCTGCAGCTCGTCGGTACCCCGTTCTGGGCGAACGGCGGCCAACCCTCGAACGTGGCGCCTACGTCCGGGTCGACCTTCGCGGCGTTCGCGACGGCGACTGCGACCCACTATCCGTGGGTCACACGGTGGCTGATCTGGAACGAGCCGAATCAGGTCCGCTGGCTGCGCCCGACGACGGCCGCCGTCTATACGACGCGTCTCCTGAACCCGGCGTACGACGCGATCCACGCGCTGATCCCAGGTGCACAGGTAGCAGGCGGTGGGACAGCGCCGCGCGGGTCGACCGGGGGCGTGTCACCGGTGGCCTGGATCACGGGGATGCATGCCGCGCAAGCACGCCTCGACGCGTACGCGCACAATCCGTACCCCCTCGATCCCAAGCGTGAGTCACCAGTGCGCGGCGGCTGCGCCAACTGCACGACGATCACGATGGCGACGATCTCGAAACTTGTCTCGCTCGTCACACGCGATTTCGCGAGCGCGCGGATCTGGCTGTCGGAGTACGGCTACCAGAGCAACCCGCCCGACCGATTCCTCGGGGTCTCGCTCAATCTTCAGGCGCGGTACATCGGCGAGGGCGCCTACGTGGCCTATCGCACACCCCGCGTCGACCTGCTGATTCATTTCCTCTACCGCGACGAGCCCGACCTCGCCCGCTTCCAGAGCGGCCTCGTTACCGTCAAGGATGTGAGGAAGCCGGCGTTCAACGCGTTCGAACTGCCGCTCGCGCAGACCGCCCGGGCCGGAACACGCACGTCGCTCTGGGGGCAGTTGCGCGCGCCGGCCGCGGGCTCGACGGCCCAACTCGAGCGACGCGTGGACACGCATTGGCAGTCGCTCGGCCCGCTCGACGTGGGCCCCGCCGGCTTCTTCCGCTGGACGGGGACACTGGCCCGCGCCTCGATCGTACGGGTCCGTACCGAGACGGTGACCGGCGCGCCGCTGACGATCACCTGAGCGGCTGTCCAACGCGATGTCGTAGCCGACTTGGTCCTGGACTCCGAACTCGCGAAATCCATGCGGAGCGTCGTCGATCGTGTCGTCGATCCGGGCACCTCGCTGAGCACCTCGGCGTAGACGGCATCTGCATCGTCGACCCTGCCATACCTCGTCGCGTGAGGCCGGTCGAGAAGTCGGCGGATCACCATAGGTCTCCCGTGAAACCGAGGCGGTCACGCCAGAACTCGACCGTGGCGTCGAGGTCTGAGACGAGGAGGGCTGCAGAGCTTCGTCATGCGTCGATCGTGATGTGACCCGGCTCGGCTGCGACCTGGGCCAGCCAGGCGCGGATACCCGGGTACCGCGTGAGCTCGAAGCCGCCCTCACCGGCGACGTGCGTGTAGGCGTACAGCGCGATGTCGGCGAGGCTGATCCCGCCGCCGACGAGCCAATGCCGCCCGTCGAGGCCGCGCTCGAGCGCGTCGAGTGCGCGATACCCGGCAGCCATCCGCTCGGGGAGCCGTCCGGCGAACTGCTCCGGACGACCGGAGTAGCGGAGCCAGAAGCGCACGACCGCGATCGCCGGCTCATGGTCGTACTGCTCGAAGAACATCCACTGCAGCACCTGTGCACGCTCGAAGCGGTCGACTGGGACGAAGCGTGTTCCCTCACCGAAGTACCAGAGGATCGCTCCCGATTCGGCGAGGGGCCGACCGTCGTCGAGCAGGAGCGTAGGCACGCGGAGCGCGGGGTTGAGGTTACCCAAGAGCTCCGGACGGCCGGAGCGATCGGCGACGTCGACGGTGTGGCGCTCGAACGGGATGCCGAGGTGCGCGAGAAGCAGTCGTACCTTGAAGCAGTTTCCCGACACCGAACTGTCGTAGAGGAGCATCACCCGAGCCTAGACGGGACGATCCGGTATAATGCTTGTGTGATCAATGACCTGCAGGACCTCGGCGTCACCCCGGCCGAGCGCGCGCCGCGGCCGATCGTCGCCGGCGCGCATATCGGCCACGTCCATCTGAGGACGGCCGACATCCAACGCGTCCACGACTTCTATGTCGGCGTTCTCGGGTTCGACGTGATCGTGCGCATGCCGGGCGCACTTTTCCTTTCCGCAGGTGGATACCACCATCATCTCGGCTTCAACACCTGGGAGTCGGCCGGCGGGGCTCCCCCACCTGTCGGCACGACCGGGCTCTACCACGTCGCGATCAACTATCCGACGCGGGCCGCGCTCGGCGACGCGCTACGCCGGCTGATGGACGCGAACTGGCAGCTCGACGGCGCATCCGACCATGGCACGCACGAGGCTCTCTATCTGCGGGACCCGGACGAGAACGGGCTCGAGCTCGCGTGGGATCGCCCACAGAGCGAATGGCCCCGAGAGGCGGACGGGAAGCTCGCGTTCGTGCGAACCCGACCCGACCTCGACAGCCTGATCGCCGCGGCGGCGGACGCATAGTCAGCCGGTGTCGGCGAGCTCGAGCAGCTTCGTCACCGTATTCCAGTTCCGCGCGGTCGCGGTGACGCCGAGTCGCTTCTCGGAGAGAACCTTCGCGAGCTTCGAGGCGTGCACGCCGTCGGGATGCCACAGGTAGATCTCACTTCCGTGCAGAACGAAGCGCTCGCGGCCCACCTCCGCGTCCTGCGCCGCGCGAACGGCTTCAGCGTCGGGCTTGCCGGAGAGGAAGCTGACGAGATAGCGCGCGCCGTCGTCGGCGACGTGGCCGAGCGGATCACGAGCGATCACCGCTGCCAGCTCGTCACGGGTGCGCACGAACACCTCGACGTCGAGAGCGAGCTCGGCTGCGAGCCCTTTCTCGATCGTCTGTTTCACCCGACCCGGCGCGGCGCGGCTCGAGAGCACGACGTTCCCGCTCTGCACGTGCGTGAGGATCCCGTCGTAGCCGAGTGACGTCAGGAGGGCACGGAGGTCGGACATCGCCACTCGACGGCGCCCACCGACGTTGATGCCCCGCAGCAGCACGATGTGCTGCATCATGCGAAGAGTGGGCGCAGATGGGTGTTGAGGAACACCCCGTCGGGGTCGAGCTCGCGTCGCATCTCGATGAACTCGCCGGCCCGGGGGTAGCGCGCGAGCAGCTGCTCGCGTGTCAGGTAATGGAGCTTTCCCCAGTGCACACGTGCGTCGAACTGGCCGAGGAGCCGGTCGACGTCCCGAAGGTACGGCTCATAGCCTGTACCCGGTGTCCCCGAGACGGAGATGACGACCGTGTCGCGGTCGTAGCTGTGGGACAGGAACGCGTCGTCGCGACCGACGGTGCGCACCTCCATCGGGAAGACCGACGTCGGCAGGCTCGCGAGCATCAGCTCGCGCATTGCCGCAAGCGCCTCCCGCCCCCGTTCGAACGGAACGAAGTACTCGAGCTCGTGGAAGTTCGGCTCGTAGACCATCGGATAGATCACGTAGGCAGGGCCGACGCGGCGATGCCGCGCGTCCGAATCGGGCGTCGATCCGTCGACCTCGTCGTAGATCTTCACGTGGCAACGGTCGGACATGTCGATGCCGGGTGTCGCAAGGCCGTAGAGGGCGGCCGAGCCCTCCGACGGCATCCAGAAGAACGAATAGTGGCGATGCTCGCGGGCGAGCTCGTCGAACCTGCCCCACGCCTCATCCCAGCTCCAGTGCTCGATCCGCTCGGCCAGCCGATAGGCGGCCGCGACTTCGAGCTCGAGCTCGGTGATCGCCCCGAACATGCCGACGGCAGCCTGCGCGGCATGGAGGCGATCGGGGTCGTCCTCGCCGATCTCAACGATCTGTCCAGCGGCGGTGGCGATGCGTAGTCGGCGCACGCCTCCCGAGAAGCTGCCGAGTCGGAGGCCCGATCCGTGCGTCGCCGTCGAGACGGCACCGGCGATCTGCTGCGCGACGATGTCGCCCTGGTTCACGAGTGAGAGCCCGGCCGACCAGAGTGGCTCGCCGAACTCACCGATCGTCGTGGCCGGTCCCACCACGACCCGCCGTCGCTCGGCGTCGATCGAGCGAATGCCCCCGAGCCCGCGGAGGTCGAGCAACGCGCCGTCGGTCGCGACGACGGGAGTGAACGAGTGCCCCGCGCCCGCCACCCGAACCGCGAGACCCCGCGCCGCGGCCGCGGCGACCGCCGCCGCGACATCCTCCTCGCTCGCGGGCGCCACGATCTCCGCGGGGGTGCACGTTTGATTCCCGACCCAGTTCGTCCACGTCGCCATGGCGACCACCCTCTCGACTCTCGCGGCCGTGCGCAAGCGGCCACCGTTAGGCTCGGCGTGGTGCAACTCGAGATCACGCTCTTCACCGATCCCGCGTGCCCGTTCGCATTCTCGGCCGAGCCCATCCGCCGGCGGCTTCGCTGGCACTACCGCGACCAGCTCTCGTGGTGCACTCGGATGATCGTGCTGACACTCGAGCCCGGAGAGTCGGAGCGGCTCGCCGAGGGCGCGCCGGGACTTCAGCGACGGTTCGGCATGCCGATCGATCCGGCGCCCTATCCGCGCCCCGCGTCATCCGAGCCAGCGTGCCGGGCCGTGGTCGCAGCCAGATTGCGCTCACCCGGCAAGGAGGATCGGCTGCTCCGGCAACTGCGCGTTCGCGTGATGCTGAACGGTCTGCTCGACGACCCCGGCCTGATCGCGGCGGCGGCGCAGGATGCCGGGCTCGACCCGGCAGAGCTTGCCGATTGGTGCGCGAGCGACGACGTGGAAGCGGCGTTGCGAGCCGACATCGCCGCGGCACGCGATCCCGCCCCGGCGGCCCGCGCTCTCGACCACAAGCTCGGTGGGCCGACCGAGGAACGACGCTACACCGCACCGAGCTACGTCCTCACATACGGCGGGCAATCGGTCGTTATCCCTGGCTTCAACCCGATCGAGGTCTACGAGACGGCGATCGCGAATATCGCCCCAGACCTCGAGCGACACGCGAAGCCCGACCGGCTCGAGGAGCTGCTCGCCTGGGCCGGCGAGCCGCTCGCGACGGCGGAGGTCGCACTCATCGCACAGCTCGAGCCGGGGCGAGCGCGCGCCATCCTCAGCAAGGTGGCGACGCCGATCGCGGCAGGTGCAGACTTCTATTGGCAGTGATCCCGGGCGTGGCCGAGGCCCTCGGCGGCGCGCTCAGCTCTCCTGAGCGACGCCGTTCAGCAGTCGGCAAAGCTCTGCCGCACCCCTGGATCTGCGCGCACCGCCCGTTGTTCCCGCCCGACCGAAGGCCTGGAGCTCCCGGGCGCTACCACGTACCCGAGGCCTCGTCCGGCGCCGCCCCGCGTCGCTGCACATCGTCTCCACGCCGGCAGGGCCGAGATGGAGCCACGTGAGTGTTGCGACCGGCCTCGCGCCGCTCGACCGCGTCGCGGCCAGACCCGCAGCGTTCTCGGCTCGGACGTAGCCGAGGATGCTGACGAAGCCGCGGCGCTGGAGGTGACGGCCGGTATGAGGTGCCCGCGCGTTCACGAGCCCCCGATGACGGTGAGCTCGCGTGGTGAAGGAATCGTAGGCGTAGGCGACGCCGGGCGGAAGGGGAATCGCCTCCCGCACCTCGGGGAGCCAGATCACGTCATACCGGAGCCAGATCGCCGAGACGATGCCGCCCGCCCCCCAGAGGCAGACGCACTCGTGACCGGCGGCCAGGCGCTTCGCGATGACGGCCCTCGCGGACTCCGGCCGGAACGCGAGGAAATCATCGATCTGGGATCCCGTGAGCAAGCGAACGTCGTCCTCGGCGGCGACCGGGCGATCCGCGAGCAGGTCGACATCGACCAGCGAGAGAAGAAGGCGCGTGTAGACCCGCTTGAGCGCCGCGGCGCGTGCCGCGCGAAGCACACCCGCATGCTCGGCTCGAGCTGCGGTGATCCTCGACGCGACAGTGCGACAGCCGCCAAAAAGTCGAAATCGGTGGACGGTGATCACGGGCTCGTCAGATTGATCGAGGACGCAGACGCGGAATGCAAGGCGCCGCCGAAACGCCGTAGCGCGTGCACCTCGTCCGGCCTCCTGAGACCCGAGGCCGAGCAGTGCTCCGTTCCAAACGTCTCGCCGGCCCCCGTCGGCTGAAGAGCGGCAGTTGATGGGCAAGCGCCGGGTCGCGTCCTCGGTCGCTCCCGATCGAACACCGCTATCGGGGCTCCCTGCGTCCTTGCCCGGCTTGCTTTTCATTCGTCAGGATCAGCGCGGAGCTTCCGAAACGGAGCACTAGTCGGCTGGGCGACCGATGATCTCGATCCGGTAGCCGTCCGGATCGCGCACGAAGCAGAGCCACGCCCCGCCCTCACGCACCTGGTACGGCGCTCGCTCCGGCTCGATGCCTTGCTCAGCCAGCTGGGCGAGCGTCACGTCGAGGTCGTCGACACCGATCGCGATATGACCGTAGGCCGTGCCGAGCTCGTAGGTGCTGTCGTCGTGATTGAAGGTCAGCTCGAGCTCCTCCTCCTGTCCCGGGAAGCCGAAGAAGTGCAGCGTCGCCTCCGTCTCGCCGTTCCGGACGATCGGCGACTCGCGGCGAAACTCCATGCCGAGGGCCTCATAGAACGCGCGGCTCTTCGCCGGATCGATGACCCGGATCATCGTGTGCAAGTAGCGGGCAGTCACCGCCTCATCCTGCCAAATCCTCACGAAGGAGCGCGAAGAGAACCGCATCCTGCCACTCGCCGTGCCGCAGGCATGCCTTCCGCTCGACGCACCCGCGAACATCGCCAACCCGCTCGGCGTGCCTGAATCGCACGCTCGTTGAAGCCGCAGCACGCGAGCTCGAGCCGGCTCACGCTTGCGGGCGCTCGACCTCCGCCCCGATCGCCGCTCCGTCGCGAGGACTGCCACCGGGAGAAACGGCTCGATCTCCCGCCCGTGTCGAGAGCGGCGGGCCATTCCACGTCCTCCGCCGTCGCGCGGCGCAGCGTGATCACGTCTCGGATCGGGCTGCTGCGAGGCGTGGCACGGCCGTCATCGGCTCCGCGGAGGGCCGCGAACGAGTGCCGAGAGCGACTCCGCCGAAGATCAGCACGAGCCCGACGAGCGCGGCCACGCCGATGCTCTCGCCGAGGAAGAGTGCGCCGTAGACGAGCGCGACGGGCGGCACGAGGTAGGTGACGAAGGAGGCATACGCAGCGCCTGCGCCCGCGATGATCGTGAAGAACAGCAGGTAGGCCGCAGCGGTCCCGAGAACGCCGAGCACTACGACGGATGCGATCGTCTTCCAGCCGGGCAGGTGGCTCGGAGCCTGCGCCACACCGAAGGGCAATGCTGTGAGAGCGGCGATCACCGAGGTCCCGAGCGCGATCACCTGGGGCTTCGTTTGTCCGAGATACCGCCGTGTCAGCAACCCGCCGACGGCGTAGCAACTCGCCATCGCCACCACGGCGAGCGCGCCGAGGATCTTTCCCTGCGGTTGGGCACCGACGAGGAGCGCCACGCCGACGAAGCCGACTCCCACACCGGCGAGCCGCCAGCCCGTCACCCGCTGGTCGTGGAAGAAGCCGAAGGCGAGGAGCGCATTGAAGATCGGCACTGAGGCCTGGATGATCGACGCGAGCCCCGAGTCGATCCGAGTCTCTCCCCAGGAGAGCAGCCAAAATGGCACCGCCGTGTTCAAGAGCCCGACGAGCGCGAGCGCGGGCCAATGGGCTCGCGCCTCGGCGAGCGTCGTACGCATCCCGACGAGCACCGGCACGACGATCGCAAGCGTGATCGCGGCGAGCCCCAGACGTCCGAGGATCAGGGTCGCAGGGGTGAGGTCGCGTACGGCGACCTTGATGAACATGAACGAACTGCCCCAGATCAGGGCGAGCACGATCAGCATGAGCCCGTAGCGACGATTCATCTCAGATCTGAAACGCCGGAGCGAGTCTCCATGTGAGACGACAACGACGACCCGCCGGCTCGAATTTCAGGCGACGACCGACGTCGCTCGCCGCATCGCCGCGAACTCGGGCTCGTACAGGTGCGCCGATTTCGCGTGGATCACGAGTCTGCCGACCGAAAACCCGGCTGCAGCGGCGACTTCGTGCTGCAGGCGGGCAAGCTCGACGAGGTTGCCGTACGCCTTCTTGCCGAAGTCGAGCGAATGCGCGTAGACGACGAGCTCGAGTGCGTCGTCGACCCGCCAGAAGTCGAGCAGCGAGACACACGGGATGTAGGCGACGTCGGCGAGCGGCTCGAGGGTCGTGATCGTGGCCGAGCGCGTCTCCGGGTCGGAGCGCAGACGGTCGATCACCCAGGCGACCTGGTCGCGACCCTGGTAGTCACGCAAGCGCCGGGCGTAGGAGCGGGCATCGCCGAGCTCGGCGACGTCGGCCGGGTCGGTGAAGTTGCGGCGCATCCAGCCGAGCCACGCCGGATCGGCGAGCGACGCGATCAGCTCATCGGCCGGGTCCGGCTCACGGGCGATCAGCGTCAGCAGAGCGAGCTCCTTGGTGGCGAGGCCGTCGTAGGCCGTGTCGCGTCCGTGTGCGAGGATCCGGCGCGAAACTTCGAGCCACGCTTCTCCCATCGTCTGCAGCTCGATGGTGACCATCGAGGCCATCCTAGAGGGCGGATACCATTGCCCCCTGAGCTCGGTCGCCCAGCAGCCACTCCACCGCTCGCTCGGTCTCACCGACTGGGAGCTCGATCGCATCGAGACGCTGCTCGGCCGCGGCCCAAACGACTTCGAGCTCGCGGTTTTCTCGCTCCTCTGGTCCGAGCATTGCGGCTACAAGCACTCGGCGCGCCTGCTTGCGCGGCTGCCGTCGAGTGGCGAGCGTGTGCTGCAGGGGCCAGGCGAGAACGCCGGCGTGATCGATCTCGGCGACGGGATCGCGGTCGCCTTCAAGGCCGAGTCGCACAATCACCCGTCCGCCGTCGAGCCCTTCCAGGGCGCGGCGACAGGTGTCGGAGGGATCCTCCGCGACATCGTCGCCATGGGTGCCCGGCCGATCGCGCTGCTCGACGGGCTCCGCTTCGGCTCGCCCGACTGGCAGTTCAAGCGAGCCGTTGCCGGCATCGGGCACTACGGCAACTGCGTGGGCGTCCCGAATGTCGGCGGCGAGTGCGGCTTCGACGACGCGTACGCCGCCAACCCACTGGTGAATGTGATGTGCGTCGGTCTGCTCCCTACCGAGCGTGTCCTCTCCGCGAAGGCTCGAGGCGTCGGCAACGCCGTCGTGCTCTACGGCGCGCTCACCGGCCGCGACGGAATCGGCGGCGCCTCGGTGCTCGCGTCCCAGGATCTCCAGGGCTCCGACGAGAAGCGCCCATCGGTGCAGATCGGCGATCCCTTCCGCAGCAAGGCGCTGATCGAGGTGTCGCTCGAGCTGGTCGAGCGCGACCTCGTCCGCTCGCTCCAGGACTGTGGTGCCGCCGGGCTCGCCTCCTCGCTCTCGGAGATGGCGCGCGACGGCATGGGCGTCGATGTGCACCTCGACCGCGTGCCTGTTCGGGAGGACGGGCTGGAGCCGTGGGAGATCATGATCTCCGAGTCACAGGAGCGGATGATCGCCGTGGTGTCGCCCGAGCAGATCGAAGCGGTGCGCGTCGTGTGCGAGCGGTGGGAGTTGCCGTGCACGGTGATCGGGAACGTGACCGATCACGGCGAGTTGCGCGCATTCGACGCCGGCGAGGTTGTCGGCTCGGTCCCCGCGACGCTCCTCACGGACGGTTGCCCGCGCTACGAGGTGGCCCGGACGGCGCGTCCGGTCGTCCCTGCACCGGTCGACGCGGTCAACGATCAGCCGAAGGACTGGGTGTTCGAGCAGTACGATCAGCTCGTCGGCTCGCGCACGGTACGCCGACCCGGCCTCGACGCGGCGGTGCTGCGGGTCGACGGGATTCGTGGCATTGCGGTGTCGCTCGACGGGCCGCCGCTCGGCTGCCGCGATCCGCTGGAGGCCGGCTTTCGAGCGGTGATGGGAGCAGCGATGAACGTCGCCTGCGCGGGCGGCGAGTCGCTCGCGCTCACCGACTGCCTCAACTTCGGCAGCCCGGAGAAGCCCGAGATCGGCTGGGAGCTCGAGCAGGCGATCGAGGGCATCTCACGTGCAGCCGAGGCGCTCGGGATCCCGGTCGTCTCGGGGAACGTCTCGCTCTACAACGAGACCGGCGGCGCTCCCATCCCACCGACACCGTTCATCGGGTGCGTGGGGCTCGTGCGGGACGTGACACGAATTCCCGACCGGTGGCGGCCCGGCGACGTGGTGTATCTGCTGCGCGGATTCGGGCACGGGCTCGTCGAGTATCTCTGGCGGAATGCGCACCGGTTCTCGCTCGCCCACGACATCTCGAACGGTCGGCTCGAGCTCGCCCTCATCGAAGCCGCCAGGTGGTCCGGGAGCGATGCCCTCGCCACGAGTGCGACGGTCGGCGAGGGCGTGGTCGTCGCGGGCACTGAGCCACCCGACTGGGACGACGTCGTCGAGCTCGGCAGGGTTCGCTAGATGTGCGGCGTCTTCGGACTTCGTGCGCCGTCTCGCGACGTCTCGCGGCTGACGTACTTCGGCCTCTACGCGCTTCAGCACCGTGGGCAGGAATCGGCGGGGATCGCCGTCTGTGAGGATGGGCGGCTCACGGCTGTCCGGGACCTCGGGCTCGTACCCCAGGTCTTCGACGAGCAAAGCCTCTCGGCCCTCCGCGGCGAATATGCGATCGGCCATACGCGCTATTCGACCACCGGCGGGAATGCGTGGGCGAACGCCCAGCCTCTGCTGCATCACGGTCGCGTCCGCACGGTCGCCCTCGGCCACAACGGCAACCTCGTGAACGCCGCGGCGCTTCGCGCTGCGGTCGGCAAAACGCTCGCGTCGAGCTCCGACTCGGAGGTGATCGCCGCGCTGATCGCTGATGACGAGCGGCCGCTCGACCAGGCGGTCGCCGCGACGATGGCTCGGCTCGAGGGTGCTGCGACCGTCGTCGGGATCGCAGACGGGAAGCTCTTTGCGTTCCGCGACGCCCACGGGTTCCGGCCCTTGGCCCTCGGACGTCTCGGCGACGATTTCGTGGTCGCCTCGGAATCCTGTGCCCTCGACCTCGTGGGCGCGACGTTCGACCGCGACGTCCGACCGGGCGAGCTGCTCGTGCTCGGCGACGACGGGCTCCGGTCGATCCAGGCGGTCGACCCGGCCGACCACGGTGCGCTCTGCATCTTCGAGTTCTTCTATCTCGCCCGGCCCGACACGCGGCTCGCGGGGGTCGAGGTGCACGGAGCCCGCGTGCGCATGGGCGAGCGACTCGCCGCCGAGGCGCCGGTCGAGGCCGACCTCGTCCTGCCGATTCCCGACTCCGGCACGCCGGCAGCGATCGGATTCGCGCGCGCGACGGGCATCCCGTTCAGCGAGGGCCTCATCAAGAACCGCTATGTCGGGCGCACGTTCATCCAGCCCGAGCAGGGCATGCGCGAACAGGGGATCCGCATGAAGTTCAACCCGCTCGCCGAGGTCGACGGCAAGCGTCTCGTGGTCGTCGACGACTCGATCGTGCGCGGCTCGACGACGCGGCAGATCGTGCAGATGCTCTTCGACGCTGGAGCTTCCGAGGTACACATCCGGATCTCGTCGCCGCCCGTCGTCTCGCCGTGTTACTACGGCATCGATCTTGCGTCCGAGGACGAGATGATCGCGGCGCACTCGACCGCCGAGGAAGTGCGCGTGGCGATCGGAGCCACGAGTCTCGCCTACATCTCGCTCGACGGCCTGCAGGCCGCGACGCGTCGGCCGGAGAACGCGCTCTGCCGCGCGTGCCTCACCCGCGAGTATCCGACACGGGTTCCCGACGACGCGGCGAAGCATCGCTTCGAGCCGAGCACCGCCTGAACGGCCGCAGCCTCGTTTTCAACCGCAGTCTTGGTTTCAACCGCAGCCTGATCCAGGCGCCTCGCCGTTGCGGACCAGTCGCGTCCAGCCCCGTCCTTGGTCAGACCAAGATCGACGGAAGCGAAACACCTGTCCTCCATTGGGTGATCCAAGAGCATCGGCGTCGGCGGCTACGAGCCGAGCTCGGCCGCGCGCCCGTAGCGGACGGCTCGTTTCACCTGGCGCGGATCGAGCCCCTGCTCGAGAAGCCGCTGACGGAGCTCGCTCTCCGAAGCGAGTCGCAGGAACAGCCAGACGAGCACGGCAAGCGTGACGATCGAGCCCTCCGCCATCATCACGATCCCGCCGAGATTGAGATCGTGCATCGGCGTGATCCCCCACTCGGGCCTGTGGCGGTAAACCGTGTAGAACGCCGAGCTCGACCAGATGAAGATGTTCCCGAGCACGGTCTCGATCAGACGGACCGAGAAGATGTAACCGATCTTCACGCCGGTGCCGAACCATGCCGGCGACGGCAACGTCTCGACCACCGGCTCCCAGATCAGGCAACCGCACGTGAAGAAGAGCACGTGCTCGAACGCATGCACGGGCGAGTGATGTAGCGCCGCGTCGTAGAGATACGGGATGTGCCAGATGTAGAGGTCAGCCGCCCAGAGGGGCAGCGCGACGAGGGGATGGGCGAGGACGCGCAGGCGCTCGGCGAGCTTGAACTTCAGCACCGGTCGAAGGAGTGGCCCGGTGAGCCCGACGACGAAGCACAGCGGGGCCAGGTCGCCGAGGATCACGTGCTGCAGCATGTGGAGGAAGAAGAAGTGCTCCTCTCCCAGATGGTCGATCGGCGAGTTGAGTGCGAGAACGACGAGTGCGATCCCGGCCCAGAAACTCGTCTGTCGCGGCCGCGAGACCGGCTGGCCTCGACGGGCAAGCGAGCGGGCGCGCCGCATGTAGACGAACGCGGCGAGCACCGTGGGAATCGTCTGGAGCGGCTCGAAGCTCCACGGGGTCAGAAGCGACGGAGACAGCACTCCTGGAAAACTAGATGTCGTGCACCTGTTCCACTACCACCTGGTCACCTCGGAGCTGCGCGATGTCGAGGCCCGTTACGTCGGCCGGCTCGGATTCGACCTGGTCGCCCGCTACGGTCGGATCGGCGAGGAGCATGTGTCGGTCGAGGCGGGTGTCTCGTGGGAGAAGCTCGACCGCGACGGCTTCAAGCTGCGCCTGTCGGAGCTCGAGCGCGGCATGGTGAACGTCGTGGTGCAGCCTGGGCACTGGCGGACGCCTCGGATCGATCACATCGGCGTCGCGCTCGACGAGGACGAGTTCCAAGGTGCGCTCGCGCGAGCGGCCGACTGGAACCTTCGGGTGCAGGAGCACGGCGGCCGGCGCACGTTCATCGCGACGAACGCCGGCTACCGGATCGAGGTTCACCCGCCACGCGACTGGATCGACGAGCTGCTCGAGGAGCGAGACGAGCTCCGGCTGACCGAGCTCCAGCTGCGAGCCGACGACCCCCAGTCGAAGTCGGGGGCGCTGGCCGACATCCTCGGCCTCCCGATGGATAACTGCGCCGTCCTCGTCGGAGGCACGGTGGTCTCCTTCCTGCCGGGCGGCCCCGAAGGACGGCCCGAGCTCTACGGCGAGCGATTCGAGTGAGGCCGCCGGGCCCGGTCGTAGACTCCTCGCTCTGGCGGGCACGCAGAGAAGCTACGAACGGACGGGAGTCTCGCTGGCAACGGCCGACTCGGTCGCCGAGCGCCTCCGCGCCGCTTGCGAGTCGACGGGCGCGACCGGCTTCGGCGCGTTCGCCGGGCTGCACCCGCTCGACGACGACACTCTCCTCGCCGCTTCGACCGACGGCGTCGGGACAAAGGTGATCCTCGCCCGCGCGCGCGGCCGTCTCGGCGCCTGCGGAGCCGACCTCGCTGCGCACTGCATCAACGACGTCCTGACGTGCGGCGCGAAACCGCTCATGCTGCTCGACTACGTCGCTGCGAACGCGATCGACCTCGACGAGGTCGCCGCGCTCGTCGAAGGAGCAGCCGCGGTTTGCCGCGAGGCCGGCGTCGCGCTGGTCGGGGGTGAGACGGCCGAGCTTCCGGGCATCTATGCCGACGGCGAGCTCGATTTTGCCGGCACCTGCGTAGGCGTCGTCGCTCGTGCCGATCTGATCGACGGCTCCACCGTCGCGGCGGGCGACGTCGTCGTCGGATTCGAATCTGCGGGCGTACACGCGAACGGCTTCACGCTCGTGCGCCGCGTGCTCGAGGACGAGGACTATGCAGGCGATGACCTGCTCGCTCCGACGCGCCTCTATGTCGACGTCGTCCAGGCGGTTCGGGAACGAGCGAAGGCGTTCGCTCACGTCACGGGCGGCGGCATCCTCGGGAACCTCGCACGCGTGCTGCCCGAGGGGCGAAGCGTCGAGCTCGACTGGGACGCCTGGCCGCGTCCGCCGGTCTTCGCCTGGCTCGCCCGGCACGTCGCCGAGGACGAGCTTCGGCGCGTTTTCAACCTCGGCATCGGCTGGTGCGCCGTCGTCGCAAAAGCTCGGCGGGGCGAGACCGTGATCGGGAGGATCGTGTGATCGGCGTGCTCGTGTCCGGGAACGGCAGCAATCTGCAGGCATTGATCGACGACGGCCTGCCCATCGTCGCCGTCGCGTCGAATCGACGCGATGCCTACGCCCTCCTGCGGGCGCAGAAAGCCGACATCCCGACGGCGACCTTCTCGCTCGACTGCCACACGGGCCGCACAGAGCGCGACCTCGTCATGGCGACGTGGCTCGAGGAGCACGAAGTTGAGCTCGTCGTGCTGGCCGGCTACATGCACCTTCTGACGAAGCCGTTCATCGACCGGTTTCCGCGCGGGATCGTGAACGTCCACCCGTCCCTCCTCCCCGCGTTCCCCGGGGCGAGGGCGATCGACGACGCCCTGGCGGCCGGCGTCGTGACGACCGGGGTCACCGTGCACTACGTGGACGAGGGTCTCGACACCGGCGAGGTGATCGGGCAGGAGTCGGTTCCCGTCGAGCCGCTCGAATCGCTCCCCGACCGCATCCAGTCCGTCGAGCACCTCCTCCTTCCGAGGGTGGTGAGGGAGCTGTGCGCCGGGCGCTACTGAGCGTCTGGGACAAGACCGGCGTCGAGCACCTGGCCCGGGGACTCGTCGAGCTCGGCTGGGAGCTCGTCTCCTCCGGGGGGACCGCGGCGTACCTCGAGGAGCACGGGCTCGCGGTGACCCCTGTCGAGGAGGTGACCGCGGCACCCGAGATGCTGGGTGGGCGCGTGAAGACGCTGCATCCTCGAATTCATGCAGGCATCCTCGCGCGTCGCGATGTGCCCGGTGACCTCGAGACACTCGCCGAGCACGAGATCGACGTCTTCGATCTCGTCTGCGTGAGTCTGTACCCGTTCTCAGCAGTCGCCCGCCGGCGCGGAGCGACGGAGGCGGAGGTGGTCGAGATGATCGACGTCGGCGGTCCGTCGATGCTGCGCGCGGCAGCGAAGAACTTCGCTCACGTCACCGCTTTATCGCGGCCCGAGCACTACGAGCTCGTGCTGGCCGAGCTTCGTGCGCATGGCGAGGTGACCCTCGAGTCGCGCCGGGCTCTCGCCGCACACGCGTTCGCGACCACTGCCGCCTACGAAGGGGCGATTGCGAACTGGTTCGGCGAGACAGAGGCGTTTCCCGAGCAGCTGAATCTCGCATTTCACAAGGTGCGCGAGCTCTCGTACGGCGAGAATCCCCATCAGGCGGCCGCGTACTACCGTGAAGCCGGCGCCCGCCGGCATCTGCTCTCGCAGATCGAGCAACTCGGAGGCAAAGAGCTCTCGTTCAACAATCTCGTCGACCTCGAAGGCGCACGGCGCGTCAGCCGCGAGTTCGCGCTACCCGCCGTCGTCATCGTGAAGCACGCCAACCCGTGCGGCGTCGCGCTGGGGGCGACGATCGAGGAGGCGTGGGAACGCGCGCTCGCGGCCGACCCGGTCTCGGCTTTCGGCTGTGTCGCGATCCTCAACCGCCCGGTCTCAGCCACGCTCGGGGGGCTTCTCGCCGAGCATTTCATCGAGGTCCTGTCGGCGCCCGGGTACGAAGACGGTGCCCTCGAGGCGCTCCGAACGAGGAAATCGCTGCGAATCCTCCGCGAAGGAGAGCGTCGTACCGAGACACCCGGAGAACGCGACTACCGACGCGTGCTCGGCGGGCTGCTCGTCCAAGAACGCGACTCGGATCTCGAAGACCGCGAGACGATGGAGATCGCATGCGGCCAGATCGACGAGGCGCAATGGGGTGACCTGCTGTTCGCGTGGCGGGTCTGCAAGCACGTCTCGTCGAACGCGATCGTGCTCGTTCGCGACCTCCGGACGATCGGCGTCGGCGCCGGCCAGATGAGCCGGGTCGACTCGGTTCGACTCGCGATCGAGAAGGCTCGGGATCACGGTCACGGCCTTCAGGGCGCCGTACTCGCGAGCGATGCGTTCTTCCCCTTCGCCGACGGGCCGGAGCTCGCGCTCGAGGCAGGCGTGGTCGCGATCATCCAGCCGGGGGGGTCACGGCGCGACGCCGAGATCGTCGCGGCTGTGCGTGCTGCAGAAGCCGCGATGGTGGTCACGGGGCGACGGCACTTCCGACATTAGAAGACTTCGCCGGAATAGCATCCGCGTCGGCCGCGTTTCGAGCGCGCAGAGAGCACGAACCACTGGGAGGAGACTGCAATGCCTGAGCTCGATCCGCTGCGCTGGAAGGCGCTCGCCGTCGTCTGCGCGGCCTTCTTCATGACCGTCCTCGACGTGTCGATCGTCAACGTCGCGCTGCCCTCGATCGGCAAGGCGCTCGACTTCTCGCGGGACAACCTCCAGTGGGTGATCACGGCCTACGCGATCACGTTCGGCGGCTTCCTGCTGCTCGGCGGCCGTGCCGCCGACCTCCTCGGCCGACGACGTGTGTTCTACGTCGGAGTCGCGGTCTTCACCATCGCCTCCTTCCTGTGCGGGCTCGCCTGGTCAGAGGGCGTTCTGATCGGCGCGCGCGCCCTCCAGGGCCTCGGTGCCGCGATCATCTCCCCGGCCGCGCTCTCGATCATCACGACGATGTTCGACGAGGGGCCCGAGCGCAACAAGGCGCTCGGGATCTGGGGTGCGATCGGCGGCTCCGGTGCCGCGGTCGGTGTCCTCGCAGGCGGGATCCTGACGAAGTACCTCGGCTGGGAATGGATCTTCTTCGTCAACGTTCCGGTCGGCGTGCT
>JBBSEJ010000027.1:0-34358 GCA_038239825.1 Gaiellales bacterium
CGTGCAGTAGACACTGACGCAGAGCAGGTCGAGGTCGGCGTGCATCCTGGCCTCCAAGTCATCGACGCTAGGAAGCGCCGACTTCGACCTGCACCACTCGGTCCCTCGCCACCACCAAAACCGTGGCATCAATCATCTAGAGGGCGGAGTCGAGCACCAACCCGCTCGGTACGCTCCTCGGATGACGAGTCCGGCCGGATCAGTGCTGTCGGCGGCGCAGATCGCTGCGCTCGCGGCGGTCGGGGAGGAGCACATCGCTGCCGTCGGCGACGTGCTCTTCCGCGTCGGTGATCTGACCTACCCCTTTATCGCGATCCTCGAAGGTGAGGCTGCGATTCTCGACGGCCATGGGAACGAGATCATCCGGCACGGCGCCTCGGGTTTCCTCGGGGAGATCAACCTGCTCTCGGGTCAGACCGTCTACCTGACCGCGGTCGTCACCGAGCCGATGCGGTACGTCGCGGTCGACCGCGACGTCCTTCGCCCGCTCCTCTTCGACGACGCGCCCCTCGCCGATCTGCTGCTCTCAGCTTTCACCGCGCGGCGAGAGGCGCTGCAACGGTGGCAGGGAATCGGCATGGAGGTCATCGGCCCGCGGTCGTCGGAACCGACGCGACGCATCGTCGAGTTCGCCCGCAGGAACCGGCTGCCCTACACCTGGCACGACCCCGAGCATTCCGACGATTCCACTGCTCTTGCGCGCATCGACGCTCTAAATCCGGGCGAGCTGCCGCTCGTCGTTCTTCCCGGCGGCCTCGAGTTGCGCAGGCCGTCGACGGGTGAGGTGTCGCGAGCGCTCGGAATCGGGCTCGAGCTCTCGGCCCGGGAGGAGGTCGACCTCGTCGTGATCGGGGGTGGTCCCGCGGGCCTCGGGGCTGCGGTGTATGGGGCCTCGGAGGGTCTCGAGACGCTCGTCGTCGAAGGAACTGCGCTCGGGGGCCAGGCTGGCACGTCGCGCCGGATCGAGAACTACCTCGGCTTTCCGGCTGGGATCAGCGGCTCGGAACTGACGACGCGAGCCATCACGCAAGCCCGTAAGTTCGGCGCGCGCACGGCGACGCCGTATCGCGCGCTGTCGCTCGAGCCTGGTCGCGAGCGTCACATCGTACGCCTCGAAGACGACCACGAGGTCGCCGCCCGCGCGGTCGTTCTCGCCACCGGGGCGGAGTATCGCCGGCTCCCGGTTGGCGATCTCGACGCCTACGAGGGCGTGAGCGTGTTCTACGCGGCCGGCCCTCCCGAAGCTCAGCGCTGTGGCGCGACCCGGGTGGGGGTGGTCGGTGGTGGGAACTCGGCGGGGCAGGCGGCGGTGTGGCTCGCCCGCGGCGGCGCGCTCGTCACCCTGCTGCATCGCCGCGCCGACGTGAGGGAGACGATGTCCGACTACCTCGTGCTCGAGCTCGAGCGGTACGGCGTGGCGGTGCGTGGTCGCAGCGAGGTGGCGGCGCTCCACGGCGCCGACGGCGAGCTGGAAGCGGTGACCCTGCAAGACGGCGACCGTCTGCCGTTCTCGTTCTTGTTTCTCTTTCTCGGCGCGACGCCGTGCACGGACTGGTTGGGCGAGTCGGTGGCGCGTGACGACAAGGGCTTCATCCTGACCGGAGCCGAAGCGGGTGCCGACGGCCTGCTCGAGACAAGCGTGCCGGGAGTCTTCGCGGCAGGCGACGTTCGGTCGGGATCGGTCAAGCGATGCGCGACCGCTGTCGGAGAGGGAGCGATGGTCGTGCGCTTCGTCCACGAGCGTCTGTCGGCCGTTCCGGCCTGACAGCTCGCAGGCTGTCGAGAGAGACGACACGGTTGTCGACGTCCTCGTACGTGTCCCCGTCGCGGTCGGGCATGTGCAGCTTCCGACGGGCGGAATCCTCGATACGGGCTCGTCGACGGTATTGAGCCAAGAGGTTCCTGGCGATGCCGTACAGCCAAGCCGTTTCATTTCCTCCGCGAAAGCGACGCATCGAGACGAGTGCTTGGGCGAAGGTCTCGGCCGTGAGATCCATCGCGGCCTCCCGGTCGCCCGTTTCGCGACGGAGCCACCCGCGGAGGCGCAGTGCCTCTGCGTCATAGAGCCTCAGAACATCGTCACGGTTCATCTACAACCACAGTGACGCGAGAGGCCATTCGCGTCACCGGCGGCTAACCGGTCTCGGCCGATGCGCCTTCGAGTTTCGGCTTGTCGGCGCGAATCGTGCCTTCCGCCTGACGGATCTCGTCGTCGGTCATCGGCCACTTCTCGAGCGGGTAGTGGCACGCGGCCTGCTGGCCCACGCCGAGATCGCGTAGGACAGGCGTGTCGACGTCGCAGTGACCCTGGTGAAAGCGCGGGCAACGCGGGTGGAACACACAGGCCGCGGGCGGTGAGATCGGCGACGGCACGTCACCTGTGAGCACGATGCGCTCACGGTGTCCCGTGGTGGCGCGCGGGACCGCCGAGAGCAGCGCTGCGGTGTAGGGATGCTTCGGGTGCTCGTAGATCGACTCGCTCTCGCCGAGCTCAACGACCTTGCCGAGGTACATGACTGCAATGCGATCGGCGATCTGACGGATCACGGACAGGTCGTGCGAGATGAAGACATAGGTGAGGTTGAAGTCCCGCTGCAGGTTGCGCAACAGATTCAGCACCTGCGCCTGGATCGAGACGTCGAGCGCCGAGACGGGCTCGTCGCACACGATCAGCTTGGGGGAGAGCGCGAGCGCGCGCGCGACACCGATGCGCTGGCGCTGTCCGCCCGAGAACTCGTGCGGATACCGGTTGTAGTGCTCGGGGCTGAGGCCGACCGTCTCGAGCAGCTCCTGCACGCGCGTCCGCGCGTTCTTCTGCCCGTGGATCGCGAACGGCTGTCCAACGATCTGACCCACCGTCTTGCGTGGATTGAGCGACGAATACGGATCTTGAAAGATCATCTGCATCTCGCGGCGCAACGGGCGGAGCTCTCGCTGCGAGAGCTTGGAGATGTCGCGCCCGTCGAAGGTGATGGTGCCGCTCGTCGGGTCGAGAAGACGTAGGATGAGGCGCGCAGTCGTCGACTTGCCACATCCCGACTCGCCCACGATCCCGAGCGTCTCGCCCCTGTGAACGGTCAACGACACGTCTTCGACCGCGTGCACCTCGACCTTCCCGCGCGCGAAGACGCCCTGCTTCACCTGGAAGCGCTTCGTCAAATGACCGAGCTCGACGAGATTCTCGGGCGAGCTCACGCCGCGTCCCCGAGTCGTGCGAGCGAACGTTCGCTGCCGTGCCGCACCTTCTCGTCCCAGGGCAGCCAGCAGGCGTCCAGATGCGCGGCCGCCACGGGTGCCTCGAGTGGCGGCCGGTCGACGGGGCACGGCTCGAAGCGGTACGGGCAGCGCGGGTGGAAGGGGCAGCCGGACGGCGGAGCGAGGAGTGAGGGTGGCGAGCCCTCGATCGGAACGAGAGAGCTCAGGCGCTTCTCGACCGTCGGCATCGAATCGAGCAGCCCCCACGCGTAGGGGTGCTGTGGCTGGTCGAAGAGCGCGCGTGCAGGGCCGTATTCCATGATCCGCCCGGCGTACATCACCATCACCGAGTCCGCGATCTCAGACACGACGCCGAGGTCGTGAGTGACCAGGATGACGCCGATATCGAACTCGCGCTTCACGTCCTCGATCAGCTCGATGATCTGCGCCTGGACAGTCACATCGAGCGCCGTCGTCGGCTCGTCGCAGATCAGGATCGCCGGATTGTGCACGAGCGCCATCGCGATCATCGCGCGCTGGCGCATGCCCCCTGAGTATTGATGCGGGAAGTCGCGCGCGCGCTCCTTCGCGTTCGGGATGCCGACGCGCCCGAGCAGATCCACCGCCCGCGCCCACGCGGTGCTCTTGCTCACCTCGTCATGCGCGAGCACGGCCTCCTGGATCTGCGCGCCGACGCGGTACATCGGGTGGAGGCACGCAAACGGATCCTGGAAGACCATCGCGATCTCCTTGCCGCGGATGTGCTGCAGGTCGGCAGCCGGCAGGGTGAGGAGGTCGCGGCCGGCGAACTCGATCTCGCCTGTGATGATCGTGCGCTGCCGGTTCAGAAGACCCATGATCGCCAGGTTCGAAACGCTCTTGCCCGAGCCGGACTCGCCCACGATGCCGAGGGTCTCGCCTCGGCTGAGCGTGAACGTGACATCGCTGACCGCCTGCACGACGCCGTCCGCGGTCGGGAACCGGACGGTCAGCCCGCGGACATCGAGCAGGCGCCGGTTCTCGCCGGCGCTCACGCGTAGCGCACTCTCGGGTCGATGAACGCGTACAGGATGTCGACGATCAGGTTCGCGAGCGCGACCGCGACCGACGTCACGAGCACGACCCCGAGCACGATCGGCAGATCCTGCTGAAGCGCGTTGTTGATCGCGAGGTAGCCGAGCCCTTGCAGGTTGAAGACCGACTCGGTGATGATCGCGCCGCCCACGAGCAGTGCGATGTCGAGCCCGAACATCGTCACGATCGGGGTCAGGCTCGCGCGCAGGCCGTGCTTGAAGATGACGGTGCGTTCGGAGAGGCCCTTCGCGCGAGCGGTGCGGATGTAGTCCTCGCCGAGTGTCTCGAGCAGGTTGTTGCGGGTCATCCGCGCATAGAACGCCGCGTAGAGCAGCGCAAGGACGATCCACGGGAGGGCCATGTGCGAGAAGAAGCCGGTGATGCTGTCGGCCGGTGAGACGTAGCCGGTCCCGGCTGTCCAGCCAAGCTGTCGCCAGAAGATATAGAGCGCCATCAAACCCAGCCAGAACACCGGGGTCGAGATTCCGAAGAGCGCGAAGCCCATCGCCATCCGATCGGTCAGGGATCGGCGTTTCACCGCGGAGATGACCCCGACGGCGACGCCGGAGAACAGCCAGAGCACGGAGGCGCCTGCGATCAGGAACAGCGTGCGCGGCGCGCGCGCGATGATCAGCGACTTGACCGAGGTTTGGCCGGCATAGGTATAGCCGAGGCCGGGCCAGCCGTACTTGTCGCCCACGAAGAAGCGGCCGCTGAACTTGCCGAACTGCACGTACCACGGTCTGTCGAGGCCGAGACGATGATGGATCTGAGCGATCTCGTGGTCCGTCGGGTTCTTGCCGGCGAAGCGCAGTGCCGGATCCCCGGCGGGCAGGAGATAGAAGACTGCGAACGTGATCGCGAGGACGCAGAGGACGACCACAACGGTCCAGACGAGCCGGCGTGCGATGTAGAACGTCATGGTCGGAGTCTCCTCGGTGGCGGGAAAGGGGGCGGGACGAGCCCGCCCCCTTTGTTTTTGCGTCTACGAGCCCTTGACGGACACCGACGAGTACGCCGGGCCGTCTGTGAACTGGTCGTAGTTCCAGTGCGTCACCTTCGGGCCAACGATGAACACGTTGTTCGGCCAGAGGTACGGCACCCACGGGACGACCTGGGTCATCAGCTTCTTGTCCACGTTCTCCCAGCAGGCGGTGCGGTCCTGAGCGAGCTTGGCGCTACAGGCATTGACGTCCGGATCGATCGTCGGCACGCCGGCAAGACTGCCCGTTGCCCCGACCTTCTTGGCGATCGCCGGCGTCAAGCCGACGAGCGAGTAGTTCGTGTTCCCCGACTTGATGATCGCGCCGGAGTCGAACAGTTCCGCGAAGAACGTGTACGGGTCGGCGTAATCCTTGCCCCACGAGGGGCGTTCGGAGAACGGGATGTTCTTCGACGGAGTCTGGATCGTCGTGTACGCGCCGTTGATCGAACGGACCTTCAGCGAGAGGCCGATCTTGGCCGCGTCGGCCTCGAGCACCGGGATCATGCGGGTGTCGACGCCGCGGGTGTCGGCGATCACGAGCACGCCCTTGCAAGCCGATGCTGTGCACTTGCCGGTCTTGCCAGGGTCGTACTTCGACAGCTTGATCTCCGCCGCCGCCTTCGCCTGGTCGCCCGCGTTGTTCGGAGTCGAATACGGGTCGTACTCGGCGAGGCCGTTGTTGTAGAGCACCGGTGGAACGATGTGGGTTGCGATCGCGCCCGGGATCGGGCCGCCCCACGCCTTCTGCAGCGCCGACTTGTCGACGATCCAGTTCATCGCCTTACGGATGTGAACGTCGTCGAACGGAGCTTGGGTCAGGTTCATCGTGAAGTAGTTGGTGCGGTCACCGACGTTCGGGATCATCCTCGGCTTCAGCGTCGAATCGGTCGCATACTGGCGGATCGTCTTCGGTGCCGGGCTCGAGACCTCGTCGTCGTATTGCCCGGCCTGCACCTTCGCGAAGATGTCATCCGCGTTCGAGTTCACGACGAACTTGAACGTGTCCGGATAGTTCTTCCGGTACTGGTCGGTCGACTGGTCGTAGTTCGGATTTCGAACGAGGACGATGTGGTTGCCGTTCGCCCCGTCGTATCCGCTCATCGGCTTCAGGGTCGAGCAGTTCTTCGTCACCTTGTCGGATCCCCTGAGCATGTACGGCCCACTCGACACGACATCGCGGCCGTAATCGCCGGGCTTTCCGTCGAAGCACTTACCGATCTCCTCCGGGATCGGCGCGGTCGCCGGCATCGACATGCGCAGGTTGAAGTCACCCGCCGCCTTCGTCAGGTGGAAGACGATCGTCGAGTCGTCGGGCGTCGAGATACCGGAGACCGAGGTTGCGCTGCCACTCGCGACCGCGTCCCAACCCTTGATCACCGTGTAGTAGAACGAGTACTGGCCGCCGTCGTCCTTATTGGCGAGCCGGTTCATCGCGTACGCAACGTCCTTCGACGTCACTGCGCGGCTGGCCGGGGGAGCGAACTTGATGCCCGAGCGGAGCTTGTAGGTGTAGGTGAGGCCGTTGTCGGTCGGCTTCGGCACATCCGTAGCGAGGTCTCCGATCAGCTCGTTGCCGGCCGCGCCGGGCTGGTGCTTGTAGCCGATCAGCGAGCGCAGCATCAGATTCGAGTAGAGGCCCCAGGCGTTGCCCAGGTACTCGCCCGTCGGGTCGAAGTTGTTCGTGAACCCGAACGATTGCTCCCAGCCGATCGTGTACGTCCCGCCCTTCTTGGGCGAGCCGTTGTCGAACGTGCCCGAGCCGACGGCCGAATTGCCACCGCCGCCAGAGCTCGAGCTGGTGGTCGTGGTGGCGCCGGAGGTCGACTTCTTCGAGCCGCACCCTGCTGCGACTAGTGCGAAGGCCGCGATTGCAGCCAGGAGGATCGCGTACCGAATGTGTCTGCTCATGTTGAGCTTCGTTCTCCTTTCCACCCGAGATCGGGTGCGGATCGTTGGGGGAATTCGCTCACCGCTCGGACCTCACGTCGAAGGCGTCCCGTAGACCGTCTCCGAGCAGGTTGAACGCGAGGGTCGTGATGATCAGGAACGCGCCTGGGAAGAGCATGAGCCACCAGGCGACGTCGTACAGTCCCGAGGCGTCGTTCAGGATGGAGCCCCACGAAGCTTGGTCGGCCGGAATACCGAGCCCGAGATACGACAGGGCGGCCTCGAAGAGGATGTTGGTCGGGATCAGGAGCGTCGAGTAGACGATCAGCGGTCCCACGAGGTTGGGCAAGATCTCGGTCGCAAGGATACGCACGTTCCCGGCACCGGCCGCGCGTGCGGATTCGACAAACTCCTTCTCCCGTAACGAGAGCGTGTAGCCGCGCACGATCCGGGCGATGTACGACCACGAGAAGATCGTGATCACCGCGATCACCACCGTGATCCCCGGTTGCAAGAGCCCTCCGACGCAGCCGTTCTTGTTCGTCGAGCAGGCTGCGACGACGCCAACCGCGATCAGGATCTGTGGAACCGCAAGCAATACGTCGGATGCGCGCGAGAGGATCGTGTCGATCAGGCCACCGAAGAACCCGGCGGTGAGCCCGACGATCAGACCGATCAGTACCGCGAACCCCGACGCGACGATGCCCACGAAGAGCGAAGTGCGCGCGCCGTACATCGTGCGCACGAAGAGATCGCGCCCGGCGGCGTCGGCGCCGAACCAGAAGTGCGAGTTCGGGCCGAGCGGCACGCCGTAGGCATCGGTCATCTGGCTGTAGGTCGTGTTCTGCGGGTGGCCGGTGAGCTGCTCGGCAAGGGGGCCGCCGAAGATCGCGATCAGCACGAGCAGAATGATCACGACT
This sequence comes from Gaiellales bacterium, assembly GCA_038239825.1. Lineage (GTDB taxonomy): Bacteria > Actinomycetota > Thermoleophilia > Gaiellales > Gaiellaceae > PALSA-600. Next base: position 8,062 of record JBBSEJ010000027.1, read on the forward strand.
CCGCCACCGAGTGCGGCTTTGTCCTGCCTGAACCGGTCCCAGAGGAGTTGCGTGGGCGACTTGCGAGCGACGGCGACCGGTTGCAGGGCGAGCGCGCCGCCGGAAGACACCTGGAATTCAGGTGGGTTCGTCATCCGATCCGAGAAGCGTAATGCCGCGCGGAATCCGATGCGGCAATACTGAGCATTGTGCATCGCGTCCAATCTTTTGCCGAGGAGCACATGCTCGATGTCGCGGCCCTCTGCGCCGCTCTGGACGTCGGCGTCGCCGAGTTACCGACCGACGGCGCCGCCACGGCCCACCTCGCCAAACCGGGCGTCAGGATCTAGGTCTCATGGCGCCGCTCCATCCGCTCGCCGCCCTCGAGGGCCGCATCGTGCGAGTGGAGCCGATCGAGGAGCGGCACCGCGAGGGGCTGCGCGAGGCTGCGGAGCGCGATCCCGAGATCCACCGGTTCACGACCATGTACTCGCTAGGGTTCGACACATGGTTCGACCTGGCGCTCTCGACCCAGGCTGAGGTGCCGTTCGTCGTCCATGTCGCGGGCAAGCCGGTCGGCTCATCGCGCTTCCTGAATGTCGATGAGTTCCACAAGCGGGCCGAAATCGGGTGGACGTGGCTCGAGCGCGCGCAATGGGGCACCGGTGCGAACATCGAGACGAAGTATTTGCTGCTCTCGAATGCCTTCGACCGTTGGGGCGCGATGCGGGTGGAGTTCAAGACCGACGCTCGCAACCTGCGCGTGCGTGGCGCCCTCCTCGGCGTCGGCGCGACCTTCGAGGGAATCTTTCGCAAGCATATGAAGCTGCCCGATTCGATTCGCGACTCTGCCTGGTACGCGATCGTCGACGACGACTGGCCGGGCGTGAAGTCGATGCTCGAAGGCAAGATCGAGCGTCACGCCGGATGAGGTGCGCACTCGAGGTGGTCGCAGTTCGCGCCGAGCCGCGCGACGACGCCGAGCAGGTGACACAGGCCCTCCGAGGCGAGCCCCTGCGTGTCGAGGAACGCTGCGAGGGCTGGGCGCGGGTGCTCACTGCATACGACTACCCGGGCTGGCTGCGCGAGGAGGTGCTCGAGGAGGGCGACGGCGAGCTGCTCGCCGACGCGGCCGGTACACCGATCGACGTGGCGCGCTCCTACCTCGGCACGCCGTATCTCTGGGGCGGTCTGACCGAGCGGGGAATCGACTGCTCCGGTCTCGTGCACATGGCCTACCGGCGCCTGGGAAGGCTCGTGCCGCGTGACGCCGACCAGCAGGAAGATGCGGGCATCGAGATCGTCGATCCCGAGCCCGGCGACCTCATCACCTACGGTGAGCCCGGCGAGCCGGCCGATCACATCGCCTTCTGGCTCGGTCGTGGCCGCATTCTCCATTCCACCGGACGTGACGACGGGATCGGCGTGCTCGAGGAGATCGAGCCCGACTATCTGCTCGCACGGCGTCGCAAGCTCGTGCGGCTGTGATTACGTGGGCGGCCTCGGACGGCCGCGAAAACGGCGGGGAGCGAGTCGTTCCGGCGGCGTCCACGATCAAGCTCTTCGTAGCCTCGGCCTTCTGGCGGTCCGGTCTCGCCCTGAACGAGCAGGTCGAGGTGCCACCCGCGGCCTGGTCTGTCGCCGATCTGCTCACCGGGCCGGTGACGCTTGCCGACTGCGCCCTGCTGATGCTGGCGTTTTCCGACAACGCGGCAACGAACGTCCTTCTGCGACGCCTCGGGTTCGACGCGGTCAACGAGGAAGCGAAGCGTCTCGGTGCCGAGCGGACACGCGTGCGGCGTCTGATGATGGGGGAGGGGCCAGAGAACGTGACCTGCGCGCGCGACCTCGCCCGCTGCCTCGCGGCGCTCGACGAGGAACGCCTGCTGACGGCGCTCGCACTCGCTCAGGACTCTGAGCTTCACTTTCGCCTCCCGGGACGGGACGTGCTCGTGAAGACCGGGGAGATCTGGCCTCGCGTTTATCACGAGGCGGCGCTCGTGGATCGGCAACTCGCGGTTGCGGTGTGTTCGGAGCCGGCCGCCTTGCCGTCGGAAGTCGCAGCCACAGCCGAGTGGATTGTTCGCGGCTCCCTCGAAAGGGTGCAATCTCCCTAAAGGTGAGATTCGGGGCGGTCGATAGCTTGGCCGTGGACGCTGCGCAGCGCAATGCCATCCTGACCCGGTATCACGAGCACTCGAGCCGTTTTGAAGCGGTCGCTGCTCGTCGCGACGCAGGCGCCGAGGTGATTCCGTTTCATGTCCCGCTGCCGGAACTCGAGCAGGAGCCGACGGCACGGGAGATCGAAGTGCTCCAGCTGATCTGCGACGGGCTCGTGAATCGCGAGATCGGTGTTCGCCTGTTTCTTTCGGAAGAGACGGTGAAGAGCCACGTGCGGCATCTGCTCGCAAAGCTCCAGGCCCGCAGCAGAGCGCACGCAGTCGCGGTCGGCTTTCGTCGCGGGCTGATCAGCTAACCATGAAACGAACAGGCCGCCCGAAGGCGGCCCGTTCAACATGCCAAAGAAGGTTTTCCTTGACCTACGGACAATCACCTGAACGGGTGACGCCCTTTGCTGGAAAGCCCACTTAACTACGCGAGTCTTACCAGGAAGAAAAGCCGCCCGCGACCTTCGCGGTGCGAACGAAACGCATGAACTTGCTCATTGGATTCCCCCATGAGACGTGGGACTGACGGCGAGGAGCAGCTTATAACCCTTATGGGGGATATGCAAGTCATCCCGAGGATCTGGCGAGATTTCGCTGGATTGACGCGGCCCGTCCTGGCCTACTTTGTCGTGGTCCTTATCGGTGCCTCCGCCGTCGCGGTGTCGCTCGTCGTGCTCGATCCGAATCTCGGAAATCCGGTTGCCGTGATCGGTTTGGCGGTTGTCGCGGCCTACGGCGAACGCGGTCGCATCCGGCTGCGTGAGAACGTCAACGTCTCAATATCGCTGCTCCCCGGGATCTTTGCGGCGGTCCTCTTCGGCCCTCTTCCGGCGATGATCGTCTTCGGAGCCTCGGCTCTCGGGATGTCATACCCCTGGATCGGTCGCTTGACCTACCTATTCAGCCGCTCGCTAACGGGCGCCCTCGCTGCTGGGGCTGCATCCGTCGCGGCGAACGCGATCGGTGGAGGTATCGGCGAAATCGTTGTGGCTGCTACCGCTGGCGCGCTTGTGATCGAAGTCGCAGATGCGGGATTTGCCTCTCTCACGTTCTGGCTTCGAGGCCACGGAAGATGGATCGAGGCGGCTCGCGACTCGATTCCCGTCATCTTCGCGTCCGTGCCGCTGTACAGCTCAGCTGTCGCGGTCCTTGTACTGGCATATCGGTATCTGTCGCCTTGGACACTGCCTCTTTTCTTCGTTCCCGCCCTTGCCGCACAGCGGTGGTTCTTGATGTACCAACATCAGCGCCGCTTGGCCGACGACCTTCAGGGAGCGAATGAACTGCTCCGAGCCGCCAACCTATCGTTCGCCAATGGCCTGATTGCCACACTTGACGCACGCGATCAATACACGGCCGGCCACTCGGCGGCGGTAGCGATTTACGCGCGAGACATTGCGACTCGGATGGCGCTCGACGATGATCAAGCTGGGCTCGCACACTTGTGCGGTCTGGTTCACGACATTGGCAAGATCGGCCTGCCAGCTGGTCTGCTCGAGAAGCCCGGTGCACTCACCCTCGATGAACGTCGGGAGATGCAACGCCATTCGGAGATCGGCGAACGCATCCTTGCGAACGTAGACACGTATGCCGAAATTGCGGCGGTCGTTAGGCATCACCACGAACGTGTCGACGGCCAGGGATACCCAGATGGAGTGGCCGGCCCCGATATCCCGCTCTTGTCTCGGATCATTGCCGTCGCCGATGCATACAACGCCATGACTTCGAATCGCCCATACCGCGACGCGATGCCGAGCCGGGTTGCCCGACTTCGGCTCGCTCAAGCGGTTGAGAGTCAGTTCGATACAACGGTGGTCGCGGCGTTCGAGGCGATTCTCGCCGGGGCGGACGAGGACTATCGGTGCGCACGAGGCCCGGGATTCGAATTGGCTAAGCCCGTGAGCGCGCCAGACCTGCGGCTCAAAGAGGCTGCGATCCTGTAGACCCGAGGCGTCCGTATTTGGAAGCAGCTTCCGTACGGGTTCGAACTCCGAGCTTTTCGAGTACGTGACGCACGTGAACCTTTGTCGTCGACTCCGAGATGTAGAGCGCCTTGGCGATCTCACGGTTGCGAAGACCTTTTGTTATCAGACCAAGAACTTCGAATTCTCGCGGCGACAGAACCTCATCTGACGGGCGTGTCGCGCGAGTCCGGAACCCCGCGCGTCGAGCAAGCGCGAGGTCATTAGATCGCGCGTAGAGAGCCTCGAGGTGGCCTCGCGACCGAGCGTCCGCAGCGAGCGCGCTAGCCAGCGGCGGCGAAGCGCGTATTGCACAGATCACGGGGTCCCAGACATTTAGTTCATCGGCGAGGCGGCAAAGTTCGGGAACTGCCGTCGCGCCGTTTTGCAGGCTAACAACGGCGCGCGTCGACGCAACCAACACTCGGACCTCGACGAGGGTGGTCTCCTGCGTCGCCTTATCCGCGAAGAAGAGCGCTTCGTCCGATCGGCCGCAGCACGCTAGTGCGAGTGCGCGCGTTGCCAAGTGCTCACCCCGCCAGTGAGGGATCAAGACGACGTTAGCTTCTGCGTCCACTGTTTCGACAGCCTGGGCAGCTTCGCCGATCTGCAGCAGGAGCCGAGCTCTGAGGACGCGTGCGTTGAGTTCATGCCTGCGGTCGAGCCAGCGAGCGGCGCAGTCTTCAACAGCTTGAATTGCGCGCTCAGCGTCGCCGAACCGCCGCCGTCCGGTCTCTACCTGTGCAGTGGTCCAGTGGAGGTACGGACGGGCAAACTCAAGACCAAAGGTGCGTACATCCTCCTTCAACAACTCAAGCCAAGCGTTCGCAGCGGTGTAGTCCGCCCGCTGAGCGAGGGCAGCCGCAGCGCAATAAGCCATCGCTGATCTCGCGCGTGGATCCTCGATGCGTCCAAATATGCGCCTGGGCTCGTCGAGATTTAACGGATCGCCGAGCCCTTCATAGAACCGTCTTCGAGACAGTTCGGCGGTCGCGTACCTGGCTAAGTCTGTGGCTGATTTATGCCGTCGCTTCGCGAGGGCTTCGACCGCATCGCAAGCGCCTGGCCGCTCGCCAAAAATCTTTGATAGCGCCAACCCATGAAGCGCTTCGGCCTCATCTCTATCGTCCTGGGCGGAGACGAGCGCTCCTTCGAACGAGGCTTCAGCGTCGGAAAAGTCGGCCAGCAAGAAGCTCGCATGCCCGCGGATCGCTTCGACGCGTGAGCGGAGTTCGTGATTAGCGGGCAATCGTTCTTGAGCTCTGGTTGCGATCTCGATCGCGGCATTCAGTTGCCCGTCGCGAAGCGCTACTTCCGCCTCCACCACGTCGATTCCCGGCGGCGGATGAATCGGCGCTGATGCAACCCGTGCAGCGAACGAAGACAAGGAACCGAGACGTCCGCTCCTCACGAGTGGTTTGAACGACGCGTCGAGAATCGGATCCACGAGATCGAGAAGATTGAATCGAAGTACGAGTTCAAGGGCTCGATCCCAATAGCAGCGCCGAACGTTTGAGATGACCGCGTTCCGAACTCTCGATTCAGCACCAGGTTCTTCGGTGAGCTTTGACAAGAGGAACTCTCGAAGCAAGGGATGAAGCTCGCCGTCGCCGTCGCCGGATAGAAAACCAAGGTCGCGTGCTTGCTCAAGAATCGGTCCTGCGTCTGCGTCGAGATGAGCCTGCAAACTGTCGGCTGAGAGATCCGGCGCGAGTGCGAGAGCTAAGAGGTGACCCTGCATGTGCTCGGGGGCTGTCTGAAACAGCTCCTCGGCGAGATACTGATAGAGGGCGTGCGGCATTGCGCCCTCCGGTGGTGACGGAAGGACAAGTGCTGCAATCAGCCCCAGAACGGCGGGCCATCCCTGAGCCTCTGCCGCCACACGGGCATGGTGCGGTTTCCGGTGCATCAGTTGGTTGCACTCGACGGTGGTCATCGCTAGTTCTTCTCTTCCGAACTCGCGCACGTCGGCGTAAATCACGCGTCGTGGGGTTGCCCAGCGGGGCCGCAACCGGGACGCAATAAGAAGTCGTGCGTTTGTTCGCTCTTCCACGACCGCAATGAGCTCCTCGACCTCGGTTGACTCGACAAGTTCTTGGTAATCATCGATCACGATCCATTGGACTCGAGCTGACTCAACTCGCGCTACGAGCTTGAGCGCTATATCCCTCGCGGCTCGTTGTGGGTTGTTCTGTGCGCGCAGGTATTCGGTGATGAATCGCAGCGCATTACCGCCGATTCCATCGATTCGGGAAGCCATGTCCTCGGCGAATGTCGCAACGTCGCGGTGGGCCGGGGTGGCAGTTATCCAAATTGCCTGAGTCAAGCCCTTAGCCCATTGCCGGGCCAGCGTTGTTTTCCCGTAACCCGCGGGTGCGAGGAGGAGAATTGTTTTCTCGGTGGACTCGTCGAGGAGTTTGATCAGACGGGGGCGCTCGATGATGCGTTGCTCCCGCCGAGTCGCGCTTGACTGATCATTCCTCACCGCATTCCCCTCCCCAAGGGCCGCACGCTTGCGGCTACCGTACGCCCCCGCATGACGTTTGAACAGGGGCTGGGCGCCCGCGGCCGAGGGTGTCGCCGCGGACGCCTCTTCGCCGTCAGCCCCCTGCTTCGGCTCGCGCCGATGCCAGCTTGTTCGCCAGCGGGTCTTCGCCCGTCAGCAGGCGGAAGGCGACCGGAATCTGTCGCCGGCGAGGGACGCCGAGTTTCCGCCTCAGCACGTCGCAGTGAGCCTTGGCCGTCCGCGGCGAGATGCCGAGGGCGACGCCCACTTCGTCGTTCGACAGTCCCTCTGCGATCAGTTCGACGACCTGCCGCTGCCGCGAAGTGATCCCTGACGGATCTCGGAGTGCTTGCATGCGGACGAGGTTAGGGGGAACGGCAAGCGGTCTCTATCGGTCGAAGGGGGTATCTCTGATCATGCGTCGGCGAGAGCACGCTGCGCAATGAAGGACGCTTCGTGGCCCCGTTCGTTGGCCGAGCGGAGCTCGTCGGCGTCGAGGGCGCCGATGCGTTCCAGCAACTCCAGCTCGTCTCGGAGGTGGGTGCGCATCATCTCAGGGCCGTCGGTGGCAATGGTGAATTGCACGCCGTGCTCGACGAACGCGCGGAATGTGGCGCGCAACGCCGCTTCGTCGGCAAGCGCCTTGGTGAGCAGATTCGACGTTGGGCAGATTTCGAGCGTGATCCCGGCGTCGCTCAGTGCAGCCATGAGGCGCGGCTCGTGCGCGGCGAGGATGCCGTGGCCGATGCGGTCCGGCCGGAGGGACTCGATCACCTCGGCCAGCTCCTCCACGCCGTGGGCGCCGCCCTCTTCGCCGACGTGGATCGTCACGCCGAGGCCGGCGTCGCGCGCGAGATCGACCTGCTCTCGGATCTGCGTGTAGTCGTACCGTGCACCATCCGGGCGCGGGCCGGCGATGTCGACTCCGACGACCCCGCGCGGCTTGTACTTGATCGCCTTCTCGACGATCACCATGTTCTGCTCGGTTGAGAACGTCCGATCCATCATCAGGATCAGCCCGGCACGCACCTGCGGATACTCCAGCGACGCCCGGTCGAGACCCCGGATCGCTGCGAGGATTATGTGATCGAGGTCACGTTCGCCGCCTCGGTTTCGCTTCATCGGGTTGAACCGCAGCTCGAGCGTCGTGATCATCTGCGAGCGGTATGCACCGCCGATCGCCGCGTGGACGCTCCGTTCGACGGCGAGCGGCGAGGACTGGATCAGCTCCGTCAGGTGATAGATGCGATCAAGCGAGTCGAGATCGGGTACGCCTCGCGGATCCGAGACCGTGACCATCCGGTCGAACTCCCAGAAATCGCGCGTCGGGAGAGCGATGCCCTGCTCATGCGCAAGGCTCCACATGATGTCCGTGGCGACCGAGCCGCCGAGGTGCGTATGCAGCTCGGCAAGACCCTCGTCGACCATAGTTCCGAGTGTAGATCCTCAGGCGTCTCAGCCTCGGTTACGGTCCGGCGGCGATGATCGCCGAGCTGCTCGCACGAGCCGAGGCCCGAGTCCGCCGCTACGAGCCCGGAGGCGCGGGCCGCTGCCAGGTCGGGCGCGATTCTCGTCGACATTCGATCGGCGGATGCTCGCGAGCGGTTCGGCGCGATACCCGGCTCGGTGCACGTTCCACGGACCGCGCTCGAGTGGCGTGACGATCCGACGAGCGAATCGCGAAACCCCCTGCGCGACGGAGCGCCATTGATTCTCGTGGGCGACCACGGCTACTCGTCGGTGCTCGCCGCGGCGACACTCATCGACCACGCCGCCGCTTCAGGCGAGCGCGCGAGCGCCGAGAAGCGTCGAGAAAGTCGTGCGGCTCCCGCTCGACGGGCTTCCGGGCCACGGGCGGAGGCAGGGGCGGCGGCGGCTCGAAGGCCACCTGTTCTTGGGCCGACACGATCTCGAGGTCGGCCCGTGGGGGCTGGGCGAAGACCGCAACCTGTGAAGTCGCAGGCTGCGTAACGCGACTGAGACGGCGGAGCTCGTAGAGCTCGTTCTCCATGCTCCGCAGGCGTCCTTCGAACTGAACGAGGCGTTCGGTGAGCTCTGTCATGGCCTGAACCTCTCAGCTACACGTCACCCGTCAACCCCCGGGTCGATCGACGGCGCAGAACAGCCGTTGAACGGGAGAGTTCTCCGGCGAGCGGCGCCGACGAAATACGATCACCAGCGTGCGCCCCCGTCCCCGCCGCATCGAGCGCCTGCCCGAGCACTACTTCGCATCGCTACTCGGCCGCGTTGCCGCGGCTGCGGCGGAGGCCGGCCCTCCGCTCATCGACCTCGGCCGTGGGAACCCCGAAGTCGGACCGCCGCCTCACGTGATCGAAGCGCTGCGTTCCTCGGCGCTCGATCCTGGCGTGCACGGCTACGCGCCGATCCGTGGGCTCGTGCGGACGAAGGAGGCGATCGCGGCGCGCTATCTCGACGTCTACGGCGTCACGCTCGACCCCGAGCGCGAAGTCGCCCTCATCCCCGGAACGAAGACCGCCATCGTCGAGTTGGCACTCGCGCTCTGCAACGAGGGCGACACGCTGCTGCTTCCCGATCCCTACTACGCCGACTATCCGTCCGGCCCCGCGCTCGCCGGCGCCCAGGTCGGCACAGTGCCGCTCGTGCCCGAAGCCGGGTGGGCGCCCGATCTCGACGCGGCGCCGGGCGCCGCCGTGGTCTATCTCAACTATCCGTCGAACCCTTGCGCGGTCTGCGCGCCGCCCGGAACCTTCGAGTCGGCAGTGCGATGGGCGGAGCAGAAGGGAGGCGCCGTCGTGCACGACGCTGCGTACATCGACATCGTGTTCGACGGCCGTCGGCCGCAGAGCTTCCTCGCCACGGCCGGCGCGAAGGACGTCGGGGTCGAGATGTGGTCGGCGTCGAAGACCTACGGAATGGCGGGCTGGCGAGTCGGTTTCGTCGTCGGCAACGCCGAGATCGTCGAGCGCATCAACCTGCTGAACGATCACACACGGGTCGGGATCTTCGCTCCCGTGCAGGCGGCGACGATCGCGGCGCTGACCGGGCCGCAGGACTCGGTCGATGAGCGGGTTGCCGCATACGAGCGACGCCGTGACCGGGTCGCGTCTGTCCTCCCCGAGTCGCTTCTTTGCCAAGGGACGTTCTTCATCTGGCTGCGACTGCCGGAGGGGCTGACGGCCGAGCGCTTGCTGCACGAGTATCGAGTGGCCGTTGCGCCGGGCGAGGGCTTTGGCCCGAGCGGCGCCGGCTGGGCGCGGCTCTCGCTCGCAGTCAGCGACGAGACGGCACTCCTCGGCGCCGAGCGACTCGCACACGCGTTCGCCGCGGTCGCCGCATGAAGATCGGAATCGTCGTTCCGTTCTCGTGGTCGTACTGGGGCGGCGTGGTCGAGCACGCCGAGCACCAGGCCGCTGCGCTGCGCCGCCGCGGGCATGACGTGAAGATTGTCATGGGGCACGACCCGCCGGGAAAGCTGACTCGCGCACTGCATCCACGCACCGGCCGCCACGGCGATCTACCCGAGGGGATCATCCCGGTCGGACGGTCGGTGGTCGTGCCGGCGAACGGGTCGCTGCCGAACATCGTTCTCTCCCCACGCTCGATCGGGCGCATGCGCCACGTGCTCGCCGACGAGCAGTTCGACCTGGTGCACGTCCACGAGCCGATGACGCCTGCGCTCTGCGTCGCGGCACTCTCGTTGGCGAAGTGTCCCCTCGTCGGTACGTGGCACGCCCACGGCGACCTCGCTTGGATGGGGCCTGCGCTCCACTTCTGGGGCTTCCTCATGGATCGCATCGACGCCCGGATCGCCGTCTCCCCGATGGCCGAAGAGACGGCCGCCCGCTTCCTGCCCGGCGACTATCGCGTGATTCCGAACGGCGTCCTCGTGCCGGAGAACGCAGACCCGACTGACCGCGACCACACGGTCGTGTTCATCGGGCGGCACGACCACAGGAAGGGATTGCCCACGCTGCTGCGTGCTTGGCCGCGCATCCATCGGGCCACCGGAGCGCGTTTGCGAGTCATCGGAACCGATCCGCTTCAGTACCGCCTGCTGCACTCGCGCCTCCACGTCGACGAGTCGGGCATCGACGTTCTCGGGATCGTCCCGAGCGAGATCCGCACCCACGAGCTCGAACGCGCCAAGCTCTCGGTCACCCCGGCGCTCGGCGGCGAGAGCTTCGGGCTCGTGCTCGCCGAGGCGTTCGCCTGCGCGACGCCGTCGGTCGCCTCTGACATACCCGGCTATGCCGCGGTCGCGATTCCGGAGGCCGCGCGGCTCGTGCCGCCGAGCGATCCCGACGCGCTCGCCGACGCGGTGATCGACATCCTCTCCGACGAGCCGCGCCGCGTTGAGATGGGCCGCGCGGCGCGTGCGCACGCACTCGAGAACTACGCGTGGGACGACATCGCCCGCCGCCTCGAGGAGACGTACGTCGAGGTGCTTGCGTGAACATCCGTGAAAAGCGGTGGCGCCTGCTCCTCGTCCTGCCCGTGCTCGCAGGAGCGGTGTCGCTCGTCTACTGGCGGGGACCCGACTGGTCGCTCGTCAAGAACGCGTTCACGGTCGTGCGGTGGGAGTGGGTGATTGCTGCGATCGCGCTCAATCTCGCATCGGTGATCACGCGGGCGCTCGCCTGGGACACTGCCATCACGCAGTCGATCGCACCGCCTCATCCGCGCTTCCCGCTCGTCTTCTCCGCGTTCTCGGTCGGTCTCTTTGCAAACGCGGTGCTTCCCGGCCGCGTCGGGGAGCTCGCCCGTGTGGCAGTACTGCGACGGCGACTCGCCGGCCGTGAGGGAACGACGGCGACGCTCGTCGGCTCGGTGTTCGCCCATCGCATGTTCGATCTCTTTCCAGCTGCGACGCTGGTCGTCTGGGTGCTGCTCACCGCCAAGCTGCCCGGTTGGGCGCTCACGTCGATCGCGCTCGTGCTCGCGATCGGTGTGGCGCTCTTCGTCACGGCAGTCGCGCTCGCACGCCGGCAGCGTCGCGATCTCGAGGGCGTCGGCCGCATCCGGCGGCTGCTCGTGCGCGGCCGTGAGGGACTCGCCGTGATGCGCTCGCCGCTCGCGGCCGCGCGCGCCGCCTCCTTTCAGTTCGCGGGCTGGGCCTGTCAGCTCTTCGCAGTGTGGGCGGCGATGCGAGCGTTCCACATCTATCAACATCTCGCCGCTGCCGGTCTCGTCCTCGTGTTGATCAACGTGGCGACGATCTTCCCGCTCTGGCCCGGCAACTTCGGTCTCGTTCAGATCGCGATTGCGCTCCCGCTCGTCAACTACGGCGTCGACTACCCGAGGGGGGTCGCATTCGGAGTCGGCCTGCAGGCGATCGAGGCGTCGGTCGGTGTCGGTGTCGGTCTGATCTTCCTCGCCCGGGAGGGCCTCTCGTACGCAACGCTGAAGGCCTTCGAGCAGGTGGAAGCCGACCGCGGGCCTGCGGACACGGCCGAGCGCGACGCGGATCGCGAGCTCGCAGCGGCGGAGCGCCGGTAGGGCCCCGAGGCCGACTATCGTCCGACCGCATGCGCGCGCTTGCCGCCCCGGCCAGTCTGAAGGGCGTCCTCTCGCCGCTCGAGGCGGCGACACTGATCGGCGATGGCCTGCGGCGATTGGACGGGCTCGAGGTGGACGAGGTCCCGGTCGCAGATGGGGGAGAGGGGACTGCGCTCGTGCTGCACGCAGCGCTCGGTGGCGAGTGGCGGACGACCGTCGTCTCCGATCCACTGGGACGTCCGGTGACGGCTCCATGGCTCCTACTCGGCGACGGGACTGCGGTCGTCGAGTCTGCAGCCGCTGCGGGATTGCCGCTGCTCGGGCCGGGCGAGCTCGATCCGCTTGTCGCATCGACACAAGGCGTCGGTGAGTTGCTGCTGGCGGCGCTCAGTGAGGAGCCGGAATCCCTGCTCGTCTGCGTCGGAGGCACTGCGACCGTCGACGGAGGCGTCGGCATGCGGGCCATCGTTCGGGGGTCGTTGGAGGGCGTCCGGGTTCGGGTCGCTTGCGACGTCCGCAACCCGCTGCTCGGCGAACGCGGTGCGGCACGCGCGTTCGGCCCGCAAAAGGGAGCCGACCCCGGGGCGGTGGACGAGCTCGAGCGTCGTCTCTCGGGGCTGGCGGAGCTCGTGCCCTACCGCGACCTGCCCGGAGCCGGGGCGGGAGGAGGCCTTGGCGCGGCGCTGGCGGCACTCGGCGGAGAGCTCGTACCGGGTGCCGAGCTCGTGCTCGATCGGATTCGCTTCGACGAGCGGGCGTGCGATGCCGACCTTGTGGTCACCGGCGAGGGCAGGGTCGACACGACGACGTTCGAAGGGAAAGCGCCTGGAGCTGTCCGGCGGCGCTGCGAGCGGCTCGGAGTGGGCTGCGAGCTCTTCGGCGGCGTCGTCGCCGACGGCTTCGATGCGCACGCCCTCTCGGGACGCCGTGAGCTCGCCGCCGACGATCTCGTGCGCCTGGGCGAGGAGCTCGGCCGCTCGCTCACTCAGTCCTAGGACGCGGCGCTCGCGGCGAGCGAATTGTCGATGAGTGCTGCGATCTCGACGAACTCGACGTGACGGCGAACGCCGTAGCGCCCCGGGAGGCGTACGACGATCATGCGCCGGAGCCCCGGCTCCGATCGTGGATCATCGATCGCACGCTTTTCGTTCGGTTCCGGATGGGCGTAGGCTCCGCTCGCATTCCCGACGTTAGGAGGATCAGGATGTCCGAGTTCGTTCGCGTGGTCACGTTCGAGGCCGATGAGGCAGCTCTCGAGGCGATGCTGAACGAGATCAACTCCACCGATGAGCCGCCGGAAGGCGTGGCCTCCACGCGGATCACCGTCCTCGCCGACCGCTCTGGCGGCAAGGTCGTGGTCGCCGTCCGCTTCGGCTCCGAGGACGATCTCCGCAAGGGCGCAGAGGTCTTCGAGGCCATGAGTCCGCCCGACGTCGGCAACATCCGGCGTACCTCGGTGGATGCCTACGAAGTCGTGCTCGAGCGAGAAAGCCGCTGAACCGGAGTCGCGCGCGATGATGTGGCCGGTGACGTGGCCGGGAACCCGCGAACGTTGCCGGCCACACCACTATCCCGAGCGTCCGAACCAGCGAGCGCTTCGACTCGAGCCGAATGCGCGCTTCTCGGCGACGAGCGCGTCGGACGGCGCCTGAAAGATGCCGGTCGGCTTCGGCGCCGAGAGGAAATCGATGTCGACTCGTCCCACGCGGCCCGCGCCGAATTCGATGTAACAGGAACCGCGTCCGTCGTAGGGAGCCGGCGGCGGCCCGCCGGCGACCGACGCAATCAGAGAACGTGCGACGACGCGCGCGGCACCCTCCGCGAAGACACCCGCCTTCGGCACGCCGACCGTCGCGACGTCGCCGACCGCGTAGACGCCCGGAAATCGTGTCGCGAGAGTCTCGGAGCTGACCGGGATGTAGCCGTTCTCGGCCAGGCCACCCTCGATGACCACGTCGGGGGCGCGATGCTTCGGAAGCCCGAGGAAGAGGTCGAAGGACATCTCGCGGCCGTCGTCGACTGTCGCGGTGCTCCGGCCGGGATCGAGCGAGGCGACACGACGGCCGGGGACGAACTCGATGTGGCGCTCTGCAAACGCGTCGACGAGTGCCGCCGACGTCTCGGGCGAGGGAGGAACCGGTGTGCCGAAGAGCAGCACGATCGAAATCTCGCAGGCATCGCGGCAACCACGTGCCGACAGGTACTCATGCAGCAGCAAGGCTGCTTCGCTCGGAGCGGGTGGGCATTTGAACGGAGCTCCGCAGACGCCGATCGCGCGTCCGCGCGAGAAGTCCGGCAGCAGCTCGGCGAGCCGCTCCGCGCCGGCGACCGAGTAGAACTCGTTGCCGCCCTCCAACAGACCCGGCTCGTCTCGAGATCGTAGTCGGCCCCGAGTGCGATGACGAGGATGTCTGCGTCATGGACGCCGGCAGCGGTTGTCACGCGTCGCGCATCGGGGTCGATCGACGTGACCGTCCCTGCACGAAGCGGACGCCCGGCTGGGAGATCCCCGCGTACGGGAGGCGAACGGCATCAAGCGTCGACCGCCCGAACATCACGTCCAGTTTCGAGTATCCGAAGACGAACGCGTCGCTCCGGTCGATCAGCGAGACGGCGAAGTCTTCCGGCGCCGCGCCCAAGAGCATGTTGCGAGCTCGAGGCCGCCGAAGCCTGCTCCGAGGATGACGACCCGCAGCATCCTGGCAGCGGGTCTAGCGGTTTTCGATCTCGCGGAGCCGGTGCGCCATCGAGACGAGCAGGGGCCACGCGATCGAGGCATTCTCCTCGACCAACGGACGGAACTGCCACGGAGTGAGGCCGTATGCCTTCACATCCGTCTTCGCCTCGATCGTTGCCGTCCGGGAGCCTTCGTCGATCAGTGCGACCTCACCGAAGTAGTCGCCGGAGCCGAGCGTCCGGCGCTCCTCTCCGCTGACCGTCACAACGGCTTCTCCCTCCTCGATCACGAAGAACCCGACGCCACCGGCGCCTTCGCTCGTGAGGGGGGAGCCTGCCTTGAAGGTGCGGTCGGTGAAGTTCCGGGCAAGCATTTCGAGCTGCTTGCCGTCCAGGCCCCGAAAGAGGGGGACGCGCTTGAGGAGTTCAATAGGGGCAGCCATGACGTCGATCCTAACCTGACTCGGGGGGTGTGTCGCCAGAGCGAGCAAGCTCCTCGATCTTGCCTCGGACGCCGTCGAGCTTCGCAGCACAGATCCGGTAGAGCTCCTCGCCCCGCTCCCAGAGCTCTGTCAGCTCATCGATCCCGGCGTCGCCGCGCTCCAATCGCTCGACGATCGACTCGAGCTCGCGCTGCGCCTCCTCGAACGTCGGCTCACTCATCGGCCGTCACGGGGAAGGTTCCGTCGGCCACGCGAACCGAGAGACGTTCGCCGCTCGAGACCTGAGCGGCCGCACGGATGACCGTGTCGCCTCGGCGTACGATCGCGTACCCGCGGTCGAGCGTCGCGAGTGGCGAGAGCGTGCCAAGCCGGGCGTGAGCGTTGTCGAGTCGAGCGCGCTTGCGCTCGAGCGCAAGCGCCGGCGCCCGGCTGAGCCTGTCGCGAGTCGCTGTCAGACGCTCGACGTGGCGGTCGGCGGCGCGTTGCGCGCCTCGACGGAGATTCGTACGCCCGCGCTCGAGGCGCTCGCGCAGCTCGGCGAAATCAGGCACGACGAGGCGCGCGGCAGCCGTAGGAGTGGATGCGCGAACGTCTGCGGCGAGGTCGCAGAGCGGCGTATCCTGCTCGTGGCCGACGGCCGAGACCACCGGGACCTGGCAGGCGGCGACGGCGCGCACGACCCGCTCGTCGGAGAACGGGAGCAGGTCTTCGAAGCTGCCGCCGCCGCGAGCGAGCACGATCACGTCGGCGCCGCGGTGGGAGAGATCTCCGATCGCGGTGCAGATCGATGCGACTGCGCGTGGCCCCTGGACGTAGGTCTCCGCGACCAGCACGTTAGCCGGCGGGAAGCGCTGGGTGATGTGGGTGAGCACGTCGCGCTTCGCGGCGGCGTCGTTGCCCGTGACAAGCCCGATCAGTCGCGGATAGCGCGGGAGCGCACGCTTGCGCGAGTCGTCGAACAGCCCTTCGGTTGCGAGCGTGCGCTTCAGACGTTCGAGCGCCGCGAGGTGGGCACCGACACCGTATCGCTCGATCGTCAGCGCCTTCAGGCGCAACTCGGCGCGCTGCGCGTACAACTCTGGCCGCCCGAAGACATGCACGCGTTCGCCGTCGCTGAGACCGAGTTCGAGCACGTCGAACTGGCCGCGCGGCATCTGCACCGGCAGGCACGCACCGTCCTCGGGATCTTTCAGCGTGAAGAACACCGACGCCCACCGTTCCTGCCGCCGCAATTCGGTGATCTCGCCCTCGATCCAGAGTGTCGGCAGCTTGCCGAGGTAGCTCGCGACGCCTCCGTTGAACGCCCGGACGCTGTAGACCTTCCGCCCGTCGATCTCCGTCGCCGCGACCTTCACGGGGCTAGGCTAGCGGCCCTACAGGAGAATTTCGGCGGCCGTCTCGAACGCGCAACCCGCCCGGATGAGTTCGACGGCACGGTGCAGGTCGGCCTCGGAGTGCGCGAGCTTCTCGGCGAGCGACAACGGATATCCGGCCTCGATCAGCACGTGGAGGCGCCACGATTCCACCTTTTCGCGCTCGGAGTGTGGTTGTTCGATCGTCTGTGGCATCGGGTCTGCGCCTTTTCGCTCTGTCCTAGACGAACCCTTCTCGCGAAAGTTGGACGGGAAACACGTTTCCTTACGTTTTGGCGGTGATCTCCTCGAGCCGCTGTGCAAGGTCGTGGAGCCGCGCGTCGATGATCCCACGCTCGGACTCGGCATCGGCGGCGATCTCGTGCAATCTCACACGAAGGGCGGACTCGACCTGATGCGCACGCTCTTCGAGCGAATGGAGCGCGTCGTCTCGCTGCCGCTCAAGCCCGGCACGGAGGCGCGCGAGCCGCTCCTCCACGCGCTGGGCGGCCGCATCGCTGACGTGATTCACGCGTTCGGTGAGAACACCCTCGGCCTCGCGGGCGAACCGCTCCACCGCAAGATCGAGCTCGCGGCTCAACCGCCGAGCAGCCTCCTCGCGAGCCGTCCGAATCGCCGTATCGAACTGGGCCGCCGCCGCCTCGCTGTACCGCGTCGTCTCCCGGGTGACGAGTCGCTGCAGCTGCTCGACCTGGCGCCGCTCGACGTCGCCGAGCGCGAGCTGAACGCGCTGCGCCGCCTCGTTGCCTTCGCGCTCGACGAGCTCCTGCAACGCTTGCTCGCGCTTGCGTAGTCGCTCGGCGAGCTCGTGCAGTGCCCGCCGGCGCTCGGCCGAATGCTGCTCGAGCTCATGCGCGGACTGTTCGACGAGCGCGGTCGCAGCCTGTGCGATGTCCTGGCGAAGCCGCGCCACCGTCTGCCGCTGTTCCTCGATCTGCCCCTGCAGCCCGTCGGCGTCTTGCTCGAGCTTGCTCCCGATCTCGACCATCAGCTGCCGGTGCCGAGCCTCGATGTGCTTCAGCTCGGTTTCGAGGCCCGCCTTGAGCTGGTCGACGTCACCCGCCCAGTCGACGACTCGCTGCTCGACGGCCGCTTGAACAGTGAGCAATTGGTTGTCGAGCTTCAACGTCGCATCGCGCTCGCGTTCGGCGACGTCGCGGCGACGTTCGTCTGCGATGCGCCGTTCCTCCTCCGCGAGCTGGGAGAGCGACTCCGCCCGGCTGCGTGCGAGGGTCCGTTCCAGCTCCTGGGAGCGCTGCTCGACCTCACGTGCGACGACCGCATCGAACTCGCTCTTGCCCCGGTCGATCTCGCGCGCCAGCAGTTGCTCGTGCTCACGCACCTTGCGTAGGACGAGGACACAAGCGACCACAGCGACGCCCGCCACGCAGGCGGCGACGACGGCGACGACAACGGAAGCGGTCATCCGTTCATCGTAGGCGCGCTGCGACGAGTGCGACGGCGAGCGCCACCGAGCCGCAGGTCAGCGCGCGCAACGTGCGCTCGAACGTATCCGTCCCCGTTACCGTCCCTTGCAGCCGCCGCGCGCGGCGGACGGGGGTCGAAAGCGCGCGCTGAGCGAGGCTGAGGGCAATCGCGTAGGCCGCGCACGCGAGGGCCTCGAAGCGAATCGTCTGTGCCTCGACGAACCATCCCGTCAACGCGGGAAACGCCCCCCAGGCCAGCGCGAAGCCCCAGTCGTTGTGCAACACGCCTCCGAGGAGCTCGAGGTTGTACGCCGGTACGAGCATCCCACCGACGGCGACGAACGCGAGCAGCCACCACCCCCACGCATCCGCGGCCGCGATCCCGACGCCGATTGCGACACCGAGCGCGACGAACGCGGTCACGGCGAGCGCGCGGGAGGAGATGCTCGTGCGGAGCGGCCTTCCGTGCAGCTCGTCGAACGCGTGCGCTGCGACGCCCATCGCGAGGGCGAACGCGAGGAGAGCCCAGAGCAGGCGCTCGAGCTGAAACCGCGGGGCGAGCCCGGCTCCGACGGCGACGTAGGAGAGATGCCACAGCGTGTACGGCGGGTGGAGGATCGTCACCCAGTCGCGCCAGCCGCCCTGGCGAAGCGCGTACCACGCCGGCCTGACCGCCCCCTCGGTCACGCCGTCTTGCGACCCCAGATCACGATGCCTCCACCCACGCTCAGCGGCTCGGCGCGCACCTCCCCGATTCCGGCGTCGCGCCACGCTTGAAGCAGACGTGGGAGCGGCCACTCGGCGTAGTGCTCGCGAATCGACGGACCGAGGAAGTCGCCGACCTCGCGCCAACCGTTGCCGATCACCCTGCCCGCCCCCGGCAGGCCGATTCGGACCCAGAGCTCCCACAAGGGGCGCCAGACGCCGGTTGGGAGACCGAACTCGAGCCCCGCAATGGTGCCGCCCGGCCGGACGACGCGAGCGAGCTCGCGCAGCGTGGCGGGCGGAGCCTCGACGTAGCGCAGGAGGTACGTGAACGTCAGGGCGTCGAACTGATCGTTTTCGAACGGGAGCCGGCGCGCATCACCTTCCTGCAGGCGCACCTTGTGCGTCGCCGCTGCACGCTCGACGCGACTGCGGCCTGCGGCGAGCATGCCCGGGCTCTGGTCGATGCCGACGACGAAGCAGTCCTTCTGGCGCACGAGCTCGAGCGCGACCGCAGCCGTGCCCGTCGCGACGTCGAGCACCGTGTCGGTGGGACCGGCTTCCGTCCGATCGACGAGGAATCGACGCCAGCGCGGATCTTGGCCGAACGAGAGGATCGAGCTCCAGCGGTCGTAGGTCGGCCCGATCGGCGCGAAGAGCTGCTCGGCATCCATACCCTTTCACTCTATGGCCCTGGCCGAGGATCTCGAGCGGATCGCTGCTGCGGCGACGACGTACGGCGTGGTCACGGGGGTGCTCGCGGCCGAGCCCGGCCGCGGTCGGCGACGATACCTCGTGGCGCTCGGCGACGACGAGTCGCGGCGTTGGCTCGTGCTCGACGGTGACGCAGCGCCCGTGACCGGGCGCGAGGACGTACGCGACACCGCCTCGATCGTCGCCATGTGCGAGCTGACTGCGGAACTTGCCGGCGGCGGCGACCTCGAGCAGCTCCGTTCGCAACTCAGCCAGGTGCGCATGGTCGAGCAACCGCCCGGCATCGAGGAGGCGGAGGAGGCGGCGCTCGGGCTCGAGCGCATCATCGGCGCGCCGCCGCGTGTCGCTTCCCCAGCGTATCTGGACGAGGTCGGCGTCGCGACTCTCGCGCTGGAGCAGGCACTCGGGAACGTCAGTTCGCCGTTGTCCGAGGCGCTGCGGTCGGGCCGTGGCGCCGTCGACGATTTCGTACGAGACGTCGAACGAGACTACGTCCTGCACCTGGCGTAGCGCGCTACGCTGGCGGCATGGAAGGCGGCGGCTTCGGATTCCCGTTCGGGGGTGACCCGGAAGATCTCCTGCGCGGCCTGCGTGAGTTCGCCGAGCAGCAGGCGGAGAACGTGCACGAGGCCCAGCGGGAGCAGTTCGCAACGCTGACGCTCAATACCGCGGTCGAGCTGACCGCCGCAGCACTCCAGCAGATCGCGCTCGACGGACCGACCGACGCCCAGGCGGTCGCGATGCGCGACGCCATGCGCGTGCTCTTCCCTGAGGCGGTGGCGCTCGTCAGCGCTGCCCGCCAGGGGTTCATGCGCGAGCGTTAGCCAGCCCCTCGGTGGCTTTCCTCGATCGCGCGATCGTCCGCCTGCTGCCCGCCGTTCCCAAGGGCGTCGTGCAGCGGTTGTCGTCGCGGTACATCGCCGGGCCGTCGCTCGACGACGCGATTCGGGTCGTTCAGCGGCTGGACGCGAAAGGAAAGCTCGCGACCGTGGATGTGCTCGGCGAGGAGATCACGAGCCCGGACGAGGCCCGGGCGATCGCGGGCCAGTACCTCGATGTGCTCGCTCGCATCGAAGAGGCGGGGCTCGAGGCGAATGTCTCGGTGAAGCTCACCGGATTCGGCCTCGAGCTGAACGAGGAGCTTTGCCGCGACAACCTCGAGGCCGTCGTCCACGATGCCGCCGCCCGCGGCAATTTCGTGCGGATCGACATGGAAGACTCATCGACGACCGACCGCACCCTTGCGCTCTACCGCGAACTGCGCCGCGGCGGCCAGGTGAATACCGGCGTCGTCCTGCAGGCGTATCTCCGCCGTTCGCTCGACGATCTCGAAGGGCTCGAGAACGTCAGGCTCTGCAAGGGCATCTACGTCGAACCGCCCGAGCTCGCGTTTCGTGAGTTCGCCGAGGTGCGCGCGAACTACGTGCTCTGCCTCGAGCGTCTCGTCTCGCAGGGTAGTTATGTCGGCATCGCAACACACGACGAGTACCTGATCGGCGAGGCGCTACGCGTTCTCCGTGAGGCGGGCGTCGGTCGCGACCGCTACGAGTTCCAGATGCTGCTCGGAGTGCGTCCTGACCGCGCCGACGAGCTCGTCTCCGACGGGCACCGGCTGCGCGTCTACGTCCCGTACGGGCGGTACTGGTATGAGTACTCGCTGCGCCGCCTGCAGGAGAACCCGAAGATCGCGGGCTACGTCGCCGCCGACACCGCCGGCCGCTTCGTGCGCTCGCTGAGCGCCAGACCGGGCGGCGGCCACACCACTGGCTCTCAGTAATCCGGCGGCGGGTCCGGCGGAACTTCGTCTTCCTCGATCACGGTGCGGCGGGCGCCCCGAGCGCGGCGACTCGGATAGCCGGACCCGCGCTCGATAGCGGCGCGGCGCATGTAGCCGGGACCGCGTTCCGACCACAGCAGAAGGTCGAGCAGCAGACCGACGAGGCCGAGCACGAAGAGGATCCATCCCACCGTGTTCACGTTCACCGAGTGCGTCCCGCTCGGGTGGACGGCGAGGGCGAGCACGAGCCCGACGGCGGAGAGGATCAAGCTGACAGCGATGCCCACGAGCCTCCCTGTGCCCGTGCGTGGCGCTTTCAACCCTCAGCCGAGCCCGGTGTCGGCTCCGGCTCGAGCGCCTGGCTCTCGCCGGCGGTCGTCGACCGGTCGCGCCCGAGCTCGCTCCTCGAGGACGGTTTGCCCAGCGCCGCTGCCACAAAGCGGGCGCTGTGAAGCCGGTGCTTCAAGTCCTGGTGCCATGAAGCCGGTGCCTCGAGACCTGGTGCCAGGCACCGTTACGGAACCGTGCCGGACGGCTCACACTCGGGTCCCGAGCAGGCGTTTTTCGCGGACCGCCCGGTGCCAGGCACCGTTACCGGAGTGTGACCGGAAACCCGATCGAGGAGGTGCTCAGGCGCGCAGCGAGAACCCTCCGTCGACGACGAGCGTCTGCCCGCGGATCATCGCTGCGTCGGAAGAGCAGAGAAACGCCACCGCCCCCGCGATGTCGTCCGGGCTCACGAGGCGCCCCGCGGGGTTCGCGGCACCGGCCGCCAGCATGTCGTCGCGATTGGGGAACGCCGCCAGGGCGTCGGTCTCGACGACGCCACCCGAGACCGCGTTGACGCGGATCTGCGGCGCGAGCTCCACTGCGAGATACCGCACGAGCGCCTCGAGCGCCGCCTTCGACGTGCCGACGAGCGTGTAGTTGTCGAGCACGCGCTGCGCGCCGAGCGACGAGATCGCGACGATGGCCGAGCCTGCCGGCATGCGCGGCGCAGCCGTCTGCGCGAGTTGCAAGAGCGCGCGGGCATTGGTGTTCACAGTCCAGTCCCAGTGCTTCGTCGTCGCCTCGAGCGCCGGGACGCTGACGCCGCTCGCCGCGTTGTGCACGAGCACATCGAGCGGGCCGAGCGCTCTGATCTCCTCGAGCACGCGCTCGGAGCCGACGTTCCCCCGTACGAGCGTCGGCTCCGCTCCGAGGTCGCGGAGGTCGGCGGCGGTCCGCTTCGCGGCGCTGTCGCTGCGGAAGTAGCCGATCGCAACCCGCTTCGCACCGTCCCGAGCGAACCTGAGTGCGATCGCGCGGCCGATACCGCGCGAACCGCCCGTGATGAAGACGTTCACGACCGGCGCGGCAGCGGGTCGTCCGCGCGGGCGGACGACGGCAGCTCGTCCCAGCCGATCCGGGACACGGGCTCGCGCGGCCCTTCGTCAGCCTTCGACGACGCGTGTCCGAGCCGTTCGAGCCGTTCCATCTGCGTGCCGGCGTAAAGCCGAACGAGGTGGTCTTCCGGGAGCTGCGCGACGAGCTCGCGTACTCGCGCCCGAATCTGGAACGCGAAATGGGGGGTCGCGGGGCCGACGAGTGCGTCGACGTCATCGCGGGTCGGCTCGCTCATCTGGGGAAAGCCTAGTCCATCTATCGTCGAGGGCCCGTGCGTCGGATCGCCTTCAACCCCGTTGATCTGATGCTCCTCGGCACGGTGCTCCTTTGGGCGTTGAACATCACGGTGACGAAGTATCTGCTCGAGTCGAGCTTCGAGCCCCTTGCGTACTCGACGATCCGCTACGGAGCCGCAACCTCGCTCTTCTGGTGCTTCACCTTCGCACGGGAGCGAACGTTCCGGATTCAGCTTTCCGACGCCAAGCTCGTCGCGCTCGCTGCGTTGCTGATCTTCCTGAACCAGGTCTGCTTCGTCTACGGGGTGCACGCGACGAGCGCGTCGACCGTCGCGCTCATCCTCGGCACCACACCGATCTTCATCGGTCTCTTCGCCACGCTGGCAGGGCTGGAACGCCTCGGACGGCGCTTCTGGGCGGCGGCGCTGCTGTCGTTCCTCGGGGTCGGCTTCGTCGCTTCGGGCAACGGGGGGTTCTCGGGGCACGTCGGGGGCGACCTCCTGTCCGTGGTGACCGCCGCTACCTGGGCCGGCTACTCGGTCAGCATCGCGCCGCTGATGCGGCGCTATTCGCCGTTTCGGATCAGTGCGCTCGTCCTCGCGATCGGCTGGGTGCCGTTGGCCGCGATCGGGATCGAGCAGACGGCGCGGCAGGGCTTCCACTTCGGCTGGTGGGCCTGGATCGCATTCGGTTACGCGGTGATCGGACCGCTCTTTCTCACGAACATCCTGTGGTTCACAGCCATCGACCGAGTCGGGCCTGCACGCGCATCGCTCTTCGCGAACCTGCAGCCGTTCTTTGCCGTCGTCTTCGCGCTGCTGATCCTGGGCGAGCATCTCAACGGGTGGGAGATCGTCGGCGCGGTTGCGATCGGCTCCGGCATCCTGCTCGAGCGGGCCCGGCGCAGTGGAGCTCAGCCGGTCCCTGAGAGTGGTTAACTCAGTTAACCTTTTGCGGTGACCATTCGCGAGCGTCTTGCGCGACGACCGCCGGGCTACAACTTCACGATCGGCCGGATCCTCGCGATCTACGCGGGGCTGATGGTGACGCTGCTGCTTGCGGCGCTCGACCAGACGATTGTCGCGACCGCGCTGCCGCGCATCGTCAGCGACCTCGGGGGGATCACTCAGTACTCCTGGGTCTTCACGGCATACATGCTCACGTCGACCGTCACGGTCCCGCTCTATGGAAAGCTCGGCGACGTCTACGGACGCAAGAACCTGTTCCTCTTTGCGATCGTCGTGTTCCTGCTCGGCTCGGCGCTCTGCGGCCTCGCGACGACGATGACCCAGCTCGTGCTCTTCCGCGCGGTGCAGGGGGTCGGCGCAGGTGGTCTCTTCCCACTCTCACTGGCCGTGATCGGGAACATCGTCCCGCCCCGCGACCGCGGGCGCTGGCAGGGGCTGATCGGCGCAGTGTTCGCAGCCTCGTCGATCGCAGGTCCAGCGATCGGAGGCTTCATCGTCGACAACACCACCTGGCGCTGGATCTTCCTCGTCAACCTGCCGGTGGGCGGGCTGGCGCTCGTCGTCATCTCGCTGACGATGCCCCGCCGGGCGCCGCAGACCCGTCACGCGATCGACTGGCTCGGGGCCGGCCTGCTCGCCGCCGGAGTCGCATCGGGCCTGATGGCACTCGTCTGGGGCGGGAAGCAGTACGGTTGGTCGAGCCTGCACGTGATCGGTGCGCTCGGGCTCGCCGCAATGCTCCTGGCGGCGTTCGCGCTCGTCGAGCGGCGCGCAGTCGAGCCGATTCTGCCGTTCGACATCCTGCGCAACCCGATCGTGGCGGGAAGTATCGCGTGCATGTCGCTCATCGGGATGGCCATGTTCGGGACGATCTCGTACGTCCCGCTTTTCGTGCAAGGCGTGATCGGGACGTCGGCGACGTCGTCGGGCGTTGTGCTGACGCCGTTGATGCTCGGGGCGGTGACGACCTCGCTCGTGACCGGGCAGCTCGTCTCCCGGACGGGCCGCTACCGGTGGAACGCGATCCTCGGGCCGGTCGTCCTGACGGCAGGCATGGTGCTGCTGTGGCGCATGTCGGTGACGACCACGAATGCCGAAGCCGCGCGCAACATGGTGATCGCCGGAATCGGCATCGGGTCGATGATGCAAGTCTTCGTGCTCTCGGTTCAGAATGCCGTGCCGCGTGCGCACATCGGTTCCGCGACCGCGTTGACGCAGTTCGCGCGGCAGATGGGTGCCACGATCGGCGTGACCGTCATGGGAGCGATCATCAATCACGGGCTACCGCGAGGAGTGGGGAGCACGGAGGGGATCGGTATCCACAAACTGCCGCCGTCGGCGCGGGTGGGGCTCGCCGCGGCGATTCATCCGGCGTTTCTCGTCGCGGCTTGTGTGTCCGCAGCTGTCTGCCTGATCGCCGTTTGCTGGGTGAAGGAGCAGCCGCTGCGCCGCTCGCTCGACGAGGTGTCCGCTGCCGATGCTGCGGCCGGGACTCCCGCCGCGGCGGGAGTACACTCAGAGCCATGACCGACGACTTCATGCCGCTCGACGGCTGGGATCACATCGAGCTATGGGTCGGCAATGCGAAACAGGCGGCCTTCTACTACGAGCAGGCATTCGGCTTTCGCCGCACGGCGTACGCGGGCCCAGAGACCGGGGTTCGCGACCGCGCCAGCTATGTGCTCGAACAGAACGAGATTCGCCTCGTCGTCACGAGCGCGCTCCATCCCGGGCACGAGATCGGTGAGCACGCGGCCAACCATGGTGACGGCGTGAAAGACATCGCTCTGCGCGTGCCGGACGCGGGCGAGGCGTATCGGCAAGCGGTGCGGCGTGGCGCGCGCGGGGTGCGCGAGCCGGCCGTCGTCGAAGACGAGTTCGGGCGGGTCGAGTTGTCGACGATCGCGACATACGGCGATGTCGTCCACACGTTCGTCGGCCGAGCCGCCTACGAGGGCGCCTACCTCCCCGGTTACGTCGCGCAGGAGCAGGCGGACGGCACCGGCGAGGGCGTGGGCTTGCTCGCGATCGATCACGTGGTCGGCAACGTCGACCTCGGCTACATGAACGAGTGGGTCGAGTTCTACGAGCGTGTGTTCGGGATGACGGAGATGATCCACTTCAGCGACGACGACATCTCCACCGAGTACTCGGCGCTCATGAGCAAGGTGATGACCGACGGACAAGGCAAGATCAAGTTCCCGATCAACGAGCCGGCGGAAGGCAAGCGCAAGAGCCAGATCGACGAGTACCTCGAGTTCAATCACGGCCCCGGCGCGCAGCACATCGCCATGCAGTCGTCGAACATCGTGAAGGCCGTGGAGACGTTGCAGCGACGCGGTGTGAGCTTCCTGACGACGCCTGACGCGTACTACGAGGAGACGCCCGACCGTGTCGGCGAGATCGACGAGAGCTGGGACGACTTGAAGCGGCTGCGCATTCTCGCCGACCGCGACGACGACGGATACCTGCTCCAGATCTTCACGAAGACGGCTCAGGA
>JBBSEJ010000028.1:0-34124 GCA_038239825.1 Gaiellales bacterium
ACGGGGAGGCGGTCGCCTTTGCCGAGCGCTACGCGGCTGGCGTTCGTGTCTGGGCGAGTGAAGGCGCCGGTCATTACGGTACCGGCTTCACGCGCTATCTGAGCGGCCATGGCGAGTCGGTGATCGAGGTCGGACGAACCGCCCGCGCGGAGCGGCGGTTGCGCGGCAAGGATGACCCGATCGACGCGCTCAGGGCGGCCAGCGAGATACAGACACTGCCACGGGCTGGCCAGCGCCAGGAAGCCCTGCGCGTGCTGTTGCTGGCGAGGCGCAGCGCCGTCGAAGTTCGGCGGCTGGCGCGCGTGCAGATAGGCAGCGTGATCGTCACGGCGCCGGCAAGCCTCCGCGAGGAGCTTCGGCACCTGCCGGTCGGCCAGTTGATCCGACGCTACAGTCGCTTCCCTCGCTCCAGCTAACGGACGCCGGACGAGCTGGTAGTGCGCGGGTTTCTGTGTATCTGACTGGTTCGTCCGACGGGGTCGGGACGATCGCGGCGTAGCTGCGATCGGAGCGATTTCGACCGGCCCGGACGGGTTGATCAACCAGTTGCGTAAGCGGCTTGTTCGAACGAGCCGCCGGCGCCGAGCTTCAGCAGCATCTCGGCTACCGGCCCGGTGGCGAGCCGACCGAGGATCAGTCGAACCGGCGTAACGTTCCCCTTCCTCGCCTTCCCGGCCGAGATCCGCCGTGTTGTCAAACACGGTCGAGAGTCTGCACATGCAGATCAGAAAGACGATCAAACACGAGGGCACTTCCCCAACGATGACGCCGCCCTGCGGCTGATCTGGCTCCCGATCATGCGCGCCAAAACGAACTGGCGCACCTGTTACAACTGGACACAAGCGATCGCAGTCCTACGCATCCACTTCGGAGACCGCATCCCAGACCACACCTAAATCACCGATACACAGAAAAACGCGCAGGCTCGACGAGCTCGCAATCGTCCTTGTCCTGCGCTCGCTCGCGCGGCGGATCGAGACTGCTACCGATGAGGCGAAAGACCTCGAGCGCGAGATCGTCGGCCACGTCCGCGCGCTCGTGCCCGAGCTACTCAACGAACCAGGCGTCGGCCCGATAGTCGCGGCGCAACTGATCGTCACGTGGTACCACCGAGATCGCGTCCGCTCCGAAGCCGCCTTCGCCCGGCTCGCCGGCGTCGCACCACTCCCCGCCTCAACCGGCCAAACAATCCGGCACCACCTCAGCCGCGGCGGCGATCGCCAACTCAACCGTGCCCTCCGCACCGTCGTTCTCCACCGCCGCCAACAACACGACCCTGCCACCAAGGACTACATCGCTCGTCGCATCGCCGAAGGCAAGAGCGCACGCGACGCAACTCGCATCCCCAAGCGCTACGTCGCCCGCCACCTCGTACCGCGTCATGCAAAACGCGTCCCCCGCGATGACTTGACAGTCATAGGAGATTCACTCCGGAGCACTGGCCCCAGGCGAGTGTCTGGGGCGTTCAGGGAGTGGGAATCTCGAGTTGACGGCAGATCGCGCGCGCGAGTCCAGGCCCGATCTTAGAGTGGCGTGGAGCCGTCGTCGCTCGCAACTGATCGCCAGACCGCCACCTCGCATGCTTCCCGCCCCGGCGCCTTCGCCTCGCCGTGCTCCGTAAGTGCTGTTCGAGATCTCTCAGCTTCACGCAACCATCGTGAGATCGAGCGGCTCGGTCCGCTCGTCCACGACGCTCGGATCGTCGTCGTCCGGCGTGAGCATGAGGCGAAGAGCATCGATCACGTTCTCGCGCGCCTCCTCGCGTGTGCGTTCCTGGCTAAACGCTCCCGGCACCTCGACGACGCGGGCCACGACCCAGCCGTCCTCGTCAGGTTCTTCGAAGGCGATCGTCACCCGAAGCGTGTTGTTCGTGCCCCCAGAATAGCCCGTGTTACCGACACGAGCCATCGTTCATTTCGGAGTCAAACTTGGCCCAGCCGAGCGTGATCCGGTCTTCCTGTGACCCGGAATCGTCATGCCGAGCACCGAACTCCGACTGTCTCCGAGCATTGTCGAGTCCCCGGGCCTTAACTCCAGAACGACTTCGCAAATTTCGGCAGATTCGTCCGCGGCATATCCCATTTGCTTGATTTCCGAACGCCGGGACAGGCGGCGTAGGATCTGCTCGCCCTGGCGCAGGGCTACTCCACGCGGTGGGCCGCAGCCACCGCTGCGGTGTCCTGATAGATCTGGAATCGGGCGAGCTTCCCATCCCGGAACGTCCACACGTGCGCCTCATGATTGATGAACGCGGCCCGTGTGTCCCGAACCGTTGCCTCGGCGTACACCAGGGAGACCACCTTGTCGTTCTGGGCGATGAACTCTCGTGGCTCGAACGTCGTGAATTCGAGAGTCGATGCAAGACCACCAAACCAGCCTAGAACCGCGTCCTTGCCTTTGAACGTTCCGGCGTTCGGGTCGTCGCCGGGATCGCCGAGATTCACCCACTCGATATCGTCCGCCATCACCTCGGCAAGCGCCGCCATGTCGCCCCGACCGAACGCCTCATACGCACTCTGGGCGAGGCGGGTGTTCTCTTCTGCTGACACTGGAACTCCTTTTCGAGTTGAGCGAGGGGTACTCCACCCGTACGACGAAGCCAGGCAGTGAACGAAACGGGCTACATGCCCATCGCGTGGTAGCCGCTGTCGACGTAGAGCGTCGTCCCGGTAACGTTCCGCGCGCCGTCGCCGAGGAGATACGCAGCGGCCGCGCCGACGTCTTCGGCATCGACGTGCCGGTGGAGCGGCGCGCGTTCCTCGACGATCGCTTCCATCGTCGGGAACCCGGCGATCGAGCGAGCAGCGAGCGTGCGCACGGGGCCGGCCGAGATCGCGTTGACGCGAATGTTCTTCGTGCCGAGATCCCACGCCAGGTATTTAACGGCCGAGTCGAGTGTGGCCTTAGCCACGCCCATGACGTTGTAGTGAGGAACCGCACGCTCGCCACCGAGGTAGGTCATCGTGAGAACCGAGCCCCCGCCCGCCGCTTCCATCAGCGGCTCGGCAGCGCGAGTCGCCGCGACCAGCGAGTAGGCGCTCACGTCGATCGCCATCCAGAAGCGATCCCGCGGGGTGTCGGTGAATCGGCCTTCAAGATCCTCGGCGGCCGCGAATGCGACCGAGTGGACGAGGAGGTCGAGCTCGCCGTCAAAGACGCCCCCCACCTCGGCGAAGACGCGATCGATCGCCGCATCGTCGCGCACGTCGAGCTCGGTGACGAGCTTCCCGCCGACCGACTCCGCGAGCTCGCGGACGTTCTTCTCGATCCGCTCGCCCTGAAAGGTGAACGCGAGTTCCGCACCGCCATCTGCAAGCCGTTTCGCGATCGCCCAGGCGATCGAACGCTTGTTGGCGACGCCGAGCACGAGTGCACGCTTCCCTTCAAACACTCTCTACGACTCTAGCCTTGCGTGGGGTACTGTGCGGGACCTTGCGTCGCGTTCTGATGCTCTCGGGGGTTCTGGCATTGCTCGCGACGACGGCGGCGTCGGCGGCGCTGCAACCTGTCCGGCGTGACCTGCGCGAGTCCGCAGTGCCCCGGGTGCGCGCGGGCGTGATCGCGATCCCGAGCGCGCGCCGACATGGCCTGAGCCGCGTGATCGTGCGTCTCTCGGCTCCGCCGCTCGCCGCGTGGAGCGGCGGACGGTTGCTCTCGTCCGCCTCGAGGGCGCACCGTCTCGACGTGCGCAGCGTCGCCGCGAAGGCGTATCTCGCAACGCTCGCGCGTCTCCAGGACGCGGCTGTCGCACACATCCGGGCGGCGATCCCGGAGGCCCGGTTCCAGGAGCGTTTCTCAATCCTGCTCGACGGAGTCACTGTTCAACTGCCTGCGCGCTCACTGCCGAAGCTGCTCGAGATCGAGGGCGTGAACAAGGTCTACCCCAGCCTCACCTACACCCGCACACTGGATCGTGGCCCGTCCGTGATCCATGCGACCGACCTGCAGGCAGCGACCGGCGACAAGGGTCAAGGCATCAAGATCGGGGTGGTCGACACCGGCGTCGACTCCTCCAGCCCGTTCCTCGATCCATCCGGCTTCGCCTATCCCGAGGGGTTCCCGAAGGGCGACACGAAGCGCACGACTCCGAAGGTGATCGTCGCCAGAGTGTTCCCCGGCCCTGTGCGCGACAACTCGAGCAACAAGGCGTTCGACTCGACCGAGCCTCACGGGACGCACGTCTCGGGCATCGCCGCGGGCGACGAGGGAACAACCGCACCGGCTGGTCCGGATCATCCGGCGACGGCGAATCTCGCCGGCGTCGCGCCGAAGGCGTGGATCGGGAACTACCGCGTCTTCACTATCCCGACGCCGCTCGGCCACGAAGCCGACACACCGGAGATCGTAAAGGCCTTCGAGGCTGCGGTCGCCGACGGCATGAACGTGATCAACTTCTCCGGCGGCGGCCCGGAGACGGATCCCGCGAATGACGCGATGAACGAGACGGTGCACAACACCGCACTCGCCGGTGTGGTGCCCGTGATCGCGGCGGGGAACGATCGTGAGGACTTCGGCCTCGGCACCGCGGGCTCGCCGGGAAGTGCCCCCGATGCGATCACGGTCGCGGCGGTCTCGAACTCGCACGTCTTCGCTCCGGCCCTCAGCGTCGTCGGCGGGCCGCCCTCGCTCGGCGCGTTGCCCATTCAGGGAGCAGGGGGTGCGAAGCTCCCCGGCGGCTGGGCGACGCTCGATCAGTCGATCATCGATGTCACGTCGGTCGTGGGCAAGGACGGGAAGCCGGTCGAGGCTCACCTCTGCGGCCCGTCGACCAACCTCAACTCCGGCGTCGGCACGCTGCCGAAAGGCTCACTGAGCGGGAAGATCGTCCTCGTATCGCGTGGCTTCTGCTCGTTCGTCTCGAAAGCGGAGCGTGCCGTGATCGGCGGCGCGATCGGGATCATCCTGGTCGACAACCGCTTCGGCGAGGCCAACCCGATCCCCGTCCGTTTGCCGGTTCCGGCCGGGATGATCTCCGACCTCGACGGCCAGACCCTGCGTGCGTTCCTCGCGGCGAACGGCGGCCGGGCCACGATTCGCGTTTCCTCCGACATCAAAGAGATCCAGACCAGCCGAAGCGGTGTGATCACGAGCTTCTCGTCGGCGGGACCGACCGACTTCGGTCACGACCTCAAGCCGGACGTCTCGGCGCCGGGGCTCGACGTCCTGTCCTCGACCCCCCCGCGCACGACCGGGTCGACCTTCTCGGTCTTCGCGGGTACCTCGATGGCTACGCCCCACGTCGCCGGCGCTGCCGCCCTCCTTCTTCAGCAGCATCCGAGCTGGTCGTCGTGGCAGGTGAAATCGGCTCTGATGTCGACCGCAGGGCCAGCGTGGGGAAACAGCGCGCGCACGCAGGAAGCGCCCGTGCTGCTCGAGGGCGCGGGCCTCGCCAACGCGCTCGCCGCAAACGACCCCAAGATCTTCACGGACCCACAATCGCTGTCGTTCGAGAAGATCGACGTCTCGACAGGCGCGCAACGCAAATCGATGCTCGTCACGGTCAGCGACGCCGGCAACGGCGCCGGTACCTATACGGCCTCACTCGCCCCACAGACACAGTCCTCCGGCGTCGCGATCGATGTGCCCAGCTCCGTCGTCGTTGCGTCAGGCGGCGACGTCGCCATTCCCGTCGTCGTTCGCGCTGCAGCCGACGCGAGCACCGGTGAGAACTCCGGCTTCGTCGTCTTCAGCGCGAACGGCGTCGAGCGCCGGGTGCCCTATTCGTTCCTCGTCGAGCGCCCTGCGCTGCGCGCGGTTGCGCCCGTGCCGCTGAAGAAGCTGCAGGTCGGGGACACCGCATCCGGCCAGAGCCTCGTGTCGGCGTACTGCTGCCCATCCGAGCCGTTCGGGCCGCCGCCCAACTACGTCGGGGTACCGATGAACGAGGACGGCTCCGAGCATCTCTACTCCACTGACATCAACGCTCCGGTCGTGAACTTCGGTGTCTCCGTCCTTGCCTCGTCCACCGGCGCGCTCATCGACCCGTTCGTGCTCGGCTCACCCGACGAGAACGACGTGCAGGGATATGCGGGAACCCCCACCGACGTGAACGGGCTGACGTTCGACTCGAACATCGATATCGGCGCTGCCGGCGCGCAGTTCCCGCGGCTGCAGCGCTTCTACGTCTCGGTCGATTCGCGCGCCGATCCCTTCACCAACAAGCCGCTGAAGGGGAAGTACCTCCTGAACTCATGGGTGAACGACGTCACGCCGCCGTTCGTGCGCATGCTGACGACGCGCGTCTCGGCCGGCCGGCCCTTGATCGTCGCGCAGGCTGTCGACGCCGGCTCGGGGATCGATCCTCTGTCATTGGTCGTGAGCTACAACAAGGCTCTCGTCGGCGCATCCGCGTACGACCCGAGCACCGGCCTGATCGTCTTCGGCATCCCGGCCGCTGCCCCGAAGTTCAAGCCCGGCACGACGAATGCGGTCCTCGAGGTCTCCGACTTTCAGGAGTCGAAGAACATCAACACCGTCGGGAACGATCTGTATCCGAACACGGCGTTCCTTCGGTCCAAGATCACCGTCGTGAACGGGCCGACGATCACCTGGATCGAACCGCCTGCGCACGTCTGCGCACTGAAGAACGACCGACTCGTCGTCGTCGTCGGCTCGAACAAGAAGGTGACGCAGGTCGAGTTCCGAGACGGCGGAAAGCGGATCGGTACCGACAAGAGTGGCCCCGGCGGCGTCTTCAGCGCGAATTGGAAGACCGCGGGCCTGAAGAAGGGCGAGCACCAACTCACCGCCACGCTTCGCGATTCGGCCGGACACACCGCAGCGGCGGGCCGTCAGCTCAAGGTCTGCAAGTAGCAACCCCCCGGCTCGCGGTCGTCACCGGTGCGTCTTCCGGCATCGGAGCCGAGCTCGTCCGCACGTTGAACGCGCGGGGGTGGCATACCGTCGGGCTATCGCGCCGGCCGTCGGAGGCCGACGAGCACGAAGAGTGTGACGTTGCCAACCGTGCGGCCATGGATGAAGCGGCTCGACGCGTGCTCGAGCGACATCCACGAATCGATCTGCTCGTCTGCAATGCGGGCGTCCCGGCGCGCGGAAGCTTCCTCACCGCAGGCGCCGAGCGAATCGAGCAGGTGATCCGCGTCAACTACCTCGGCTCGGTCTGGGCGACGCTCGCGTTCCTGCCAGGGCTCGGGCAGGGCTCGCACGTCGTGAACGTCGTCTCGGTGGCGGGCACCGTCGCCGGCGGTCCGTATTCGGCGTCGAAGCACGCCCAGCTCGCATTCTCGCGATCGATCTCCGCGGAGCTCGCACCGCGGGGGATCGTGGTGCACACGGTCAACCCGGGCTTCATCGAGACGGAGGGCTTCCCACAGCGGGAGCGCTTCGGCCGCTGCTCGGCCGGCTCGTCGTGGATCCGCAGTTCGTCGTCGAGCGACTGCTCGAAGCGGTCGCTTCGGGCAAGCGGGAGATCTTCGTGCCACGGTGGTACCGGCCGGCGGCGTGGGTGCAGGCGCTCATCCCCGGGACCCTCGCGCGGCTCCGCTCGCGCTGAGCGCGCACGTCACTCCCCGTGCACTGGTTCGGGTTTGTGACTGCGCACTCGGTCGTCTCGCGAAGAGATAGTGCAAGAAGCGGTGGCGGTCGTCGAGAAAGGAGCGGGTGAGCTCGAATTGCTCGGTCTCCTCGTAGCCGGTCTCGGTGATGCCGCTTTGCGGGGATCGAGAATGGACGGGGCCTCCGGCGTCTCGATCCCGTCGCGCCTCAGAGCGACTGAACGGATGAACGGATCCGCCGTCAGCCGAGCGTCAACCCCTCGGCGAGGATCTCGCCGATCGTGTAGCGAGCGACCATCGCCATGCCGGGGTTCGTGTCCTTGTAGTACGGCAGAGCGATGAGGCCTTTCGAGAGGGCGAGGCCACGAGCGCGCGCCCACATCCCGTCGTCGACCTGAAGCGCGGCGCGGAACGTCTTTCGGCCGCGGACGGTGAACAGGTTCCAGGCGGGTATGAGGTCGCATGCCGGATCGCCGACGCCGGTGCCCGAGAAGTCGATGACGGCGGCGAGCCGGGAACCGTTCACGATGAGATTTCCCGGCATGAGATCGCCGTGCACCCAGATCGGGGAGCCCGACCAGGCGGGGGCTGCGAGCGCGACCTCCCACACGGCCGTCGCCGCGTCGGCGTTCACAAGGTCGCCGAGCGCTTCGATCGACTCGCGCACAGGGCCGTCACGGGTTTCGAGCGGTCGGGCGAATGCCGCCTCCGGCGCGCCCGGAAGTCGAACGCAGCGTATGGCCGCCACGAGCTGGGCGACGGCCGGGGCGAGTGCGTCGCTCTCCGCACAGCCGAGGGACGGGTTCTGTCCGTCGAGCCAAGGGCAGATCGACCAGGACCAGGGGTAGCCTGCTCCCGGCTTCCCGGTCGCGACGGGTACCGGGACGGCCACCGGCAACTGTGACGCGAGCTGGGGGAGCCACGCTCGTTCCTTCTCGGGTTGCTCGGCGGCCCAGTGGATCCTCGGCAGACGGACTGCCAGATCGTTGCCGAGGCGAAAGATCGCATTGTCCGTGCCGGAGGACTCGACGCGCTCGAGCGGGCGATCGCGCCACTCTGGGAACTGCGAGACCAGGAGTCGCCGCACGAGTGTGGCGTCGATCTCGAGCTCCTCCGCGTGCATCTTCTTCGGCACGATCTGCCCGGAGCTCGGCCTCCGTGCCTGATCGGTCAAAGAAGCAGCCCCATGTCGATGACGTCCCAGAGCTCGCCACTCGCGCGGCGGTACTGCTTGACGCGGCGGCCCTCGTCGACGAATCCCAGCTTGCGGTAGAGCCCGATCGCGGCGGCGTTGTGCGCGAAGACGCTGAGACTCAACTTGTGCAGGCCGCGGTCGCGTGCCCAGGCGATCGAGGCCACGAGGAGGGCCCCGCCGACGCCGCGGCCACGCCAT
The DNA here is from genome assembly GCA_038239825.1 of Gaiellales bacterium. Lineage (GTDB taxonomy): Bacteria > Actinomycetota > Thermoleophilia > Gaiellales > Gaiellaceae > PALSA-600. The sequence continues at coordinate 8,908 of JBBSEJ010000028.1, forward strand.
TCGCGCACGACCGCCATGCCGAGCTCGCCGAACCCGTGTCGGCTCTCCTCGACGTGCAACGAGCCGATGACCTCAGCGTCGGCCACGGCGACGAGCGTGCCTTCGAGCGTCCAACCGGCGGCGCGCGCCTCGACGTCGACCGGAGGCTCGGTCGCGATACCGTCCCGCTCCGCTGCGACGGTGGCAAAGAGAACGGCGAGCGGCCGGCAGTCGTCGTCGCACGCGGGACGAACCTGGAAGGACGCGGCGGGCACACGGTGATCCTCTCACCTCGGTCTTCGATCGCCTACGGACGGGTGAGCACGTACCAGCCGGTGACCGCCTCGTATCCCGCAGGCGCAAGCGCGAGTGCCCGGTCGCGCTCGTCGCCCTCGCAGCCGGCGAGGTCGAGGTAGGCCTCCAGGTCGCGCGGCTCGTGCGTGACGAGCTCCCGACGAAGCACCAGACTGTTCGAGTCGAAGAGACCGCGCAGGTCGACGTCGGCGAGCACACGAGTCGTCGAGCGATCTCGCGCCTGCTCGAAGCGCGTCAGCTCGAGCGCCGCGAGCGGGTCCGTCGGCGCCAACTGGTCGACGACGAGGAGCGTGCCACCCGGTCGGGTGATGCGCACGAGCTCCGCGACGAGCAACTCCGGGCGGCGGGTGTGGTGGAGCGTCCGTAGCGTCCCGGCGACGTCGAACGAGAACGCCTCGAAGTGAAGGTGCTCCCCGTCGCCCACGACGACCTCCACGTTCTCGGGCGCGTCCGCGCGCGCGCGGTCTGCGAGCGCCTCGTCGATCTCGACCGCGACGACGTCGGCTACGCGCGGCGCCAGCGCGAACGCGAGCGCACCCGCCCCGGCCCCGACATCGATCGCATGTTCGTCGCCCGCCAGAGTGAGCAAGGTGTCGAGCCGCGCTGCGAGTGCCGCCGCACGGTCGGCCTGAAGGGCCGCGCGGCGCTCTGCGTTCCCGTTCATGCGCCGACCGTCAGTCGTCGAGCGCGTGACGGCGCCGAGTTGAGACCGCACGCGAGCTCGTAGGGAATGGTGCACGCGACCGCAGCCAGATCCTCGAGTGAGGCGCCGTCGCCGACGAGCGTCACCGCGGTGCCCGGCTGCTCCTCGTGCGGGAGCTCGACGGCCAGCGCATCCATGGAGACCGTCCCCACGACCCGGCAGCGCTCACCGCCGACGAGAACCTGAGCGCCGGTCAAGTCGCGGCGGAACCCATCGGCGTAGCCGACCGGCACGATCCCGACCCAGGTATCGCGATCGGCGACGAATCGGCGTCCGTACCCGGTCGATTCGCCCGCGTGCAGAAGGCGACATCGCGCGATCGTGCTCCTCCAGCCGAGAACGGGCTCGAGGCCGTCGGCAAGGGGTTCCGTACCGAACGGCGAGAGGCCGTACATCGCGATTCCGCAGCGGGCCGCGTCGAGTCGCGATTCCGGCAGCCGCAGGGCAGCGGCGCTGTTCGCGACGTGCCTGATCAGGTGCGGGAATGCGTCGGTCGCTGCGCGGAAGCGCTGGAGTTGCTCACGCGCGAACTCGAGGTCGCAGTCGGCGGTTGCGAGATGTGTCATCACCCCGACTACTTCGCGTTGCGGCGAGGCTAGCTCGGAGACCCCCCACCGCCCCATGCCCGTGTCGAGCTTCACGTGAACCGCGATCCCCTGAGGGATTCTTTCGTCACCGACGACCACGGAGAGACGTGCTTCCCGCGCCTGCTCGACCTCGTCGCCCGTCGCGGGACCGAGCACGAGGACGCGCGCTTCCGGCATCGCGACGCGCAACTCGAGTGCTTCGGCGACGGTCGCGACGCAGACCATGGTCGCGCCGGCGGCGAGCGCCGCCCGCGCGCAATCGACGGCGCCGTGCCCGTAGCCGTTCGCCTTCACGACTGCCCATAACTCGGCGCCATCGAGGGTCCGAACGAGCGTGCGCACGTTCCGCTGCAGCGCGCCGAGATCGATCGTGATCTCCGAGCGCACCATGGCCTATTGCAGCGGCCCGCGCTGCAGGCCGTGTCCGGCGAGTGCTCGGCGCAATTCGGGCAGCAGGTCGGAGGCGATCATCCCGGCCTGCGGCTCGACGAGCTCGGCGGCGACACCGTGTGCGACAGCGGCGGCCGCTGCGGCAAGCCGTGCCTCCATTCCCTTTGCGAGAAACGTCGCCACGATCCCGGTCAACACGTCGCCCGATCCGGCAGTTGCGAGAGCGGGCGTGCCGTAGGTGGCAACGAGGACTCCTTCGCGCGGTGCGGCGACGAGGGTGTCGGCCCCCTTCAGCAGCACGACGGAGCCGAACCGAGAGGTCGCTCTCCGCACAGCGTCGAGACGGTGCGCGTCGACCTCACGAGCCTCGCTGTCGAGCAATCGAGCAAGCTCCCCCGAATGCGGGGTGAGGACGGTCGGCGCCTGCCGTGCAAACGGCTCGAGCCCCCAGAGTGCATCGGCATCGAGGACGACGGGCAAGTCGAGTTGCTCGAGCAGGAGCCGGACGAGTGCGATCGTGCCGTCGCTGCGGCCGAGGCCTGGGCCGATCGCAACCGCATCGGCCTTCTCAGCGGCTGCCATGATCGCCTCGAGTGAGCGTGGCAATAGGCGACCCGACGAATCCTCGGGCAACGAATGCTTCACCACTTCGAGCAGCGCAGCCTCGAGCACCGGCAGCGTCGACTCCGGCGCTGCGACTGCGACGTAGCCGGCATCGGCGCGGCACGCAGCGAGCGCCGCGAGGGTCGGCGCGCCGGTGAGGCCCCGCGAGCCGCCGACGATCAACACGGAGCCCGCGCTGTACTTCGTCGACTCCCTGCCTTTGCGTGGCACCTCGAGCAGCACCGTGGCTGGGACGAGCGCGTGCTCGTGCTCGCGCGGGCGCAAGCCGATCGGCGCGACCTGCACCGTCCCGGCATGGAAGAGCCCGGGCGCGACTACGAGGCCGACCTTCGGCGCTCCGAACGTCACCGTCGCCGCTGCGGTCACGGCTGCACCGGCGATCTCACCCGTCGAGGCGTTCACCCCGGACGGCACGTCGATCGCGACGACCGGTCGACCGCTCGCATTCATCAACTCGATCATGCGCGCAGCGTCCTCCCGTGGCGCGTCGGTGAGCCCGATGCCGAGCAACGCATCGACGATCACATCCGCCTCACCCAGATCGCCAACGCCGTCGACCAGGAGCACGTCGCGCCCGGCCTCGCGGAGCCTGCGCGCGCAGACGCGCCCGTCACCTCCGTTCAAACCGCCGCCGCAGACCACGGTGACCCGCCCCGGGAAGTGGCGTAACACATGCTCGGCGACCGCCGAGCCGGCCCGCTCCATCAACTCGTCCAGCGATCCCTCGTGCTGTGCCTCGGAACGACGCGTCTCGTCGGCGGTCAGGAGCGGTTGCAGTCTCATGACTCCGCCTCCAGCACGACCGCGACCGCCGCCGCCAGCTCGCGAGAGTGCGTCATCGAGAGCTCGATCTTCCTTGCACCCATCCGCTGCGCCCAGGCCGCGGTGCGGCCGGTGAGGAAGACTCCGGGCTTGGGTCGGCCACGGATCTCGATCTCCTTCCACGTGAAGTGGACGCCCGAGCCGAGCGCCTTGCCGACCGCCTCCTTCGCGGCGAACCGGCCCGCGTAGTGCTGCGGTGGGTTCGGTTTCGAATCGCAGTAGGCTCGCTCGGCTTCTGTGAAACAGCGCTCGCGAAAGCCGTCACCATGTCGCGCGAGGGCGCGGCGGATTCGGTCGATCTCGATCAGGTCGACGCCGACGCGCATCGCGGCCCCAATTCCTAGAGATTCGCTTCGAGCCAGTCGGGGAGCTGCGCGATCGACGAGACGATCGCGTCCGGTTGCACGCGCGAGCGCTCGACCTCGTCGGGCCGGAACTTGCCCGTGCGCACGAGGATCGTCTTCATGCCGTGCCGGTGAGCTCCGAGGCAGTCGGTCTCGAGATCGTCGCCGACCATCCAGGTCATCCCGGCTTCGGCGTCGAGCGCCTCGAGCGCGGCGGTGAAGTAGGCGGCGCTGGGCTTGCCGAGCACCATCGCCTCGGTGTCCGCCGCGTATTCCAGCCCCGCCACGAACGCGCCACCGTCGAGCCGCGGCCCGTCGGCGGTCTGCCACCAGCGGTTCTTGTGCAGGCAGTAGAGGTCGGCACCGGCATCGAGCTCGTGAAACGCGCGGTTGAGATTCAGGTAGGAGAAGATCCGGCCCGGCTCCTCACCTTCGTCGGCACCGCCGATCAAGACCGCATCGACGTTCATGCCGACGAGTGAGAGCCCGTCGAGATCGTCGAGGATGCCGGGCATCGTCAGCGCGAGCACCCGCTTGCCACTCAGCACGCGAGCCGCGACGACGCCGGTCGTCTGAAGCTCCTCGTCAGCCAGCTCGATATTCATCTTCCGCAGGCCCTCGGCCACGTGGGCTCGGGAGTGGGTGGTCGTGTTCGTGACGAACCGAATTCGGTGCCCGGCGTCACGCAAACGCCACAGTGCGGAAGCCGCTCCGGCGATCGGAACCCCCGAGACGTGCAGAACACCATCCACGTCGACGAGAATCGCGGCCATGGATGCCGAGTCTATTCGCTCCGAGGTCGCCTTCCGGTTCTCTCGCTCGAGCGGGCCGGGCGGCCAGCACGCGAACAAGAGCTCGACGCGTGCGGAGGCGATCTTCGACGTGGAGCGGTCGAACGGACTGAGCGAGTCGGAGCGCCGGCGCGTCCTCGCGAAGCTCGGGCCGGTGGTGCGCGCGGTCGCACAGGATGAGCGCTCGCAGGTGCGAAACCGCGAGCTCGCCACGGACCGCATCATCGAGCAATTGCGCGCTGCGACTGCGGTGCGACGCACGCGCACTCCGACGGGGCCTACTCGCGCTGCAAAGGAGCGACGGCTCGACGGGAAGAAGCGTCGCGGTGAGACGAAGCGCCTGCGCCGCGACGTCGACGACTGACTCGTCGGTTACAGGTTCCGGCGGCTGTGGTCGGTATCGACGTGCCGTGAATCGACGCCGAACGCGGCGGCGAGAACACAGACGGCGATTGCACCGACGAGAAAGATGATTGCGATCATGTCCCGAGCATGCCCGTCGTTCGTCATCAGCGCAAATCGTAGTACGATTGATATCCATTATGGAACCTGATAGCTGGCTCGGCGTCGAGCTTCGGCATTTCGCGGCGCTTCAGGCGATCGCGAGCGAGGGCTCGTTCGGACGGGCGGGCGAGCACCTCGGCTACACCCAGTCGGCGATCAGCCAGCAGATCGCGACGCTCGAGCGAATCGTGGGGGAGAAGCTCGTCGAGCGCCCGGGTGGCCCGCGACCGGTTTCGTTGACCGAGGCCGGCACCTTGCTCCTGCGCCACGCCGATTCGATCGTCGCCCGCCTCCAGGCGGCGCAGGCCGACCTGAACGCCCTGCGTGCCGGCGAAGCCGGGACGCTTCGGGTGGGCACATTCCAGTCGGTCGGCGCCCGGATGCTGCCCGAGATCATGCGGCGCTTCAGCGACCAGTGGCCTGCGATCGACGTGGTGCTGGAAGAGTTCGACGACTCCGATGTCGGCCCGGCGCTCGAGCGCGGCGAGCTCGATGTCGGCTTCGTCCTGCTTCCCGTGATCGACACTCCGCTCGAGACGATCGAGCTCCTGCGCGATCCCTACGTCCTCGTCGTGCCTGTCGGCTCATCGCACGCGCACGGCCCAACGCCGACACTGCGGCAGGTCGGCGCAGAGCCGCTCGTCGGCTTCCGGTCGGACCGCTCGATCGAGCCCGTCGAGGCTGCGATCCACGGCGCCGGGCTGGCCCCGCGTTTCGCGCTCCGGTCGAACGACAACGGCACGGTGCAGGGACTGGTCGCCGCGGGTATCGCAAGCGCGATCATGCCGAGGCTGACCGTCGACGCGGGCGATCGCCGCGTTGTCGTCCGCGAGTTCGGGGATGCCGTGCCGCCTCGGGTGATCGCGATCGCGCGACACGTCGACCGCTACCTCTCCCCCGCCGCGCGAGCGTTCATCGCGACGGCGAAGGAGACCGTTCAGGCTTCCGACGGCGCTATTCGACCGTGACCGTCTTCGCGAGGTTTCGAGGCTGGTCGACGTTCAGCCCACGCAGCCTCGCGATCCGGTAAGCGAGCAGTTGCAGGGGCAGGATCGCGAGCGCAGCCTGGAGGAACGCGGGCGCATTCGGCACGTAGATCACATCGTCGGCGTGATGCTGAATGTCCTCGTTGCCGTCCGTTGCGATCGCGATCACGTGCGCGCCGCGTGCCCTCGTCTCCTGGATGTTCGAGACGATCTTCTCGTACACGTGGATGTTCGTCGCGACGACGACCACCGGCGTGCCTTCCTCGAGCAACGCGATCGGACCGTGCTTCATCTCACCGGCCGAGTAGGCCTCGGTCGGGATGTAGGAGATCTCCTTCAGCTTCAACGCACCCTCGAGCGCAACTGGCAACCCGATATGACGACCGAGATATAGGAAGAACGGCTCCTCGTAGAAGCGTTGTGCGATGTCCTCGATCGGATGGTCGCCGTCGAGGAACCGCCTCATCTTCTCCGGCAAGTCGTATGCCTCGTCGAGGATGAACTCGATCTCCTTCGGCGGCAGCGTGCCGCGGCACTCCGCAAGCTTCAACCCGATCAAGAAGAGCAGCGCGATCTGCGCGGTGAACGTCTTCGAGGCGGCAACGCCGACTTCGAGGCCGGTGCGCGTGTAGAGCACCGAATCCACTTCGCGGGTGATCTGCGACCCCATCATGTTCGTGATCGCGACCGTACGTGCGCCACGCTCGCGGGCGAGCTTCATCGCCTGAATCGTGTCTCGGGTCTCGCCTGACTGCGAGATGCCGATCACGAGCGTGCCGGGGTCGAGAACCGGGTTGCGGTAGATCCATTCACTCGCGACGTCCGGCTCGACGGGGACACGCCCCCATTCCTCGATCGCATACCGGCCGACGACACCGGCGTGATAGGCCGTGCCACACGCAACGATCACGATTCTGCGGAGCTCGCGAAGCTCGTCTTCGGACATCCCGAGCCCGTCGAGGACCAGGTGTCCGTGCCGCACGCGGTCTCCGATCGTCTCGGCGACCCCCTCCGGTTGCTCGAAGATCTCCTTCAGCATGAACGTCTCATACCCGGAGCGCTCCGCCGCTTCGTCGTCCCAGTCGACCTCGACGATCTCGACATCGACCGGCTCACCGGTGGACGCGCTCACGTAGGCGACTCCGTCGGGCGTGATCGATGCGATGTCGCCGTCGTTCGGGAACTGGACGCGCCTCGTCTCCGCGAGGAACGCCGCCAGATTCGAAGCGACGAAGTTCTCCCCTTTTCCGATGCCGACGACCATCGGCGTCTGGTGACGCACCCCGACGAGGTGGTTCGGGTGGTCGCGATGAATCACGACGAAGGTGAAGTGGCCCTCGAGTCGCGCGTAGGTGGCGCGGACGGCGGCGACGAGGTCACCGGCATACGCGTCCTCCAGCAGGTGCGCAACCACCTCCGCATCGGTCTCCGAGGTGAAGGTGTGGCCGCCGGCGATCAGCTCGTTGCGCAGCTCGCGGTAGTTCTCCACGATGCCGTTCAGCACGATCGCCATCGTGTCGTCGTCGCAAGCCGTCAGAGGGTGCGCGTTCAGCTCCGTCACGGAGCCGTGCGTCGCCCAGCGCGTGTGCCCGAGGCCGGTCGTCGACACCGAGCCGTTCGGGCCTGCCGCGAGCTTCAGATTCGCGAGATTGCCGACCGCCCGCACGTAGTCGAGGCCGTTCTCCTCCAGAAGCGCGATCCCCGCCGAGTCGTAGCCTCGGTATTCGAGGCGCTGGAGCCCTGCGAGCAGGAGCGGCTTCGATGCCCGACCCCCGACATATCCGATGATCCCACACATCCGGAGCCTCCCTTTTTCTTTGGGCCTAACACCGGACTCTGCCCCTGAAAAGGTCTCTGAAAACGCAAAGACCCGCCGACGGGCCCAATTCCTGCGTCGAAACGGTCAGCCGAGCTCTCGCTGAACGAGCGTCGTGATGCTACCACAGGCCTCTGTTGCGAGCTCTGGATCTCTCGCCTCGGCGAGAACGCGAATCAGTGGCTCGGTGCCGGACGCGCGAACGAGGACGCGCCCTTCGCCGTCCCACTCCCGGTTCAAACGCTCCACCTCCGCGATGATCGCCGGGGTCAGTTCGCGATTGTCCACGCGGATGTTCGCCTTGACCTGGGGGTAGCGGCTCATCGCCGCGGCGATCACACTCAACCGGCGGCCCTTCAGGGCAGCGCAGACGAGAAGGCCGGCTGCGAGCCCGTCACCCGTCACGTGATCGCGCAGGTAGATGACGTGACCCGACTGCTCGCCGCCGAGCAGCGCGCCTTCACGCCGGAGCGCCTCGAGGACGTAGCGGTCGCCCACGTCCGTGCTGATCACCCGGATCCCGTGTTGTCGCATCAACGCGTGGAAGCCGAGGTTCGTCATCACGGTGACGACGACGGTGTCGACCTTCTGGTCGAGAGCGAGGATCGCGATGATCTGATCTCCGTCGACCGCGGCGCCGTTCTCGTCGACGGCGAGCATCCGGTCGCCGTCGCCGTCGAACGCGACCCCGAGGTCGTAACCGCCCTCGACGACCGTCGCCTGCAAGAGCGAGAGGTCGGTTGCGCCGCACCCGACGTTGATGTTCGAGCCGTTCGGAGCATCGCCGATCGCCTTCACCTCAGCGCCGCAGCGCTCGAAGGCCTTCGGACCGAGGCCCGAGTAGGCGCCGTTGGCGCAGTCGACGACGATCCGCAGCCCGTGCAGATCGGAGCCGAAGCGATCGAGAATGTGCTGCATGTAGGAGTCCGTCGCGACCTCGACATGCTCGATCGTGCCCTGAACGGTTCCCGGGGGCGCCGCCAGCAGACCCTCGATCTGCTCCTCCGACCGGTCCGAGAGCTTGCGCCCCTTTCGATCGAAGAACTTGACGCCGTTGTACTCCGGCGGGTTGTGCGACGCCGAGATGACGACGCCCAGATCGAGCGCCAAAAGCGCGACTGCGGGCGTCGGCAGCACCCCGCCGAGGATGCAGTCGCCGCCGGCCGAGACGACGCCGCGCCCGAACGCCTCTTCGAGCTCGACACCCGAGGCCCGTGTGTCCCGTCCGACGAAGACCTTCGCGGCGCCCGTCCAGAGTGCGGCGGCGCGGCCGAGCCGCTCGACGAGCTCGGGCGTCACGAACTCGCCCACGACGCCGCGCACCCCGTCGGTGCCGAAGTACTTCCTGGCCACGAGGCTCGAGTTAACGCTTGCTGAACTGCGGCGCTTTGCGCGCCTTGTGCAGTCCGGCCTTCTTGCGCTCGACCACCCGCGCATCGCGCGTGAGGAAGCCGGCGCGCTTCAGCGGGACCCGGAGCTCCGGGTTGACCTCGACGAGCGCCCGGGCAATGCCATGGCGAACGGCACCGGCCTGGCCTGACGGGCCACCACCATGCACGCGAACACGTAGGTCGTACTGGCCGTCGAGCGCCGCCGTCTTCAGCGGAGCCGTGGCAAGCATCCGGTGCACCTGACGCGGGAAGTAGTCCTCGATCGTCTTGCCGTTGATCCAGGTTGCACCGTCGCCGGGCCGCAGGATCACACGCGCGACCGACGTCTTGCGCTTGCCAGTGCCGAGATATTGAGCTTGAGTCGCCATTTACACCTCGAGAATGGTCGGAGCCTGTGCCTCGTGCGGGTGGTCAGGCCCAGCGTAGATCTTCAGCTTGGTCAGCTGGGCGCGCCCCAGGCGGTTGCGTGGAAGCATCCCCTTGACGGCCTTCCGCAAGACCTCGGTCGGCTGCCGATTCAGCTGCTCCTTGAGCGTGCGCTCACGAAGCCCGCCCGGATAGCCCGAGTGCCTGTAGTAGATCTTCTGCTCGAGCTTCTTACCCGTGACGTGAACCTTCTCGGCGTTGATGACGACGACGAAGTCACCCGTGTCGACATGCGGCGCGAACTGGGGCTTTCCCTTGCCGCGCAGCCGCTCGGCGATCTGGGTCGCGAGGCGGCCGAGGGTCTTTCCCTCGGCGTCCACGATCAGCCAGTCGCGCTCGATCTCGCCCGGTTTTGGGTTGTACGTCTTCATGCAAGAGGGCGCGGGCACGAGCCCGCAGCGCGGCAATCGTAGCAGCCGTCAGGGTTCGACGTGGGCGAGCGCCCCGGGCCGCGCGACGCCGCTTCCTGCCACCCAAGCGGCCGCGAACACCGACAGGCCCGTCGCTGCGAGCGCGAGCGAGGCCGACCCGTCACCCGTGTAGACGACGCCCCCGAGGAGTGCGAGCCCGGCCCCGCCGAGGCTCGAGAGCAGGTCTGTGAGCCCCACGAGCCGCCCCCGCTCGGAGGCCGTCGCGAGATCGACGAGATCGGTGGTGGCAGCTACGTAGGCGAGGCTCCAGCCGACCCCGAGCCCGAACAGCGAGACGCTCATCCCCGGGATGCCGTCGAGCCAGACGAGCCCGGCATTCGCGAGCGCCATCACGCTGAGCCCGATCACCATCGAGCGGCGGCGCCCGATCCGGTCGATCAGATCGCCGACCACGAGCACGAAGCCATACATCCCCACGATATGCAGGCTGATGATCGTGAAGACGTCACCTTGGTGATGGCCGTGCCCCACCGCCACATAGCCGGCCAGGTTCATCACGCCGGCCATCACGGCGAAGCTCGCGACGGCCGCAACCATCGCGACGCCCACGCCGGGGCGGCGCACGATCTCGCGGAGCGGCGCAGCGGGAGCGACCGGTGTCGCGTCGGAACGGTAGACCGCAGAGAGCTCCCTGGGATCGGGCCGCACGCCGAACGAAACGGCCAGGCCGGCCAGCGTGAATGCCGCAGCGGCGAGCCACGGCACGATGAGCTCGTGCGACGAGAGGGCCCGGCCGGCGAACATCGGCCCGAACACGAGTGGCCCCCAGATGGCGCCGCTCACGACCCCGAAGAGCACGATCGACATCCCGCGCGCCCTCCGGTCGGGCGGGAACATCTCCGCCGCAGCCGCGCGCGAGAGGAGGACGATCGTCTGGCCGGCGCCGCACAGCCCGAGCCCGACGAACACGAGGGGGCCCGACTTCGTCGCGCACCCGGCGGCGGTGACGAGCGGGCCCGCCGTTCCGAGCACGAAGCCGCCACGGATGACCGGCATGCGCCCCACCCGGTCGGACAGACGCCCCGCAGGCCCGACGGCGAGCGCGCCGGCGATCAGAAAGACGGCCGGCCCGAGCCCCAGGATCCCCTCGACGCCCGTGACGGTGACGATCGTCACGGTTCCGAGCGCAACCGCGAGCTGGATCATCCCGGACTGGAAGACGAGCCCGCCCGCGAGCAGCAGGGCGTTGCGCCGGACGGGACTCACGCTTCCGATTGAATCACGTGGGAGCACGTTCACAGTGCGCCGAGACTGGGCAGGTAGCGACGAATGAGCGATCGCATCGAGATCAGGACGTTGACCGACGGCGGCCAGCAGCCAGTCGAGACGGCGAACGCGATCGCAGCATTCCTGGACGGAGCAACGAGCTCGCTCGAGCTCGCACAGTACGACTTCAACCTCGGGCCGGCGACCGCGGCGATCGTATGCGACGCGATCCGGCGGGCCGACGCGCGGGGCGTCCGCATCCGCTTTGCCTACGACGTCGACCATGCGAATCCGATCCCGGTGCCTCCGCCGGCCGAGCCCGACGTGAAGCTGATCGCCTCCCTTCCCGGCGAGTCGAAAGCAATCGCCGGCGTGCCCGATCTGATGCACCACAAGTTCGTGATCCGTGACAGCAGCACGGTGTGGACGGGCTCGCTGAACTGGACGGACGATGCGTGGTCGCGACAGGAGAACGTCGTCGTGACGATCGAGTCCCCGGCGATCGCGCAGGCCTACGTGCTCGACTTCGAGCAGCTCTGGTCGACCGGCGAGGTCATGCGGAGCGGCTTCGTCGATCCGCGCGACGAAGACGGCGTTCGCGCGTGGTTCACCCCGGGCCACGGAGAAGACCTCTCCGCGCGCATCGCGAAGCTGATCCGGCGTGCGCGCCGTCGGGTTCGCATCTGCTCGCCGGTGATCACGACGGGCCCGGTGCTCGGCACGCTCGCGCAGGTGATCTCAGACAGGAGCGTCGACATCGCCGGCTGTGTCGACGCAACACAGATTCGCGAGGTCGTGCACCAATGGCGCACGAACAACAACGTCTCCTGGAAGCTCCCGCTGCTCCAGGCCGTGATGGCCGGCCCGTTCACGGGTAAGAACTCGACGCCGTACGGCGCGGGATCGGTGCACGACTACATGCACGCGAAGGTGACGGTGTGTGACGACACGGTGTTCGTCGGTTCGTTCAACCTTTCGCGCAGTGGCGAGAAGAATGCGGAGAACGTGCTCGAGATCGAAGACGCCGCTCTGGCCGACCGCCTGGCCGCGTTTGTCGACGTGGTGCGCGGCAGGTACGGGCCGGTGGTGCTCCCGCCCTCGTAGGTGCCGTGATGAGGCGGGCTACCAGCGCTGCCAGTGGATCAGGTCGTCGAGTTGCCGTCGTCGCGCCTTCAGTCGCGAGGTTCCCTGCTCCGCGCGCGGATCCGGCGCGGGCTTTCCGATCAACGCGAGGCCGATCGGCACGACGTCCCCGGGAAGCCCGAGCAGGTCGTCGAAGATCCGCTTCTGATCGGGATGGCCGATGAACGCGCTTGCGAGACCTTCGTCGATCGCAGCCTCGAGCACGAGCATCATCAGCGCGCCCGCGTCGACGTACCAGTACGGCACCGGCCACGACACCTCGACGCCGCCTGTCGACTCCAGCTTGTCGGCCTCGTTGTACCGCGCGTGGTAGAGGCGCTCGTTCGCCGAGATCACGAGGTGGACCGGAGCATCGGCGATGTAGCTCCTTCCGTCCGAACGGTAGTGCTCGTTGCCCGCCCCGAAGGCCTCGGCGACGGCGCGACGCCGCTCGTCGTCGGTGACGACGACGATGCTGCCGCCCTGGCTGAACCCGCCCGACGGCGCGCGACGGATGACGGAGACGATGCGCTCGATCTGCTCGCGCGGGATCGGCTCCTGCACGAAGGCACGATGCATGCGCCGCTTCGCGAGAACCTCACGGAACTCCACCTCGGCACCGTATATCGTCGACGCCATGAGGTTCCAGGGACGGACCGCGCTCGTGACCGGCGGCGCAAGGGGCATCGGAGCCGCGACGGCGAAGCTCCTCGCCGAGGAGGGCGCAACGGTCGTGGTCGCGGACTTCGACGAGGCGACAGCGCACGAGACGGCCGAGGCGATCGGCGGCCGTGGCGTGCGCTGCGACGTGACCCAGCGGGGGGACGTCGAAGGCGCGGTCGAGACCGCGGTCGAGGAGGGCGGCTCGCTCGACATCCTGGTCGCCTGCGCGGGCATCATCCGCGACAACCTGCTCTTCAAGATGACCGACGACGACTGGGACACCGTCATCGACACACACCTGAAGGGCTCGTTCTTCGCGGTGCGCGCGGCGCAGAAGCACATGGTCGAGCAGCGCAGCGGGAAGATCGTGCTGATCTCGTCGACCTCGGCGCTCGGCAATCGCGGTCAGACGAACTACTCGACGGCCAAAGCTGGCTTGCAGGGAATGACGAAGACACTGGCGATCGAGCTCGGGCCCTACAACGTGAACGTGAACTGCGTCGCACCCGGGTTCATCGCAACGGCGATGACGCAGCAGACGGCCGACCGCATGGGCGTCCCCTTCGACGCGTTCCGCGCCACCGCCGCGGAAACGGTTCCGCTACGCCGCGTCGGCGAGCCGGAGGATGTGGCCGGCACGATCGCCTACCTCTGCTCGGACGCCGCGAGCTACGTCAGCGGGCAAGTGATCTACGTCCGCGGCGGCCCGTAAGACGCGCCCGAAGCGAGCCGGCAAGCGCAGGTGCCGATGTCTGACACTGGACGTGGCCATTCGGCTCACCCGAGGCGGTTGGCGGACGCGTCGTCGGCGACGTCGTCGGACGCGAGGCACGCAGCGCCGGCTTTGAGCAGTTCTTCTGCCCCACCATCAGGGCCCCGTAGGTGGCGACACGTTTGGCGGCCGGCGCACGTTTGGCGGCAGCCGTCGTCACGGAATTGCAACAAGAGCGCGCCGCTAGGGCGCGGGTTCATTGCCATCGGGACGGTGGCTGGCAAGGCAGCCGCCGTCTCGGAAGTGGGGACAGTCAGCCACGAAGAACGTCGACCATCATCCGACCCCGGTGCACCGCAGCCGACCGTCGCTCGGCGACGTGTTGCCCGGTCCGTCCGCCGGCGGTGTCAGGCGATCCGGTTGCCGACTGCGTCATGCGCGACGTACTCGTAGCCGAGGCAAGGGCTGCCGGCGAGCTCCTCCGAGAGCATGGTGAAGAGCATCGAGTCGCGGCGGGAGCCTCCGTCGACGTGCGGCTCGAGGCGCCGGCGCAGCCTGCCCTCGAAGGTGAACCCGAGCTTGCGCGGGATCTTGAGGCTGCGCTCATTCTCGGGCTCGACCTGGATGTCGATCCGGTCGAGCCTGCACAGCTCGAACGCCGCGCGCGTCAGCACCGCTGTCACCTCCGTCGCGATGCCCCGCCCGACCGCGAGTGCCGACACCCAGTAGCCGATCTCCAGTGACCCCTCGTTGCTCCGCTTGTGAAAGCCACTGCCCCCGAGCAGCTCCGACTCGGCGGGCGAGAAGATCCCGTAGACATAGTTCTCGTCGGCCTCGAACTGGGCTCGGAAGCTGCGGAGGAGCTCCACTCTCTGCTCGAGCGACTGCGGCTCGAACCGCGCCCAGGGCATCCAGGGCAGCAGGTGATCGACGCTGGCTTCGACGGCCAGCTTCAGGAGTAGCGCGTCGCGCGGCTCGTAGCAACGGACGACGAGACGATCTGTCTCGATCCGATAGGGCGGCCGGATCACCGAGCGAGCTCCGCGTCCTCGACGAGCGGAGGAGCACTGGAGGATCGATCCGTCACGATCCACGGCCACCCGAAGGCGAAGGAGCCGATGAGAGCCAGGAGCGCCTCGACGAGAGCACAATCGCCGTCAAGAAGAACGCGATCACGCCCGCGACGACACTTCCGAGACGATCGCCGCAATCAGTCCGGTGAAGAAGTCGTCGGTTCCGAGAGCCAGATACGGGACGCCGAGCCAGTCGAGGGCGACTCGCTGACCGCGGACGTGCGGCCGCTCGATCCGACGCGAGCAGTGCCGTTCTCGCCCATGGGGATCGCTGACAGTTACTCCCACTCGATCGTCGCAGGTGGTTTCGACGTCACGTCGAGCACGACTCGATTCACGGCGGTGATCTCGTTGACGATCCGCGAAGAGACCACCTCGATCAGATCGTATGGCAGGCGCGCCCAGTCCGCGGTCATTGCGTCCTCGGACGTGACCGCGCGAATCACGATCGGGTAGCCGTAGGTACGCGAGTCGCCCTGCACGCCCACCGACCGAATGGCGGGCAAGACGCAGAACGACTGCCACAGCTCGCGGTAGAGCCCCGCGCGGCGCACCTCTTCCTGCAGGATCGAGTCGGCTTCGCGGAGGGTGACGAGGCGCTCCTCCGTCACGTCGCCGATGATGCGAATCGCGAGGCCGGGGCCGGGAAACGGTTGACGCCACACCATCCTCTCGGGCATGCCGAGCTCTTCGCCTACTCTCCGCACCTCGTCTTTGAAGAGCAGGCGGAGCGGCTCGACGAGCTTCATCGTCATATCGTCGGGCAATCCGCCGACGTTGTGATGCGACTTGATCGTCTCCGCCACGCCGTCGGTGCCGCCGGATTCGATCACATCCGAGTAGAGCGTTCCCTGTACGAGCCACGGTGGGTTGCCGATCGACCGGGCCTCGTCCTCGAACACCCGGATGAATTCCTCGCCGATGATCTTGCGCTTCCGTTCCGGATCGGTGACTCCGGCGAGCCTCGCGAGAAAGCGTTCCTGCGCGCGCACATGCACGAGCGGCACGTGGAAGACACCATCAAATGTCTCCACCACCTGCTCTGCCTCGCCCGTGCGCAGCAGCCCGTGGTCGACGAACACGCATGTCAAGTGGTCGCCCACCGCCTTGTGCACGAGCAGCGCGGCGACCGCCGAGTCGACGCCGCCGGAGAGAGCGCAGAGCACGCGCTCCTCGCCGACCTGTGCGCGGATGCGTTCGACCTGCTCCTCGATCACCGCGGCAGCCGTCCACGTCGGTCTCGCGCCGGCGACCTCGTAGAGAAAATTCTTCAGCACGTCCTGGCCGTGCGGGGTGTGCGCAACCTCGGGATGAAACTGCACGCCGTACAACCGTCGTACGGGGTCCTCGAACGCGGCGACCGGCGTGTGCTCCGACGTCGCGACCGTGGTCGCGCCCGCGGGCGGCTCGATCACCGTGTCGCGGTGCGACATCCATGCGGTCTGTTGCTCGGGGAGCGTCGCGAAGAGCGATCCTTCACGCGTGTGCAGCTCGACCTTCCCGTACTCGCCGGCGTCCGTGCGGTCGACACGACCGCCGAGCTCGAGCGCGAGCAGCTGCGCGCCGTAACAGATGCCGAGCGTCGGGATCCCGAGCTCGAAGATCGCCGTGTCGAGCTTCGGCGCACCCTCCGCGTAGACCGATGCCGGCCCGCCGGAGAGGATCAGGGCGATCGGGTCCAAGCGCCGCACCTCCTCCGCGCTCGCGTGATGTGAGACGAGCTCGGAGTAGACGCGCGCCTCGCGCACACGACGCGCGATCAACTGCGAGTACTGGCCTCCCAGGTCGACCACGAGCACAGGACGCTCGTCTCGCACAACCTCCGGGTGGAGCGCTACGACCTCAGCCCCGGCGGTAATTGGGCGCGTCCTTCGTGATCGCGATGTCGTGCGGATGCGACTCGCGCAGGCCGGCCCCCGTGATCCGCACGAAGCGTGCCGCCTTCATCGCCTCGATCGTCTCGGCGCCGCAGTAGCCCATCGCCTGGCGAAGGCCGCCGACGATCTGGTGCAGCACGCCGATCAGCGGCCCCTTGTAGGCGACGCGGCCCTCGATGCCTTCGGCGACCAGTTTCTCGACGTCCTCCACGTCGCCCTGGAAGTAGCGGTCCTTCGAGTATCCGTGGCGCATCGCGCCGATCGATGCCATGCCGCGGTACTCCTTGTAGCGCTCGCCGCGCGCGAGGATGACATCACCCGGCGACTCGTCGGTGCCGGCGAGCATCGACCCGAGCATCACGCAATCGGCTCCGGCGCCGATCGCCTTCGCGACATCCCCTGACGAGGTCATGCCACCGTCTGCAATCACCGGCACGCCGTGCCGCGCCGCCGCATCGGCGACGTCGAAGATCGCCGTGATCTGCGGGACCCCGACGCCGGCGACGACTCGCGTCGTACAGATCGAATTGTGGACGATCGCGTTGTCAGCGATGAAACTATGGGTGGGGCAATCGACCTCGATGTCGTACACCGGCACGGACTCCTGAAGATCCTGGACGGCGAGTTGATCGACGACGAGGAAGTCCTCCAGGTGCTGCTTCGCATGGGTCGAGTCGAGACGAGCCTCGTACGAGTCGTGACAGCGCTCCGTCGTCGTTCCGGCCAGGACGCCGGCGGTCGCAGGCTCGCGCGTGACGCTCGGAAAGCTCCCGTGCATGAGGAAGCAGAGGACACCGAACAACTCGACGAGATCGCGCGACGTGTTGCGGAAACAGAGTCGACCACCTACCTCGACACGCCCATCGCCGTCGACGAGCCCGTCGAGGAGACCGCGGAGGAATCGCGGATCGTGGCAGAGGTACTCGTGCGGGAGGTGCTTGCTGACGCCCTTCCCGAACCGTGCGAAGAACCGAGGCCACTGGAGTGAGAGGAGGTGCACGTAGATGACACCAGCTCCGTGCTTCACGCTGGGGCGAACGCCGGTGACGTGCTCGACCGCATCAGCGAGCTTTTCAGCGGTGCCGAGTTCGTCGAGG
This sequence comes from Gaiellales bacterium, assembly GCA_038239825.1. Taxonomy (GTDB): domain Bacteria; phylum Actinomycetota; class Thermoleophilia; order Gaiellales; family Gaiellaceae; genus PALSA-600. The sequence continues at coordinate 26,767 of JBBSEJ010000028.1, forward strand.
CCGAATGACCAGCCGACACGCCCGATCTCCGACCGTCCGTTTCGGTTGAGGAACGCATCGCCGACGCCCAGAAATGTCCCGAAGACGTAGCCGAGCTCGTAGGACTCACGGACTGTTGTTCGATGACGCGCGAGCGCGGGGCGTCGACTGGCAAAGGGAGCCAGGTCGATGTGGAGCTCGTCAGGAAGGTCGAACGCGACCCAGCGCGGCAGCAGCAGTGCGTCCTCGCGCGCGTTGCCGATTTCCTTCCAGCGCAACTTCGTGGCTCGAGATTTCGTAGGACGCTCGAGAACCGTTGCGAAGCCGCGCCGCGACGAGACCGTCGCGGCCTCGACCGAACTCAGGTCGCCGACGAAAAAACGGTGATCGGAAGTGACGACCGTGTCGTCCGCCTTGGCAACGTGACGGATCGCGATGACCTCGCGAACGCCCGTGCACCATGCCTTGAGGACGGTGACCGGATCGCCATGCAGATTGATCACACTGTCCCCGGCCCGGACGTCCTCGATGTTCTTGTACGTCGCGCTCGCCATCAACACCCGCGTCCCGGCGGCGAAGCATCCGGGCCCGATGCCGGCCTTCACCCCGTCGGCACCGGCATCGATCAGAGCCTCGGCGGCCTCGGCCGTCGCGATGTTCCCGGCGATCACCTCGAACTCGCCCGAGAGCCCCGCGATGCGCGCGACCATGTCGACGACGCCGCGCGAGTGACCGTGCGCGGTGTCGACGACGAGCACGTCCGCACCTGCCGCGATCAGCGCTTGCGCGCGCTCGTGCGCATCGACGCCGACGCCGACCGCCGCGCCGACCCGAAGGCGGCCCTGGGGATCTTTCGTGGCATCCGGAAACTCGACTCGCTTCTGGATGTCCTTCACGGTGATCAAGCCGGTGATACGACCACCGGGGTCGACGATGGGCAGCTTCTCGATGCGGTGGCGATGGAGCAGGTGCTCTGCCTCGCCGAGCGTCGTGCCCATCGGCGCCGTCACGAGGCCGGTGGAGGTCATCAGCGCCGACACGGGCTGAGCATGGTTGCGCTCGAAGCGCAGGTCTCGGTTCGTGAGGATCCCGATCAGAAGACCGGTCTCGTCGGTGATCGGGACCCCCGAGATGTGGTAGCGCTCCATCAGATCGAGCGCGTCCGAGACGAGCGCGTCGGGCGACAGCGTCACCGGCTCGACGATCATGCCCGCCTCGGAGCGCTTGACCTTGTCGACCTCCGCGACCTGGGCGTCGATCGAGAGGTTTCGCTGCAGGATCCCGAGCCCGCCTTCACGTGCGAGCGCGATCGCCATTCGCGCCTCGGTCACTGTGTCCATCGCCGCTGAGACGACCGGCATCTCGAGCACGATCGTGCGGGTGAGACGCGTCGCGGTCGAGACTGCGTTCGGCAAGACCGACGACTCGGCGGGGACGAGGAGGACGTCGTCGAACGCCAACCCTTCCTTCGCGAACTTCTCGGGCATCGTGCTCGACGCCCGGTCAAACTCGAGCTTTCCGGCGTCCATCGGGGAAGGGTACCGGGCGCCCCGGCTGCCGATGCCGCTTATGCGTCCGAGACGACCGCGGCGAGCTCGGCGACCTCGACGCCAGACTGGAGCCGGCCGGCCTGTCGGGGATCGAAGCGGCCCGCGCCGACCTCGAGCGTCGACGCCGCGCCTGCCGCGACGGCGGAGCGCAATGACTCCTCATGCGTCCGGCCCGCGTGGCGCGCGGCGAGGTACGCCGCGAGCAGGACGTCGCCCGATCCGACGGTCGAGACCGGCTCGACGCGTGCCGCCTGCGCCCGGTACCGCTGCGGCTCACGATCGTCTCGCAGCAACGCGGCGCAACCGACCTCCGTCGTGATCAGCACGTTGCGCGCCCCCATCTCCGCGATCTGGTCGAGAGCGAGCAGGAAGTCCTCCTCGTCGTGGAACTCCTGGCCCACGAGGGCCTCAGCCTCGGCCTGGTTCGGGGAGACGAGGAACGGCTCGGCCTCGACCGCGAGCCGTAGCGGCTCCCCTTCGATGTCGAGCACCGCGGGAATGTGACGGCGATGAAGCTCGCGTGTCGTCTCGGCGTAGAAGTCCTCGCCGACGTCGCGTGGCAGCGAGCCGGCGAACACGACGAGCTCGGCGCCCTGAGTCAGGTAACGCAGCTTCTCGAGCAGCAACTCGAGCTCCTCCGGCCGGACGGCGGGGCCCCATTCGTTGATCTCGGTGTAGGCACCCCCGGTCGGATCCACGACGGCGGTCGACGTGCGCGACTCACCTTCGATGCGAACGAAGTCATTGAGGATCGCCTCGCTCGTCAGCCCCTCGACGATGCGCGACCCGGTCGCTCCACCGACGAAGCCCGTCGCGACGACAGGCACGCCGAGCGCCTTCAGAGCACGCGCGACGTTGATGCCCTTCCCGCCGGCGAGCGTCAGGCCCGCGCTTGCGCGGTGACGCTGCCCGCGCTGGAAGTTGGGCACGGTCAGCGATCGGTCGATCGCGGCGTTGAGGGTTACGGTGACGATCACGATGTCACGGCAGGTGCAGGAGGTCGTGACCAGTCCTGCCTGCGTACCACCCTAGTCGGCGGATGAGGCCTGGCTCGTTAATCGTGCGCGAAGCGACGAGGTTGCGGCGGACGAGCAGACGCCCCCGCGACCACACCTCGACCCGCCCGAGCACGTCGCCCGCATGCACCGGCAGCGCCACGGTGCGCGCGGCAGTGACGCGCTCCATCAGTGGCATCCCGACGCGCACAACCCCGAGGAACGGTCGGACCGCGCGGAGTGCGAGCGGAGCCTCCCCGTACGGCAGCTCGACCTCGGCGTAGTTGCGGTCACGCTGCACGATCGGGACGACGCGGAACTGCGCGATGCCCCACGCGAGCAAGGCCTGCAGGTCGGCGTTCCGCGCAGAGCGACTGGGCGCGCCGAGGAGGGTGGCGTAGATCGTGATACCTCTCGCGCGCGCCGCAGCGACCTGACACCAGCCCGCGGCGCGGGTATGGCCGGTCTTCACACCGATCGTCCGCGGGAACTGCGAGAGCAGGTCGTCCCAGGTGTGCAGCACGCGTCCGCCGGCGATCGTGTCCGACTCCTCACGCACCGACTCGCGGACGAACCGGGTGCGCATCACGAGCCGTCCGAGCTTCGTCGCGTCGGCAGCGCTCGAGTACTCATTCGGGCGATCGAGCCCGTCCGGCCGGACGAAGTGCGAGTCACGCAGCCCGAGCTCCACCGCCTTGGCGTTCATCAGCCTCGCGAACGCGTCGTAGTCGGGCGCGATCGAGAGCGCGAGCGCGTCCGCGGCGTCATTGGCCGACTGGATGAGCGCCGCCTTCAAGAGGTCGCGAACCGTCAGCCGTTCCCCGCCGTGCAGTCCGACCGTCGACTCGCCGACGGCAGCCGCACGCGGATCGACGGTTACGAGGTCGGTCAGCCTGTGGTGCTCGAGCGTGATCAGGGCGGTCATCAGTTTCGTGATGGACGCGATCGGCAGATGCCCATCGGGGTTGGAGGCGGCGAGCACCTCGCCGGTGCGCGCGTCCTCGACCACGTAGGCGCTCGCGTGCACCTGCGGAACCGACGCTCGGGCGGGCGCGACGAGGCAGCCAGCAACCGCGACCGTTGCGAGCAGAACGCGCTTCATCGCATCCGGATCTTCTCACCGATGAAGAGCGAGGTCGTCTTCACCTTCGGGTTCAGCCTCTCGAGAGTGGCGACAGGGATACCGGACTGCGCCGAGATCACGGCGAACGTGTCCCCGGCCCGCACGTTCCAGAACCTCCGTGCCGCCGGTTGCCTCTTCGTCGGCGTCGTCGTCGGGGCCGGCCGCGTGGTCGTCGGCTTGACGTGCCGTCGCGGCGCCGTCAGCACGGACAGGGTCGTCTCGCGGCTCTTCCCGCCTGCCCTAAGGCCCGAACGGACGAGCACCACCGCGATGGTCGCGGCGAGGAGGAACGCCGCCGGGGCGAGATAGCGCTGCCATTCGCGGCCGCTCACTACCAGCCGGACGCGGCCCAGATTTGTTGCTTGAGCCGCGCGGCCTCCGCTCCCGCCGCCTCGCGAAAATCCGTCCCCGTCGCCCGGAACGCATAGTCGACGGACCGGGCTGCAGCGACGAGCGCGCTTGCGGGACCGCTTTGAAAGGCGCGAGAGAGATCGGCGATCGAGCCGCCCTGCGCGCCGACACCGGGCAGCAGGAGCACGGTTTGCGGCATCAGCCGGCGCGCCTCCGCGACGGCACGCGGGTGCGTTGCCCCGACGACAGCGCACACCGACGAGAGGCCGACGTCGCCGACGTTGTCCGCACCCCACTCGGCGACGAGGCCCGCCACGTGATGCCACATCGGGCGACCGTCGCTCAGCGTCAGGTCCTGAAGGTCGCCGCCCGCATTCGAGGTGCGGACGAGAACGAAGATGCCGACACCGCGACGGCGCACGGCACCGAGAAAGGGCTCGACGGCGTCACGGCCGAGCCAGGGGTTGACGGTGAGGGCATCGGCCCGCGGGGGCTCTCCCTCCAGGTACGCCTCGGCATAGGCACGCGCCGTGGACCCGATGTCGCCGCGCTTTCCGTCGGCGATCACGATCAGCCCGGCCCGCCGCGCATAGATGCAGACCTGGTCGAATGCAGCCATCCCCGCCGGGCCGAGCGCCTCGAAGAACGCGAGTTGCGGCTTCACGGCGACTGCGTGCGGCGCTACCGCGTCGACGAGCCCGCAGCAAAAGCGCGTGACGTCTCCGCGCAACTCGACCGGCATCAGGTCGACCCGTGGATCGAGGCCGACGACGAGCTGCGACCGCTTCCGCTCGACCTCGGCGGCGAGGCGGTCGGCGAAGGTCAGGGTCGCGACGGCCATCGGCGTGAACGGTAACCGGAACGGCGGAGGGCGGCTCGCGCCGCCCTCCGGAAAGCCCACGTCGTGCGAATCAAGCTACGACGACGGCTTGAGCGCTGCCTTCAGCTGGCTGCCGGCCGAGAATTTCGGCACGATCGTCGCAGCGATCTGAACCCGCTCGCCGGTGCGCGGGTTGACACCCTGGCGGGCGGCACGGGGCGACGCGGAGAACTTGCCGAAGCCCGTGAAGTTCACGTTGTCTCCGCCCTTCAGCGTCTCCGTCACGGTCTCCATGAATGCGTCGACGGCCTTCCCGGCGTCCCTCGCGGAAAGTCCGCTCTTCGTGGCGACCTTCTGGATGAAGTCCTGCTTCGTCAACGGATTCCTCCTACGTGTGGGAACTGGGGCGAAACCTTGGCCGAAACCCTAACAACGGGGTCGGATATCGCTCAACCATGCGATTTTGCTGGTGTTTTCAGCAGCTCCGAGGCGGTGAAGAGCGATCTCAGCCTGACCGCGCGGCGCGCGAGCTCGTCGGCGCCCCCCTCCTCGCGATCGACCACGCAGACAGCGCTCGAGACGCGCAGGCCTGCAGCGCGCAAGGCCTCGATCGCCTCGATCGCCGCTCCGCCCGAGGTGACGACGTCCTCGACGAGGCACACGCACTCATCCTCTCGATAGACGCCCTCGACGCGGTTCGAGGTGCCGTAGTCCTTGGCGGCCTTGCGCACGATCAGGAACGGCAGGCCGCTCGCAAGCGAGGTCGCGGCGGCGAGCGCAACAGCCCCGAGCTCCGGCCCGGCGATTCGATCTGCCTGAGGCTCGTGCTCGGAGACGGCCGCGGCGATCGCGGCCCCAAGTGGGCCGAGCAGGTCCGGCCGTGTCTCGAACCGGTACTTGTCGAGGTAGTAGGTGGAGCGGCGGCCCGAGCGGAGGACGAAGTCACCCTCGAGGTAGGCCGCTTCTCGCAGCCCGCGTGCGAGCTCGTCGCGCTCCATCAGCCGGCAGCGAGCAGCTCGTGAGCGATCGGCAGCAGCCGATCGGCCTCGGGCGAGCCTTCGGCGAACGAGTGCATGGAGCCATCGGCGCTGTAGAGATCGACGCGCTCGCGCTTGCGCGCCGCCCGCCGTCGTACGAGCACCGAGCCCGCGAGCGATCCCGCGGCGAGGAGGAAGCCGGTGAAGACCTTACGCGGCGGCATCCTCGCCTCCTTGGTGGTCGGGCCCGGGTGCCGGCGCCGGCACGAGCGTTCCGTCGATCGAGCGCAAGCACGTCTTCAGGTCGTAGAAGACGAGCCCGACTGTCGGTTCTGGTGTTGTCGTCGCGACGATCGTGCGGTCGGCATCACGCACGACGAAGACGCTGCCGGCGAGCGTCGCCGCTTCGAGCTGGTGGATCCCCGGACGCAGCTCCTCTGCCGCTCGGGCGAGCCGGCCGGCACCCTCAGCGAGCCGCGAGCCAAGCGCCTCGTCAGTCAGATTCGAGCCGAGCACCGACCCGTCCGCGGCGATCGCGACGACCTGCCGCACCTGAGGGGAGATCTCCGTCAGGTCACCGATCGCCTGGGCTGCGTCCATGCGGGCGAGCATACTGGCGGCCGTGAGGCGAGTCCTGAGCAAGTTCTTCGCCGACCGAGGAACCCACCTTGCGGCGATGATCGCGTACTTCGCACTGCTCTCCTTCGTGCCGCTTCTCTTCCTTGCTCTGGCACTGCTCGGCCTCGTACACCAGGCGGACGCGAACTCGTTCTTCGTGCGGCAGCTGACGAACACGTTTCCGCGCACCTCGGTCGACTCGATCCTCACCGCCGTGCGTGCGATCCAGGCGAACGCGACCGCCCTCGGGATCGTCGGCGGCTCCTTCCTGCTCTGGTCGTCGCTCTCGTTCTTCAGCGTCCTCGAGAGTGCGTTCAACATCGTGTACGGCCGGCCGAACCGCGGCTTCCTGCACGGCAAGGCGCTCGCCACGATGATGATGGTCGGCTCGCTCGTGACGCTCTTCGTCTCGCTCGTGATCGGTTCCGTCGGCCAGGAGATCCTGAAGCGCTACGCGGGCTTCCAGGGCAACGCGACGTCTGCGCGCATGATCGCCATCGCTGTCTCGACGCTCGGGCTGTTCGTCTTCCTCTCCTCGGCCTACTACGTGCTGACGAATGCCGACCTGACCCTGCGCGAGGTGCTCCGGGGCGCAGTGGCTGCGGCGATCACGCTCGAGGCGAGCTTCCAGGTGTTGCCGCTCTACGTCGACGTCTCGAAGCACAACCCCGTCCTCCAGACTCTGTCCGGCCCTGCGGTGCTCCTCGTCTGGCTGTACGTGATGGCAAACGTGATCGTGCTCGGCGCCGAGGTCAACTGGCATTCCGCGAATCGCGCGCCGGCGCGCGAGGTCGCGCCGGTCGACTAGTGCGGCCTCTCGTAACGTTGCACCGGAAACTTGCTCATGGTTCAGGCGGCGAGCGTGTGTTGGCTGGCGGTTTTGGCGGTGCGGCGTTCGCGTCGTCGTGCGGCTTCGAGTTTGCGTCGTTCGCGTTCGGCGGGGTC
>JBBSEJ010000029.1:0-33846 GCA_038239825.1 Gaiellales bacterium
GCTCGGCCGCGCAGGCGCCACGATCGTCAGCACGGAGAACTTCATGCTGTACACGCCGATTCTCCCTGAGGCCGCCTCCGGGACCCTCGAGCCACGGCACGTCGTCGTTCCGCTCCGCGTCATGTGCCCACACACCGAGTTGCTGCTCGGGCGAGTCATCCGGCTCGACGAGGATGCACGTACGGTTCAGGTCGAGACCGAGACGGGGCCGGCGAGCGTCTCCTACGACGAGCTCGTGATCGCGCTCGGCGCGGTAACGCGAACGCTGCCCGTTCCCGGGCTCGCCGAGCACGCATTGCTCTTCAAGTCCCTCGCGGACGCGATTCGGCTACGGAACCACGTCTTGCGCCGGTTGGAGCTTGCAGCGGCGGGCGACGCCGAACGCCAGCTGACGTTCGTCTTCGTGGGCGCCGGTTACGCGGGTGTCGAGGCACTCGCCGAATTGTCGGATCTCGTTCGTGACGCGCTGCGCCACTACCCGGCCCTGCGCAACGCCCCGCAGCGATGGGTGCTCGTCGACGCGGCGCCCAAGATCCTCGCCGAGATCCCCTCGCGGCTCGGCGACTATGCCGCGCGAGAGCTTGCGGGCCGCGGTGTCGAGATCCGGACGAGTACCACGCTCGAGTCGGTCGACATGCACGAGGCCGTGCTCTCGAACGGCGAGCACATCCCGACCGCGACGCTCGTCTGGACGGCGGGCGTGAAAGCGAGCCCGCTCCTCGGCGAGCTCGGCCTGCCGCTCGACGACCGGGGCCGTGTCGTCGTCGACTCCACGCTCCGGGTCGAGGGCCGCGACCGCATGTGGTCACTCGGCGACTGCGCGGCCGTTCCGAACTGCGCGACGCCGGGCCGGTTCGACCCACCGACGTGCCAGCACGCATTGCGCCAGGCCCGACGACTCGCGAAGAACCTCCAGGGGGACGTCCAGCCCTACCGCTACCGGATGCTCGGCCAGGTGGCCACACTCGGCCGATACAAGGGCATCGCCGACGTCATGGGCCTCCGTCTGAGCGGCTTCCCCGGCTGGTTTCTGACCCGCTCCTACCACCTGTATCAACTGCCGCTCCTGACCCGCAAGCTGCGGGTGGTCGTCGACTGGACGGTCGCGCTCGTCTTCCGCCGCGACGTCGTCGAGCTCGGCGACGTCTGAGCGAACGCCGCCCCCGCGGTGCGGGTTGCCATGCCGGTGCCGGGCACCGTTACGGGTCCGTGAAGGGTGCCTGAAAGCGATGACGGTGGCGAGTTTCATCTGGAAAGAAAGTTGGTGAGCTGGGATGCCTCGCGGTGGTGGGTTCATGCGTGCTGCTCGCGCCACTGGGTCGATAGCCGGCAAGGCGGGTGGGAGGAGGCACGGACACCACGGCTCGACCCGACGGTCTTCGCACGGACGAATGCGAACCAAGCGTGCTCGAACCGACATGGTCGAGCCGGCGTGCCCGACTGGCGCCCCTGATCCTCGCCGAGCACGCGTGGCGCGCGCGACACGCGTGATCGCCCTCCTTCTGAGCGCGAACGCGTTTCGCTCGTGGTGGACGGCGTATGCAGCATGACGTAGGCTCCCCGCCACATCGACGAGGAGGGCAGGCCATGACGATGCGGCTGCCCCGCCCGCGGCACGGGGACCCGGCGAAAACAACGCAGGAACTGCGCGAGCTCGCAGCAGCGATCCTGCAGGAGGACATCGAGACACTCGCGCGGACGACGGCGTACCTCCGACGCTCGTACCGCGTGGTGTTTCTCGGTTACGTGGCGATGATGGTGTTCGGCGTCGCGGCGATCGTCGCCGCGTTCGTGAAGGGATTGACGGCGGCGTCGATCGGCGAGGCGGCGGCGTCGATCGGGCTCGCCGGCCTGACGGTGGGGATCTTCATCGCGTTCTTCGTACAGCGTCCGTCGGCGGCGCTCGAGCGTAACGCCATCTTCATGCCGTGGGTCTCGATCGTCCTGACGACCTTCTGGACGAGGCTCCTCTATCTCGACGACCCCGCGACGCTCGATGCAAAGCTCGGCCATGCGGCGAAGGAAGCATCGGAGGAGCTGAGCGCCATCGCCATGCGCTACGCCGCGATCGACGGCAGGGAGCTCGCAGTTGCGAGGGAGGCGTCGCACACACATCCCGTGAAGCCCGCGTGAGTCAGACCAGGGACTTCAGCGCCTTCGAGAGCGACTGCCTCGTCGTCAGCAGGCCGGCATGGAGATCGCCGTGCCTACGCACACGTTCGAGCACCGCGTCCATCGTGTAGGCCGACGGGTCGAGCTTCTCGTCGACCTCGCTCCAGCGAAGGGGAGTCGAGACCGGCGCGTTCGGCTTCGGGCGAACCGAATACACCGACGCAATCGTCTTGCCCTCGCCGTTCTGATTCGCGTCGATCAGCACGCCCCGGCGTCGCGCCTTCGTCCATTCGGTCGTCGCAAGCTTCGGATGCATCCGCGCGATCGCTCCGGCCACGTGCTCTGCGAACTCGCGACTGTCCGCGTAGGTCGATCGACGATCGAGCGGCACCAACACGTGAAAGCCCTTGCCGCCGCTCGTTTTCGGGAACGACTCGAGGCCCAGCGCGTCGAGTAGCTGCTTCAGGATCAGCGCCACCTCGACGGTTTGCGTCCACGGCACCTCCGGCGTCGGGTCGAGATCGAAAAGCACGAAATCCGGCCGGTCCGGCTTGTCGACGCGCGAGTACCACGCGTTCATGTCGATGCAGCCCATGTTCACCATCCACAGAAGCGCCAGCTCGTCGTCCACGACGGGGAACTCGATCCACCGCTTCGTTCGCGATCGCTCGCGCGTCGAGACGAGCGCCCGGAATCGCGGGATCCAGTCGGGCATGTGCGACGGGGCGGCCTTCTGGAAGAACGCCTTGCCGCCCGCCCCGTCGGGGTATCGGCGCATGGTGAACGGCCGCTTCGCGAGATGCGGCACGAGGACGGGGGCGATCGCCCGGTAGTACGCGAGCAGGTCTCCCTTCGTGATCCCTTCGTCGACCCAGAACAGCTTGTCGAGGTTCGAGAGCCGCAGCTCGCGCTTCCCGCTGGAGACGACCTCCGAGATCGGACGCTCCACCGTCACCTCTGCTGCGCTCTTGTCCTCGCGGATGCCGAGATACGCGGGATGCCTCAGATGCCGGTCGTGCGTCCACTCGCCGAAGCGCACCTGCGCGACGAGTTGGGGCTCGACCCATCGGACATCGCCCTTTCGCACCTTCGGCAGCCTGGGGACGACCTGGAAGGGCGACGTGTCGCGGTGCAACGGCTCGAGCAGCTTCAGGAGCTTGGTGATCTCGGCGTCGTTGAACCCTGTCCCGACGTTTCCGGCGTAGCGAAGCTCGCTTCCCTCGTTGACTGCGAGCACCAGTGACCCGAACGTGCCTGCGCGCCGCCCCGCGCCGCGGGTGTAACCGGCGACGATGAACTCGCCGTTCGACTCCGTCTTCACCTTCAGCCAGTCGCGGGAGCGCCTGCCTTGCTGGTAGACGCTTCCCGTGCGTTTCGAGACGATGCCTTCCAGGCTCCGCTCGACTGCAGCTTCGAAGAGAGCCGTCCCGTCGTCGAAGCCCTCGGAGAAGCCGACCGACGTCACCCGCTTGTCGAGCAGGCCGCGCAGCAGCTTCTTCCGCTCGTGGAGCGGCAGGTGCACGCGCGGCTCGCCGTCGAGCTCAAGGAGGTCGAACGCGTAGAAGACGAGCGGGCCGGTGCCCTGCTGCAGCTCGGAGAAGCTCGTCCTGCCCGACGGATCGATGCGGCAGATCTCCCCGTCGACGACGGCGCTCGGGGCTTTCACGGCCTTCACGATTGCCTTCGCAACCTCGGGGAAGCGGCCTGTCAGGTCGTTTCCCGAGCGCGAGGCGAGCTTGCACTCACCGCCGCGGAGGTATGCGAGTGCCCGGAAACCGTCGAACTTCACCTCGTGCGTCCAGTCGGTGCCCGCAGGGATGCGCGTGTCCAGCGTCGCGAGCATGGGAGCGTACGTCCCTTGCACGACCTCGACGGCACCCTCCGGATCGCCGCGCCTGATCAACAGCCAGTTCTGTTCCTTTCCGTCCATGTGTGCGGGCACGAGCGACCAGGTGCCGTGCAGTCGCTTGCCGTGCAGGCGGAAGGTGAGCTGGCCGTCGCGTTTCTCCTCGAGCAGCTCATAGGTGCCGCTGTCCCAGATCTCGACGCTCCCTGCCCCGTATTGACCCTTCGGGATCTCGCCGTGGAATGTCGCATAGGCGAGCGGGTGATCCTCGACGTGCACCGCAAGAACCTTCGCCCCCGGCTCGAGCGGGACGCCTTTCGGGACGGCCCACGACGCAAGAGCACCCGCCTTCTCGAGTCGGAAGTCGTAGTGCAGACGGGTGGCATCATGCCGCTGCACCACGAAGATTCGCTGCTTCCCGCGTTCGCCGCCTCCGAACGGCTCCGGGGTCTTCTTCGGGTCGCGCTTGCGCTTGTACTCGGAGAGGCTCACTCAGGAAGCCTTGCGCTTCCGGGTGGGCTCGCGCTTCTGAGTGGGCTTGCGCTTCTTCGTCTGGGCGACCGAGCGGCGGAGCGCATCCATCAGGTCGGCGGCGTCGCCGCCCTCGACGGGCTGAGGCTCCGGCAGCGGCTCGCCGTCGGCCTTCTTCTCGAGGAGGCCGAGCAGCTCGTTGCGGTAACGATCGTGGTACTCCGAAAGGTCCCACGAGGCCGTGAGGTTCATCGCGATCTCGGCCCCTCGCAGCATCGGAGCGGGCGCTTCCTCCTGCTTGCGCACCTCGTCGGCGTAGTACATGGTCTCGAGCACCAGCGACCCGTCATTCGGACGGACACAGGCGAGATGCTGCTTGTTGCGGATGACGACCTTCGCGATCGCGACCCGCCCGGTCTCGCCGAGCGCCTTTGCAAGCTGCCGGTAGGCCTTCTCGGCCCCCTCCTGGGGCAACAGGGAGTAGGCCTTGCGGAAAGAGATCGGGTCGATCTCGTCGAGCGAGACGAAGTCACAGATGTCGATCGAGTGGGTCAGCTCGATGTCGAGACGGTCGATGTCCTCGTCGGTCAACTCGACATAGCGGCCTTTCGCGACCTCGAAGCCCCGCACGATCTCGGCTGCGTCGACATGCTTTCCGGTCCTTCGAGACCTTGTCGTAGCCGATCGGGCTCATGTCCCCGCGATCGAGGAAGTGGAACTTCAGCTCCTTCGATTCGGTGGCGGTGAAGAGCCGCACCGGCACGGAGACGAGTCCGAAGGAGATGGAACCGGTCCAGATCGAGCGAGGCATCCGGTCGTCGTTCTTTCCACGCGCGCGCAGGACGAAAACGTCCGATGCGCGATGACGTCTAGCGCGTCCGGTGGCGGAGACTTACGGGTCGGCGTTTTCTCGGCCTGACGGGGGGTGGGTGCGTCGGAGCCGCTTCGTTGGCGGGCTCCGCTGCGTTCCTGCGCCGCGTTCATCCGTTGAAAACCCTGTGGATGATGTGGAAAAACCCAGGCTGGGGCGTCGTCGAGCGCGTGAGCGCCTCAGGCGTAGACGCCCATGCCACGGAACTTCGCCCGGCGGCGCCGGCGAAGCTCCGCCCCCGGCGTGTCCTCGAGCTCCTCGAGCGACTCGGTGAGCGCCAGTTTCAAAAGCCTCGCCGCCTCGTCGTGATCGAGCTGCGCACCCCCGGCCGGCTCGGCCACGACGCCGTCGATCACACCGAGCTCGAGGCAATGGAGCGCGTCGGGCTTGAACGCCGCTGCCGCCTTCTTCGCCTCGCTCGCGTCACGCCAGAGAATGGCCGCGCACCCCTCGGGAGTGATCACAGAGTAGATCGCGTTCTCCTGCATCAGGACCCTGTCCGAGACGGCGATCGCGATCGCGCCGCCCGAGCCCCCCTCTCCGATGATGCACGCGACGGTCGGCACGGTCAGACGCGCCATCTCCGCCTGCGAACGGGCGATCGCGCCGCCCTGGCCGTGCTGCTCGGCTGCGACCCCCGGGTAGGCCCCCGGCGTGTCGACGAGCGAGATGACCGGGAACCCGAACCGCTCTGCGATCTCCATCACACGCATCGCCTTGTGGTAGCCCTCGGGATAGGCCATCCCGAACTGCCGGTCGACGCGCTCCTTCACGTCACGGCCCTTCTGATGGCCGATCAGGGCGACCGTCCGCCCGTCGAGCTGTGCGAGTCCCGTGACGAGCGCTCCGTCGTCGGCGCGACCCCGGTCGCCGTGCAACTCGACCCAATCGTCCAACATCCGCGCGACGTAATCCATCGTGTAGGGCCGCTTGGGATGCCGCGCCAGCTCGACGGAGTGCCAGATCGTCTCATCGGTCGTGTCCGCGTTCAGGCGCTCGAGCTGAGCGCGCAGACGGTCGGCCTCACCGGCCACACGGGCGCCGCGGAGGAGCGGGAGTCGCGAGAGCCCCGAGAGCCTCTGGCGGAGGTTCAGCTCGTGATCGCGATCCGTCACGCGAAGAGCCTGAGCAGGCGGGCCAGATGCTCGCGCTGCTTCGGACGGGCCACGATTGCGTCGAGATGCCCGAACCGCAGGTTCTGCTCCGCGAGACCGAAGTCGTCGGGAAGCTTCTCGCGTGTCGTCTGCTGTACCACGCGAGGCCCGGTGAATGCGATCAGAGCGCCCGGCTCCGCGATCGTCACATCGCCGAGCGACGCGAACGACGCCAGCACACCGGCAGTCGTCGGGTGGGCCAGCACCGTCAGCATCGGCAGATGTGCGTCATGCAGGTCTTCGACCGCGCACACGGTCTTCGGCAGCTGCATCAGCGACAGGATGCCCTCCTGCATGCGGGCGCCGCCCGATGAAGTGACGGATACGAGCGGGACGCCCCGATCGATGGCGGAGTCGCACGCGCGCGAGAACTTCTCGCCGACCGCGCCACCCATCGAGCCGCCCATGAACGAGAAGTCCATGACGGCGAGCTCGATCGCATGGCCGTCGAGCATCGCCTGGCCGATCACGATGGCCTCACCGAGGCCGGTGTTCAGCTCCGCTTCCGCAAGCCGCTCGGTGTACGGCCGCAGGTCGAAGAACTCGAGCGGGTCGTCCGACCGGACCTCGGACGCTTCCTCGAAGAATGAGCCGGTGTCGGCATACCAGTCGATCCGCGCACGCGCACCCATCGGGAAGTGGTGGCCGCAGTGCCCGCAGACCCAGAGGGTCTGCTCGAGCTCGTCGTCGCGATAGTGCGACCCGCACTTCGGGCAGGTGTTCGGGTGCTTCTTCACGGTCGGAGGTGGAGCATGTCTGTGCTCGACCTGAACATCGATCCGGGCCTCGGACATTCGCAGAGCTTAGACCGCTCGTCCGGCCCGAACGGTTACAGAGGAGCCGCCCGACGCTCTCACAGGCCGAGCGCGAGCCCGAGCCGTGCGAGCGCGGTCTCGTTCCTTGTCGAGGCGCGAAGCCCCGTGAATCCCACACCGGCCGGATGCGGGATTCGGGCGAGGATCGCCTCCAGGCCCTCGAACGTGAGCCCGGCCGGCTCCGGCATCCAGACGTCGAGCTCCAACGGCTCGACGGCGTCACCGTCCAGCGCGACGTAGAGATGCTCGGAACGCGGTTCGCCGAGCTCCAAACGGACTCCGGCGGCGGCGATGAAATTCTCTTCCGGCGGGTCGAGTCTGCGGGCGCCGAGGAGTGTCACGTCTGAAGCGGCGACATCACCGGCGTCGATCAGCATCCGAAGCGGCATACCCCATGCGTTGCCCGACGGCGACGTCTCCGGGGTGTTCAGGTCGCCGTGCGCGTCGATCCAGACGACCTCGATCCGGCCGTGACGGCGCGCAAGTTCACGGACTGCGCCGACATGTGCGCAGCAGCAGCCGCCGAGGACGAGCGGCCGCTCGGGCAGCTCTCGGGCGAGCGAGTCGTGCTGCTCCGCGAGCGTCTTCTCGGCGATCTCCGCCACTTCGGGCCACGGGAGGGACATGTGCGCCGCCTCCGCCATCGCTTCGCCGCCGTCTCCCCAGGCCCGCGGCACGCGCACGAGGCCCGCGGCGAATTCGCGGCCGCAGGAATGGCACTCGTACTCGGGGCCGATCGCGACCGCGGTCAGCGTGCGGCAGTCGGGACAACGCGCGCGTAGGGCGCTCAATCGACGCGCCGCTGCCAGAGATTCGTCTCGCGGAGCACGCGCATGCCGGCTCGCTCGTACAGGCGGGTCGCGCCGGTGAGACTCTCTGCGTCGACGGAAAGACGCACTCTGCGCCGTCCCCGCTCGTGCAACGCACGGAACGAGTGCCGCAGCAGCGCCTCGCCGATTCCCCGGCGGCGCCACGCCCGCCGCACGCCGAGCGTGCCGACCCAGCCGTAACCCGGGTCGCCCGACTGCTCCGGGAAGTTGAGCGAGAGCCCCGCCACGTCCTCGCCGTCCCAGGCGAGAAACCAGAGCGACGGGTCGAAGTTCGTCTGCTTGACGCTGAACTCGCGCCACGTGCCGATCGCCTGCGGCGTGTGATCCCAGTGATCCTCGAACGCTTCCTCTTGCGCAGCGTGGGTTCGGGCCTCGTCCTCGGGATGACGGTAAGGGTGGATCTCGACGCTCTTGATCGGGGCGGCCGCCGCAGGTGCGTCCTCACCGAAGGAGATCTCCATCGTGTACGACGCCCTGATCGGCTGGTAGCCGCGATCAGCGAGAAACAGCTCGAGCGGGTGGCCGGCGGCGACGAACGTGCGAACCCGCTCGACCGCGTGAGCACCGGCCCGCCCCTCGGCCCAGTCGAAGAGCTCGCCCCAGTGGCCGGGCGCAGCAATGTCCGCGTCCAGGACGGGCGGCTCGATCCAGACGTCGCCGTACCCGAGGACGACGCCGCCCTCGACGAGCACGACCATGTTTTGCGGCTTCAAGGCCTCGTTGCGCAGCCATTCACGGATCTCGCCGCCGTCCATACGCCGAGACTCGCCCCACGCACGGACGAAGAGGGCAGCGACCGCATCCGCATCCTCGTCGCGCAGCTCGCGCAGCTCGCGGGGGCCGATCAGCTCAGCCATCGACCGGAACGAGCTCGTCCAGCGTGTCGGGAAGGTGGGTGAGGTCGGACAACTCGCGCGTCGGCCGAACGCCCGACCTGCTCTCGCCGATGCGGTTCACCCAGATGCTTCGAAGGCCGAGCTCGTTGCACGGCGCGACGTCGTGGAAGAGCGACGCGCCCACGTGCACGTGACCCTCGCCCGGCGCGTGAGTGTGGGCGAAGAACTCATTCCAGTGCCGGTGCGCCGGCTTGTAGGAACCGATCTCCTGGGCGACGATCACCTCGTCGAACGGGACACCGATCTCGATCTGCGACGCCGCGATGTAGTCGTCGTCGGTGTTCGAAAGGATCGCGAGCTTCCAGCCCCGCCGCCGTGCTTCTGCAAGCGCGTCGCGGGCTTCCGGGAATGCGCGCCAGCCCGGCAGCGACTCGGCGAGGCCATGCACCTTGCCGGCCGGAGCGCCGAGACCGCGCATCGCATCGGTCAGCACCTGCCGGTAACTCAATGCGCCATCACGCTCGAGCACCGGCTCGAGCTCGTGGTAGCGCTCGAGTCGGTCGTCCGCTCGAGCGTCACCGAAGACGCGCGCGAGTCCGGCGCGAATGCCACCGTTCCAGTCGATCAGCGTGCCGTAGCAGTCAAAGCTCGCCCAGCGCTCCACGCTGCCTACGTTACGCGGCTGCTTCCTCGTTCGGTGGCCGGTACGCGAGGACCTCCCACCCGTGTGCGTCGAGCCACTCCTTCGAGTCCCGATACTCCGGGCGGCGTGACTCGAGAAGGCGCCAGAATGCCGGGCTGTGGTTGTGCTCGACGAGATGGCAGACCTCGTGCACGACCACGTAGTCGAGTACGTCGTTCGGTGCGAGCACGAGCCGCCAGTTGAAGCTCAGCGCGCCGCTCGACGAGCACGATCCCCAGCGGCTCACCTGATCGCGGAGCGTGATCCTGAGGTAGGTGACGCCGAGTGCGGCGGCCTCCGACTGGACGAGCAGCGAGATTCGCGCACGCGCCTCGCGTCGGCCCTGGTCGGCCGTGATGCGCAGACGGTCGAGGCCGAGACTGGGCGCGGCGACGTTCGCGAGTTGCTTCTGGAGCCACGGCAGGTGCTCACGGATCGCCGCATCGATCTCGGCCTCGCTTGCGCGAGGCCGGACGACGAGCTCGGGCGGCAGCCCGAACCGAACGACGATGCGATGCCCCCTGACGCGAGATGACCGACGTATGTGCAACTCGACCAGGCGACCGCCCACGTCCAGAAGGCGCATGACCAAACGGTAGGAGTCGCCTCGGACGACAACGGTGGTGACGAGGCCCTCCCGCCCCGGCCGACGAGCGCGCACTTCGGGCCTGCCCGGTCGCCAGACGAGGGTGGCGAAGTGCCACGCACATCCTGCGAGGCCCCGGCTCCTCGGTCTTCGCGTCGGGAGGAGCGCGGGACGGCCTACTCGTCGTAGGTTCGGACGACGAGCGAGGCGTTGTGGCCGCCGAAGCCGAACGAGTTCGAGACGGCCACCGTCAGGTCGGGCAGATCCCGGGCGAGGTTCGGGACGTAGTCGAGGTCGCAGTCGGGATCGGGCTCGTCGTAGTTGATCGTCGGCGGCGCCTTCTTGTCCACGAGCGCGAGCACGGTGAAGACCGCCTCGACGGCACCCGCCGCACCGAAGCAGTGGCCGGTCGCACCCTTCGTCGACGACACGGCGAGCCGCTTCGCGTGCTCCTCACCGAATGCCAGCTTGATCACCCGCGTCTCGGCCGCGTCGCCGAGCGGCGTCGAGGTGGCGTGGGCGTTCACGTAGCCGACGTCGGTAGGAGCGACACCGGCATCGGCGAGCGCCATCGTCATCGCGCGGGCAGGATTCTCCCCTGTCGGATCCGGTTCCGTCATGTGCGAGGCATCCGAGGACATCCCGTAGCCGGCAAGCTCGGCGTAGATCTTCGCGCCCCGCGCCTTCGCGTGGCCGAGCTCCTCCAGCACGAGGACGGCCGCCGCCTCGCCCATCACGAGGCCGTCGCGCTCGTTGTCGAACGGCCGGGACGCCCGCATCGGGTCGTCGTTCCGTCGGGAGAGTGCGCGCATCGCGTCGAAGCCGGCGATACCGACCTGAGTGATCGGCGCCTCCGTGCCGCCGGCGAACATCACGTCGGCGCGGCCGATGCGGATCTCGTCCATCGCATCGCCGATCGCCATGTTGGACGCGGCACAGGCGGTGCACTCACTCATGAGTGGCCCCTTCGTGCCGAGCTCGATCGACACCCAGCCTGCACCCATGTTCGGAATGATCGACGGGATCGAGAACGGGCTCACCCGGTCGGGGCCGCGTGTCAGCAGCACGTGATAGCAGTCCTGGTAGGACTGGAGACCGCCGATTCCGGTCGCGATCGAGGCGCCGAAGCGATCGGCCTCCTTCGCGACCTCGACGCCGGAATCGGCTTCAGCCTGACGAGCGGCAGAGATGATCATCTGCGCGAACCGATCCATCCGCCGGGCTGCCTTGTGGTTGATCCAGACCGTCGGTTCGAAATCCTTCAGCTCGCACGCGAAGTGCACGTTGTAGTCCGTGTGGTCGAACGCGGTGATCTCGGCGGCCCCCGACTCACCGGCGACGAGAGCCGACCACGACGATTGCACGTCGTTTCCGAGCGGGCTCACCATGCCGAGGCCGGTGATCACCACACGGCGCAGGCCGCTCGATCCGTTGCCCGCCACTACATCCCCATTCCACCGTCGACGAGCAGTACTTCACCCGTGATGAACGACGCCGCGTCGGAAGCGAGGAAGCGAACTGCCCCGGCGATCTCATGAGGCTCCGCCACGCGGCCGAGCGGGGTCCCCTCGACCATCGCTGTCGTGGCGGCCTCCGGAAGGACGTCCGTGAGCTGCGTCTTCACGTAGCCGGGTGCAACGACGTTCGCGCGTACCCCGCGAGAGCCGAGCTCGCGGGCGATCGACTTCGTGAGACCGATGATCCCCGCCTTCGAGGCGGCGTAGTTGGTCTGGCCCCAGTTGCCGTGGACGCCGACGATGGAGCTGATGTTCACGATCGCGCCGCTGCGCTTCTTCATCATCGAACGCGTCACCGCTCGACAGGTGTAGAAGACCGACCCGAGATTCGTGTCGATCACGGTGCGCCAATCCTCGTCCGACATCCGTGCGAGCAGCCCGTCGCGCGTGAGCCCTGCATTGTTCACGAGCACATCGACGTCCCCCGCCTCGCCCACGAGGCGCTTGGCGTCCTCGGCTGAGGAGACGTCCGCCTGCACGGCGCGTCCGCCGATCTGCGCGGCGAGCTCCTCGGCGTCATCCTTGCCGAAGCGGTACCCCACGACGACGTCGGCGCCCGCTCGCGCGAGCTCCTCGGCGATGGCGCGGCCGATGCCGCGCGACGCCCCGGTCACGAGTGCGAGCTTCCCTGCGAGCGAGCAGAAACCCTCGTCGCTAGCCAAGAGCCTCCGCCGCTTCGTTCAACGACTCGAGGTCGTCGACCGAGAAGACGCGCACCGATCTGTCGATCCTCTTCAGTAAACCGCTCAGCACGCTGCCCGGCCCCACCTCCACGAAGGTCGTCACGCCTTGAGCGATCAGCTCGCCCGCGGCCTGGGTGAACTTCACGGGCGCGGTCAGCTGGTCGACGAGGAGCTCGCCGTAGCGCTGAGCATCCTCGATCTTCGCGGTGACTGTCGACATGAACGCCGAGCGTGGGTCGTGAAACGTGACCCGGTCGATCGCCGGCCGCAGTCGGTCGGCGGCGCGAGCGACGAGCGGGGAATGGAATGCCCCCGACACACGGAGGCGGATGGCGCGGCGGGCACCCTCGCGAGTCGCCTCGAGGCAGGCCTCGTCGACCGACGGTGTCTCGCCGGAGATCACGAGCTGCCCGGGACAGTTGTAGTTCGCGGGCCAGACATTCGAGATCTTCCGGCAGAGTGCCTCGACGACCTCGTCCGCGAGACCGAGGATCGCGGCCATGGAGCCGGGATGTGCCTTTGCGGCCTCGGCCATTGCGAGCCCACGCTCGCGCACGAGCTCGATCGCGTCGCGTGCGGCGAGCGCACCAGCAGAACCGAGGGCCGCGAACTCGCCGACGGAGTGGCCGACGACGACGTCGGGGCGGATCCCGCGCGCGCGAAGCGCCGCGTCGAGCGCGAGCGAGGTCGCGACGAGAGCGGGCTGCTGCACCTCGGTATCGACGAGCTCCTCGACCGGCCGCTCGAAGCACAGTTCCTTCAGGTCGATCCCGGAGGCGGCGGTGCCTTCGTCGTACACCGCCATCGCCTCGGGCACGGCGAGCGCCACGTCACGACCCATCCCGGCCGCGAACGAGCCTTGCCCCGGAAACATGAACGCGATCTTCGTCATGCGGCAGCTCCAGTCGTCGGATGTGTCCATTCGATCAGCGCCGAGCCCCAGGTGAGGCCCGCGCCCATTCCCGTCAACAGCACCAGCTTGCCCGGTTCGAGGCGGCCGTCGTCCGCCGCATCGGCGAGGGCGAGCGGGATCGAGCCCGATGATGTGTTCCCGTAGCGTTCGACGTTCACCACTGTCTTCGCCGCGGGAACGCCGAGCTTGCGCACGGCGTGGTCGATGATCCGGACATTCGCCTGGTGTGGGACGTAGACATCGATGTCGTCGATCGTCTTCCCGCACTCGGCGAGGATCGCCTCTCCCGAGCTCACCATCACCCGGGTCGCAAACTTGAACACCTCTCGGCCGTTCATCTTCACGAACTTGTCGGGATCCTCGAACGTCCGCGACCCGCTGCCGGGAAGCCACAGGCTCTCGCCGCCACCGCCGTCGGCGCCGAGCTCGAAGCCGAGAAACCCGCCCTCGTCGACGACTTCCATCACGACCGCACCCGCACCGTCGCCGAAGAGCACGACCGTCGAGCGGTCGGTCCAGTCGAGGATCTTCGAGAGGACGTCGCCACCGACGACGAGGGCGCGCCTGGCGAGGCCGGATGCGAGCATGCCGTGAGCCTGCGCGATTGCGTAGACGAAACCGGTGCACCCTGCCGAAAGGTCGTAGGCGGCGGCGTCGCGCATCCCGAGGGTGTCCGCGAGCAGAGCACCGGCGGATGGGAATGCCATGTCCGCCGTCACGGTCGCGACGATCACGAGGTCGATCGAAGCCGGATCGGCGCCGGCCATCTCGAGCGCACGCCGGCACGCGGGTAGGGCGATGTCGGTGAGCGCCTCGTCGTCAGCCGCGATGCGCCGTTCGCGAATGCCCGTGCGGTCGCGGATCCACTGGTCGTTCGTGTCGACCATCGCCGCGAGCTCCGCGTTCGTCACCACGCGTTCGGGAACGTGACAGCCGAGACCGGTGATCGAGATCTTCGCCCCTGCCGTCCGCCCGATCAACCCTCGGCGCTCATTCTCCGGGACCGACGGCGAACGTGAGCGTGCCACGGACGGCGAGCGAGCCGTCGACCGTCGCACGCGCCTTCCCTCGCCCGACCGGGCCTCTGACCGTCTCGACCTGGCACTCCAGCGTGAGCACCTCCCCCGGGCGCACGAGCCGTTTGAACCGCACGTCGTCGATGCCTGCGAACAGCGCGAGCTTGCCGAGATTCTCGGGCTGCGACAGCACGGCGACCGCGCCGCACTGAGCGAGTGCCTCCACCATCTTCACGCCGGGCATGATCGGGTTCCCGGGGAAGTGGCCGGCGCAGTCCTCCTCCGTGACCGTCTTGCGCGCTACCACCCGCTCGCCCGGGACGAGCTCGATCACCTCGTCGATCAAGAGCATCGGCGGGCGATGGGGGATGATCGCCTCGATCGCAGCCCGGTCGAGCAGCAACTTGGTCATGCCGAAAGCCTCTCTGCGAGTGCGCTGCGGCCGCGGTGGGCGTAGCACTTCGCCGTTCCGACCGGCAATCCCGTCGCTTCTGCGATGTCGTCGAAGGAGGCGTCGAACGCGTCCTTGAGCGCGACCACGGTCGCCTGCGCAACGGGGAGCTCGGCGAGGCACCGGCCGAGCTCGCGCCGCTGCTCCGAGGCGGCGAGCTCGCGTGCAGGATCTGCGTCCGAGGCGACGCGGGTGTCTTCGATCAGTGGCTCCGTGCGCCGCTGCGTGGCGAAGCGCGCCTGGGCGATGTCCTTGCAGGTGTTGACGGTCAGGCGATGCAACCAGGTGGAGAACTGCGATTCCCCCCGAAACTGCCCGACCCGCTGCACGAGTTTCACGAGCGTCTCCTGCGCGGCATCGAGCGCATCGTCGGGATCTGAAAGCACGTGGAGCGCGATCCGGTTCACCCTGCCGGCATGACGCTCACAGAGAGCCGCGAGCGCTCGTGAGTCTCCATCTCTGGCGCGGCGCACGAGGATCGGGTCCGAAAGCCTCTCGTAGACGAGCGGCCCGTCGGACCGCAAATCACGAATCATTGGACGCGATCGGCGGACTGGAGGTTGCACGCCCCGCCTACTCTAGTGGCCGTGCAGCTCAGACCAGAGGTCGTGGTACCCGCCCTGCGCGGCTCCTACGGCCGCGAGTACCACTGGGCCGAGGAGGTACCGACGACCCAGGGCCTCCTGCCGAAAGACGCTCGACACGGCGCCGTCGCGCTGGCCGAGCGCCAGACGGCTGGCCGCGGGCGTCTCGGTCGAACCTGGGTCGACTCGGGGCTGATGCTCTCCGTCGCGCTCCACCCTCCCGAGCCGGTTGCCGTGTGGCCGCAGTTGACCCTCGTCGCGGCGCACGCCGTCGCGGGCGCGATCGGGCCGGATGCGACGATCGAGCACCCGAACGACGTACTCGTCCAGGGACGCAAGGTTGCGGGGATCCTGGCCGAGGCCGGCGAACGGGTCGTGCTGGGGATCGGGGTCAACGTCGGCTTCTCGAACTGGCCGGGTGCCGGGTTCGTCGAACGCGACTGGCTCGATCTGCTCGTCGATCTGCTCGCCCGGCTCGAGGACGGCTACCGGGAATGGCTCGAGGAGCTGGGGATCACGGAGGTTTGACGACCGCAGAGATCTCGAGCGGCAGCGAGAGCTGGACGTCGCCGAGCTTGTCGGTCACGGTCACGACCGCGACGTAGGTGCCGTCAGGAAGCGGCACGCCGTTCCTGGTCCCGTCCCAGTCGAGCAGCTGTGGCCCTGTCCCGAGCTGCCCCTGGAACACCGTCGCAACCACGAGCGCGTTCTGCTCGATGTCAAGGCGAACGGGGACGCTCTCGGCGAGGCTGAACGAGAACACGGTCGCGTCGGCAATGCCGTCGCCGTTCGGTGAGATCGTTCGGGGCTCCGCGTCGAGCCCGACGAGCGTCCGGTCGACGACCACGGCGGTGGATTTCGTCACAACGTGCTTCCCGGAGGCCGACGTCGCCGTGGCGACCAGCAGATACCGACCGTCGGGCAAAGCAGCGGCATCCCACTCGAACGAGTTGTCGCCGGCGAGCCGCAGCTCGTCGCCGAGCGTCAAGAGCGGTGTGCCGGCGACATCGAGAACCTGGGCCAGAACCTGCGCCGCAGCACCCAGCGTGAAGCTGAGCGTCGCAGAGCCCGCACTGCCGTCGGCGTTCGGAGTGATGACGGCCGGCATCACCGCGAGGTTCGTGAGCGAGAACGGCTTGGGCGGCGGGACGGGGTTGGGGTCGGGCTTCACGATCCCGAGCGCGCCCGACGCCTCGAGCGCCCCGAGTGCGTTGATCCGCCACCGAAGGCGACCCGCGCGTGCGGCGCGCGAGTCCCACGTCCAGTCGACCGCCGATCCGATTCCGGTGCCGCTTGCGACCTCACGCCCGGACTGGTCGGCGATCGTCACCGTCCACCCGAGCGCCGAGGACAACCGCGCCCGAAACCTGATCGAGCCGCCGAGGGCACCCGTGACCGTCGGTGAGTAGAGCTTTGGGAGCCCGGTTCGCGCGACGCGCCGTGCGAGGCCCGGCAGCAAGCGGTATGCCCCGGTACCGGGGCATTCACTCGGCCCGGTGTCACGGTGCCCCGAGACGGCACGGAGCGTCACCACCTTTCCCGATCGGAATTTGCCGTTGCCGCCGGAGGTGTAGACGACACGCGAGAGTGGATCGACGTGGGCGACGTCGAGTCGCCAGGCGGCGAGCGTGACGAGGGCCGCCTGTTGGGCCTTCGAGGGCGTCGACCTCGAGAAGTTGCCCAGCAGTGCAATGCCTGCGGTACCGGAGTTGAAACCCTCGGCGTGCGCACCGATCACGTTCCGGTCGATCCCGCCGCCTCGCCCCTCATAGACGGTGCCGAATCGGTCGACGAGATAGTTGTAGCCGATGTCGTTCCACCCGTTTCCCTCGACGTGGTAGAGCTCGATGCCGCGGACGATCGCAGCGGCCTGGGACGGCGAGTACGCGTTCGCTCCCGCTGTGTGATGGACGATGAGCAGTCGCACCGCCGGCGCGTAGTTTGGCTTCGCCCGGACGATCTCCTCGTCGGCGCCCCAGCCTGAGCGAGACACGATTGCCGGCGAGCCGGCCTCGCTCGGACGCCGCGTGGCCGGGTGCGTGACGCGCGACCAGAGCTCGTACGATCGCAGCCGCAGCACGGCGCCTGCCGTGCGGAACTGCACTGCGTCGGAGCCTCCGGTCCAGGCGAGGTTGCCGTCGTACCAGCGCCCGGTACCGCCGTCGGGGGCGACGTCTGCGTCGGCTCGAACCCAGGCGCTCCAGCTCCCATGGAGGCGGTGCACCCGGTACGAGACGACGCCCGCACCGATCCAGTGCGCGGCGAGCATGTTGAAGTGCGTGCGCGGTCTTGAGTCGGCGAGTGACCGCCCGCCCGGTTGCACGTTCTCGAGGTGCATGGCGACATCACCTGCGTTTGCGAACTCCGGACTCAGGAGTGCCGGACTCAGGAGTGCCGCGACGGTGACGGCGGCGATGGCGAGCCTCTGCATCACGATGACCTTTTCACGGTGCCCCAATCGTGCCCGGCGCTCGAGGCCGGGCACCCCCTCGCGCATACAATCCTTACAACGGTGAAGCGGCTCCTGATCCTGACGTGCCTGCTCGGGTCGGTCCTGCTCACGCCGGCAATGCCGGCGAGAGCGGATACCCCCCGGCCGCGAGTGCTCGCGATCCACTTCGATACCGAGGTGAACCCCGTCACGCAGGACTGGGTGAACCACGAGCTCGGCCGGGCACAGTCGGAGGGGTACTCGGCTGCGGTGATCGTGCTCGATACCCCCGGGGGCCTCGTCGAATCGATGCGCAAGATCGTGCAACGCGAGCTCTCGCTGCGGATCCCGGTGATCGTCTACGTCTCTCCGGGCGGCGCCCGGGCGGCCTCTGCTGGCGTGTGGATCTCGGAGGCCGCGGATGTGCTCGGGATGGCGCCGGAGACGAATATCGGCTCGTCGACGCCGATCAACGGGAGCGGCCGGAACATCGGCAGTGACCTCCGCCGCAAGGTTGTGAACGATGCCGCTGCATCCCTGCGAGGCCTCGCGAAGACCCATGGCCGCAACGCTGCCTGGGCCGACCGCGCGGTGCGCAGAGCCTCGAACCTGACCGCGCAGGAAGCACTGCGGATGAACGTGGTCGATCTGGTCTCCCCGTCGCTGCCTGCGCTTCTCCGGACGATCGACGGTCGCACGACGGTGCCGCGACACCTGAAGATGCACACCGCGGGCGCGAAGATCAGCGACGTCCGCCCGGGGTTCTTCACCCGCTTCCTCTCGACACTCATCGACCCGAACATCGTTTCGTTGCTCTTCCTCGCCGGCATCGCGGGCCTCGGCTTCGAGCTCTTCCACCCTGGAGTCGTCATACCGGGGGCCTTCGGCGCGATCTGCATGGTGTGCGCGCTCTTCGGGTTCTCGGTCCTGCCGCTCTCATGGGGCGGCCTGATCCTCGTTCTGCTCGGCGTCGTCCTGCTCGTCGTCGATGCGCACGTGACCTCGCACGGCGCGCTGAGCCTCTCGGGGCTCGTCGCGATGGCGGTCGGGTTCATCACGCTCTTCCACAAGGCGCCTGCGCCGTACCACACCTCGATTCCGGTCGTGATCACATTCACGGTGCTCCTCGGCGGCCTCTGGGCCGTTGCGATGACGAAGGCGATCGCCATTCGGAGAACCCCGGTCTCAGTCGGCCCTCAGGAGATCGTCGGCATGGAAGGCGTGATCCGCGACGGCGGCTACGTCTTCGTCCGGGGCGAGCTGTGGCACGCCGAGGCCGACGGCCCTCTGCGGACGGGGCAGCACGTGCTCGTCGAGGCACTCGACGGCCTCGCGCTGCGAGTCAGGCCCGTCTAAGGTACTCGCATGACCGCCGCGCTCGTCGTTCTCGCGATCCTCATCTTCTTCGTCGTCATCTTCGCGCTCAGTGCGATCAAGGTCGCACGGGAGTACGAACGGGGCATCGTCTTCAGGCTCGGCCGCCTCCTGCCGGAGCCAAAGGGCCCGGGGCTCTTCGTGCTCATCCCGATCGTCGATCGGATGGTGCGCGTCGACCTTCGAACCATCACGCTGAACATCCCTCCGCAGGAAGTGATCACCAAGGACAACGTGCCGGTGCGCGTGAACGCGGTTGCGTATTTCCGGATCGTGGCGCCGAAGGACGCGATCGTGCAGATCGAGAACTTCATGGTCGCGACCTCGCAGATCGCGCAGACGACGCTGCGATCGGTGCTCGGCCAGCATCAGCTCGACGAACTGCTCTCCGAACGCGAGAAGATCAACGCGATCCTCCAGGGGATCATCGACGAGCAGACCGCGCCGTGGGGCATCAAGGTGTCGATCGTCGAAGTGAAGGACGTGGAGATCCCACAGAGCATGCAACGGGCGATGGCACGTCAGGCGGAAGCCGAGCGCGAGCGGCGCGCGAAGGTGATCAATGCCGAGGGCGAGTACCAGGCTTCCGAGCGCCTGAAGGATGCCGCCGTCGTCATCGAAGCGCACCCCATCGCTCTCCAGCTCCGGTACCTGCAGACGCTGCTCGAGCTCGGCTCGTCGCAATCGACGACGATCGCCTTCCCGGTTCCGATCGAGATGCTTCGGCCGTTCGTCGGCCGCGGCGGCGACGACAGCTGACCCGAGGGGGAACCAGTTCGGCCGATCTGCGTCACGATCGGGCGGCCGGTGGGTGCGAACGGCCTTCGACGTGCTGAGAGGCTAGAGCGGGGTGCTCTCGCGGAAACGGCGGGCAGCGTCGATTGCCGCGCCGAGATTCAGCCCCTTGTCCTTTGCCTGCTTGATCAACATCACCGTCTCGACCGCCTGCATGTCGTAGATGCGCTGCTTCTTGCCTTTCGTCGGGATCTGAGCCTTGTTCGTCCAGTAGTCGAGCTGCATCTTCGAAATGCCCGCGATCGCACAAACCTGGCCGAGGTAGAGCTCGATCTTGTCGAGGTGATCGACCATGTCGATCGGGTCCAGCAGATCGGCCTGCTTTGAGTACGCCACTCCTGGAACCTTTCCATTGACGCGCGACCCCGTGCTTAACACTTATAACCCGGCCACTTGCAAAAGGGAAGGGGATGCACGGGGGCCAGACGGGGAAGCGGCAAGGCCGTGGGACGCTCAGATGTCGAGCTCGGGCGTTCCGTCGGCGCCGCCGGCAACGGTGCCGTCCGGGGGTGCGTCGTTCGGAAATGCAGCGCCGTTCGAGGTAGCGCCGTTCGAGGAAGCGCCGATCGGCGGGATTGCGGCGAGCTCGACGCCGGCGTCGTCATCGGTCGGCTCGACGACGGGCGCGAGCGAGGAGACCTGCTCGCCTTCCCGGAGGCGCATCACGATCACGCCCTGTGTGGGACGGCCGAGGCGCTTCACGTCCTCGACGGGCATCTTGATCACGGTGCCACCCGTGGAGATCAGCATCACCTGGTAGCCGTCGCGGACGACCCGCGCGCCCGCGAGATGCCCGCGTGAGGCCGTCAGCTGGACGGTCTTCACACCCATTCCGCCACGGCCCTTCTTCGGGTAGTCGGACACCCGGGTGCGCTTGCCGTATCCGTTCTCGGTCACGACGAGCAAGTCGGAGTCATCGGCGGCGATCGCCACCGAGATCACCTCGTCGTCGCCGCGCAACCGCATGCCCTGAACACCCGATGCGTCGCGGCCCATCGCGCGCACGTCGCGCTCCGAAAAACGGATGGCCTGACCGAGCCGCGAAACCATCAGCACATCGTCCTCGCCCGAGCTGTGGCGGACGCCCACAAGCTCATCGCCTTCACGCATCTTGATCGCGATGATCCCGTCGGCCTTCAGGTTCGTGTTGTAGGCGCCGAGCCCGGTCTTCTTGACGACGCCCTTCTTCGTCGCGAACAGGAGGTACTCCGCCTCCTCGAAGTTGCGCGTCTGGATCACGGCGCGCACGTTCTCGCCTTGGCGAAACGGCAGCAGATTCACGATCGCACGACCCTTCGACTGGCGCGAGCCGAGCGGGAGCTCGTGCACCTTCAGGCGATACACCTTGCCGACGCTCGTGAAGAACAGGATGTAGTCGTGCGTCGAGGCCACGAAGAGGTGCTCGATGTAGTCCTCGTCCTTCAGATCCATCCCCATCACACCGATGCCGCCTCGCCGTTGCTCGCGGTAGGCGGTCACGGGCAGTCGCTTGATGTAGCCGGACCGAGTGATCGCGATCACCATGTCCTCTTCTGCGATCAGATCCTCGAGCTCGAGCTCCTCCTCGGCTGCGACGATCTCGGTGCGCCGGTCGTCGTGCCGGGAGTAGATGCCGCGCAGCTCGAGCAGCTCCTCCTTGATCAGCGCGTCGATCTTCTCCTCGGAGCCGAGCAGGTCACGGAGCTCGGTGATGCGCTCCTGGATGTCCTTGAACTCATTCTCGACGCCCTGCCGCTCGAGCGCGGTGAGCGCGCGGAGACGGAGCTCGAGAATGGCGACCGCTTGAGCTTCCGAGAGGTCGAATGTCTCCATCAAGCCCGTCTTCGCGGCCTCGGTGTCAGCTGCACCGCGAATCAGCGCGATCACCGCATCGAGATTGTCGAGGGCGATCAGGTAGCCCTGCAGGATGTGGGCCCGCTTCTCCTTCTGCCGCAGCTCGTGCTTGGAACGGCGAGTAACGATCTCGCGCTGAAAATCGAGGTAGTGCGTGAGCAGCTCGAGCAACGACAGCGTGCGTGGCACGCCGTTGACGAGCGCCACGGTGTTGACGCCGAAGGTCGACTGAAGCGGTGTGTGCTTGAAGAGCTTGTTGAGGGCGACCTGCGGGACGGCGTCGCGCTTGAGCTCGACCTGGATGCGCATGCCCGATCGGTCGGAGTGATCCTGCAAGTCGGAGATCTCCGTCAGCACCTTGTCGTTCACGAGCTCGGCGATCTTGGCGATCACGCCGCTGTCGCCACCCTTCTTCACGCCGTACGGGAGCTCGGTGATGATGATGGCGCTCTTGCCGCCTCGCAGCTCCTCGATATGAGCGCGGGCACGCATGACCACGCGGCCGCGCCCCGAGCGGTAGGCATCCCGGATGCCGGAGCGCCCGACGATGATCGCACCAGTCGGGAAGTCGGGCCCCTTGACATGCTTCATCAACTCCTCAACGTTCGCGTCGGGCTTGTCGATCAGTGTCACGATCGCGTCGACGACCTCGCCGAGATTGTGCGGCGGGATGTTCGTCGCCATCCCGACCGCGATGCCGGCGCTGCCGTTGACGAGCAGGTTCGGGAAGCGTGCGGGCAGCACGAGCGGCTCGCGCTTCGACTCGTCGTAGTTCGGCCCGAACTCGACGGTGTCGGAGTCGAGCTCGCGCAGCATCTCCTCGGCGAGCTTCGCGAGGCGAGCCTCGGTGTATCTCATGGCCGCCGGCGGGTCGTCGTCGATCGAGCCGAAGTTGCCCTGGCCGTCGACCAGCGGATAACGCAGCGAGAACGGTTGCGCCATGCGTACGAGCGTGTCGTAGATCGACGCGTCGCCGTGTGGATGATGGTTGCCCATCACGTAGCCGACGATGTTCGCGCTCTTCACGTACGGGCGCCCCGGCCGGTTGCCGTTCGACCACATCGAGTAGAGGACGCGCCGGTGCACCGGCTTCAGCCCGTCGCGCACGTCCGGCAGCGCGCGCGAGACGATCACGTGCATCGCATAGCCGAGGAAGCTCGAGCGCATCTCCTGCTCGAGCTCCCGCGACTCGATGCGGCCGGGACCGAGCGCGCCGGTCTCGAGCTCAGACACGAGGGTCTCCGTGCGCCCGGTGCAGGTGTTCAGCGCAGCTAGACATCGAGGAACTTGACATCTTTCGCGTTCTGCTCGATGAAGAGCCGGCGAGGCTCGACCTGGTCACCCATCAGCATCGAGAAGGCGCGATCGGCCGCCGACGCGTCCTCGACGTCGACGCGCATCAGCAGGCGTTTGGAGGGGTCCATCGTCGTCTCCCACAGTTGCTCGGCGTTCATCTCGCCGAGGCCCTTGAAGCGCGACACCTGGATACCCTGCTTCGCACCGTCGAGGACGCGATCCCGCAGGAGGTCGAATGTCTCGGCCACGACGGTCTCCTTCCCGATCGCGACCCGAAACGGCGGCGGGCCCAACTGGTCGACGAGCTTCCTGTAGGCCGCGCGCAGGCCGTGGTACATCGGTGAGGCGAGCAACTCAACCGGAACCGCAATGTTGCGGCCGGCCGAGGTCTCGGTCTCGACGACGCGCACGCGGAACTCCTCGTCGGCATGCTCGAGCACCGACAGTGCGTAGCCGTTGTCGGCGATCTCGGAGATCGCCCGCGGCAGATCGTCGGGGCCTTCGAGCTCGTGCTCGACGAGACGATGCAGGATCATCAGCTCGGTCGCCGGCGCCCCGAAATCGGAACGCAGTCGCGCGTAATAGCCCTCGTACTGCTGGAGATCCTTCGTGAAGCGGTTCCACTTCGCCTCCGAAAGCTTCACGGCACCCCCGTCGCGCGAGGCGATCTCGACGTTGGGGATGCGCTCACGGGCGAGCAGGTCCTCCAGTTGAGCGTCCTTCTCGAAGTAGAACTCCTGGCTCCCCAGCTTCACCTTGTAGAGCGGCGGCACGGCGATGTAGATGTGCCCCTGCTCGATCAGGTCCGGCATCTGGCGGTAGAGGAACGTGAGGATCAGCGTGCGGATGTGGGAGCCGTCGACGTCGGCGTCGGTCATCACGATCACGCGGTGGTAGCGCAGCTTCTCGAGGTCGAACTCGTCGCCGAGCCCGGTGCCGATCGCCGTGATCATCGCCTGGATCTCGTTGTTCGAGAGCACCTTGTTGATGCGGTTCTTCTCGGAGTTGATGATCTTCCCGCGCAACGGGAGAATCGCCTGGTAGGTGCGGTCGCGGCCCATCTTGGCCGAGCCGCCGGCCGAATCGCCCTCGACGATGAAGAGCTCGGCCGCGGATGGGTCCTTGATCGAGCAGTCTGCGAGCTTGCCCGGCAGCGACATCGACTCGAGCGCCGACTTGCGCCGCGTCAGCTCGCGTGCCTTCCGGGCGGCCTGGCGGGCACGCTGCGCGGCGATCGCCTTGCTGACGATCTGGCGTGCGTCGGTCGGGTTCTCTTCGAAGAACTCGGAGAGCTTCTGGTTGACCGACGTCGACACGAGCCCGCTGACCCAGGGATTGCCGAGCTTCGTCTTCGTCTGACCCTCGAACTGCGGATCCTGAAGCTTCACGGAGATGACAGCGGCGAGCCCCTCGCGCACGTCCTCGCCCTCGAGATTGTCTTCCTTCTCTTTCAGCAGCCCCTTCTCGCGCGCATACTTGTTGATCGTGGAGGTGAGTGCCGAGCGGAAGCCCGAGAGGTGCGAGCCACCCTCGTGCGTGTTCACGTTGTTCGCGAACGTGAACACGGACTCCTGATAGGAGGAGTTCCATTGCATCGCCACTTCGACCTCGCCCAGGTCGGTGGCACTCGAGAAGTAGACGATGTGACGGTGCACGACGTCCTTGGACTCGTTCACGTAGCCGACGAAGTCACGGATGCCGCCTTCGTAGTGGAACTCGACCGGGGCGCCGCCGTCGGCGCGCTCGTCGGTGAAGGTGACCTTCAGGCCGCGCGTGAGAAACGCCGTCTCGCGGAGGCGTGAGAGGAGCGTGGTCGCGTCGTAGACCGACTCGTCGAAGATCTCTGCGTCGGCGAGGAACGAGATCGTCGTCCCGGTGTGCCGCGTCTCGCCGGTCACCTCCATCGCCGCCTGCGGGACACCACGCGTGAAAGCCTGGCGGTAGATCTTCCCGTCCGGCGCCTCGACCGTCGCGATGAGCCACTCGGAGAGCGCGTTCACGACGGACAGCCCCACGCCGTGAAGGCCGCCCGAGACCTTGTACCCATCGCCGCCGAACTTGCCCCCGGCGTGCAGCTTCGTCAGCACGACCTCGAGCGCAGACGTCCCGGTACCCTCGATCTCGTCGACCGGGATGCCCCGCCCGCGGTCGGTGACCGTCATCGAATTGTCGGGATGAATCGTAATGCCGGCCGAGTCGTTGTAGCCGGCGAGAGCCTCGTCGACCGCGTTGTCGACGAGCTCGTACACGAGGTGATGAAGCCCCCGGAGGCCCGTCGAGCCGATGTACATCCCCGGACGCAGGCGGACGGGCTCGAGGCCCTCGAGCACGGTGATGTCCTTGGCCGAGTAGCCGGCCTTTGCGGTCGTCTTCGCCATAGGCAAGAAATGCCTGCAAAACACCGGTTTTGCGAGGCCTAGGGAGTGTATCAGATCCGCGTGTCGGAACGCCCCCTCGCGAGGCTGAATCCGACCGCTTTTTGCACACTTTCGCGCAGTTTCTCATCGTCGATCGACGAGGCGATCGCTCGCGCGAGCTCCGCGTCTTCGGGTGACACCTCGAGGGGCGTCGAGGCGGGCGCCAGAGCGGACGGTTCCGGGAGCGGCCCCGGGGCGAATCGCAGCTTCGTGACGCCGAGCCGCCCGGCGATCTCGGCGGCTCGCTGCCCGAGCTCGAACGCCCACACGGAGTCTGACGTGGCGGCGTGGACGGTGCCGTCACGCGCGATCCGGGCCGGCCATGCGTTGCGGGCGATCGACGGGCCCACTGCCGCGGGCCAACGTTCCAGGAGCTCTGCCATCCCGGCCTGTGGGCCGTGACGCGCGAGCTCCGACCTGATCTCCTCACCGAGCGGTTCCAGGCTCGACCTCCACGAGTTGGGCGGGTGCTGCAGGGAGCGCGGATCGGTGGGTCGCGGTGATCATCGCCTGGCCGAGGCCGGCGACCCGGGCGGCCAGCACCTCGCGGCGACCGAGATCGAGCTCCGAGAGGACGTCGTCGAGCAGCAGGAGCGGAGGAGTCGGCAGCAGCTCGGCCTCTGCAAGGAGGAGCGAGAGGACCGCGAGACGCTGCTCTCCCTGGGAGCCGAATTGCCGGAGGTCTCGATCGCCGCTCGCGAGCAGCACGTCGTCGAGGTGCGGCCCGATCCCGGTGGCTCCACGTTCGAGGTCCCGAGCGATCCGCTGGTCGAGCTCCTCGACGCTCGGCGCCTCCGCTGCGTAGCCCAGTCGCGCGTCTGGCAGGCCCAGCTCGGCGGCTCGAGTCTCGAATCCCGGCGCAAGCCGCTCGAGCGTCGAGCGTCGAGCGGACACGAGCTCGGCTCCGAGTGACGCGATCCGCTGCGTCCACGGCTCCAGCGAGGCGCGCGAGGCGAGCCCCGCCTGGACACGACGCAGCGCGGCGTTTCGCTGCGCGAGGACGGCGAGGTATTCGTGCGGCACGCCGGCGCGCGCCGGCACCAGCCGCGCGACCACGCGATCGAAGTACGCCCGTCGCGCGGCGGGGCCGCCCTTGACGACGGCCAGTCGATCGGGGGTGAAGACCAGGGTGGAGACCTCGCGCCGGAGCGACTCGGACGAGGAGAGCGGTGCGCCGTTGAGCCGGGTCTCCTTCGCTTGGCCTGCGCGGAGCGTGACCGAGATCTCGATGGGGGACAGCCCCCTCGCGCCGTGGACAACCACCCGGCCGGCGCTCTCGCCGAAGCGAATCAGCTGAGCGTCGTGCCGCGTGCGCGGCGAGAAGCCTTGAGTCGCGAGGTGGAGCGATTCGAGCAGATTCGTCTTGCCGACACCGTTCCGCCCGACGACGAGCACGAGGCCCGGCTCGAGCGGCAGGTCGAGTGACGCGTACGAGCGGTAGTTGCGGAGCGTGACCTGCCTGACGACCAGGGGCTGGGGGCCAGGTCAGCCTGCGAGGCGGATCGGCATGATCAGGTAGACGTAGTCGGCTGAGTCCCCTTCGAGAACGGCCGGCCGCAACGGGCTGAGCAACTTGAACCTGATCGAGTCCGCCTCGACCGATTCGAGGCCGTCGCGCAGGAATTCGGCGTTGAAGCCGATCTCCATCGGCTCCCCCGTGTAGGGCGCCGGCAGCGACTCCCGAGCCTCGCCCACGTCCTGCGTGACCGCGGACACGGTCAGCTCGCCGTCTGCGAAGCGCAGGCGGAGTGGTGAGTTGCGCTGCGCCATCAGCGACACGCGGCGAACCACCTCGAGGAGCTCGTCGCGCGGAAGGACGAGCTCGTGATCGAACTGCTCGGGTAGCAACTGGCGGACATTTGGGAACTGGCCGTCGATGCGGCGGGTCGTGAGCCATGTCCCGTCGACGCCGAAGACGACGTGGTTCTCCTGCAGGCCGAGTTGCAAGTCGTCGGTGCCGGACGCAATTCGGGCAAGCTCCTGCAGCGCGCGTGCCGGGATGATCGCCTCGAGCTCCGGGAGGGTTCCTGCGACCGGCGTCTCCTTGACGGCGAGGCGATAGGAATCGGTCGCGGCCATCACGATCTTGCCGGGCTCGAATCGGACGAGGATTCCTGTCAAAACCGGCCTGCTCTCGTCCCGCGACGCACTCCGGCCCACGCGCGCCACGGTCTCGATCAGTGCGTCGCGATCGATCGTGTGCAGAGACGAGCGGTCGACGCTGGGCAGCCGCGGGAAATCGGCGGCCGAGTACGTGTGCAGCCGGTAGTTCGCCGTGCCGGAGGTGACGACGACGACAGCTTCCTCGGGCTTGTGCTCGATCGTGACGTCGTTGTCGGGCAGAGAGCGCGAGATGTCGAGCAGCAGGCGTCCAGGGACGACCACGCTGCCCTCGCCGTCCACGGTGCACTCGAGCTCGGTGCGGAAGGAGACCTCCATGTCGGTGGCTGCGAGATGCAACCGGCCCTCCTCGGCACGCAACTGGATGCCCCCGAGCACGAGCACGGCAGTTCGAGTCGAGACACCGCGGGCAACGATCGCGAGGCGGCTCGCGAGCTCGTCCTTCGGCACGGTAATCCTCAGGCCGGTGCCCACTACGATTTCTGAGTCAATCATTTATAGGACCTCGTTGTAGTGATAAGGCCTGTGGAAGGCGGGAAAAGCCCGTCGAAGCGTGGCTCGCACCCAGTTTCCCTGTGGGGCCGGACGGGGGACAACTCGACGTCGTGCACAGGAGTCATGGCCTACCGCACCTGGCGCACGCGAGCTGTGAGTTCTTGGACGAGGTTGTACACAGACCTGTCCTCGCGAATGAGCCGGGCGATCTTGGAGGTCGCGTGGATGACGGTCGTGTGATCGCGCCCCCCGAACTCCTTGCCGATCTTCGGCAACGAGGAATCCGTGAGCTCGCGTGACAGGTACATCGCGACCTGGCGAGGGTAGACGATGTTCTGCGACCGGCGATCGCCGGTCAGCTCTGCATGGGTGACCCCGAAGCGCTCGCAGACCAGCTCCTGGATCCCGTCGATCGAGATCCGGGTGCCCTCTCCCTGCGGGAACGAGTCCTTGAGGACGTCCTGTGCGAGCTCGATCGACAGAGCCCGGCCCGTGAGTGACGAGAACGCGACGACGCGCGTGAGCGCACCCTCGAGCTCGCGGATGTTCGTCGAGATCCGCGATGCGACGAAGGTGAGGATCTCGGGGTCGCGAATCTCGATCTGGTCGTTCTTCACCTTCTTGCGAAGGATCGCGATGCGAGTCTCGAGGTCGGGCGCCTGGATGTCGGTGATCAGGCCCCATTCGAACCGCGACCTCAGGCGCTCCTCGAGCGTCGAGATCTCACGAGGCGGCCGGTCGCTCGACATGATGATCTGACGGCCGGCCTCGTACAGCGAGTTGAACGTGTGGAAGAACTCCTCCTGGATACGCTCCTTATGCTCGAAGAACTGCACGTCGTCGATCAGCAGGACGTCGTAGGTGCGGTAGCGCTGCTTGAAACCCTCGATGCGCTTATCGCGCAGGCTGTTGATGAAGTCGTTCATGAACGTTTCCGACGTCACGTAGCGGCACGTAAGTCCACCGCCGTGATCGGAGACGAAATTTGCGACCGCGTGCAGCAGGTGAGTCTTTCCGAGACCTGTGTGGCCGTAGATGAACAGCGGGTTGTACGCCTGTGCCGGGGCTTCGGCGACAGCAAGGGCCGCCGCGTGTGCAAAACGGTTCGACGAACCGATCACGAACGAGTCGAAGGTGTACTTCGGGTTGATGCCGACCGCGTCGGCTCGCGGCACCACCTCAACGGGCAGCGGTCGGACGGCCGACGGGATCGCCGGCGCCTCCAACGGAGCGACGCGCGGTGGGATCTCCGCGACCAGGAGCCTCACGCGCACCGAATCACCGCCGGCATCCCGGACTGCCGCTCGTATCAGGTCGAGGAAATGTCCCTCGATCCACTCCCGCGTGAAGTCGTTCGGGCAGACGACCGCGAAGGCGTCGCCGTCGAGCTCGGAACCGCGGACTTCGCCGAACCAGGTCTGAAATGTCGTGTCGTTGAGAGCTTCACGGAGCCGAGCCGAGACGTCGTTCCAGAGACCTTCCGCCGTCAGCTCGATTTGACGCTCCACTCTGGTGAACTCTCCTTGTCGACGACCGTGGGGGTGGCGAGCATAGCAGCGTCCCCGCTGCCGCTCAATGAGGATTTCTCGCCGTGTCTGATCGGACAATCACGTCGTTTTGCAGGTATTTTCTCCTGCTCCACATGACTCTCCACAGCTGTGGAAAGGTGGTGTCGAGGGAAGGAGTTGCAGGCCCTTTCCACGGCTTTTCGGCCCGGTGTCTCCTGTGGACAATCACTGCACGGGAAGGCCGGAGCGGTCCGGCTATACTTGCCCCGGCCGGGGTCGAGACGAGTTCATGACGACATCTGCCCTGCCCTTTTCCTCGACGCCATGAAACGGACCTATCAGCCGAACGTACGCAGGCGGAAGCGGAAGCATGGTTTTCGCAACCGCATGTCGACGCGTGCCGGCCGCCTCATCCTCAAGCGCCGTCGCACCAAGGGACGCAAGCGCCTCTCGGCGTGAGTTGTTGCAGCGCCGGAACCGACTCTCCCGCTCCCGCGACTTCGATGCCGTCTATCGCCACGGCCGGTCGGTCTCGACCCGGTTCCTGACGCTGTACTGGTTCGAGCGGGCCGAGTCACTCGGCGACCCGCGGCTCGGCTTCGCTGTTCCGAAGGCGGTCGGGAATGCCGTCATCCGGAACCGGATCAAGCGGCAGTTGCGCGAGATCGTCCGCGGACGGCTCGAAGGAGTACCGCCCGTGAACGACTACGTCCTCGTCGTACGGCCGGGGCTCCCCGAAGCGGCCGAGACGAACGGGAACGACTGGCTCGAGGCTCGCGTCGACGAGGTGCTCGGCAAGGCGGCGGCATGATCAGCGTCACCCGACGCCTCGCGATCTTCCCGATCAGGCTCTACCAGCTGCTCGTCTCGCCGCTTCTGCGACCGGGCACGTGCAAGTTCCACCCGAGCTGCTCGGACTATGCAGCGCTTGCGATCGGCAAACACGGGGTGCTCCGCGGTATCCCGCTCGCGAGCTGGCGCCTTCTGCGCTGCAACCCGTGGTCGCACGGCGGAGTCGACTACCCGTGATGCTCGCATTCTCCGTCCCGGGCTTCTCGTCGATCGAGCGCCTGATGAAGACGATCCTCGACTTCTTCCACGGAACGGTCGGCCTGCCGTGGGCGTGGTCGATCGTCGCGTTGACCGTGCTCGTTCGCATCGTGCTCGTGCCGCTGACGGTGAAGCAGATCCACTCGATGCAGTCCCTACAACGGCATGCGCCGGAGATGAAGGCGATCCAGCAGCGCCACAAGGGAGACCGCGCGAAGCTGAACGAGGAGTTGATGAAGTTCTACAAGGAGAACCACATCAACCCGGCTGCGTCATGCCTTCCCCTCGTCGCGCAATTCCCGGTGTTCATCGCTCTCTACCTGACGCTCAAGCACTTCTCGCACCACATCACCGGCTCGTGGCTGCACGTCGTGCCCGACATCTCGGCGAAGACCACCTCGCACTGGTCGGGCTACATCCTGCTCGCGGTCTACGCCGGCTCGCAGATCGCGTCGACCTATTTCATGGGAACGACGATGGACAAGACGCAGCGCAACATCATGATGGTGCTGCCGCTCGCGTTCATCACGGTGGTCTCGCGTTTTCCGGTCGGGCTCGTCCTGTACTGGATGACGACGAACCTCTGGACGGTCGGGCAAGGGCTCGTGACGCGGCGACTCGTGCCGAAGACGAAGCCGGGGGCCGCCGCCGTCCCGTCCGGCCCGAAACGCTCGTCGCGGGCGCTCCCGCGAGCCGAGAACGGCGCCGGCGCCGGCCCGGCCGTGATCGAGGAGGCGAAGCCCAAGCCGACAGGGCAGCCCAGGCGGGTGAAGCGTAAGAAAGGCGGCGCCCGGCGGTGAGTGACCTGGTCTCCGTCGAGGCGGCCGGCGAGACGGTCGGCGAGGCGAAGTGGAAGGCGCTCCGCGATCTCGAGCGCACGGTCCCCGGCCTCGACAGGACGAGCGTGTCGTACGTCGTCGTCTCGGAAGGTGAGCGCGGTCTCCTCGGAGTGGGCTACACGCCGGCGCGCGTGGTCGCCTCCGCCGCGGCTGCCCTTGCGCCGCAGGGAGCCCGCATGGACGAGTCCGCGGCGGCGCGGCGCGCACGCGCTCTCGTCGCTCGCGTAGTCGACGCGTTGGGGATCGACGCACGCGTCGATGTACGCGAGAGCGACGAGGAGGTGCTCGTGACGTGTACGGGGGGCGACCTCGGATTGTTGATCGGCAAGCACGGGCAGACGATCGATGCGTTGCAGCAGATCGCGAACGCTGCGCTCCACCGCGGCGGGGCCCACGCGAAGCCGGTGACGATCGATGCGGCCGGGTATCGCGACGCTCGCCGCTCGACGCTCGAGGCCGCAGCCCTCCGGGGCGCCGAGCGCGCGGCTCGCGGAGAGCGCGTGCTGCTCGAGCCGATGACGGCGGTCGAGCGAAAGGTCGTGCACGAGCGGTTGAAGGATTTCGCGGGCGTCGAGACCGCGAGCGAAGGGACGGAGCCCAATCGCTACGTCGTCGTCCTTCCCGCTTGAAGCGTGGCTCGCGGCAGTCGTCGCGACACCGGGACTTTCAGCGATCCGGGATCTCGGCCGTGCGCGGCTGATGCTCGCGAACGATTCCCTCCGCGCCGTAGAGCTGGTCGCCGGCTCCGTCGGCGCGATCGTCGACGTCGGTTCGGGTGGAGGTGCGCCCGGTATCCCGATCGCGCTCGCGTTGCCGGGTCGCGAGGTCGTGCTCCTGGAAGCGGAGCGCCGCAAGTGCGAGTTCCTCGAACGGTGGGCGCCGCCGAACGCGCGCGTCGTCTGGGGCAGGGCAGAGGAGCAGCCGACCGACTGGGCGGGTGTCGCCGTCGCGAAGGCACTGGCCCGTCCGCCGACAGCAGCCGAGTGGTGCCTGCCGCTCGTGCGAGAGGGTGGGATCGTCATCCTCTGGGTCGGCCCGTCCGCCGACCGCGGGGCGGTCGGGGCCGCCGCCGGGCGAATCGCCGGCGAGCTCGAGCCGTCGCCGGCCGGCCTCGTCGTGCTGCGCAAGGTCGGCCCGACGCCACCGGGCTTCCCCCGCCGCACCGGGGTGGCGAAGAAGCGGCCCCTCGCCTGACCTCGCCCCAGGCGTGCCAGGTCTCCGAGAGCCATGACCCTTGCTCAGACCAGGGGCCACGGCGCGGCAAGACATGTCCTGTCGCCAAACGAGGGTGACGAGAGTGGAACATGTGCTCCACAATCGGCCCGGCACGAGGGACTGCGCGGCCCGGCGACTGTCTGTTCCGGCCGAGTCCCGTCGCCAAACGACGTGATCGACGGGTGCCGCGGGTGTGGCGGACGTGTGAAGGAAGCGCTATTTCAAGCGGTTCTGGTGTCCGGCGGCGTGGCTAGATTGGGGGTCGTGCCCGGGAAGGTCTATGCGTTTGCGAACCAGAAGGGCGGCGTCGGCAAGACGACCACCACGATCAACCTTGCAGCCTGCCTCGCCGAGGCCGGGCAGCGCGCGCTCGTCGTCGATCTCGACCCGCAGGCGAACGCGACGTCAGGGCTCGGGATGCAGGCGAACGGCAGCTCGAGCTACGACCTGCTCGACGGCGTACCCCTCGCCGAGCTCGCTCGGCCAACTCGTTTCGAGAACCTCTTCCTCGTCCCGTCCAAGCCGGAGCTCGCCGGTGCTGCCGTCGAGCTCTCGCAGCGCGACGACGGAGACCGCTACCTGGCAGAGGCGCTGCAGGACGCCGGCGAGTTCGACTTCGTCCTGCTCGACTGCCCGCCCTCGCTCGGGCCGCTGACCGTGAATGCTCTCGCGGCCGCCGATCGCGTCGTCGTGCCGGTTCAGACCGAGTACTACGCCCTCGAGGGTCTCGCACAGCTCGTGCAGTCGATCAATCTGATCAAGGCGCGACTGAACGCAGGCCTGGCGATCGCCGGTGTGCTCCTGACGATGGCCGACGGCCGCACGCGTCTCTCCGCCGAGGTCGAATCCGAAGTGCGTAAGCACTTCGGGAAGCTCGTGTTCGATGCGGTCGTGCCGCGCTCGGTGCGGGTCGCCGAGGCGCCGAGCCACGGCCTGCCGGTGACCCACTACGACCGGCGCTCGCCCGGCGCCGAGGCCTACTGGAAGGTGGCGATGGAGCTTGTCGAGCGTCCCTAGGCGCGGCCTCGGCCGCGGCTTCGAGGTGCTGATCGGCGGTGCAGAGCCCGAGCTCGCGCACGTTGCGGTCGACCAGATCCACCCGAAC
>JBBSEJ010000030.1:0-32614 GCA_038239825.1 Gaiellales bacterium
CGACGGCGACGGTGGCCAGGAAGGCAGCTCCACGCACCGCCGAAGCGTAGTCGTCGACCGGAACGGAGCACTAGGCACGACCCGTCCGGTGTAATTGTGCGTAGATCGAGCGCGCGGTTTTCGCGGGCACGCCCGGCACGCTCTCGAGCTCCGATTCGGTCGCGTCGAGCACGCGCTCGGCCGAGCCGAAGTGCCGGAGGAGCGCCCGCCTGCGCGCAGGGCCGACGCCTTCGAGCTGGTCGAACATCGATTCGCGCGACGCCGCGTCGCGCCGCGTTCGGTGGAACGTGACCGCAAACCGGTGAGCTTCGTCGCGAATGCGTTGCAGGAGCTGCAGCCCGGGCGAGTGGGCGGGCAGCAGGATCGGTCCCGGCCGCCCCGGAACGAACACCTCCTCGATCCGTTTCGCAAGCGAGATGACTGCGACGCGGGGTAGGTCGAGCTCTTGCATCGCGGCGAGGGCAGCGCTCAGCTGGCCCTTCCCGCCATCGATCACGACGAGGTTCGGGGTGGCCGCGAACGACTCGTTCCACTCGTCGGAGCCCGGGTCGGCCGCGAGGCGCGAGAAGCGTCGCGAGATGACTTCGCGCATCGAGGCGAAGTCGTCCTGCCCGTCGACGCTTCGGACGGTGAACTTGCGATAGTGCGCCCGCTTCGCGATCGCATCCTCGAAGACGACCATCGAGCCGACAACCTCTTGTCCCTGGATGTTCGAGATGTCGAAGCATTCGATCCGGATGGGCAAGGCCTCCAGATTGAGCGTCTCGCGCAACTCCTCGAGCGCTTCGATGCGGCGCACCCGTTTCGACTCCGCGACGAACGTCTCCGAGTCGAGCGCCAGCTCGGCGTTCTGCTGGGCGAGCTGCTGGATCCGCCGCTTCTCGCCACGCTCGGGAGACCGCACCTCGACCCGGGCGCCGCGGCGTTCCGACAGGAACTTCTCGAGTGCGGCCGTATCGCCGGCATCGCGCGGCACGAGGAGCTGCGGCGGGATCGACCGAGACGATCCGTAGTACTCGAGGCAGAATTGCTCGAGCACCTCGCCCAACTCCTCCCCGGCTGCGTTCTCGAGATGGAACGCGTACCGGTCGACCATCCTGCCCTCGCGCAACGGGAACACCTGGACCGCAGCCCGCTCGGCCGATACGGCAACGCCGATCACGTCGATGGTGCCGATCGATCGCCGCTCGACCGCTTGGCGCTCCGAGAGGCGCTCGATCGCCCGCAGCCGGTTGCGGTAGCGCGCCGCGTCCTCGAAGCGCTCTTCGACGGCCGCCTCCTGCATCTGGCGCTCGAGCCGTCGCCGGATCGGACGGTCATCGCCCGAGAGGAACTCGATCACCTGCTCGATCACTTCGCGGTAGTCGGCCTTCGAGATGTAACCGACGCACGGTGCGTGGCAGCGCTCGATGTGGAAGTCGAGACAGGGAATGCCGCTTCGCCGTCCCGGCTGTGGGCCTTCGCACGGGCGATAACGAAACACCCGATT
The DNA here is from genome assembly GCA_038239825.1 of Gaiellales bacterium. GTDB lineage: Bacteria > Actinomycetota > Thermoleophilia > Gaiellales > Gaiellaceae > PALSA-600. Next base: position 1,490 of record JBBSEJ010000030.1, read on the forward strand.
GAGGACGTCGAGCGTCTCCCGCACCTTCTTCGCGTTCGCGTACGGCCCGAAGTAGACGACGCCGCGACGATGGCGCTCGCGGGTGAACATGACGCGCGGGAAGTCGTCCTCGACGGTCACGGCGATGTACGGGAACGATTTGTCGTCGCGCAGCCGCACGTTGAACGGTGGCCGGTGCCGCTTGACGAGGTTCTGCTCGAGATGCAGCGCCTCGACCTCACTCGAGGTGACGATCGTCTCGATGACCTCGACGCGCGACGCCATGTGCTTGATGCCCTGCCGGGTGTCACTGGAGTTCGCCTGGAAATAGGAGCGAACGCGAGATCGCAGCGATTTCGCCTTCCCGACGTAGAGGACATCGCTTCGCCCGTCGCGGAAGATGTAGACGCCGGGCCCCGTGGACAGGCGCTTCAGCTGGCTCTCGATGCGGTCCTCCGCCATCTCGGCCAATGTAGACGGCGCTCTCGGCCCCGTGCGCTAGCGTGGGACGACGTGCGCGCGGTGCTCGGCCTGTGTCTCATCCTCGGCCTGTGCGCGCTCACAGGCTGCTCGAGCGGCTCGGCACCCCGGATGATCGGCGCCGCCGAGGACGCCGGCAGGCAGCAAGACCTCGCGCTCGCGAGCGCGCAGATGGCCGAGGCCAGACGCGTGGATTTCAACACGATTCGCCTCACCCAGACGTGGACGACCGGAGAGCGGGCCGTCGGGCCGGCTGACCGGGCAGCCCTCGGGAACGCGATCGAGGCGGCCCGCGCCGCCGGCATCCGTATCGTGCTCTCGATCTATCCGTTCGGCTCGAGCGTCTCGCCGCTCAACGAGGAAGCACGGGCGGACTTCGCGTCGTTCGCCTCCGACATCGCGCAGCGGTTCCCATATCTGCACGACTTCATCGTCGGCAACGAGCCGAACATCAACCGCTTCTGGCAGCCGCAGTTCGGGCCGGCTGGCGAGGACGCGGCCGCGCCGGCGTACGAGCAACTGCTGGCGGCGACCTACGACGCCTTGAAGCGCATACGCCCCCATGCGACCGTCTACGGCGGCGCACTTGCTCCGCGCGGGAGCGACAGGCCGAACACCGGTCGCGACACCCATTCGCCGACGACGTTCATCCGCGACCTCGGTGCGGCCTACAAGGAGAGTGGCCGCACGATTCCGATCATGGACGCGTTTGCCTTTCATCCGTATCCGGACACCCCTGCTGCGGGAGCAGGAATCGCGCACCCCCACAGCACGTCGATCGGTCTCGCCGACTACGCAACGCTCGTCGGGTTGCTCGTCGACGCATTCGCCGGCACGCGAACGGACGGCTCGACGCTGCCGATCCTCTACGACGAGTTCGGAGTCGAGACCACGGTCCCGGCTGCAAAGGAGGCGGCATACACCGGCGCCGAGCCCGCCACGACGCACCCCGTGAGCTCCTCGACGCAGGCGGAGATCTACGCTCGCGCGCTCGAAGCGGCGGTCTGTCAGAAAAACGTGGTGGGCATTCTCCTCTTCCACGTCCAGGACGAGCCGGCGCTCTCCGGCTGGCAGTCGGGCGAGTTCTACGCCGACGGCTCGGCGAAGGCGTCACTGTCGCCGGTCGCCACCGCCGTACGCAATGTGGAGCACCGCCCCGCCGCGGCGTGTCGCCCTCGGTAACGTTCACGACGTGAGCACCGACGGGGCACCTGCCGGCCAGTACATCGCCTACTCCTTCTTCCGAGTCGACCCTGCGTGGCGCCGACTACCCGTCGAGGAGCGGAGCGCAGCGAAGGAGGCGTTCGCAGACGTGCTCGAGGACTTCGTGCCCCGCTTCGACGCTTTGCGGCTGTACTCGACGACCGGCGTTCGGCCCGAGGTGGATTTCTTTCTCTGGAAGATCACCGACCGATATGAGAATCTCGGCGAGCTCGGCGCGGCACTCAACGCGACCCCGCTCGCCGCCTGGCTCGAGACGCCGTACAACTACCTCGCGACCACGAAGGCCTCCCAGTACACCGCGGCGCGGCGTCCGCGACGGATCACGCCGAAGGGCTCGCCCTACCTCGTCGTGTATCCCTTTGTGAAGATTCGCCCGTGGTACACCCTGTCGGAGGACGATCGTCAGCGCGCCATGGACGAGCACATCCGCATCGGTCGAGATGAGTTCCCGACGATCCACAATCACACGACGTACTCGTTCGGCATCGACGACCAGGAATTCATGACCGCGTTCGAATGCGACGAGCCCGCCGACTTCATGCACCTGATGCTGCGACTCCGCGACTCGGAGGCGTCGAGGTACACCGAGCGCGATACGCCCATCTTCGTCGGGCAATACCTGCCGACTCGCGAAGCGCTCGCACGCCTCGACGGTGTCGGCGCTCTCGTCGAAGATCACGGTTGAGCGCGAACGCCCGGACATGAGCCTGCATCTCCTCGGCGCCTGTCAGGTCAGGTCAACCTGCGCTGGTCACGCCACGTGCGAAAACCTGCATAGACGCAGGCTGCTGCGACGAGGAAGAAGGCGAGCGCGTCTCGTCCCGACAGGTGCCCGAAGAAATACCAACCGAGATCGACGACGAGCAGCCCGATCGCGCAGTAGAAGACCCACTGCGCGCGCGGCGGCCACGTCTCGATCTCGCGCCGGCCGAAGTCGCGCCAGAAAAAGTAGGCGACAACGGCGATCGCGATGAAGAATGCGAATCGAAGCAGCGTCCCTGCCGTCGCGAGGGCAGTCTCCTGATTGAGGATGACGATCGCGAGCGCCAGGAGCGCGAGGATCGCGAGGTTCCGTACGAAGGGGCTGATCTGCCTCATGCCGTCATGTAGGCGCGAACACCGAGCGCCGCCGCGACCAGTGTCGCGCCGCTCCACCACGCGAGCCGGGCGCGCGGGTCGGCGGGCGCGTAGAACCAGGGCGACAGCACCGCGAGCAGCGCAAAGGTTCCGTAGGCGTAGTGGAGATGGTCGGCCGCCCGGCGGTGATCCGAGAGCAGCAGGAGCCCAAGGGCGACCTGGGCGACGATCACCGTCTGTGCGAGCGCGAGCACCTGCGCGACGGCCTGGCCCGCACGCCGCCTGCGGGCGACGAAGGCCGCGACCGACGCGATCGCACAGACCGCGATCAGGAGGAATGCGTTGAGATGGTGGGCCGTTAGCATCGATTGTGGACAACCTATCGAGAGGACGGCTGTGATCGACGAGGGAAAGCCCGCACCCGATTTTGAGCTGACGAGTGACGGCGGTCAACGCATCAAGCTGTCCGATCTGCGCGGCAAGCGGGTCGTCCTCTACTTCTATCCGAAGGACGACACGCCAGGCTGTACGACCGAAGCGTGCGGCATCCGTGACGCCTACACCGAGTTCGAGCAGGCGGGCGCGGTGGTGCTCGGCGTTTCGCCCGACGACGAGAGCTCACACCTCAGGTTCAAGGAGAAGCTGCAGCTGCCGTTCACGCTGCTGGCCGACGAGGAGCACCGCGTCGCCGAGGAATACGGCGTCTGGGTCGAGAAGAAGTACCTTGGCCGCACCTATATGGGCGTCGAGCGCTCGACGTTCGTGATCGGCGAGGACGGCAACGTCATGAGCGTCATGCACAAGGTGAAGCCGAAATCACACGCCGACGACGTCCTCGCGATCCTGAGGACGCAGCGCTAGCGGAGCGAGACCGTCTGCACGCTCGGCTGGGCGGCGTAGTCGTCGCCGAGCTTCGAACGGAGCGTCTGTTCGAGCTCGCCACTCGCCTCGAGTTCCTCGACGATGTCGGCGCCTCCGACGAGCTCGCCCTTGACGAACACCTGGGGGATCGTCGGCCAGCCGGAAATCGCCGACAGGTCTTGGCGAATCTGAGGATCCGTGAGCACGTCGATCGCGGTCACCGATGCGCCTGCTCGACGGAGTGCCTTCAGAGCGCGATCGGAATTGCCGCACATCGCAAATGCCGGGGTACCCTTCATGAACAACGCGACATCAGAATCGCCGAGCACCTCGTTGATCTTCTCCGTGTACGTCACATCGCTCCCTTCGTCTTGATGCGCAGTTCGTGGATTGTGCCGTCGGCGAGCGGGCCCGCGAGCACTTCGTACACGCGGCGATGCTGCTCGACGAGCGAAAGCCCCTCCAACGACGCGGCCGTGACGACGACCTGAAAATGATCGCCGCCGCCCGTGCGATCGATCACGTCGAGCTCGGTCGCGTCCGGGAAGGCCTGCTCGAGCAGGGTGCGTAGCGGCTGGGTGCTCACATCTCGATCGTAGCGATCGACAACCGGTCGCCAGGCCGAATCCCGGACGCAGCGCCTTCCGCCAGCTCCACGACAACCTTGGCCCCGCGGTGTGATGCCATCCGCCAGGGCCGCAGGCCGGAGACGACGCCGAGCACGACGAGCTCACGGTCGCAGAAGATCACGTCAATCGTGAAGCGCATGAAGAGCATGTGAATCGATCCGGCCGGCCGAAACAGCATCGCTTCCCCCGGATCCAGGCCGGAGCGGCCGAGCAACCCGCGCATACGCGCGAACACCGAGTCCGCGAGGTGACACCGATCGCTCACGACGATCCCTTCGGCTCGACTGAGCACCGCGGTCCTCATTTCTCGCGTGACATCTCCTACCCCCTTGTAGTGATCTTTTGCCGGCACCCGCAAGGTTCGCGGCCGAGCGGCTTCTTCATTCACGCAACACCAAGCCGCACGTCAACGAGAGCACCGCATCATCGCCCCTCAACGCCGCCGAAGGGAGGTGCAACCGCATGAAGCTTCGCGACTGGATCGAACTGATCCGCATTCAGATCGTCCGCGAGGAGGGCCAGACGATGGCGGAGTACGGCGTCGTTCTCGCCGTGATCACCGTCGGCGTCGTCGCCGCGATCGGCCTGCTCGCTGTCGCAATCGCCGGAAAGCTCGGAGCCGTCACGAAAGTCCTGACCGGCTAGTGCACCCGCCGAACGGGCTCCGGCAGTCGCCGGGGCCCGCCGGCCTCACGTTCCGCCCGAACTCATGAAACACACCGCCGCCACTCTCCCCAAACTCACACCCTGCCTCGACGAAAGCGGCCAGACGATGGCCGAGGTCGGCGTGATGATCGCGCTCATCACGCTCGGCGTCGTCGGCGCCTTCACGCTTCTCGGCAGCGCCATCGTTGGGATGTTCGGGCGCATCGCGGGCTTTCTCACGTGACCCTGATCCGCCCGACCACCGACCTCCGTGCCGAAGACGGCCAGGCGATGACCGAGTTCGCCCTGGTGCTCCCCATCTTCGCCGTCCTGCTCCTCGCGATCGTGCAGTTCGGCATCGTCTTCAACAACTACGTCACCCTGACCGATGCGACTCGCGCCGGGGCCCGCAAGGCTGCTGTCAGCCGCTTCCTGGGAGACAACGGCGCGTCCGCCGTCCAGGCGGTGAAGTCGGCTGCCGCGGGGCTCGACCAGGCGGCACTCGTGCCGACTGTCACATCGGCCGACGCGAACGGCGTCCCCGATTGGACGACTCCCGGTGACGTGGTCACCGTCACCGCGATCTATCCGTACACGATCAACATTCTGGGCTTCAGCGTCCAGTCGGGGAATCTCACCTCGACGACCAAGGAACGCCTGGAGTGAACCCCGCCAACCCGGGTCTGACCTCTCTCCACCCTCGACGAACAGGAAGTTCACCGCCGCCATGACCTATCGCGTTCGGAACATCATCATCGCCGCCGCGCTCGCACTCGCCGCGGCGATGCTCGCGCTCGTCTATGTCGCGAACTACAAGCGGCACGTGCAGCACAGCGAAAGCACCGTGAGCGTCTTCGTCGCGAAGAACGACATCCCGGTCGGCACCTCCGGCGCCGACATCTTGAAGCATCAGATGCTCGTGTCGTCGAAGGTCGTCCAGCGATCGATCGTCCCCGGGGCGATCGCGAACGCAGACCAGGTGCAGAGTCTCGTCACAACAGCGCCGATCTATTCCGGCGAGCAGGTGACGCTGCGACGGTTCGCCGATCACGTCCAACTCGGCCCGCGGGCGCAACTGCACGGGACGTTGCGCGGGATCTCACTCGAGGGCGACTCGGCCCAGCTCCTCGCGGGCACGATCAAGTCGGGCGATCACGTCGACATGCTCGCGACGTGGAGGTACTGCGGCACCGATACCTGCATCGTCAGCCGTGATGTCGCTCGGAACCTGCTCGTCCTGCAGGCACCGGATGGAGCCACCTCGAAGTTCGGCACGTCGCAAACCTCGTCCATCCTGCTCGCCACGAGCGACCGTCACGACGCGCAGAAGATCTGGTGGGCGGCGAAGAACTCGATCGGCTGGACGCTCATGCTCCGGCCCGTCACGAACGCTGCCGACAGCCCGGAGGACGCCGAGAGCACGGGCTCGATGACGGTCGACGGTCTCAATCAGACCAATACCACCCACTTCAGTCAGGTAGGTGCAAAGTGAGCACGGAGACCGAGCAGGTTCAGACGACGCGCGTCTTCTTCACGGGCGACTGTGACGGATTCGTCAACCTTCGGGAGTCGCTCGCCGATCATCCCGCGATCGAGTCGGTCGGGACGAGCGACAACGTCGCTCAAGCCGCCGGGGCTCTCGCCGGCGGGCATCTCGACGTCGTCCTGCACGCGACGAGCGAGGCGACGTTCCCGGCCGCCGAGATCGCAGCGATTCACGAACACACTCGGGCTCCGGTGATCGTCGTCGCCTCGTGCGAGGCGAAGGATCTCCTCGACAGCGCCCTCGATGCGGACGTCGCGGACGTGCTCCTGCTCCCCCAGCTCGTCGAAAACGTCGTCTTCACGATCAGGAAGACCGCTCACGTCAAACGGGCCACTTCCGCCGTCAAGCGGGTGCACTCAGGACGCGTCGTGACGGTCTTCTCACCCAAGGGGGGGACCGGCAAGACGGTCACGGCGGTGAACGTCGCATCGACTCTCGCCAAGCACCTGCAGAAGCGCACGCTGCTCATCGATCTCGACCTTCAGTTCGGGGACGCCGCGATCGTCATGGGCATCGAGCCCGAGAAGACGATCTACGACCTCGTCGTCGCCCCGGGCGAGCTCGACTTCGACAAGCTTCTCGGCTACACCACGAAGCACCAGTGCGGCCTCGACATCCTGCCCGCGCCGTTGCGGCCGGAGGACGCAGAGCTCGTGACCGAGTCGAAGATCACTCGTCTCCTCGAGGTCGCACGCGAGTGCTACGACGTGATCGTCGTCGACACCTCACCGTTCTTCCACGGGCCGATGCTCGCCACGCTCGACCGGACCGACGAGCTCCTGATGCTCTGCGGGCTCGACGTCCCGACACTGAAGAACGTTCGACTGGCGCTCCAGACGCTCGAGCTGCTGTCGTTCCCGACGAGTCGCATCCGCTTCGTCCTCAACAGATCGAACTCGAAGGTCGGGCTGACGAAGCGCGAGGTCGAGGCGGCGTTGAAGGTCGATGTCAGCAACGAGCTTCCGTCCGAGCGCGTGGTGCCCCTGTCGGTCAACCGTGGCGAGGCTGCCGTGCTCGCCGAGTCGGGCGCCGATTACTCGAAGGCGATCCTCGAGCTCGCGAAGTCGATTCTGCCGCAACGGAGCGGCCCGAAGCCGAAGCGCCGCAGTCTGACGCTCTCGAGGAGTTGAACACCCGATGGGACTCCACGACCGTCTCGCCCGGCAGGGGGAAGGAAGCACTGCAATCCTTCCCACACCGAACGGCCACCGTCCGACCCAAGCGGCCGTCTCGTCCGAGGTCGATCCGTATGCCGAGCTGAAGGCGCGAATCCATCACGCCTGCATCGCCAAGCTCGGCCCGGAGCTCTTCCGCCAGGAAGACGGCGAAGACCTGGGCGACCAGGTCTACCGCGCCGTCACGGAGGAACTGACACTCGATCGCACGCCGCTCACGAGGGAGGAAAGGCGCGAGCTCGTACGGCAGCTCACCGACGACATTCTCGGCTATGGCCCGATCGAGCCCCTCCTCCGTGACGACTCGGTGACGGAGATCATGGTCAACGCCTTCGACAAGATCTACATCGAGCGGAGCGGACGCCTCGAGCGCACCGAAATTCGGTTCGTCGACGACGCGCACGTCATGCGGATCATCGACAAGATCGTGTCCCAGATCGGGCGTCGCGTCGACGAGGCCTCGCCGATGGTCGACGCGCGTCTACCGGATGGCAGTCGTGTCAACGCAATCATTCCCCCGCTCGCGCTCAACGGACCGACCGTCACGATTCGCAAGTTCTCGCGCGATCCGTACACGATCAACGACCTCATCACGTTCGGCACGCTGACTGCCCGCTCGGCCCAGTTCCTGGCGGCGTGCGTGAAAGGGAAGCTCAACATCCTCGTCTCGGGTGGTACGGGAACCGGAAAGACCACGACCCTGAACGCAATGTCGGCGTTCATCCCGACCGACGAACGGATCGTGACGATCGAAGACGCTGCCGAGCTGCAACTGCAGCAGGATCACGTCATCACCCTCGAATCCCGGCCCGCCAACATCGAAGGGAAGGGCGAGATCAAGATCCGTGAACTCGTCCGAAACGCTCTGCGCATGCGCCCCGATCGCATCATCGTCGGCGAGGTTCGCGGCGCGGAGACCCTCGACATGCTCCAGGCGATGAACACGGGTCACGAGGGCTCGTTGACAACGATCCACGCGAACTCTCCCCGCGATGCGCTCGCACGGCTCGAGACGCTCGTGATGTCGGCCGGCGTGGAGCTGCCTCATCGCGCAATCCGCGAGCAGATCGCGAGCGCATTCGACCTGCTTGTCCAGATCCAACGGCTGGTCGACGGCTCACGGCGGATCACCCACATCTCAGAGGTGCCGGGCATGGAGTCGGACGTCGTGACCCTCCAGGACATCTTCGTCGCCGAGCCCCCATCGGAGGGCGGCGACGGAGGGGGAGCGCATCGCCTGCTCTCGCCGCTCCGGTCGACCGGCCTCAAGCCGCACTTCCTCGACAAGCTCGCCGCGAACAACGTCGTCCTGCCGGCGGCCTTCTTCGCAGGAGACGACTCCGACCAGCTTCGAGCCACGTTCGCCTCGACGGGGTTCGGAGGCACTTACGAATGACCAGGCTGAGAGCCGCCGCACTCGTCCTCGCAGCGGCCGGCCTGCTGAGCGCCTCGGCCGCGGCCTCCGGTGGGCGCGGCGCCGTGCGCATCGCCGCGATCGACACGAGCGGATTCCCGCTCATCCGCGCGACGATCGTCGCCCCGCGTGGATCGACGTCTGTCCGGCTCCGCGAGAACGGGCGGCGGGCCGTCGGCCAGTCGGCAACGAATCTCGGCAAGTTGAAGGCGATCGAGCTCGCCGTCGACCGCTCCGAGTCGATGCGCGGGACGCCTCTCGCGAAGGCGATCGACGCCGCGAAGAACTTTGCCTCCGCGACCGGCGCCGACGACCACGTGGGTGTGGTCGCCTTCGGACGCTCCGCGCTCACTCTCACCCACGGCGGGACGGGCTCGGGTGACGCACTCTCGGCACTCTCCGACATCGCCGTCGACCGGCGAAGCGGAACCGCCCTGTACGACGCGATCGTGAACGCAGCCGACGAGCTGCGCGGCGAGAGCCGGCCCGGTCGTGCGATCGTCGTCATCACCGACGGCACGGACGTCTCGAGCCTTCACTCGCTCCGCGACGCCGTCGGAGCCGCGCAGGCTGCGCGGGCCGCCGTCTACACGATCGGGATCGGAGGTCCGTCGTTCAGTCCGGCTCACCTGCGACAGATTGCGGCCGAGACGGGGGGAACCTACCGGCAGGCGGCGCGCGCAGGGGAGCTCGCAGCGGTCTACGGGTCGCTCGAGAATGAGCTCGAGCGAACGTGGCAGGCGAGCTACGACACCGCGTCCCGGCCGGGTGAGACATTGCGATTGAGCGCGTTCGTGCACGGAGTGGGAACGGCGACGAAGACCGTGCGACTCCCGGGGTCTCGAGCCGACACGTCGGACGCCGCAGAGTCCGGTCTGATTCCGAATACCGGGTACAGCTCCGCCGGGACGGTCGCGATCAGCATCGTTGCGGGGCTGCTCGTCCTGCTCGCCGCTCGCTTCTGGTTCGCCGCCTCCGAGGGGGCGTGGGTGAAGGCACGTCTCGAGCCACATCTCGGTCTCGCGCGCGACGCGGGTGCGAACCGGCGGCGTCAGTCCCGAACGGCACTGCGAACGCAGCTCGTCGATGGGATCGAGCGCGCGTTTGCAAACCTCAAGCAGTTCCGGGCCGTGCAGTCGATGATCCAGCGCGCAGACCTTCCGATCCGTGCGGGCGAGCTGATCGCGATCTGCGCCGGCGTGGCGTTCTTCCTCGGCGTCGTCGTCGCGTTCTCCACCGCCTCGGCGGCGGCAGCGCTTCTCGCGATGGCGGTCAGCTTCTCGCTCCCCTTGCTCTTCGTGCGTCTGAAGGCGACCGCCCGGATACGCCGATTCGAGAATCAGTTGCCGGACCTCCTGATCACGATCGCCGCGTCGCTGAAGGCGGGCCATTCGTTTCGCCAGGGGATCCAATCCGCCGTCGAGGAGGGAGCTGAGCCGGCCGCGAAGGAGTTCAAGCGCGTGCTGACGGAGACCCAACTCGGCAAGACGATGGACGACGCTCTGGGGGATATGGCCGAGCGCGTCGGTTCGAAGAACTTCTCGTTCGTGATCACCGCAGTGACGATTCAGCGCCAGATCGGCGGCTCGCTCGCCGGCCTCTTCGACATGGTCGCCGAGACGGTTCGCCAGCGCCAGCAGTTCGCCCGGAAGATTCGAGGCCTGACGGCGATGGGCCGCATGGCCGCCTACACGCTGATCGGGCTCCCGTTCTTCATCGCCCTCGCAGTGACCGCGATCAACCCGATCTTCATGGCCCCGCTCTACCACACCGGCACCGGGCACGAGCTCATCTCCGCGGGTCTCGTGCTGATGACGATCGGCTCGCTCATGCTCAAGAAGATCGTTTCCTTCAGGGGGTAGATCATGATGCTGCTCTTCTTCGCTCTCGTGCTCTTCGGTGGTGCCGCCTTCCTCGTCGGAGAGATCGCGACCTATCCCGCACGCCAGAAGGAACGCTCCCTGAAGCGAGCCGCCGATTACGGGCAGGCGAAGATCCGCCCGTCCGACCTCGAACGCCTTCGCTTCCGCGAACGCGTGCTCGTGCCCGCGGCCTCGCGCTTCGCCTCGATCCCTCTCCGGCTCAGTCCCCGCACGACTGTCGAATCGGTGCAGACGAGACTGATCGCGGCCGGACTGTCGCAACGGGTCACGCCGCAAGCCTTCCTCGCAGTCAAGGGAGGGGCTCTCGTCGGCGGGCTCGCCATGGGATTCATGCTTCCGGCGGTGCTCGGCTCCGTCGCCGGCGCGATCGTCCTCGTCCCGACGCTCGGGATCATGGGCTTCCTCGGGGCCGACTCGATCCTGACCATGCGCATCCGGTCTCGCCGCGAGGCCGTTCGCGCCGAGCTTCCCGACGCGCTCGACCTCCTTGCCGTCAGCGTCGAAGCGGGTCTCGGGTTCGATGGTGCCGTGGCGAAGTTGACCGACCATATGGACGGCGCGCTCGCCGACGAGTTCGCGATCACGATGGGAGAGATCAGGATCGGTGAGTCGCGTCAGACGGCCCTGAAGAAGATGGCGGAGCGCGTTCCCGCTCCCGAGCTCGCCGCCTTCGTGCGTGCGGTCGTGCAGGCGGAGCAACTCGGCATCTCACTGGGCCGGATCCTGCGCGTCCAGGCCGCAGACTCGAGGCTCCGCCGTCAGGCGGCAGCCGAGGAGAAGGCGATGAAGGCCCCGATCAAGATGCTCTTCCCGACGGTGCTCTTCATCTTCCCGGCCATGTTCCTCGTCGTGCTCGGTCCGGCAGTGATCAACATCCTCAGCATCCTCAAATGACACTCGAGACAGAAACAGGTTTCGGCACCGGACTGCGTTCGTCGATCGAGCGCAAGCAGGCCGTGGTCGACCTGATCGACCTGGTCCCCGGGGCGGGCGAGCCGCTCGAGGCAGCATTCCCTCCCGGGGACGAGTGGCTCGCCGTGCCGGATGCGTACGCTCCGGTCGGCATCGTCTCGCCGGACGAGTCGCTGGCCGAGCTCGACACCGTCAAGGCGGAGTTGCGCGACTCGCTCAGCGAGCTCGAGGCACTCCTGGCTCACGAGCGGGAGCTACGGGCTGAGACCGCCGAGCAGTCACGCGCCCAGATGCAGCACCAGGCTGACCTCGAACGGCGGTCGGCCGAGCTCGAGGACCGCGAGCAGTCACTCGCGGCGCGAGTCAAAGAACTCGAGCGGGAGCGCTCCGAGCTGGTCGAACGACATACCGAGATCGTGGCCGAGTATGCGCGCGTGACGGAGCTCGGCACGCATGTCGACGGCCGCGTCGAGGAGCTCGAGCAAGCGGAGAGCGAGCGAGCGCGGGCGGCCGGCGAGATCGCGAAACAACTGGCGATCGTCGGCGAGCGCGAGCGCGAGCTGAAACGAGAAAGAGTCGCACTCGAAGCCGCCCAGCAGGCGTCGGAAGCCCGGGTCGCGTCGCGCGAGCATGTCGTGCGCGAGCGCGACGAGACACTCTCTCAACGCGAACGCGAGCTGGGAGAGCTGGAGGCTCGGACGGCCGGCGAACGCTCACGCCTGGACGTGCGCGCGGAGCTGCTTGCGACGACCGAGACGGGTCTCTCCGAGCGCGTGCAGCTTCTGGATGCCGTCGAGTCCGGGCTCGAGCAAAGGATCGAAGAGTACCATCGCGCTGCCACCGAGAAAGACGTCGCGCTGCGAGCGTTGGAGGAGCGGCTCCGAGCTCAGGAGGAGCTGCTCGACCGCGAGCGGCAGAGCCACGGGCAGGCATCTCAGGACGCATTCGCCTTGCTCTCCGAGCTGGAGGCGCGTGAGGCCGGGGTCGTTCGCCGCGAATCCGAGCTCCTGGCCGCGCAGTCGAGGCTCCAGGCCGATGCGGCGGGCGCCGACGCAGTCGCCGCTCGCGCACGCGAGCTGGACGTGCGCCAGATCGCGCTGAAAGCGCAAGCAGAGGAGCTCGATGCCCGGGCGGCTGCGATGGCGCAGAGCGACCGGGCGGGGGCGGCCTTCGACGAGCTGCGCGTCGAGTTGCAGCGTCGCGAGAACGAGATCGACGCGCATGAGCAACTACAAGCCGAGCGGCGCGAACGGCTCGAGAAGCGCGAGGAACGGCTTGCGAAACTGGAACAGGACCTGAAGGAACGGGCCATTCACACCGTCCAGGTCGAGGAGGACCTTCGCCTACGCGGGGCGCGCGCCGAAGCCGGCGTCGAGTTGCGCGAGGACAGGTTGGAGGCGCTCACCCAGGCGCTTGCCGAGCGCGAGGAGAAGATCGTCCGGCGCGAGCACGATCTGGCGGGCTACGTCGGAGAGTTGCAGGAGAAGTTCCGGAAGCGCGATACCGACTGGTGGACGAAGCAGCTCGGCCACGCACCATCCCCCCTCGTCTGAGACTACGATGCAATGCCGCGCGGATGTGGCGGAATTGGTAGACGCGCACGGTTCAGGTCCGTGTGCCCGTAAGGGCGTGGAGGTTCAAGTCCTCTCATCCGCATAGCCGTTTTGAGCGAAATCCAGGAACAGTCCGGGAACGAACGACTGGAGTGCATATCGCTGACGAGGAACAGGCAGCTCGAAATGAAGACCCCGAACAACACTCCGAATATCGGGCGAAAAGTTCCCGCGGCCGAGCCCGTCTGTCAGCAGGAGCGGACGATCGCCCACCTTGATGAGTCGCGGTTCGCTGTGGATTCCGCGACGGCGTCGGATGACCTACTGCGCGCACTCGACAAATGCCTCCAGGTGGCTGTGAGAGTGACCAAACCGGGCCAAGGACAGCGCACCTCGACGCAACCAAGCGAAGGACAGCGCACCTCCTCTCGCCCGGACGAACGGCGCACTCTCCTTTCGCGGGGCCGCTACCGACTGGGTTTCCCAGCGACGGCCGGCGCTCTGCGCTACCTGGGCGCCCGGTACGACGGCTACATCTACGGTGCGGTCGTGGTTTCGGTGGCGGCCGCGTCGGCCTGGTTGCTCGATCAGTTGCTGCACTGATACATGCGCCGCGGGCGCTCTTTGACGGTGATCGTGACGGCACCCACGGCGAGCACCACGGCATCCGAAACAAGTCGCTCACCCCGAGAGGCCAAGGACCGGCGCGCCAGTCGCGCGCCAGTGAGCGCCGTCCGGAGCGGACTCGGCGAAACTGCGCCGGATTTGCACCCGAACTGCGGGAGATCCGCCCGGACCGAATGGCCCGGACGGATTATCGCCGCGTGTGCTCTAGCCGCCCGGCACTCCGCGCCCATCGCGGCCGCCGGCTTTCGTTCAGCCCACCCGTTATGCCCACCCGGAGCGACTTCTGCTCTCACTCAAACGAGGGATTCGACCGATGACAGCGTTGTGAGGGGGCCGAGCTGCGGCGCGGCCCCCTCGCTCGGTCTTCGGCTGGTCCGCCGACGTCGTCGGATCGAGTCTTAGGCGCTAGGGTCCTTTCCACCGTACGGCCCCAGCCCGTTAGGAGCGACGCGCAGTTCAACTGCGAGCTCAGGCTGGCCGACGGCGACGACGAAGGCAGCTTCGAAACGAGCTGCCGGAATGGTCGGCCGGCGACGTGCTATCGGCTTCTTCCGGCAACCGCCGCTACCGGGTGACGGCGGCCGTGCCGGCGGAACGGATCGGCGACTTCGTCGACGACGCCCTCTGCGGCATCCTCGAGGTCGAACCGCTGTAGTTGCCTCGGGCGTCTCCCGCCAAAGACTCTCGGCCGAACCCCGCTGCTGGGCACACTCCGGGAACAAACGATCAAAACCCGGCTCCCGCAGCCATGCGGGACGGTGACGGCAATAGCTCAAACCAAGCCACCTGCCGCCACTCCGGCCTTCCCCCGCCACCCCTTCAAGAACCGCGCGGAGGTTCACGTCCTCACATCCGCACTGATGTTCCGAGCAATTGAAAATGCCCCACCGTTTTTGAATGCCCACACAGTTTTGCCCACGCAGTCTTGACAACACAGTCTTGCCAACAACAGTCTTGCCAACACAGTGCCGAGACGTCTCAGCTGGGATCCGTGAACGATCTATGCTGACGCCGTGCTGAACCTCGACGGGCTGAGAGTGGCGGACGTGATGCTTCGCGGCCCGAAGACACTGGCGGCCGACGCGACCGTTGCGGAGGCTCGCGAGGTACTCGCGAACCCGAGCGTTCAGGTTGTGCTCCTCGCCGATGGGACGGCGTTTCGCGGCGCTGTTGCCGCGATTCCCGAAGGCGCACCCGATGACCGCCCGGCTCTCGACTACGTCCTGACCGAGCCCGAAACGCTCTCTCCGACCGAATCGGCGACGCTGGCGTTCGAACGGGCCACACGGAGCCCTTCCAGGCGGGTTGTTGTGCTCGACGGGCCCGATGAGCTCGTCGGGCTCGTCTGCCTCGACAAGACGCTGACGCGGTTCTGCGGTACGTAGGTGCCGGCCGGGAGCGGTCAGGCGCCTGTTCGAGGACAAGAAGGCGCTTACCCCGGAGGCGACATGGGACGACCACGCACGCGTCCAGGAGAACCTTGGAGCGGCACGTCATCAAGCCGAAGCACGTCAACAGCCGTAGCCCCATCAAGCCGTGGCCCCCGGGCGGCGCCTTGACGTCGGAGATCCGCCCGGCCGAGTCGCCCGGGCGCATCATGTCCGCAGCGGTGTGCTCGCCCCGACATCCGCCGATCGCAGCAGCCGGTGGTTTCGTTCAGCCCCCGTCGACCTGCCCGCTGCCGCGATTTCCCGATCTCCCTCGATCGAGTGAGCCGATCGACCCGGCACGATCCGGCGTCGGAGGCAGAATCACTCGTCAACGCGGAGGTTCGATTTCAACCGGCTCGGGGGATCTTGCGAGGAGCGTCCTCGATGAAGGAGCGCCAGATCGATGAGACAGGGTCAGGACGAGAACGGCGCGCGGCGGACGGCAGAATGGCTTGCGGCAAAGACCCTGACCGATCCGGAGCAGGTGATCGCCGAGCTGGCGGCGGGCGATCACCGCCGCGCGTTCATCGTCGACGAGCTCGCAGACGCGGGGTATGAAGGATCCGAGTTGCTCGGCTACGTGGTGGCTCTGACCGGTCTCGACACCAGCGAGGCGGCACGGCTGATCGCCGTGCGCGCAGAGCTCGTTCCGGTCCCGGACGATGGGGCGGACGTACCGCAGCGCGATGCGCGACTGGCGGCGAACGAGGTTGCGTTTCGTGCGCTGAACGAGCGGCTCGCGGCAACCGAGGTCGGCACCGGGACGCGCGCGTTCGAGATCATGTGCGAGTGCTCCGATCGTGATTGTCGGAGGGTGTTCACGATCCCGACCGCAGAGTATGAATGGCTGCGGCAGAACCCCCGCCGGTTCGCGGTCCTTCCGGGGCACGAGGCGCCCGCGGTCGAAGCCGTCGTCGAGCGGCACGACGGGTTCGTGGTGATCGAGAAGCACGCCGAGACGCACGACCTCGTCGACGGCCTCGCGTCACCTCCGTGACGTAACCTCGGGGGGCTGCCTCAGGTGAGCTGAGTCGCGATCGCGATCCCGACCAGCAGCGCGACGCCGGCTGCTGCTGTGCCGATCCGCAGCTCACGCTCCTCCCAGAGCCCGTGCAGGTGCAGTGGCCGGAAGAGCCATCGCGGAGCGGCTGCTGCGCCCGCGAGCAGCACGCCGATGACGACGAGCAGCCAGAGCATCAGATTCGTCCCGGCCGACGGTGGCGCACGACCTGCAGCGACCCGCGTCGCGACGCTGGCCGCCCGCCTCGCAGGTGCGGCCCTCTTCGGTGCGGCGGTGTGCTTCAGGGCGGTGTGTTTCGTGCGCTTGACGAGTTGAACGTGCGAGACCTTGTGCGCGGCGTGATGGGCGACCCGGCTCTTGCGAGGTACCAGCCGGAGCGCGGCCGGGTGGCGTCGCGCCCAGGCGCGGTAACCACCGCCGTGCAGATTGAGCCATGCTTTCATCTCCACCCGGCTCGCGAAGATGCCGTTGCCCCAGACGAGCGCGCCCCGACTGCCGGGCTGCGGGAGATTGGTCGAGTCGGACGACCGCAGAAGCCCGTAGGCTCCTACCGTCGCCAGGATGGCGAACGGCAGAAGCAGCGAGACGAAGAGCCCGGCCGAGGAGTGACGGCGGACGTTCGGCGCGACGGTCGACTGGGCCATACCTCCATGTTGACAGGCTTCCCGGGGAATCGCCAACCCGTCGATGGGAGCGGCACGCGGATCGGTGCGGCACAATGCGGCTCGATGCCGGAGAAAAGCCGCCTCGCGCACACCGCCCGAACCACCCTCCATCCCTCGGTGAGACACCTGAGGGCTCGGGTCATCGCATCCAGGCGCTGACGAGGGCGCTCCTACTCGGTGGGGCGATCGCAATCGCCGCCGCCGGTCTCGCGGGGGATGTGCTGGGCGCGATGAGCGCCGCCGGGCCGCCGACGGAGGTCGTTGTGACGCTGAAGGGCGCGCCGCTCGCAGGGTTCGGCCGCTCCCTCGAGTCCGCCTCCCACGCGTCGTATGCCCGCCAGCTCGCGGCAGCCCAGGAAGAGCTGGCGCGCCGCGTGCGATCGGCGGTGCCATCCGCGCAGGTGCGCTGGCGATACCACGTGATCGCAGACGGTTTCGCCGTCGTCGTTCCGCTCTCGGAGGTCGGGAGGCTCGGGCGGGTTCGCGGTGTCGACCGCGTGTGGCCGAACGTGCGCTACCACGCCCTTCGTGACGCGGGCGGGCCTGAGCAGATTGGTGCCGACAAGCTGTGGGGTGCCGCGTTCGATACGGCGGGTAACGGAATGAAGATCGGGATCATCGACGACGGTCTGGACGCCTCGAACCCGTACTTCGACCCGAGCGGCTTTCAGTATCCGCCCGGGTTCCCGAAGGGTCAGACCCAGGCGGCGACGGCAAAGGTGATCGTGCAGCGAACGTTCGCGCCCGCGTCGCCGGCCTACAAGTTCGCGAACACCCCCTTCGACCCGACCGCCTCGTTCCATGCCACTCATGTCGCCGGGATCGCCGCGGGCGACCACGGCACGAACGCCAGGGGCACGATGATCTCCGGTGTCGCTCCGAACGCGCAGATCGGGAACTACAAGGCACTGACCATCCCGTCACCCGACTTCGGGCTCGACGGGAACAGTGCCGAGATCGCGGCGGCGATCGAGGCCGCTGTCACCGACGGGATGAACGTGATCAACCTCTCCCTCGGCGAGCCGGAGGTCGATCCGAAACGCGATCTCGTCGTCCAGGCGATCGATGCCGCCGCGGCCGCCGGTGTCGTCCCGGTTGTTGCGGCAGGAAACGACTTCACGGACTTCGGCTACGGCTCGGTCTCCTCGCCCGGAAGCGCACCCGGTGCGATCACCGTCGCAGCCGTGGACAGCAGCGACCACGTCGCCGGCTTCTCCTCGGCAGGCCCGACGCCGGTCTCGCTGGCGCTCAAGCCCGACGTTTCCGCCCCCGGAGTCTCGATTCTCTCGTCGCTGCCGGCGAGCCAGGGCTCATTCGGTCTGCTGAGCGGCACCAGCATGGCCTCGCCGCACGTCGCAGGCGCGGCGGCGCTGCTCGAGGAACGGCATCCGGAGTGGACGGTCGCGCAGGTCAAGTCGGCGCTCGTGCAGTCCGGCGACGCCGTGCATTCGGCGAGCGGGCAGGAGGTACTCTCGACGCGCGAGGGCGGCGGTGTCGTCGACCTGCCGCGCGCGGATGCCCCGCTGATCTTCGCGGCGCCGAGTGGGTTGTCGTTCGGCCG
Source organism: Gaiellales bacterium (assembly GCA_038239825.1). Lineage (GTDB taxonomy): Bacteria > Actinomycetota > Thermoleophilia > Gaiellales > Gaiellaceae > PALSA-600. Next base: position 20,172 of record JBBSEJ010000030.1, read on the forward strand.
GCTCCGCGACGCATCCGGCTCCCAGACCGTGACCCTGACCGATGCGGGAGGAGGCGCCGGCGTCTGGAGCGTGTCCACCTTGGTTCAGGGCAGCGTCGGGTCGATCTCCGTCCCGGCGACCGTGAGCGTTCCAGGCTCGCTGGCCGTGCAGGCGACCCCCGGCTCGGCACCGGGCGACGTGACCGGGTTCATCGTCCTCACGCGCGGAACCGACGTCCGGCGGATCCCGCTCTGGTTCGGGGTCTCGTCGCGGGGGCTCGCAGACGACCACCACCGCTCACTGGCGAGACCGGGCACCTACCGCGGAACCACCTTCGGCGGCGACAAGCGCGTGACGACCTATCGCTACCCGACGGGCGGAGACGTCACGTACCCGGGCCCCGAGCGCGTCTATCGGGTCGTGATCAAGGGGGCGCCCGCGAACTTCGGCGTTGCCGTCACCTCGGGTCACGCGGTCCCACACGTCGTGCTCGGGACGAGCGACGATCATCTCGCCGGGTACCCCGGGCTGCCGCTCGACCTCAACCCGTACCGGACGCAGTACGGCGCGCACCGGCCCGTCGCCGGCGCGATCCTCCCCGGGCCTGGCCTCTACGCTGTCGTCTTCGACACCCGTTCCGACGCCGCAGCCGGTGCGTTCTCCTTCCGCTACTGGGTAAACGACGTGACGCCGCCGAAGCTTCAGGTCACTTCGACCCGAAACGGCGTCACGATCGCAGTCACCGACGGCGGATCGGGCGTCGACCCGACATCGATCGCCGTCTCGCTCGACGGTCGCACGGTTAAGGCGGTGGGAGCCGTCGGCGCTCTCCGCATCGCTGCCCGCCAGGGTCGGCACGCGCTCGTCGTCGTCGCTTCCGACTACCAGGAGACGAAGAACATGGAAGACGTTCCACGGATCCTGCCGAACACGACGACTCTTCGCGCGACTGTCCGCGTCACCGGAACGTAACGGCTAGTCCCGGTCGTCGATCGTCGGCAGGGCAGCGAGGTCTCGCTCGACCGCTTTCGCGAACTCGTCGGTCTCCGTCCTTACCACGCGGAGATGCGACTTGCGGCGCTTGCGCTCATGCCGGACATCGGTGTCGAGCCCCGCCCGCCGTGAGAGCCGCGGCCATTCGCTTGCCGCGACAAGCACGATGCACGCGACCAGAAGAACGATCGAGACAGGGCTCACACCCACAGGATAGGCGCAGCGCGGCGTCCCGTGCCCGCGACCGGCAGGTGCCCTGACAGACTTCGATCGTGGGTCGGCACACGTTGCTCATCCTCGGCGTGGTTGCCGTGGCCGCTGCCCCTGCAGGCTGCGGGTCGACGTCGTCGACCACGACAGTCACCGCGCCCACCGCCACCACGCTCACGACCCGACCACCGGTCTCGCCGCCGACGACGACGACGCTGACCGTCTTTCGACTCCGGCGCGGGACGCTCCACCCGGCCACCGTGCGGGTCCCGCACACGACCGCGGTCGCGACGGCAGCGCTTGGTGCCCTGGGGCTCGCAGCTCCTGTCACGTTCGCGCACGGGACCGCGAGCGTGCGGCTCGACAATGTGTCGCCGGGCGCGATCGCTGAGATCGTCTACACCCTCACGCAGTTCCCGTCGATCTCGCACGTCGATGTCTCCGGCCGCGACGGTCTGACACGACACGACTTCGTCGCGTACCTCCCCCCCATCTTCGTCGAAGCGCCAGCAGCCGGTGCGTACGTGCGCAAGTCGTTCGGTGTTGCGGGAAGTGCGATCGTTTTCGAGGCGACGCTCGTGGTCGAGCTCGTGCGCGACGACAAGGTGATCGAGAAGCAGACGGTAACGGCATCCGAGGGGGCTCCCGCTCGCGGCAGCTTCGAGACCACGCTGCACGCGACGTCGCCGGGCGCGGCCACGGTGATGGTGTTCGCGCCATCAGCGGAGAACGGGTTGCCGCAGCACGAGTTCGATGTGCCGGTGATGATCAGGCCTTGATCTGCTGCGCGAGCACCCAGAGCCCGGCGACCGTGTAGAGCACCATCAGACCGACGAGCGGCGCCTGGGCGAGTAGTGCTCGTCCGCGAGTCGAGCCACGGAGTGCGAGGCGGTGCGCTGCGAACACGGCCGCCACGTGACCGCCGACGATCAACAGGATCTGGATCCACCACACGGCGCCGGCGGGGGCGACGCCTTTCGAGAGCGCGTACTCGCCCCAGCCGAGCGGGTTCCAGGACAACCCGAGCGGATCGATGATGACGCCGAGCGTCGCCTGACCGGCGATCATGAGGTAGGCGAAATAATGAGCCGCGAAGTAGACCGCCGCAATGGGGATCAACGTGGGCGCGAGCACGAGAGCCCGTCGCCGGGCGATCGCCAGGTAGGCGGCGACGAAGACGAGCACGACGGCAACCATCGAGAGCGTCTGCAGCACCGCCGCGTGGCCGGCCAGGAAGGTGGAGCGTTCCCAGAACCATTGCTGGAGCGACCCGAACGCGTCGGTCTGCGACCAGCCGTCGAAGACGACCGTTGCGAGCGTCGCGATCACGAACGCCGCGCCCCCGGTGGGAAGTGCCGGATCGGTGCGCAGGCCCGATCCGTACGGTCTCAGCCGGGCCGAGCGTTCATGCGGAAGCGCGGCGGCCCACTCCTCCGGGACGAATGGTCGAAGCTCGAGCGGTGAGAACCGCGAGAGTGTGCGGGCGAACACCGAGAACAACTCCACATTGCCGAGGAAGGCTTCGGCGCCGTAGAAGGCACAACCGACGAGGCTCGCGGTCAGGTACGCGATCAGGAGCAGCGCGAGGGTGCGAGGATCCTTCGCGCTCGGCCAGATCAACTCGAGCCACGACCAGACGAGGAGGAGGCCGACTGCCGGCCATTGCCCGAGCCGCGCGGGGTACCCAAGCGGTTGCACACCACGACGTGCGAGTGCGCGATCGAGCGCTCGCGCGACGACGTTCAACGGCGAGACGTGCTCCCAGAGGTCGCCGATGAGCCAGGACGCGATCCCGACGCCGACCCAGAAGTCGACCCACGTGAGAACCGTGATCGGGTTCTCGAAGAACTCTGCGCCCTGCGCACTCGTCGCGAAGAGGCCGCCGGTCATCCCGACAGTGAGGAGCAACGTGACGACGACCCGCGCGACGCTTCCGAGATGGAGTCGCCGAGCAACGAGGTACAGATCTGCCCCACGACTCTCAGGCACCACGGATTCGGAGAGAGCCAGCGCGGCCGCCGGCGCCGAGAGCAGCACCGCGGCACCCCCGCCGAGCACGTACAGCCAGATCGGCAGCGGGAACTTGTAGCTGATCGGGGCAGCGTGAGCGAGCACGCCCAGCATCGCCTCGAACCGTAGCTAGAATGCGCCCCGCCCCACGATCGGTCCCCGGTAGCTCAATTGGCAGAGCATCTGACTGTTAATCAGAGGGTTGTTGGTTCGAGTCCAACCCGGGGAGCTCCCTCTTCGCAACACCGCACGCACTCCGGCGCAGGCGAAGCGAGCCGGGCCAAAGGCAAGGAGCGCGCTCTCTCGGCCCCGGCCGATCGACACACGCCTCCCGGCGTCGGTCATCGCGAGCAGGCCGAGGAGGCGGGACTCCATCGCCGCACCGCTAGCAGCCCGCTCCGTTGCCGACCACACGGTCATGCCCGAGACCGCGTGCGACGCCCAGCGAAACGGGCTACGAGAGCGTTGCGACCCGCTCGAGCAGCCGCTGCAGGGCGTCCTGCAGCTCCTTCGTCCGAAGCGGGTCCGAGTGCTGGAGCTGGCGGCGCAGCTCGCGTTCGCGGAGACGCCAGATCAGCTCCTCACCGGTCGCATCGTCGATCCCTTCGGCGACGGCGCGTGCATCGAGCTCTGCGAGCAGGCCCACGGCCTCGCCGTCGAGCGGTACACGGTCGACGATGTGCGTACGAAGCAGCCGATGCGTCGGATCGTAGAAGTGCTCCTCGGTGAGCTCGGCGAGCAGCGGCCTCAACCGTTCGTGCGCGATCACGCCTGCGAGTGCGTTCCGCTCGAGCTTTGCACTCGCGTCGAGGACTCGCTGCGAGGGCGGCGCCGCCGCGCGCGCCGAGGCGGAGCCCGCGCGCAGCTGGACGGTCATTCCGAGCTTGTCGTTCGCGTAACGCCACGCATCCTGCCGCTCGGGAGAATCGGGAGCCTCTTCGAGCAGCACCTTGACGGTGCGAAACGCGCTCTCGCGATCATCGGCACGGTCGATCTCGATGCGCGAACGATAGAGGAGGTACGGCTCGGCGTTCACGAGCCGAGCTTCGAACCCACCCGGGTCGTCCGCCGGGTCGACTCCGGACGGTAGCGGGACGACCTTCACGTCGAAGCCTTGTCGCACGGCAAGCGCCATCCCGCGAAGTGTCGCCGTCTCGCCGGCCGAATCACCGTCGAATGCGAGCCACAGCCGCTTCGTCAGGCGCCCGAGCTCTTCCAGCTGGCGCTCGGTGAGCGCGGTCCCCATGCACGCCACGACCGGCTCGAAGCCTGACTGCCTGAGCGCCAGCACATCGGTGTTGCCCTCGACGACGCATGCGCGATCCTCTCTGGCGATCGCTGCCCGCGAGTGATCGAGGCCGTAGGCGACCCAGCCCTTGTGAAAGAGCTCCGACTCGCGTGTGTTCACGTACTTCGCCGGGATCGGATCGTCCTCGTGCAACCGCCGCGCCTGAAACCCGAGCACCCGGCCCCGGGCGTCGGCGAGCGGGAAGAGCAGGCGGCGCTGGAAATAGTCTTCACCACGCTGACGCGTGAGGCCCGCGGCGGCCAGCTCATCCCGCGTGAAGCCCTTCTCCAACGCTTTGCGACCGAGACTGGTGCCGCCGAGAGCAAGGCCGAGCCGAAACTCGCGGCAGACCTCCTCGTTCAGGCCACGCCCCTTCAGGTAGTCGCGCGCCATGCCCCCGGACTGCGAGTCCCAGAGCGTCCGCTCGTAGAACGCGGCGGCCTGGTCGAGGAGTGCGAACAACCGTTCTCGGCGCCTGCGCGCCTGATCCTGCTCGGGTGAGCTGTCCTCGTATTCGATCGGGACCCGGAAGCGCTCGCCGAGCCACTCGATCGATTCGGTGAATCCCAGCCCCTCGGTCTGGCGGACGAAGGTGATGAGGTCACCCTTCGCGCCGCAGCCGAAGCAGTAGTAGAGCTTGTCGACGGCGTTCACCGAGAACGAGGGAGTGCGCTCCTCGTGGAATGGGCAGCGTCCCGTGTAGCGGGCACCCACTTTCCGCAGCTGGGTGCGCGACCCCACGACATCGACGAAGTCGGCAGCAGCCTTCACGGCATCGACGGAGGCGTCCTTGATCCGTGCCATCACACCTCGTCAGCGTACGATAGTGCGAAACGGTCGGTCATCCCCGCGACGAACTCGACGATCTCCTCCTCCGAGTCACCCCGGTCGAGGAGATGGGCGTAGATCCGGCGGATCGCCGCATCGGCGCGCTCATGCTCGGGCTTGGCCGACTCGCCGAGGTAGACCCGCTCGAACATGAACGTCCTCAGGGAGAGCATGGCTGCGCCGACCTCGTCGCTCTGCACGATCTCGCCGACGCGCGCCGACGACTCGATGAGGTCGTGCACCAGCGTGTCCGTTCGCCCCGACCCCGTCGAACCGAGGACGGCCAGCTCGTCCCGGGGAAGGTCGTCCTCCGCGAGGATCCCGTAGCGAAGCGCATCGTCGATGTCGTGGTTGATGTAGGCCACGCGGTCGACGATCCGGACGATCTTCCCCTCGAGCGTCCCCGGCTCGCGGTCTCCGGTGTGCGTCAGGATCCCGTCGACGACCTCGTGCGTGAGGTTCAGGCGACGAGCGATCCGAGCCGACTGCTCGTTGTGCCGAAATCCGCCGCCCCCGCTCTCGAGCAGCAACTCGTCCAGCACGGCTTCGCCGGCATGACCGAACGGAGGGTGGCCCATGTCGTGCCCGAGGCCGATCGCCTCGGTGAGGTCTTCGTTCAGCTGCAGCGCCCGAGCGACGACCCGGGCGATTCCCGTCGTCTCCAGGGTGTGGGTCATCCGGGTGCGGTAGTGGTCACCCGCAGGGTCGATGAAGACCTGGGTCTTGCCTTTCAGGCGCCGGAACGGCTTCGAGTGCACGATGCGGTCACGGTCTCGTTGGAACGGGGTGCGAACGCCGCACTCGTCCTCGAGCTGCTCCCGACCTCGGCTGTCGTACGACCGAACGGCAAGCGGCGACAGACTGCGCGCTTCGGCGGCGCGCATGCGCAGGGCGAAGTCGTCGGCAATTCTTCCGGCAAGTTCCGGCATGTCGTCACGGTAGCCGCTCGATCAGATGATGATCGGCACGGTTCCGCCGTCCGCGGACCACGCTGCGCCCGTCACGTACGACGCTCGGTCGGACAGGAGAAGGAGGATCACCGCGGCGATCTCCTCTGGCTCGCCGAGCCGGCCGAGCGGCCTGCCCGCACCCACCTTCGCGAGCACCTCGTCGCGATCTCCCTGCTGCTCGGCCAGCCCGCCTGCGCCGAGCCAGGCGTCGGTCGCGGTCGGCCCGGGCGCCACCGCATTGCAGCGAATCCCCTCGTGTGCGTAGAGGTCGGCGACGAGGCGCGAGAACGAGAGCATCGCGGCCTTCATCACCGAGTAGTCGGGCATCGAGGTGGACGGCCGCTTTCCCGCCGTCGAGGAGACGTTCACGATCGAGCCCCGCCTCCGCGCGCGCATTCCCGGCAGCACGGAACGGGTCGCACGCACGGCGCTCAGCAGGTTCAGTTCGAAGGAGGCCTGCCAGTCGAAGTCGGTCAGGTCTTCAAGCGACCGGATCTCGGTGCCGCCGACGTTGTTGACCAGGCCGTCGACCTGCCCGAATGCCTCCTCGGTCGCGGCGACGAGCTCGTACGCGGCTCCGGGGTGGGTCAGATCGGCGGCGATGTGGAGGTCGCCGATGCCCGTTTTGCGGCGACCGCAGGTGACGACTCGAGCACCCTCCTCGAGAAGCATCTTGGCGGTTGCGAGGCCGATCCCGGCCGTCGAGCCCGTGACGATGCACACCTTGTTCTCGAGGCCGAGTTCCACTGCATCGCTACGTTAGCGGCGTGACGACGATCCTCCTCGCGCGGCACGGTGAGACCGAGTGGAATCGCGAAGGGCGCTGGCAGGGCTGGGCTGACCCGCCGTTGAACGACGCGGGGCGCGCCCAGGCGCGAGTCCTCGCACGCGAGCTGCGCGGGACACGCCTCGACGCGGTCTACGCGAGTGACCTGCAGCGTGCGTTCGAAACCGCGGTGATCGTGGCCGAGCCCCACGAGATCCCCGTCCTGGCCGATCCGGGGTTGCGTGAGATCGACGTCGGCTCGTGGTCGGGACTGACACGCTCGGAGCTCGAGCAGCGGTTCCCGCACGGCGACCGGCCCGACGGCGAGAGCCGGGAAGAGCATGCCGAGCGGGTCCTCGCGGCTGTGGAGCGGATCGCGCGAAAGCATCCATCGGCGCAGATCCTCATCGTCACCCACGGGGGAACGATGCGCGCCTTGCGAACCCATGTGAGCGACGAGCCGTTTCACCCGATCGTCAACTGCGCCGTCCTGGAGCTGCATTTCCGCGATGATCGCCTAGCCCTGCCGATACGCTAGGTTGGGCCGCCCCGGGGACGCCTGAGGCGATGTCGGATCGTTTGGCCGCTTGACGCGGGTGGTGGTGCGACGCCGGCGAGGCGTGCGAAGGCGGCTTCGGACGAGACGCGGTCGTGGTGGAACCAGGTGACGATCGGTTGTGCGGTGACGATCGGGCCGACGCCTGGCTCGGCCAAGAGGCCGGGCGCGAGCGCTCGGACGTGAGCGAGGATAGCGATCCGCGTTCGGAGGCATGCGGCGGGTGGGGCGGGGTTAGAGTCAACCGGTGCAGACCGTCGAGATACCGGAGCCGGTGCGGAGGCAGGCGTTGCATCCGTTCCGCGAGCTGCCGATAGCGCCGGGTTTCCGGAAGGTTGAGCGCGGTCGGTTCCTCGCGCTTCTCCATGGGCTGCCGTTCGCACAGATCGTTGAGCCGGGCGACCTGTCGGAGGACGAAGTTGCTGTGGTTGTGGAAGAAGCGCGAACGGTCGTGCGAGACCATGGGCGCTCGTTGCTGATCTGGTTCGTAGGCCCTGAGCACCGGTGGCTCGGCGCCCGACTCGAGGAGCTCGGTTTGGTCAACGACGAGACACCGGGCTTCGAGGCGACCGAAAATGCGATGGCGCTCGTGGGACGACCCGTCGGCGAGTCGCCTGCCGACGTGCAGGTTCAGGAGGTCGGTTCGTTCGACGACTTCGCGACGTCGCAGAAGCTGTCGGGCGAAGTATTCGAGACGACGGCGGAGATGCTCGAACAGACGGAGGCGAACTTGCCGACGCTCTACGAGGACTACACAACAGCGGGGAATCCGCTGCGGCAGCTGAACGCTACCCTCGACGGCCGCGTGGTCGGCACTGCGGCCGCGGCCCTGGGGCCTGCCGGCATCAATCTCTTCGGCGGCTCCGTCGCGGCAGACGCCCGCGGTCGCGGTGTTTACCGGGCACTCGTGCTCGCGCGCTGGGACCTCGCGGTCGCGCGGGGAACACCGGCGCTGACGATCCAGGCGGGACGGATGGCAAAACCGATCGTGGAACGTCTCGGCTTCCACCTCATCGACACAATCCACGTCTACGTCGACGATTTCTCAGGCCCGTAGCTCCGAGGGGCTTCGCCAGCGCTCGCGAACGCCACCTGAGAATCGGGCCGCCTGGATGCACGTCTTTGCTCGACGGTCAGCCCGCCATCTGCAAGAGTGCGGCAACCTTAAATCGGAGAATTCGATGAGCCTCGGGGCCCGTTTCGCGCCCGCATCTCTGACGGGAGATCAGTACGACCGTGTTGTGGCCAGGCTCAATGAGGAGAACGTTTTTCCGGCCGAAGGTCTTGACTACGAGCTGTGCTTCGGCTCCGCGGACACGATGAAGGTGAGTCAGGTTTGGGACTCAAAGGAGCAACTCGACGCCTTCGCTGCACGCCTAATGCCGATCCTCGCCGAGGTAGGCATCGAGCCAGGCGAGCCAGAAGTGCTCGAGGTTCACAACATCATCAAGCGCTCATAGCCGCCTTTCCCGGCCGCAGAAGTGGTGACGCGGACAAGCTGTCCAGAACCAGTGTGCGGGGAGCGTCCCCTGAAGCGTGGGGCGAGCAGAGCGATGCGGCGTTCCGCCCTGAATGAACTCGCCGCTAGTTGGTGCTTCCCTAGCGGTTGCCTGCCTGAGGATGTCCGGATCGTCGTGGAACTTGGGCGACGGTCCTTGGTTGACGGTCAGACGGTAACGAGCTCGGCGACCTCCTGACGGACTTGGTTCTTTGGGGCGGCGTGGAGGGTGTGACGCTCGATGGCGATGACGAGGGTGGCGAGGTCGCGGTAGCCGATGATCCGTCGGAACTGTTGCTCGGCGACGAGCATGCCGGCGGCGGTCGAGCGTTTGCGCATGTCGCCGTCCTGCCAGCGTTTCACGTTGCGCTGGGTGTGGCGGACGATCTCGATCATCGACTCGCAGGGGTTCGTGGAGCAGAGCGTCGCGGCGAGGTTGCCGGTGATCCCGAGTCGCATCAGCGTCAGCGTGTCGTCGATGCCTTCGCGCAGCGAGCCGGCGGCGTCGGGCCAGGTCTGGTCGAGCTCTGAGGCGAGCAGCTGCAGCCGCTGTTCGGCCAGCAGCGCATCGGTCAGCGACCAGGCCGCCCTGATCCGGGTGCGGACGGTGTCGCGGTCGCGTTCGGGCAGCAGATCGGTGACGTTTCTCTCCTTGTGGCGGTGGCAGCGGTGCACGAGCGCGTGCTCGCCGAAGACGTCCTTGATCGCGCGCCGCAGCGCCTTGGCGCCGTCGATCACGAACAGGATCGCCTGCTCGGGATCGAGGCCACGCTCGACGAGATCGGCTAGCAGCGTGCGGGCCAGGGTCGCGTTCTCGGTCGAGCCTTCCCAGAGCCCGAGCGGGATCTTGACGCCGTCGGTCGTGATCCCGAGCGCAATGACGTGCGTGCGATCGGCGATCTCCAGCCCGTCGAGCATCATCACCGCCAGCCGCACGTCGTCCAAGCGGCGGCGCATCAGCTCACCCAACGCGGTGCGGGTGCGCTCGATGAACATCTCCGAGACCGCGGTCTTCCCGGTCGAGGTGGACGCCTGCTCGACCTCGCTCCCGACGGGCTCGCCGACACGGGCGAACCTGCGGGTCGAGACGCCCGCGAGCATCCGGTCCATCACAGCCCGCGTCAACGGGTCGCGGTCGGCGAAGTACTCGTAGCTCTCAACCGGCAGCTCGCGCTCGTCGGCGGCCGTACGCATCCGCGGCCGACGGACCGCAACACGGCGGCCGCCCAACGTCATCGATCCGTCCTCGTGGCCGTGCCGGACCGCGACGCGATCGGGGTCGTGCTTGCCCTTGGGACCGACGACCTCGTCGACCTCGAGCTCCATCAACTCATGCACGACACCGAGCCCAACACCGACGCTGAGCGCAAGCAAGCCCTCTCTCGCCGCCCCAACAAGCTCGCCCAGCGTCTCCTGGATACGCGGTGGGAGCGGACTCTCCGACGCCTGCAGGGTCGTGACGACCTGGCTGGCAAGTACCTTCTTCATGGCGGTTCCTCCTGTCCTCGCGGACTTGGTTTGCGCCCCGCACGCTCCCAACCGGAGCGGACGAGGCGGGAGGACCGCCGTTCAAAGTTCTACGAGATCTCGGACAACCTCGCCTGCCTTGACATCATCCTGAGACCACACCGGGACCACACCGCTACAGCATTTTGGCGGCATCGACGGCAGCGGCGACCGTGCAACCATGCGGAAACGGCTAGGCTCCGACCTTGGAGGATTACACCAACAAGTACAAGGGCGAGCAGGTCGAGATCGCGCTCTTCGGCGGCGAGTACCAGGACGGTGTCCTGACGGCGTATTGCTACCTGGAGGACGTCGCCCACATCGAGCTGAACGGTCACATCCTGATTCCGCTCCAGAACGTCGCCTCACTGCACTGCTCGAGCCGCTGCGATGCGCCCGAGCCGGACTGGCCGCCGCGCGGCCTGGCCGAAGAAGACCCGGACGAACCGTCCGACGAAGCGTAGGACGTGTTGCAGGGCCGGCGGTTTCTCGTCCTCCGTAACGCGTTGAAGGCGTGGTTGCTCCTCGTCTGCTTCTCGCTCGTTCTGGCTGCCTTCGGATGGCGGCTCGGCGGCTACCGGCTCGCGTTGCTCTTTCTCGGCTCCGCCGTGATGCTGGCGGGGGCGTTGTACGGCTACGCCGACCGGATCGTGATGGGGATGGTCGGCGCTCGTGAGCTGCTCGTCGGTGAGGCACCCGCATTGCACTCGACGGTCGAGCGACTCGCAGCGCGCGCCGGGGTCGTGAAACCGAAGCTGTACGTGCTCCCGGACGGCTATCCGCGCGCGCTCTCGGCGGGGAGGGGCGCGGGCGGCGGGGCCGCGCTCGCCCTCTCGGTGGGTCTTCTGGGTGTCGTCTCGCCCGCCGAGCTCGAGGGGATCGTCGCGCACGAGCTCGCCCATCTCCGCAATCGCGATGTGCTGCCGCAGACGACCGCGGTCGTCGTTGCCGCTGCGATCGTCGAGAGCTCGCGGATCGGAGGCGCCCTCGAGCGGTGCCTGCTCTTCGTGCTCGGCCCGCTCGCGGCGGCGTTCGTCCACCTGCTGCTCTCGCCCAAACGCGAGTACGAGGCCGACCGGTTCGCCGCCTCGGTCTGTGACTCGCCGCACGGCCTCGCCGATGCGCTCGTCCGCCTGGAACAGGCGATGGAGCTCGTCGCCTTCGCGGCGAGCCCGACGACGGAACCGCTCTACACGACCAATCCGTTCGCCGACGAGGGCCTCGCCGCGCTCTTCGCGTCGCATCCACCGGTCGGCGAGCGCGTCCGCCGGCTGCGCGAGCTCGACCCGGACTGGCGCGAGAAGCTGCGCGCCGCCTGAACGACGAGAGGCCCCGATCGGGGCCTCTCGAAAAAGAAATGGGCGGCGTCCTACTCTCCCGGGGGATTGCTCCCCGAGTACCATCGGCGCTAGCGGGCTTAACTTCTCTGTTCGGAATGGGAAGAGGTGTTTCCCCGTCGCTATGACCGCCCAACGTGTGAAGACGTGCGCGGTACTCGCGGCACGACCTTCAAAACTCCATAGCTACGAGAAATGAGTTCAGAATCAAGACCTCGAGCAATTAGTACGGGTCCGCTGAACACATTGCTGTGCTTACACGTCCCGCCTATCAACGTGGTGGTCTTCCACGGCTCTTACTCTCTCTAGGAGATGGGAGGCCTCATCTCGAGGTGGGCTTCCCGCTTAGATGCTTTCAGCGGTTATCCCATCCAGACGTGGCTAATCAGCAGCGCCCTTGGCAGGACGACTGATACACCAGAGGTCCGTTCGTCTCGGTCCTCTCGTACTAGAGACGACTCCTCTCAAAGCTCCAACGCCCATGGTGGATAGGGACCGAACTGTCTCACGACGTTCTGAAC
>JBBSEJ010000031.1:0-32012 GCA_038239825.1 Gaiellales bacterium
AACGAGATCGCCGAGCCGTTCGACTGGCGCTTCACACGCGACGACCTCGCCGCACTGATCACACGGCTAGCAGCCCACGACGAATCACAGCTCCAACTCGCCGCATGACCGCAAGCGCACTTACGACGGGGAGCACTAAGGTCACGGACGTGGAGGTCGTCACCGGTTCACCTGAGGAGACCGAGGCTCTCGCCGCGAGGCTCGTGCGCGGCTTGCGGGCCGGGGATGTCGTCTCCGTCTCGGGGGAGCTCGGTTCGGGCAAGACCACATTCGTCCGCGGCGCGGCGCGTGCCCTCGGCGTCGCCGAGCCGGTCTCGAGCCCCACCTACACGATCGGCCACCGCTACGAGGCACCGATCCCTGTCGCCCACCTCGACCTCTACCGCGTCGCCGTCCTCGATCCCGAGCTGTGGGGCGACCTCGAGCCGTACTTCGACGGCACTGTCGCCTTCGTCGAATGGCCCGAGCATGGCGGCGACTGGCTCCCCCAGACCCGCGCGGCGGTTACTCTCGAGCACGTTGACGAGTCGCATCGGCGGGTGAGGATCGAGAGTGAAGACGATCTTGGCGTTTGACACCGCGACGAGCTTCGGGGCCGTCTGCGCGGTCGGCCCAGAGGTTCGAGGGAGGGCTGCGCGCGCCGGCGACCTGCTCGAGGCAGTCGACTCACTCCTGCCGGATCCGCGCCGGCTCGACGCGATCGTCGTCGGCCGCGGGCCCGGGAGCTTCACGAGCATTCGCATCGGCCTCGCCATCGCGCGCTCGCTCGCCCTGACGCTCGACATTCCCGTTGCCGGGGCCTCGACGCTCGACGCGTATGACGGCGGTGTGCCCGTGCTCGACGCGCGCCGCGGCGAGGTCTTCACGACCGGCCCACGCGTCCTCGAGCCGGGCGAGCTCGACGTCGACGGCCTGACGCTGCTCGGTGACGGTGCCATCCGCTACCGCGGGTTGTTCGAGGCGCGAGGTGCGCGGATTCCTCCCGACGACGATCTCGTTCATCTCCCTGATCCGCTGTTGCTCATCGCGCGAGCGGGGCCGTTCGGCGAGGCGAGCCTCGTCGAGCCGCTCTACGTGCGCGAGCCCGACGCGCAGGCTCGAGCATGACCGCGGTGATGATCGAGATCCGCAGGCTCGAGCTCGTCGACCTGGATTCGATCGAGGCGATCGAGCAGAGCGCGTATCCCACACCGTGGTCGCGCTCGATGTTCGCGTCGGAGCTCGCGAAGCCCACGTCGATCTGCCTCGGCGCGTTCGAGGGCGAGGACCTCGTCGGCTATGTCGTCAACTCACGCTACGTCGACGCGTGGCACGTGATGAACGTCGCGGTCGAGCCGGGGCACCAGGGCCGTGGCATCGCAACCGCTCTCCTCGAACGGCTGTTCGAGCTCACGCGCGACGACGAGCGGCGCGGCTACACCCTCGAGGTGAGGGTCTCGAACGAGCAGGCGATCGGGCTGTACGAGAAGCTCGGCTTCGAGTCGCGCGGAATCAGACGTGGCTACTACACCGATAACCGTGAGGACGCGCTCATCATGTGGCGCGAGGTCGGTCATTCGGCAGCGCCGAATGGTTAGTGCTGCGGCTCCCTTCACGTATTTCGAGCCGGCGATATGGCTCTGATCCTCGGGATCGAGACGAGCTGCGACGAGACGGCCGCAGCGCTCGTGACCTCGGAGGGGGAGATCGTCTCGACCGTCGTTGCCTCGCAGGACGAGTTGCACTCGCAGTTCGGCGGGGTGGTGCCCGAGGTTGCGTCTCGCAGGCACCTCGAGCTTGTGGTGCCGGTGATCCGGGAGGCACTCGACAGCGCAGGCGCGACGCTCGACGACGTCGGGTCGGTCGCGGTCACGACCTGGCCCGGGCTGATCGGCGCGCTGCTCGTCGGCGTCTCGGCGGCCAAGGCACTTGCCTGGGCACTCCGGTTACCGCTCGCACCGGTCGACCACCTGCACGGCCACATCGCCTCGCTCTACCTGCGCCCGCTCGATCTGGAGCCGCCGTTCACGTGCCTGCTCGCAAGCGGCGGCCACACGATGATGCTCGAGGTCACCGATCGCGGCGGCTACCACGTGCTCGGTACGACACTCGACGACGCGGCGGGCGAGGCATTCGACAAAGGCGCGCGCCTCTTGGGGCTCGGCTACCCCGGAGGCAGGCTGATCGACGAGCTCGCGAAGCAGGGAAACCCGGATGCGTACGACTTCCCCGTCGCCCGCGTGCCGGGCCTCGACTTCTCGTTCTCAGGCCTCAAGACCTCGCTCCTCTATGCTGTGCGAGGTCTCGCGCCCGACGAGCTCGCCGCCCGTCGCGCCGACCTGGCCGCGAGCTACCAGCGCGCGATCGTCCGCGCACTCGTCCAGCGGATCGAAGCGGCGGGCGGAGAGCGTCTCGCCGTCGTCGGCGGGGTCGCAGCCAACTCGGAGCTCCGCGCAGCGCTCCCGGAGGCCGTCCTCGCCCCGCTCGCGCTCTGCACGGACAACGCAGCGATGATCGCCTCAGCCGGTCGTTACACGCCCCTCGTCCCGTACCCCGACTACCTTTCGCTCGATGCACGCGCCACGGCGGGTTAAGGCTCGCCTCACGATCCTGCTCGGGATCGCCGTCCTCACCGTCTCGCTCGGCCTCTCGGTCTCGGCGCGTGGACGCGACCGCTCGGCGCAGGCGCCCGCCGTCAGCTGGCTCGGACTCGTTGGAGAGCCGCGCGCCGCGGTGCCCTCCGCGCAGCGGATGATCGTGCTGCTGAAAACCCCCTCGCTCGCGCAGCGCCTCTCCAAGGCGCGCTTTGCGACCGAGGCACAGGAGCGCGCCTGGACCTCGTCCGCCTACGCCGCGCAGCAGCAGGTGCTGACGACGCTTGCGGCCGAAGGAATCACCGTTCGACCCGACTTCAGCTACTCGCGCGTCGTCAACGGCTTCGCCGCGACGCTCGACGGTCGCGCGATCGCGCTCCTCGACCTGGATCCCGAGGTCGTCGGCGTCTATCCCGTGCGCGCGGCCTACCCCGCTTCTGTGTCGGAAACGCTGCTCGCCTCGAAGGCCTTCTCAGCGACGAGTGGTCATCGGCCGTCCGCGGACCTGCCCGGCTACGACGGGCGCGGCGTGACGATCGCGCTTCTCGACACCGGCGTCGACGAAGCCCATCCGTTCCTGCGCGGCCGCGTGCTCCCCGGGATCGACGTCGTCGACGGCCGTCAGGACGCAACGGCGCGGGCGAACCCCCAGAACCCTGCGCAGGTGGAGCGCCATGGCACCGAGCTCGCCGGCATCCTCGCGGGTGTGGACGGTCCGGGCGGCCTGCACGGCGTCGCGCCCGGAGCGACCGTGCTGCCGATCCGCGTGGCTGGTTGGCAGCCGGCCGCCGACGGGCGCCAGCTCGTCTATGCCCGTTCGGACCAGCTCGTCGCGGGCCTCGAGCACGCCGTCGACCCGAACGGCGACGGCGACGCCCACGACGCCGTTCGCGTCGCTCTCGTCGGCGTCGCCGAGCCGTACGCGGCCTTCACCCAGGGGCCTGAAGCGCAGGCCGTTCAGGGCGCGCTCGATCTGAACACCGTTGTCGTCGCTCCCGCCGGGAACGACGGCGGCGCGGGACCGTCGTTCGGCTCGGTCGCCGGGCCGGCGGGTGCGAGCGGCGCGCTCGCGGTTGCGGCCACCGACTCACGCGTGCGCCTTCCCCACATTCGCGTCGTTCTGCGGCGCGGGCTCGACGTGATCTTCGACGGCAATCTGCCACTGCTCGGATCGATCGTGCCGAAGCACTCGCTCACGGTCGGTGTCGTCACTCCCCGGCCGACTCGGGGGGTCGCAGGCGCGACGAGCGCGGACTTCTTCGATCGGCACGGCTTCAGCCTCGTCGCCGGCCGGGCGGTCGTGGCGCCGGTCGGCGCCACCCCGGAGGTGACCGCGCTCGCCGCGTCCCGCTCCGGTGCCGCAGCCGTCGTGCTCTACGGCAGCTCGCTGCCGCCGGGCGCGCTGCCGATCGACGAGGACGAGACCGCCCCGGTGGTCGTCGTACCGACCGCTGCGGCCCTCGAGTTGCTGGCGGCGCGCCGTGCCGGAATCGACGTGGGCATCGCACTCGGCCATGGTCACGCGGACGCGAACGACGGTCATGGGCTCGTCGCCGGCTTCTCGTCTCAGGGGCTGGCGTTCGACGGCAGCATCAAGCCGGACGTCGGAGCGCCCGGCATCGCGATCGCGACCGCAGAGCCCGGTTCGGCTTCCGACGGCTCACCGATCTACGGAGCTGTCAACGGGACGAGCGGTGCGGCCGCTTCGGTGGCGGGCGGCGCGGCGCTCCTCGCCCAGATGCGTCCTGCGCTCGACGGCCCCGCGCTCCAGAGCCTCCTCGTCGGCTACGCCCAGCCTGGCGGGGCGCCTGCGACCCAGGTGGGAGCGGGAACCTTCCGACTGGGAGCGTCGGCGGTCGGCGAGGTCGCGGCCCAGCCCGCGACGCTCGGCTTCGGGATCTGGGGCGGCTCGCACTGGCACGCGACGCGGACGGTCGTCGTCAGAAACGTCTCGACGCGCCGCCTGCAAATCTCCTTCAGCGCCGTCGCGCAAGGTGAGTCCGAAGCCCTCCACTTCAGGGTCCGACCCGATCGTGTGTCGCTCCCCATCGGTCGGGCGGTCAAAATCAAGGTGACGGTCACAGCCGCGTCGGCGCCGCACGCGCGCCTCGTCACCGGCGTCATCCAGGTCGCCCCGTCAGGGAGCGAGACGTTGCGTGTGCCATGGGCGCTCTCGTTCCGGCGCTACGCGGCGAACCTTCTCCCGCACGTGTCGCTGAGCGAGTCCTCGTTCAAGCCGTCGGACACGAGCCCGGCGGTGCTGACGATGCAAGCCGGGAACCTCGTGCACGACGACGGGGTGCAGATCCAGCCCGTCTCGCGGCTCGACATCCTGCTCTACACCGCGAGCGGCCGGTTCACCGGTGTGCTCGGCCGGCTCCGCAACCTGCTGCCCGGGTCATACAGCTTCGGCATCACCGGCCGTGGCCCGTCCAGCACGCGGCTCGCGCCCGGCAGCTATGAGCTGCGGTTCGTGGCGTGGCCGACGCTCCCACTCGACGCGAAGCCTTCACGGGCGCAGGTCGGGTTCCGCATCGAGTAGATTCGCGGGCGATGGCCACCGCGGCCCCCGAGTCTCACCTCCGCGAGAATCCCTTCGAGCTCGCGCAGCAACAGCTCTACAAGGTCGCCGAGACGTTCGGGATCGACGAGCGTCTCGTAAACGTCCTCAAGGAGTGCAAGAAGGCCGTCGAGGTCTCGATTCCGACCTCGATGGACGACGGATCCGTGCGTGCGTTCCGCGGCTACCGCGTGACCCACAACATCGCCCGTGGGCCGTCGAAGGGAGGCATTCGCTACCACCCCGACGTCACCGCCGACGAAGTGAAGGCACTCGCGATGTGGATGACGTGGAAGTGCTCGCTGATGGGTCTGCCGTTCGGCGGCGCCAAAGGCGGTGTCGTTTGCGACCCGAAGGCGATGTCGCCGGGTGAGCTCGAGCGCATGACGCGCCGCTTCACCTCGGAGATCATCAACGAGATCGGCCCTGAGAAGGACATCCCTGCCCCCGATGTCGGCACGAACGCGGCGGTGATGGCATGGATGTTCGACACCTACTCCATGAACAAGGGACATTCGGTGCTCGGGGTTGTCACGGGGAAGCCGCTGACGATCGGCGGCTCCCTCGGCCGCGTGGAGGCGACCGCCCGCGGCGGCGTCTTCTGCCTCGAATCGGCCGTCCGCAAGCAGGGGCGAACGCTCCAGGGCCTGCGGGTCGCCGTGCAGGGCTTCGGCAACGTCGGCTCGTTCTTCGCGAAGCTCGTCGGTGAACTGGGCGCGACCGTGGTCGCGGTCTCGGACTCGTCAGGCGGTCGCTTCAACGAGAGCGGAATCGACGTCGCGACCGCCTTCGCGCACAAGCAGAACGGAGGCGCCCTGGCAGAGCTGAAGGGCGGCGATGAGATCTCGAACGAAGAGCTCGTGCTTCTCGACTGCGACGTACTCGCACCGTGCGCGCTCGAGCAGGTGATCACCGACGAGAACGCCGCGAGTGTGAGGGCACGACTGATCGTGGAGGGCGCGAACGGACCGGTGACGCCGGCCGCCGACGAGATCCTCGAGTCGAACGGCACGCTCGTTCTTCCAGACGTGCTCGCCAACGCCGGCGGGGTGGTGGTCTCGTACTTCGAGTGGGTTCAGGGACTGCAGGAGTACTTCTGGAAGGAGGACGAGGTCAATGCCCGTCTGAACTCGATCGTCACGCGCGCGTTCGACGAGACGTGGACGATGTACGAAGAGCGCAAGACCTCGATGCGAATGGCCGCCTACGGGCTCGCCGTCCAGCGCGTCGCCGAGGCGACGATCACGCGCGGTCTCTACCCCTGAGGAGGGTCGTCCTCTATCACGGCCACGGCTGCTCGCTCTGCGATCGAGCGCGCGAGCAGGTCGCACGGCTCGAGGGCCCGCTCGGCTTCGCCTACGAGGAAATCGACGTCACCGGCGACGCCGTCTTGGAAGCGCGGTACCGGGAATGGCTGCCGGTCGTCGAGATCGACGGGAAGCGGGCTTTCGTCTACTACGTCGACGAGGCCGCGCTGGCACGAAAGGTGTCACAAACTCCGTAGTTTGTGACAACCCTACGGTTGTGCTGAAGCCTTCGGGCACAATGCCTCGTGATGTTGCAAGCTCAGTCGAACGGCGCTGCTCCCGACCGGTTGACGGTTGGCGTCGCGGCGCGCCTCTCTCGCTATCTCCAGGTTCTCTCGCAGGCGAAGAAGATGGGGAAAGAACGCATCTCCTCGCAGGAGATCGCCGACTACACGAACATCAACGCGACGCAGATCCGCCGCGATCTCTCCAACTTCGGGAAGTTCGGCAAGCGCGGTGTCGGCTACTCGATCGACTCGCTGCTCGGGGAGATCCGAAAGATCCTCCGCACGCAGGGGCAGCACAACATCGCGCTCGTCGGGGCCGGCCGCCTGGGTCAGGCGATCGCGAGCTCCGCGATCTTCGCCGAGCACGGCATCAACATCGCCGCGGTGTTCGACTCGGACGACGCGCGGATCGGTCATGAGATCGGCTCCTCGACCATCGAGGACGAAGGCAGGCTGAAAGACGTGGTGCGCGACAAGAACATCGTGGTCGGTGTGCTCGCCGTCCCGCCGGGGTCCGCTCAGAAGGTCGCCGACGACCTGGTCGACGCCGGTGTGCGCATCATCTTCAACTACTCCGAGGCGCTGCTCGACGTCCCGAGCGACGTGACGGTTCACACCTCGAATCCCGCGGTCGAGCTCCTGCACGCGCTGTACTTCCACCTCGCCTAGCGGTTGCTCGACGAGCGAACGCGCCGCGATGCGGATCCTCCTCTGGCACGGCTACCTGCTCGGCGGCACCGGGTCGAACGTGTACACGCGGGCGCTCGCCCGCGAATGGACGCGCGCCGGGCACGAAGTCGTCGTCGTGTGCCAGGAACGCGCGGCCGAGGAGTACGATCTCGGCGGGGCGCGGGTAGTCGTCCCTGAGCTTCCGGGCGGGCTGCTGCCGGTGTTCGTCATGGATCGGTACGCAGGCCTCGAGCCGAAGTACCTCCAGGACTTCACCGCGGCGGAACGTGCCGGGTACGTCGAGGCGAACGCTGCCGTGCTGCGTGAACTGCTGCCCGCTGACGTCGTCTTCACGAACCACGTGTTGATGGGAGCGCCGGTCGGTGTTGCGACGGGCGTGCCGTTCCGTGTGAAAGCGCACGGCTCCGAGCTCGAGTACTCGATGCGCGGCCGTGCGGAGCTAGCGTCGTGGGGGCGGGACGCGCTCGGTCGCGCGGAAATGACGTTCGTCGGCTCCCGGCACACCCGTGAGGTGCTCGACGACGTCGTCGGTCATGTCGAACCGGTGCGCGAGGTGCCGCCCGGCGTCGACGTCGACGCGTTCGCGCTCGAGAATCGACGTGAGGCACTCACCGCGCTCGTCGCCGAGGCGCGACGCGATCGACCCAACCAGGGACGCGCCGACGAGCGCCGGCCCGACGACGGCAACGCCGAGCGCCTCGCTCATTTCTTCGCGAGCGACGGGCCGACCGTCCTCTACTTCGGCAAGCTGATCGAGCAGAAGGGTGTTCACGTTCTGCTCGAGGCGATGCGCGAGGTCGATGCGCGCCTGCTCATCGTCGGCTTCGGGCCTGAGCGTTCGAGGTACGAGGCGGCCGCACCGACGGGCACCCTCTTCACCGGCCCGCTCGAGCATCGGCACCTCGTGCACCTCCTGCCGCTTGCCGACGTCACAGTCGTCCCGTCGATCTTTCCCGAGGCGTTCGGCATGGTCGCCGCCGAGGCCGCGGCGGCCGGGTCGCCGCCGCTGGTGGCGCGCCATTCGGGCCTCGCCGAGGTCGCGGCCGGCCTGGAGGAGGCCTACCCCGAGCGACTGCGTCACCTCGCCTCGTTCGACACGGGCAACGCAGCCGAGCTCGCGCGCAAGCTGAACGCGATCCTCGGGCTGCCACGCGCAGACCACGACGAGTTGCGCGCCGCCGCACGCCGCGCCGTGGTCGAGCGGTGGTCGTGGGCGAGCGTCGCTGAGCGGTTGCTCGCACCCGCGTAGGCGAACCATCCGTTATGGCTGTCCCGCCCGAATGACTCGGTAGTTCGAAGCCCGTCGTTCTTCGAGGTCATCACCCGCTACCCGTTCGAGTAGCGCCGGCATCCCACCGGAGCGGCCCTTCAAGCCTGTGCCACGCGTGGCGCAATTCCGTAACGGTTTCCGTGGCGGCGCCGTAACGGTGCCTGGCACCGGCTCCCTTTCGACCTCGCGCTCGATGATGCCGATGCCGGCGAGGTTCCGCCAGGGCTGTGGACGAACCGTCACACTCCGGCAACGGTGCCTGGCACCGAAGGGCGGGCGACGGTGCGCCGGCGCCTGAATTCGACAACGGTGCGCGAGGTACGCTGCGGCCGATGGGCGAGGAACAGCGCGTCTCCTGGCAGGAGCTCCTCGCATCCTCACGCGACGCGTTTGCAGGCGGCACGGACTTCACCGTTGCCGTCGAGGAGGAGTTCGCGCTGCTCGACCCGCAGACGCTCGAGCTGGCCGACCGCTTCGAGGAGCTCCACGCGGCGGCGCTGCAGACCGAGCTCTCGCCGAACATCGTCGGTGAGCTGATCGCATCCGAGGTCGAGGTACGCACCGGACGCTGCGAGAGCTTCGGCGAGGCGGCGGCGGCGATGCAAGACCGGCGGAGTCGGCTGCATTCGATCGCGCGCGAGTTGAAGATCGGGCTCTGCGGCACCGGTGCTCATCCCTGGAGCCGTTGGCAGGATCAACGCATCATCGACACGCCGCACTACCGACGCAACGACGAGCTGCTGCGCTACGTCGTCTGGCGGAACAACACCTTCGGCCTGCATGTGCACATCGGGATCGCCGGTCCCGATCGCGCGATCGCCGTACACGACGCATTGCGCAACTTCCTGCCCGAGCTGCTCGCCCTCTCTACGAGCTCGCCGTTCGTCGAGGCCGTGAACACCGGGCTGCATTCCGCGCGCACCCAGATCTTCACTCGCATGTTCCCGCGCTGCGGCATCCCGGATGCATATGGCAGCTGGCAGGGGTGGGAGGACTACATCGCGTTCCTCTACCGCACGGGCTCGATCGCCGAGCACACGCAGGTCTGGTGGAGCGTCCGGCCGCACCTCGCCTACCCGACGATCGAGATCCGTATCTGCGACGGGCAGCCCGATCTCGCCGAGGCGCAATCGCTCGCAGCGCTCTGTTACGCGCTCGCCGTGCGCTGCGCCCGGGCCTTCGACGAGGGCGAGCCGCTGCCGACCCTGCCGCACCGGCTGCTCGAGGAGAACATGTGGCGTGCGATCCGGTGGGGCCTCGCCGGGGAGCTGATCGACTTCGAGCAAGGCATTCCCGTCCCCGCTCGAGAGCGAATCGCCCAGCTGATCGACTGGGTCGAGCCTGTGGCCGAAGAGATCGGCGCTGCTCCCTACCTCGCCGTCCCCGGCCAGAACGCCGCGGAGCGACAGCTCGCACGGCTTGCGGAGGGCGCCTCGCTGGCGGAGGTCTACGCGGGCGAAGTGCGTGCGGGGGAGCCGGTCGGTGGCTGACGCCGACGACGACGGCCCCGAGGTCGACGGCGCCGGGCTCGAGGAGCAGCTCGCGGCCTTCGACGTCGAGCAGTTCATCGTCTCGGCGGCCTCGACCATCGCGAGTCTCGCCCACGCCAAGCTCGACCGTGGCGACCTGCAGCAGGCGCGCAAGGCGATCGACGCCCTTGCTGCCCTCGTCCCGCTCGTCGAGAGCGAGCTTTCATCCGACCTCCGCCGGGCGCTCGCGAACCTCCACCTCGCCTATGCGAAAGCGGCTTCCGGCGCGGTCTGACTGGAGCGCACGCCTGCGCTTGTGATACATAATCGCCCGCGCCGAAGCCCTTCGGCGCTGACTTTGTGAGGGAAGGAAACCGATGGACTGGTTCATGCATCACCCTGTGCTCCTCGGGCTCGTCGGTGCCGGCGTGGCCGTGGCGTGGGGGATCTACCTGACGTTCTGGCTCCTCCGGCAGCCGGCCGGCAACGAAAAGATGAGAGAGATCTCGGCGGCCGTCCAGGAGGGCGCGGCGGCGTACCTGAAGAAGCAGTACACCGCGATCGCCGTCGTCGCGATCGTCCCGTTCCTCGCGCTCGGCCTCTACCACAAGCTCGGCTGGGGAACCGCGTTCGGGTTCCTCGTCGGTGCGATTCTCTCCTCGGCCGCCGGTTTCATCGGCATGAACGTGGCCGTGCGATCGAATGCCCGCACCGCCGAGGCGGCGCGTGGCGGCCTGAAGCCCGCGCTGAACGTGGCGTTCCGCGCCGGCTCGGTCACGGGCCTCCTCGTCGTCGGCCTCGGCCTCTTCGGTGTGACGGGGTACTACTGGTTCCTGACAGCCGGGCTGAACCACACGCCGGGCTCGGCGATCAACGACCTCGTGGGACTGGCTTTCGGCGGATCGCTGATCTCGGTCTTCGCACGCCTCGGCGGAGGCATCTTCACGAAGGCCGCCGACGTCGGCGCCGACCTCGTCGGGAAGATCGAGGCGGGAATCCCCGAGGACGACCCGCGCAACCCGGCCGTGATCGCCGACAACGTGGGCGACAACGTCGGCGACTGCGCCGGCATGGCCGCCGACTTGTTCGAGACCTACGCGGTCACGGCGGTCGCGGTGATGCTCCTCGGTACCGCATTCCCGGACGCCCGTCTCTACCTCTATCCGCTCGCGCTCGGTGCGGTGTCGGCGGTCTCGAGCGTCATCGGCACGTTCTTTGCGCGCCTCGGGAAGGGCGAGAACGCGGTCATCAACGCGCTCTACAAGGCGGTGCTCGTCGCGACGATCCTCTCCGCGCTCGGGTTCATCCCGATCACGATGGCGTTCGACAACGGCAAGTACGGCTTCACCGACCTCTACGTCTCGGCGGCCGTGGGGCTCGTCGTCACGTTCCTGCTCGTCGCGATCACCGAGTTCTACACCGGCACCCGCTGGAATCCGGTGAAGGCGATCGCGAAGGCGTCACAGACCGGCCACGCGACGAACATCATCGAAGGGCTCGCGGTCGGGATGCAGGCGACCGCACTCCCCGTGATCGTGCTCGCGGCCGGCATTCTGATCGCGCATCACTTCGCCGGCCTGTTCGGCATCGGCGTCGCCGTGATGGCGCAGCTCTCGATGACCGGTCTGATCGTGGCGCTCGACGCCTACGGCCCGGTGACCGACAACGCGGGTGGCATCGCCGAGATGGCCGACCTGCCGGAAGGCGTCCGTGCGATCACCGACCCGCTCGACGCGGTCGGCAACACGACGAAGGCCGTGACGAAGGGCTACGCGATCGGCTCGGCCGCGCTCGCGGCGCTCGTGCTGTTCGCGTCGTACACGAAGGGGCTCACCGACCAGGCACCGGCCGGCAGCTCGCTCTCCCACGTCTCGTTCGACCTGTCCGACGCCTGGGTGATCGCCGGCCTCTTCATCGGCGGGCTGATGCCGTTCCTGTTCGCGTCGCTCGCGATGCAGGCGGTCGGCCGCGTCGGCGGCGAGGTCGTGCAGGAAGTGCGCCGCCAGTTCCGCGAGCACCCCGGGATCATGGATTACACGGAGCGGCCGGACTACAGCCGCGCCGTCGGCATCGTCACCACGTCGGCCATTCGCTCGATGCTCCTGCCGGCGTTGATCCCGATCGGGTTCCCGATCGTCGTCGGGCTGATCAACGCCCGCATGCTCGGCGGTCTGCTGATCGGCACCATCGTCACCGGCCTTTTCCTCGCGATCTCGATGACCTCTGGCGGCGGCGCCTGGGACAACGCGAAGAAGTCGATCGAGGACGGTGCCTACGGCGGCAAGGGGTCCGACGCGCACGCCGCCTCGGTGACGGGCGACACCGTCGGCGACCCGTACAAGGACACGGCCGGGCCGGCGATCAACCCGATGATCAAGATCGCGAACATCGTCGCGATCCTGATCATTCCTCTGATCGTCTCGGTTCACGGTTGATCACACGGCGCGGCGCGGGGCTTCGGCTCCGCGCCGCGCGCTACGGTCTCTCGGTGTCGAACCGCGTCCTGATCTACGCCGAGGCGCTCGACGTCGCCGCCGAGGGCGCCGTCTGGTACGCACGGCGGATCGGGAGCGGCGAGTTCGCTGCGCTCCATGTGGCCGGTCCGAACACCGACTCGGGGATTCGCGCCCGCTGGTTCGACTTCACGGGCGGTCAGTCGCGGCTCGACGTCCGCCCTGCCGGCACCGACGCGACGAAGGCCGTGCTCGGAGAGATCGAACGGCTCCACGACGAGGCGGGCGGGACCGTCACCGTCGTTCTGCCCGAGCAGTTCCGCACGCGGTCGCTGCTCGCGGCCGCGCAACGCGCCCAGTTCCGCCTGAAGCTGCGACTGCGCGTCGAGCCTGGCGTCGTCGTTGCCGATGTGCCGGCCGTCACCTCGGAGCGCCGACCCGAGGGGCGAGTCCCCGACCGGCTCGTCGTACGGGTGATCGCCGGCAGCCCCGACGCCACGACGCGTGCGGCGGTCGGCTACGCGCGGGAGCTCGCGGGCGTCGACGACCTGCGTGCGGTCCACTTCGGCGAACGCACCTGGGACGAGGCCGAGCTCGGGATCCCGGTCGACGACGAGCCTGCGCAAGGTTCGCTCGGCGACGCGATCCTCGGCTACGTCCGCGGTCTGACTGCCGATCCGGCCGCAGCCGTGAACGTCGTGCTGCCGGAACGGATCCAACCCGGCCTGAAGCGGCTGCGCGGCAGCCGGGCGATCGCGATCAAGCGCTGCCTGCTGTTCGAGCCGCACGTGATCCTCACGAGCGTGCCCCACCGGGTCTCGGCGTAGCATCCCGCCGTGCCCCGGCGGCGTCAGAGTCACGGCCTCGAGCGCGTCCTCGGCGCACCCGCCCTCTTCGCGACCGCCTACGGCAATGTCGGCTCGTCGATCTACTACGCGCTCGGGCTCGTCGCCGGCATCGCGCTCGGCCTCACTCCCATCGTCTTCATCATCAGCGGGCTGATCTTTGCCGCCACCGCCGCGACCTATGCGGAGGGCACGGTCCGCTACCCGGAGGCCGGTGGATCGTCGAGCTTTTCACGGCACGCGTTCAACGAGCTCGTCTCCTTCGGTGCCGCGTGGGCGCAGATGCTGAACTATGTGATCACGATCGCCATCTCGGTGATCTTCGTCCCGCACTACCTGTCGATCTTCTGGGCGCCACTCAAGACGAATCCGTGGGACATCATCGTCGGGATCGGGCTGACGTGGCTCCTCGTCGGCATCAACATCGTCGGCGTCAAGGAGGCGGCGCGACTCAACATCGTCCTCGCCGTGATCGACTTCGCGACGCAGCTCCTGCTGGTCGCGCTCGGCTTCTTCCTGATCTTCAGCCCGCACGTGCTGCGGTCGAACATCCATCTCGGAGTGGCGCCGAGCTGGAGTGCCTTTCTGCTCGCGATCCCGGTCGGGATGATCGCCTACACCGGCATCGAGACCGTCTCGAACCTGGCCGAGGAAGCTCGCGATCCCGTTCGGTCGATCCCGAAGTCGATCTCATGGGTGGCGATCGCGGTCTTCGCGATCTACTTCACCCTGCCGTGGATCGCCCTCTCGGCGATGCCGGTCGTGCACCGGGGATCGCACTACGTCACGCAGCTCGGCGAGAACCCTCCGCACGGCTTCAAGAACGATCCGGTGCTCGGTCTGGTCGAGAACCTCGGGTTGCACGGCGCGATTCTCGCGATCATCAAGGTGTACGTCGGCATCCTCGCCGCGACCATCCTTTTCATCGCAACGAACGCGGGGGTGATCGGCGCGTCGCGGATCACCTACTCGATGGCGAGCTACCGGCAGCTTCCGGCTGCCTTTCGCCGCCTGCATCCGAAGCTGAAGACGCCGTGGCTCGCGCTAGTCGTGTTCGCGGGTGTCGGCTCGACGTTGTTCCTGCTCTCCGGTCAGGTCGACTTTCTCGGCCGGATGTACGCATTCGGCGCGATGCTGTCGTTCACGATCGCCCACGTCTCCGTCGTGGCGCTGCGCTACCGGTTCCGAGATGCCGAGCTCGAGTGGCGTGCCCGCCCCAACCTGCGGATTCGAGGCGTCGACTGGCCGCTCTTCGCGATCCTGGGCGGCATCGGGACCGGCGCGGCGTGGCTCGTCGTCGTCGTGCAGGACGCGCCGACGCGCTACGCCGGCCTCGCCTGGCTCGTCGCCGGCTTCGTCTTCTACCTCCTCTACCGCCGCCGCCTCGGCCTGCCGCTCAGCGTGACCACCCGCTCGCCCGTGCCGCTCGGCCCGGCGATAGCACTCGAGTATCGGACGATCCTCGTGCCGATCGTCGCCGGCGAAGTGTGGGGCGAGGCCGTCGAGGTGGCCGCACGGCTCGCTACCGAGCGCGCGGGGCGGATCGTGCTGCTCCGCGTCATCGTCGTCCCGCTCGAGCTGCCGCTCGACGCAGACCTCTCCGAGCAGCTCGCCGAGGCGCACGACCTGCTCGATCATGCGAGCGCGATCGCGGAGCCGTACGGTGTGCGAGTGGTCGAGCGGGTGGTGCGCGCGCGCAAAGCCGGAAGGGCGATCGTCGACGAGGCGGGGCGCCGCGGCTCGGAGATCGTCGTTCTCGGGGCGCCTCGGGGCGACCATCGTGCGATTTTCGGGCACACGGTCGACTACGTCCTCAAGCACGCACCGTGCCGCGTGATGGTGGCCGCAGGGAAGAAGCTCGTCACGTGAGCATGTATCGCAATCTGGTGTCGGGGATGGCGATCGTGATGATCCTGCTCGGGCTCGGGATGCTGTCGGTCACGCTTCGGCACGGGTTCGGTGTCGGCGTCGTTCTCGGCGTGCTCTTCATCGCCGCCGGTGTCGGTCGCCTGCTGATGTTGCGGAGACGGCCATAGCCAGGAAGCTCCCCGGCCTCAAGCGCGACCTCGACACGCGGGCGCTCTTCTCGGTCGTCTACGGCGAGGTTGCGTCGTCCATCTACTTCGCGCTCGGCGTGCTCGCAGCCCATGCGCTCGGCTTCACGCCGATCGTCCTGCTCGTCGTGGGCGTGCTCTTCCTCGTCGTCTCACTGTCGTACGCCGAGGGCACTGCCGCACTGCCCGAGACCGGCGGTGCCGCGACGTTCGTCCGGCGGGCGGTCAACGACCTCGCCGGGTTCATGACCGGCTGGGCGCTCTTCCTCGACTACCTGATCGTGATCGCGCTGTCCGCGCTCTTCCTGCCGCACTACCTCGCTGGTGCTTTCCAGGTGCCCGCGCTCGACCGGAACCCGTGGGATGTGGTCGTCGGTGTCGGGGTGATCGCCCTCGTCGCAGTTGTCCGGCTCCTTCGGCGGCCGTCCCTCTACGCCCTCGGGATCCTCGTGCCGGCGCTCGACGTCCTCACCCAGCTCCTGCTCGTCGTCCTCGGGTTCGCGCTCGTCTTCTCGCCGCATGCGCTGAGCCGTGGCATGTCGCTCGGCACCCATCCGACGTGGCATGCGATCGCGTTCTCGCTGCCGCTCGCGATGCTCGCCTTCACCGGTCTCGAGACGGTTGCGAACTTCGCAGCCGAGACGAGGCGCCCGGGCGTTGACCTGCCACGCTCGCTCTTCGGCGGGATCGGGACGGTCATCACCGTGTACGTCGCGATCGCGGTCGTCGCGATATCGGCGTTCCCCGGTGCGAACACCGAGCTCGGGACCCGGTGGATCAGGTCGCCGCTGCTCGGCGTCGCGCAGCGGATCGGCAACGAGCTGCCGTGGGGTCTCGGTGGGGTGCTGCGGTTCTACGTCGGCGCCACCGGTGCACTGATTCTCTTCGCTGCGGTGACGACGTCGATCTCCGGCTTCTCACGGCTCGCGTACTCGCTCGGTGAGCACGGTCAGTTGCCGCGGAGCTTCGGCCGCCTCAGCCGTCGCGCGAACGTGCCGCCGCAGGCGATCCTCTCCGCGGCGGTGGTCTCGTCGGCGATCGTGATCGCCACCTCGTTCATCAAGCACGACGTCACGTTCCTCGCAAGTCTGTTCTCGTTCGGCGTGCTGGTCGCGTTCACGGCGGCGCAGCTCGCGGTGATCAAGCTGCGGATCGACGAGCCCGAACTGCCGCGCCCGTACCGCGCGCCGTTCAACGTGCGAATCAGGGGCGTCGAGGTCCCTGTGCCGGCGATCGTGGGCTCGATCGCGACGTTCGCGATCTGGATCCTCGCGCTTGCGACGCATCCCGCCGCGCGGTACGCCGGCCCGGCGTGGCTCGCCGTCGGGCTCGTCGTCTTCGGAGCGGTGCGCTACACCCACGGCGAGGGGCTGATGGAGCGGGTG
The DNA here is from genome assembly GCA_038239825.1 of Gaiellales bacterium. GTDB lineage: Bacteria > Actinomycetota > Thermoleophilia > Gaiellales > Gaiellaceae > PALSA-600. The sequence continues at coordinate 16,834 of JBBSEJ010000031.1, forward strand.
GGAGGGCCCGACGAGCATCATGTCGAGGAGCCCGTCGACTTCCACCGCATTCTCGTGCCGATGAAGATCGGGCTGATCGGTGAGGAGATGCTCGCAACGGCGGTGAAGCTCGCGAGCGAGCACGGCTCCGAGGTGCAAGCGCTGCACGTGATCCGCGTGCCGCTCGACCAGCCGCTGGACGCTCCCATGCTCGAGGAGGACGAGCGGGCCGACGCCTCGCTCGCCGAGGCAAAGCTCCTCGGCGGCGATCACGGTGTGGTCGTGGAGGGGACGACGGTTCGCGCCCGTGCGATCGGGAACGCGATCGTCGAACGCGCGATCGAGGTCGATGCCGACCTGATCGTCCTCGGCTCGGCGCCCCGGTGGCGTCGCCAATCGCGGTTCTTCTCGCCGACCGTCGACTATGTTCTGCGGCGCGCGCCCTGCGAGGTGCTCATCGTCGCGTTCCCGCAGATCGTGCTCGATGAGGAGCTCGCGGCGACCTAGCCGCTGGAGCTACGCTCCTCCGCTGTGAAAGCAATCGTGATCGGGTCAGGGCGAGTCGGCTCCGCCGTCGCGCTCCAGCTGCAGGCCTCGGGCTGGGACGTGACGGTGATGGACGAGAACGAAGACGCGCTCGGCCGGCTCGGCGAGCACTGGGCGGGGGGTTTCCTTGTCGGGCACGGCATGGACATGCATCAGCTGCGTGAAGCCGGGATCGAGGAAGCCGACGCCGTCGTCGTCGCGACGAACGGCGACAACACGAATATCGTCATCGCGCAGGTCGCACAGAAGCAGTTTGAGGTGCCGACGGTCGTCGCGCGCGTGCTCGACCCGGCGCGCGCGCAGTTCTACGCCACTCGCGGCCTGCGGATCGTCTGCCCCACCTCGGCGGCGATCGAGACGCTGGTCGAGGCCGTTCGCGCGTCCGAGGACAGGATCCCCGTCTGATGTACGTCCTGGTGGCAGGCGGGGGCAAGGTTGGCGCGAATCTCACGCGCTCGCTGCTCCGCGGCGGCAACGAGGTGACGCTGATCGAGCAGCGTCCGTATCGCTTCGAGAAGCTCGAGGCCGAGTTCGAGCATCAGGTGATTCGCGGCGATGCAACCGAGCTCTTCGTCCTCGAGCGAGCGGGGGTCAAGCGGCCACCCGACCTGCTCGTCGCGGCGACCGGCGACGACGAGGACAACATCGTCATCTGTCAGCTGGCGCGCGAGAAGTACGGCGTCGGCAACGTGATCGCGCGCATCAACGATCCGCGCAACCAGGTGTACTTCGATCTGCTCGGCATCTCGCCGACGGTGTCGGCGACCGGCGCGATCATGGGCCTGATCGAGCACGAGGTGCCCGAGCACGGCTTGATCCACCTGCTCGAGTTGCGCAAGGAGAACCTCGAGATCGTCGAGGTGACGGTCGACAAGCTCGCGAACTGTCAGGGTAAGCGTGTGCGCGCGTTGAAGCTGCCCGAGGGCGCGCGCCTGATCTCGATCGTCCGCGACGGTAAGGCCGAGATCCCGGACGACGAGACCCAGCTCGCCGAGGGCGACCAGGTGCTCGCGATCCTGGAGCCAGGCAAGGAGGACGAGCTCCGGCGCGTCCTCCTCCACGACTAGCGCCGCACCACGGGCGAGCCGACACACTGCCGGCGCACGCGCGCGTTTCGAATCTGTGGGCTGTCACCAGCCGTGGCCGCCGGGGCCACGGCGCCGCTTCAGGTGAGGCAGGCGCTACCCTGGTGACGTGCGCCGCCCCGCGACGCCCATCCTGCTCGCCTGGTGCGCAACTGCTGCCGGCGTCCTCTCGATCGTTTCCGCGCTGACTCCTGCCGCGGCGGATCGACTCGACCTCGTGCACGGCGTGTTGCCGCCCGGCGTCCCCGCCGCCGCGCGGACGTTCGTGCTCGCACTCGGGCTCGGACTGATCTGGCTCTCGCGCGGGCTCGCACGGCGAAAGCGTCGTGCCTGGTACCTCGCGGTCGTCGTCGTCGCGGCGTCCGCGGTCGCGCATCTCGTGAAGGGGCTCGACTTCGAGGAGTCGACCGTGCACCTCGCGCTGCTCGTCGCGCTCTTCCGCTCGCGCCGGCGGTTCGTCGCACCCGGCGACCCCACGACGGTGCTCCCGCTCGTGCAGGTCGGGCTCGCGCTCCTCATCTGCATCCCGCTGCTCGGCATCTACCTGGACGACAACCAGGCGTATTCCGAGCGGATCGAGATCGCGCTCCTGATCATGATCGGCGCCCTGGCCGTTCGCGCCCTCTGGCTCTGGTTCAAGCCCTTCCCGGTCGAGCCACCGGAAGCGGACGATCGCCTGCGCGCGGCGGAGCTCGTGCACGAGCACGGCAGCGACAGCCTCGCCTACTTCTCGCTCCGACGTGACAAGAGCTACTTCTTCTCGCCGAGCGGCAAGTCGTTTCTCGCCTACCGTCTGATCGGAGGCACCGCGCTCGTCGCCGGGGACCCGATCGGCGACGACGCCGAGCGATCCGACCTAGTCGCCGAGTTCGTGCGCGTCGCGCACACGAAGGGCTGGCGCGTCGCGGTCGCAGGTGTCTCGACCGAAGCGCTCGCCGACTATGTTCAGCTCGGCTTCAAGTCGATCTACCTCGGCGACGAAGCGGTGATCCGCCCGACCGAGTTCTCGCTCGAGGGGCGTGCGATCCGAAAGATCCGGCAGTCGGTGTCCCGGCTCGAGAAGAACGGCTACATCGTGCGCGTCCTCTCGACTGCCGATGCTGATGAGACGCTGCGCTGCGAGTTGCGCACCGTCTCGAAGGAATGGCGGGGCAACTGGCCCGAGCGAGGCTTCACGATGGCGATGGATGCCCTCTTCCTCTACCCGGACACCGTGCTCGCTGTCGCAGTCGGCCCCGACGGCACGGTCGGCGGTTTCCTGCAACTCGTCCCGTCACCCGCGAGCGAGGGCTACTCACTCGCCTCGATGCGTCGCCGCACGGACACGCCGAACGGGCTGATGGAGTACCTGATCACCGAGACCGTCGGCTGGGCGCGCGACCATGCAGTGACCGAGCTCTCCCTCAACTTCGCCGTCTTCGCCGACTTCCTCGAGGCCGACGAGCAGGCATCGCGCTCCATGAAGGCGTTCCGCTTCCTGCTCCTGAAAGCCGACCGCCTCTTCCAGGTCGAGCGCCTGCACAGCTTCAACCGGAAGTTCTTCCCGCACTGGCGACGCCGCTACTTCTGCTTCGAGCGCTGGAGCGACTTCCCGCTCGCCGGTCTCGCCTATCTGCACGCGGAATCGCTCCTGACGCCGCCGCTGCCCTGGATCAAGACGCGCGATCTGACCGCCCGGTGAGGACGCTCGTCGCGCTCGCCGCCGTGGGCCTGCTGGTCGCGGTGCCCGCGTCGGCACGTCCTGGCGCGTCGGGCAACGACTGGTCTCGGTTCGGCTACGACGCCGCCCGGCACGGCAGCGCGCCCGCGAGCGGCATCACCGCCACGAACGCGTCCACCCTCGTGCGGCGCCAGGTTCAGCTCGGGGGAACGGTCGACTCGTCACCGATCTACCTGCACGACGTGTCGGTGCGCGGTGCGTCGCACGACGCGTTCTTCGTCACGACCACCTACGGCAAGACCGAGGCGATCGACGCTTCATCCGGGCGTATTCTCTGGCGCTCCACGCCGTCGAGCTACACGCACCTCGCCGGGTCGGCCCAGATCACGAACGCAACGCCCGCAGCATCCACCGACCGAAGCGCCATCTACGCGGCCTCGCCGGACGGCCGGATCACGAAGCTGCGCGTCTCCGACGGCAAGTCGCTGTGGACGGCGACGATCACGCGCGACGCGACGCGCGAGAAGATCACGTCGTCGCTGAACGTGTCGAGTGGGCTCGTGATCGCGACGACCGGCGGGTACATCGGTGACGCTCCTTCCTACCAGGGCCACGTCGTCACGCTGTCAGAGCGGACGGGCCGGATCGAACACGTCTGGAACTCACTTTGCTCGGACCGGCACGCGCTGATCGTCCCGCACAGCTGTACGTCCAGCGACTCGGCGATCTGGTCGCGGAGCGGGGCGGCGGTCGATCCGGCGAACGGGACGCTCGTCGTCGCAACCGGCAACGGGCCCTGGAACGGCCGCACCGACTGGGGCGACAGTGTCGTCGTCCTGTCGCCGAACGCTGCAACCATGCTCCGGCACTACACCCCGGCGAGCTACCAGCACCTGAACGACGCCGACGTCGATCTCGGCTCGACGAGCCCCGCACTCCTGGCGGGCGGCTACGCGGTGCAGGGCGGGAAGGACGCCATCCTGCGGCTTCTGCAGTTGCACCGCCTGCCGGGTGTGAACGCGCGCACCGGTGGCGAGCTGCAGAGCCTGCCGGCACCGGGCGGCGCGGACGTCTTCTCGGAGCCCGCCGTCTGGAACGGCGGATGGGTCATCGTCTCGACGAGCGGCGGCACCGAAGCGCTGCTCTTCAAGGGCGGCCGGCTGCACCCGGTGTGGTCGAACCACACGGCCGGCACGTCGCCGGCCCTCGCGGGGAGCTTGCTCTTCGTCGCCGGCGACGGTGCCGTCCACGTCTACGTCGTGACGAGTGGCCGCGAGATCGCGACCTTGCCCTCGGGCGCCGTTCACTGGCAAAGCCCGATCGTCGCCGACGGCCGAGTCGCCGTCGCGGAGGGCAACGCGAACGACCACGCGACGAGCGGCGTGCTCGACATCTACCGGCTGCCGTAGCCCTGCCCGGCCCGCGCTACGGCTCATCCGCCTTCGCGGGCGCGCCACGGCTCACACGCGTTCGCGGGATCGTCCTCCTGGGCCAGGTCTGTCGGCAGCCGACGTGACGGACGACGAAAAAGAGTGTGATGAAACAGGTTCGTGGGCGGCTGATCGAGACGGTTCGATGCATACTGCGACTGAGATCCGCTTCGGATGGACGTCCCCGGCGGAACTCGACGCCTGCCCGACCGAAAGCTCGACGCCTGCTCGACCGACGGCAGCCGCCGTGACGTAGCCGTGACGTAGCTGTGGCGGGAGCGTGACGAAGACCCGGCAGCGGGGTTCGAGCCGGGTTGACGAGCTTTCGGAAGGGGGCCGAGATTTCAGGTGCCGCGGCGGCGGCGCACTTGCGGGCCTTGCGTGCCGAGCGCCGCGTAGGTGATCGCCTGCAGCGAGTCGTTCAGGTTGCGCAGCTCGTGCGCGATCGTCGTCAGCTCTTCGCGGCGGTCCTCGCGCGCGTTCATCCGCGCGAGCTCCTCGACCAGCCGGTCGAGGCGGGCGAGCAGCGCTTCGAGCTGGCGGTCGGTTACCTCGCTGTGATCCACGCCCGCAGTTTAGATCGCGAGACCCACAAGCCGACCAGCGCACCGACGGCATCGAAGCCGACGTCGAGGGGCCTCCCGTGCCTGCCCCGCACGAACGTCTGATGGAACTCGTCCGTCGCGGCATACGCGACCGCGAGCCCGAACGCCCACCCGTACGACCGCGCCGCCCGCACGAGTAACCACGCCAGCACGGCGTACTCCGTCATGTGCGCGCCCTTCCGAAGCACCGTGTCCCAGGTACCGAGCCCCGAGCTCAGCGAGGGGATCGACGAGAACGCGAAGATCACGGCCGCCCACAGGACGGCGGGAAGCCAGCGGGAGACCATCGAACGGGCATGGTAGATTCGGCGGCTCAAAGGGCGAGTGGCGAGGGAACCCGGTGTGAGTCCGGGACGGTCCCGCCGCTGTAAGAGGAGTTGCCCTCCACCGGAACGCCACTGAGCGGACGCTCGGGAAGGCGGTGGAGGGGGAGCCTCGAGTCAGAAGACCTGCCGGTCGCCCTCCATACCGATCCCCTCGCGGAAGGAGGAATCGTGGCCAAGCGCCTCATGCTCGTCGTCGTTCTCTCGCTCGCGCTGCCCGCAGCCGCTCTTGCTGCGACCGTTCACGTGCGCGTGGAAGGCAAGTCGAAGACCCTGTTCGGCCCGACGGAGGTAACCGTCACCGCGTCGAATGCGCTCGACGCGATCCAGCAGGCGTCGGTTCTCGGTGAGCTCTACTACCACGTGACGCAGTCGAGCTTCGGGAACTACGTCGACCAGGTCGGCCTCTACGGCGGCTCGGCGTCGAGCGGCTGGGTGTTCAAGGTCGACAACGCCTCGCCGCCGGTCGGCGCCGACAAGGTTGCGTTGAAGGACGGCGACACGGTGCTGTGGTACTACGCCGACTTCGGCCCGACGGGCGGCCCGCCCACCCTCGACGTTCGACCGTCCACGAAGACCGGCTGCTACGTCGCCAAGGCCTACGACGACAACGCGAAGGTCGCCGACGTCGCCGGCCTGCAGTGGCGCGTCGGCTCGAAGAAGACCGTCTCCGGCACCACCGGGACCGACTTCTGCCCCGGCAAGCATGCCGGGTTGCTCGTGCGCGCGACCGCGACTGGCGTGGTCCGCTCGAACGCCGTGAAGTGAGACGTGCCGCCCTGCTTCTGCTCGCGCTCGCCGTCGCCGGTTGCGGCGGCGTGCGCGGGCACGGCACGGCGACGCTCTGGGTGACACGCGAGAACGGTGCGAACGTCGTCTACGCAGGTCACGTCCGCGCCGGCTCCGACGGCATTCGCACCGTCGAGCAGAAGCTGAAGGTGACGACGCGCTACGGCGGCCGCTACCTCCAGTCGGTGGGCGGTGTCGCGGGCTCGCTCGGCAAGCAGCGCGACTGGTTCTACTTCGTGAATGGGGTCGAGGGCGGTCGCAGCGCCGCCGAGGTGAGGCTGCGCCCGGGTGACGTTCTCTGGTGGGACTACCGCCACTGGACCGGCGTGACGATGCACGTGCCGGTCGTCCTCGGCGCCTACCCCGAGCCGTTCCTGCACGGGTTCGAGTGGGTGAAGCCCGGGGCGTCGGTCGTCTCTGCCGACCGCGCTCTTGCGAAGCGGATCGCGGCGCAAGTCGGGGGCACGGTCGACGCGAGGCGAACCGCGACGAACTTCATCGTGGTCGGCGGCAAGCTCGCTCCCGGCACGGCGCGCATCCGCCAGTTCCGAAAGGGTGTTCTGCTCGAGCTCGGGAGCGCGGTCGCGCACAAGCTTGCGGCCGATCCCACCGCGCTCGCCCACCGTTACGGGACCGTTGTCCCATGAGCGCTGCGCCGGCCGCCGCCCTGCTTGCGGCGCTCGCGACGGCGGCGCTCCTCTCGACGAGCCTCTGGTCGGTGGGGGCGATCTGCCTCATCCTCCTCACCGCCGCGTTTCGCGCTCCGGCGAAGCGGCGCTGGCCCTACCTCCTCGGCACGCTCTCGACCGCCGCCCTCTTCGTGATCCTGACGCCGTTCGTGGAAGAGATCGGCACGCACATCCTGTGGACCGGACCGACGATCCCGGTGCTCGGCACGCTCGACGTGAGCACCGAGGAGCTTCGGAACGGCCTCTTCCAGGGCCTGCGTCTGGGCGCCGTCGGGCTCGCGTTCGCCGTCTACGCGCTCTCGGTCGACCACGACCGGCTGCTCGCCGCCGCCGGCTGGGCGCGCCGCTCGACGGTGGCGGTCGCACTCGCGACGCGCCTGGTGCCGCTGCTCGAGCGCGATGCCCGCGACCTGCGGCTGGCACTGCGCGGGCGCGGTGTCGAGCTCAGCCCCATCCGCCGGCTCTCGCCGCTCCTCGCAGGCTCGCTCGAGCGCGGGCTGAACCTCGCCGAGGCGATGGAGGCGCGCGGCTACGGCCGCCCCACCCGCACACGCGCCCCACGGCCGCCGTGGACGCTTCTCGACCGCACCGCGCTCGCGGCCGCCGTCGCGATCGTCGCCCTGGGAGTGTTGTGGCTCTAGCGACGGTCGCCGGCCTCCGCTTTTCCTACGGCGACGGCCCGCCGGTGCTCGACGGCGTGTCGCTCGAGATCGCAGCGGGGGAGCACATCGCCCTCTTCGGGCCGTCCGGCTCCGGCAAGTCGACGCTCCTGCGCGCGCTCGCCGGCCTCGTGCCGCACTTCCACGGCGGCCGTTTCGAGGGGCGCGTCGTCGTCGCCGGGCTCGACACGCGCGAGACGCGGCCGCCGCAGCTCGCAGGCACGGTCGCATCGGTCTTCCAGGATCCCGAGGATCAGATCGTGATGGCGAACGTCGCGAACGAGGTCGCGTTCGGCCTCGAGAACACGGGAGTCGAGCCCGGGCGGATCTGGCCGCGCGTCGAAGAGGCGCTCGCCCTCGTCGATGCATCGCACCTTGCCGACCGAGCGACCGGCGAGCTCTCGGGTGGCGAGCTGCAGCGCGTCGCGCTCGCCTCGGCACTCGCGCTCGAGCCGCAACTGCTGCTGCTCGACGAACCCGCGTCGCAGCTCGACCCCGACGCCGCCGACTCCTTCTTCGACCTGGTCGAGCGCCTGCCGTGCGCGGTCGTCGTCTCCGAGCAGCGCCCGGCGCGGCCGCTCGCCCACGTCGACCGAGTGCTCTTCCTCGATGCTGGCCACATCGTGCTCGACGCCCCGCGCGAGGAGGCACTCCTCTGGCTGGCACAGCACCGGCCGCTCTACCTGCCGCAGGCACCCGACGTCGTCTCCCGCGTGCGTGACGTGCGCTTCGCCTACGGAGACCGCGTCGTGCTCGAGCACGCGTCGCTCGAGGTGCGGCGTGGGGAGGTGGTCGCACTGACCGGCCCGAACGGCGCAGGAAAGACGACGCTCGCGCTGATCGCCGCGGGCCTGCTCGAGCCCGAGTCGGGCGAGGCGACGTGCTCGCGCGCCGCCTACCTGCCACAGGATCCCGGCCGCCATCTCGTGACCGAACGAGTGCTCGACGAGGTCGCGCTCGGCTCATCCCCCGAAAGAGCCCGGCTGACGCTCGCGCGGCTTGGCCTCGCCGACCAGTTCGAGCGGCATCCGCGCGATCTCTCCTCGGGCGAGCGTGAACGACTGGGCCTCGCGACGGTGCTCGCCACCGAGCCCGAGCTGCTCGTCCTCGACGAGCCAACGCGCGGCGTCGACCCCGAGCGCAAGCGGGAGCTCGCGCGGCTGCTTCGTGCCGGGGCGCCCGGTCGCGGCACGCTCGTCGTCACCCACGACCTGCCGTGGGCGGCCGCAGTCGCCGACCGTGTCGTCGAGCTCGCCGTGAGGGAGAACGTGCGTGTCTAGGTTGTTCGCGATCGCGCTCGGGCTGCTCACCGCCGCCCTCCTCGTGCACGACGGTGCGCTCTCGACCGGCCTCGGCGCCTGCGCGCTCGTCGTCGGGGGCGTCGCGTGGTTCGAGTCGGGTACCGACTCCACTCGCGAGCTCGCCGTGATCGCAACGCTCGCCGCGGCTGCGGCGGCGGGGCGTGTGCTCTTTGCCGCCGTCCCCGGCGTGCAGCCCGTCACCGTGATCGCGATCGTCGCCGGCGCATCGCTCGGCGCGCGCGCGGGATTCGCGACGGGGGCGCTCGCCGCGTTCGTCTCGAACCTCTTTCTCGGTCAGGGGATCTGGACGCCGCAGCAGATGCTCGGCTGGGGTGCGTGCGGCGCGATCGGAGCGCTCCTCGCGCCGGCCTTGCGCAATCGCTTCGTGCTGGCCGCCGTCGCAGCGGTGCTCGGCTTCGCGTTCAGCGCGAACATGGACGTGTGGCTCTGGTACGGCTTCTCGCCGCACACGTTTCCCGCGCTCGCCGCCGTGCTCGGGCGCGGGCTGTGGTTCGACGCGTCGCACGCCGCCGGGAACGTGTTGATCGCGCTCGCCGCAGGCCCCGAGCTGCGCCGGATGCTCGACCGCTACGGCGCGCGCCTGCGGACGGTGGTCGTATGGGCCTAGCCGCGCTCGTCGCTGCGTTTGCGCTGGCAGTATCGCCGGTCTCGTTCCTGCAGTCGCATGCGTCGAACGGCGCGTTCTCCGAGAGCGGAGGCACAGCGGATGCTTCGCTGACGGCGTGGGCCGTGCTCGGCCTTCGGGCGCAGGGGGTCGACGCGTCGGGGTCGCTCGCCTACCTGCAGGCCGAGGAGCCGTCTCTGCACACGGCGAACGACAACGCGCTTGACGCGCTCGCCCAGGAAGCAATCGGTGTGCACCCCGACGCGCTCCTCGCTCGCCTGCGCGCCGCCGTACGGCCGAGCGGCCAGATCGGCGAGACGCTGAACTCGACCTACTGGGCGGTGCTCGCGCTCGGCCGCTCCACGCCGACGACGACGCGCTTCATCCTGGCGCAGCAGACGAAGGCGGGCGGCTTCGCCTGGTACATGCATGGCGAGGCCGACTCGAACGACACTGCCGCCGCACTCGAGGCGTTGCGCGTGGCGGGCGTGCGCGGAGCGCGGGTTGGGCGCGCGGCGCGCTTCCTGCTCACGTTCCAGAATGGTGACGGTGGCTTCGAGCTCTCCCGCGGCCGAGGCTCCGACGCGCAATCAACGGCGTGGGCGATCCAGGGCCTCGTCGCCGCGGGACGCACGCCGCCGCGGTCGGCGTTCGCCTACCTCGCCCGCCTCAGGCGGCCCGACGGCAGATACCGCTATTCGTCGCGCTACGTGACGACGCCGGTGTGGGTCACCTCGCAGGTCCTCGCCGCGCTCGCGAAGAGGCCGTTCCCGCTCTCGTAGCAACCTGATTCTGTTCGTCGAGCCACGATGTTGAGTTTCGCGCCCTAGAGCTCCTTCACGTAGTCGAAGGAGCGTCCGCTCGGCGTGTACCCGAGCCGTCGGTTGATCGCGAGCATCGGTGCGTTCTCGGCGTCGTTCGCCGTCACCATCGTCGTGATGCCGTGTCCGGCTGCCCAGTGGATCGACCCGAGCTTCACCGCCAGGCCGAGCCCGCGCCCGCGGTAGTCGCGCCTCGTTCCCGTGAACATGTTCAGCGAGCGCCCCGATTCGGTGTCGACGCAGAGCAGCGACACCGCAGCGGCGACGCCGTCGACCATCGCGACGAAGCTGCCCTTGGCGGTGAAGAGGGGATGCGCGAGCACATGCTCTTCCCACTCGCCGTAGGGAATCCCGTCGATCTGCTCGGTCGCCGGCTGGTCGCGCGTCGCTTCCTCGTCGACTGCGTGAACCAGGTGCGGGTCGACGTCTGCGACCGCCCGCAAGTCGACGTCTGAGTCGGGGAGTTCCGTAACGGTGCGCGGGTCGAGCACCGCTTCCTGCTGCGAGCGTTCCTCCCGGAAGCCGCGCGCCTGCGCGAAGCGACAGCCGGCCTCGCTCTCGTACACGCTCGTCAGAAGGCGCTTCGGGTCGATCGCGCTCGCGTGCTCGATCGCCGCATCGTACAACGCGGTCCCGATCCCGCGCCGGCGATGGTCGCCCTTGACGGTGACGAGGACGAATCCGAGCTCGGTGTCTTTCGAGAAGAGATTCTCGAGCCGCGCCAGCCCACGCCCGACGATGCGCCCGTCGACCTCGGCGACGAAGCTGCGCTGCCGCGACCGCTGCGGGATGGTCTGCTCGCGGTGCAGCCACGAGGCGGGGCTGATGACGGCCGTCGGCAGGGCGTCGCGGATCACCGCGACGACGCCCGCGGCATCGCGTTGCGGCTCCAGCTCCCTGATGGTCATGCTCGCCATGTGCTTGCGGCCATCTTGACGACCGGGAGGGACATCGTGTCGGGTGACACCGAGAACGCGGGCGCACCATGGCTCGCGCCGCAGAGTGCCCCGAAGCGGCGCGCCCCCGGTCTGGACAGCGAGCTCACCGCGCCACCCGACGGCTACGATCGACCGGGTGTCCGCGACGCAGCCCGAGACCTATCTGGCCGACCTGAACCCCGCCCAGCGGGAGGCGGTTCTCACCACCGAGGGGCCGCTGCTCGTGCTCGCGGGCGCCGGCTCGGGCAAGACGCGCGTGCTCACCCATCGAGTCGCGCACCTGTTGGCGGCGATGGGCGCGAAGCCGAACGAGATCCTCGCGATCACGTTCACGAACAAGGCCGCCAACGAGATGAAGGACCGGGTGATGCGCGACCTCGGTCCGATCGCTCGCGCGATCTGGATCATGACGTTCCACTCGGCGTGCGGTCGGATGCTCCGCAGCGAGGCCGAGCGGCTCGGCTACCGCTCGAACTTCACGATCTACGACCAGGCAGATCAGGTGCGCGTCGTGAAGACGTGCCTCGAGGAGCTCGAGCGCGACCCGAAGCGCTTCGTGCCTCGCGGCATCCACTCGCAGATCTCGAACGCCAAGAACCAGCTGATCGGGCCCGACGAGTACGCCGCGCGCGTCGCGAGCTTCTACGACCAGACCGTCGCCGACGTGTACTCGCTCTACCAGCGGCGGCTCTTCGCCTCGAACGCCGTCGACTTCGACGACATGCTGATGCTCACCGTCGACGTGCTGCGGCGGTTCCCGGAAGCGCGCGAGAAGTGGTCGAAGAGCTTCCGCTACGTGATGGTCGACGAGTACCAGGACACGAACCACGCGCAGTACGTGTTGCTGCAGATGCTCGCGGGCGACCACCAGAACCTGATGGCTGTCGGCGACCCGGACCAGTCGGTCTACAGCTTCAGAGGCGCCGACATCCGCAATATCCTCGATTTCGAGAAGGACTTCCCAGGGACGAAGGTGATCCCGCTCGAGCAGAACTACCGCTCGACGACCACGATCCTGAACGCGGCGAACAGCGTCATCTCGCACAACCGGGAGCGCAAGGAGAAGAACCTCTGGTCGGAGCTCGGCGACGGCCGGCCGGTGCGCATCGTCGAGACCGAGGATGAGCATGCCGAGGCGCGCTTCGTCGCCGCCGAGATCGCCGGTCTGATCGAGGGCGGTTACAGCTCGTCCGAGATCGCTGTCGTCTATCGCACGAACGCCCAGAGCCGCGTGCTCGAGGACGTGCTCGTGCGGCAGGGGATCGCCTACATCGTGATCGGCGGCCCGCGCTTCTACGAGCGCGCTGAGATCAAGGATGCGATCGCCTACCTGCAGGTGCTCGACAATCCGAACGACGCCGTCTCGCTGATGCGGATCGCGAACCGGCCGCGCCGCGGCATCGGCGACACGACGATCTCGCGGCTCGTCACCTACGCGGACGGTCTCGGCATCTCGCTCTGGGAGGTGATGCGCACGCCGGAGGAGGCGGGTGTCGCCGCGGCGTCTGCGCGGGCGGTCAACGGGTTCCGAAGCGTGATGGAGTCACTGATGGCGACGGCGTCCGACGCGGGCGTCGCGCAGGTTCTCGAGGCGGTCCTCGATCGCGCCGGTTTCATCGAGTCGCTCGAAGCCGAGCGGACGATCGAGGCCCGCGGCCGCATCGAGAACCTCGAGGAGCTGGTCGGCGTCTGCGGCGAGTACGACAACACGGCCACCGAGCCGTCCCTCTCCGGCTTCCTGCAGGAAATCTCGCTCTACTCCGACCAGGATGCGTTGCGCGGCGACGAGGACGGCGACGGCGGGCAGGTGACGCTGATGACGCTGCACAACGCGAAGGGGCTCGAGTTCCGGGCGGTCTTCATGATCGGCGTGGAGGAGGGGATCTTCCCGCACAGCCGCTCGATCGAGGAGAACACGCTGGAGGAGGAGCGGCGCCTTTGTTACGTCGGCATGACGCGCGCGAAGGAACGGCTGACGCTGACGCACGCGATGCGCCGCAACCTGTACGGGCGAAGCGATGCGAACCTGCCGTCGCGGTTTCTCGACGAGCTGCCCGAGGCGGGCGTCGAGCGCGAGCGGCTGCGGCAGACGTCATGGTCGGGGTACAGCGCGCACGTGCCGCGAGAGGTGAAGGCGCGCGAGGACATACCCGAGCTCTCGACGGGCGATACCGTCCGCCACGCCTCGATGGGCACGGGCATCGTCACCCGCATCGAGCCGGAGAACGTCGTCACGGTGCGTTTCGAGGACGGGAACGAGCGGCGATTGATGCTCGAATATGCGCCGCTCGAGCGACGAGGTTAGGGCGATGGACATCGAGGTCAGGCCGTGCGCGTCGGTCGCGGAGCTGCAAGCCGCGCTGGACGCGATCGGCCACTACTTCGGGCAACAGAACACACCTGATGATGCCGCGCGGTTCGCGAAGTGGATCGAGATCGGGCGGGTGCATGCGGCGTTCGACGGCAACCTGATCGTCGGTGCCGCAGGAGCGTTCAGCTTCGAGATGTCGGTGCCGGGCGGCGCGTCGGTACCTGCCGCGGGAGTGACGGTCGTCGGCGTGCTGCCGACGCATCGCCGGCGCGGTGTGCTGAGAGCAATGATGAACGCGCAGCTCGAGGACTGTCGTGAGCGCGGCGATGCGGTTGCGTACCTGTGGGCGTCGGAGGCGACGATCTACGGGCGGTTCGGCTACGGGCTCGCATCGCGGATGGGGGAGATCAACCTGGTACGCGAGCGAACGCGGTTCGCGCAGCCGTTCGAACCGCGCGGCACTCTGCGGATCGTCGATTCCGAGGAGGCGGCGCGCACCTTCCCGCCGCTCTACGAGCAGGTGCGCGCGCAGCGGCCGGGGCTGTTCGCGCGCAGCACCGACTGGTGGGAGACGCGGCGGCTCCACGACGATCCCGCCCGCCGGCAGGGCGGGCCGAAGCATCGCGTGGTGCTCGAGCTGGACGGTGAGCCTGCGGGCTATGCGATCTACTCGGTGAAGCAGGACTGGCACGCGGGCTCGAGCAAGGGCACGGTGTCGATCGATGAGGTGGTGGCGCCCACGCCGGAGGCGAGTCGCGAGCTGTGGCGGTGGCTGCTCGACTTCGACTGGACGTCGCAGTTCGAGGCGAACCTGCTCCCCATTGACCACGAGCTCTTTCTGCTGCTGGCGGAGCCGCGGCGCATGCAGTTCACGATCAACGACGGCGTGTGGGTGCGACCGATCGACATCGGGGCCGCCCTCTCGGCGCGCACGTACGCGGGCGACGGCGAGGTGGTGCTCGAGGTGGCGGATGCGTTGCTCTCGGAGAACGCCGGTCGTTGGCGGGTGTCCGCGGGTGGGGCGGAGCGCACCGACGCGGAGGCCGAACTGCGCCTCGACGTGACGAGCGTCGGCTCGGTGTACCTCGGCGGCTTCGGCTTTACCGATCTGGTGCGAGCCTCGCGCGCCGAGGAGCTGCAGTCGGGAGCCGCCGAGCGCGGCGATGCGCTCTTCCGCACGGCTGCGGCCCCATGGTGCGCCGAGATCTTCTGATCCTCGCGGCGTAGACGGCTACACTGTCGCCCGACCGGGGCGGTTAGCTCAGTTGGGAGAGCACCAGCTCGACAAGCTGGGGGTCACTGGTTCGAGCCCAGTACCGCCCACCTCGAAACCCCTGCTAGCCCAGGGGTTTTCGTTTTCTTGGCTGGCGACGTTTTCGGCCGCAGTGCCTGGTTGGTGCCTGAGATTTCACGGTCTG
>JBBSEJ010000032.1:0-31974 GCA_038239825.1 Gaiellales bacterium
TCGAGGGCCGGCGCTCAGCCCGCTCGGGCTGAGCGCCGGCATTCCCGCCGGGATCACGCGTCCTCGACCGCCACCTCAGGTGCCGGCTCGCGGCGCGGCAGCAAGAGTGCAGTCTGCGTCCAGTTCGGCATCCACCAGTTCGCCGGCCCGAGTAGGCGCATCAGCGACGGGACGAGCAAGGCGCGGATCACCGTCGCGTCGAAGATGATTCCGGCCGCGAGCCCGATCGCGAACTCCTTGATCTCGAAGCCGGGGCTCGAAGACAGCACGAGGAACGCGAACATCAGGATGAGCGCCGCGCTCGTGACGAGCTTCCCGGTGCGGGCAAGCCCTAGCTCGATCGCACGCTCGGTCGAGCCCGTCTCGTCGTAGTCCTCGCGCATCCGCGTCAGCATGAAGACCTCGTAGTCCATCGAGAGCCCGAAGAGGAACGCAAAGATCATCAACGGGATCCATGCGGTGATCGACTGCGTGGCCGTGATGTTCCAGAGCGATGAGCCGTGGCCCTCCTGGAAGACGAAGACGACGATCCCGAATGCCGCGCCGAGCGAGACGAGATTCAGGACCGCGGCCTTGATCGGCAGGACGATCGACCTGAACGCGCGAGCGAGGAGGATCAACGTGAGGATGAGTACGAACGCGAGCACGTACGGGAAGTTCCCGTAGACCGCGTGCACGAAGTCGCGATCTGCCGCGGCGACACCGCCGAGGGTCCCATCGCCTCCCTTGAGCGTCGCGTTGACCCGGTCGACGATGCCCTGGATTCCCGGTGCAGCGCCGTCCGTCGCCGGAAACGCTTCGACGATCGAGTCCCGCCCGCGTTGCCAGCCGGCGGGCACGGCCGCGCCGGTGACACCGTCCACTTTGCTCACCTTCGCCGCAATCGCGTTCGCATCGCCACCGTTCTCGACGAGGACGTCGAACGGCTTCATCACGCCCGGGCTGATGCCCGCGTCGGCAAGCGACTGCCGGCCCGCGATCGCCGTGCCCGTGCCCGGGAAGTTCTTCAGTTGTGACTCGTTCGGGTTCAACTGGGTACCGATACCGACGAGCACTGCGACGATCACGATCCCGACGGCCGCAACCGCGATCGGCCGCCGCAGCACGAGCCGTGCCCAGCGGCCCCACATGCCGTCCTCGGGGTGTCCGCTGTCGACGAAGCGCTTGGGCATCACACGCACGCTGTTGATGCGCTCGCCGAGCACGGCGAGGAGCGCGGGCAACAGCGTGATGGCGGCGATCACCGAGACGGCGGGGATCAACATGCCGCCGATGCCCATCGAACGGATGAACGGCAGCGGCAGGATGACGAGCGACAGCAGGCCGACCGCGACCGTCGAGCCCGAGACGATCACCGAGCGGCCCGCGTGGGTCATCGTCTCGACGAGTGCGGTCTCGACGTCCTCTCCCTCACGCAGCTCGTCGCGGAAGCGGAAGATCATCAGGAGCGCATAGTCGATCGCGACGCCGAGCCCCACGAGGGCGATCAGGAACTGCACGATGATCGAGACGTTCGTGATGTAGGTCAGGCCCCAGATCAGCGTGAACGTGTTGAGAATCGCCGCGATCGCGACGACGATCGGCATCAGCACGGCCGGCAGCGTCCCGAAGACGAACAGCAGGATGACGAGGGCGCCGAGCCCTCCGACAACACCCTCGAGCAGCACGCTCGGCCCCCCACTCGAGCCGTGCGTGCTCGCTTCTTCGAGCGGATCGTGACCCGTCACCTGCACGGTGATGCCCGCCGGCAGACCCGACGCGGCAGCCGCGCGCGTGTGCTCGGCGCCGCTCTTCGTGTCGAACTTGGCGATCCCGGCGGGATAGATCTCCTCGAACGCGGTGTGCCTGTCCTTGGAGACGTACGCGAGGTTGCTCCGGGTGGAGAAGTACGAGCTCGCGAGCGCCCCGGGGTTCGCACGTGCAGCACGACTCATCGCCGCTCGGATCGGCGCGCTCGTTCGCACGTCGCTCTGGGCGTGAATGACCACGACCACAGGCGGCCGCACGCCCACACCGAAGGCCTTGAACGTCCGTTGGTTCGCCTCGTAGGCCGACTTGCCGGGAATCGAGAAGCTCTGGTACCACCGTTTGGAGACGCGCCCGGCAGCAAAGCCGCCGAACAGGGTGAGTACGACCCAGACTGCAATGACGGGCCTGCGGTGGCGAGTGACGAAGTGGGCGAGGCGAGCGAGCAAGAAATCTCCTTCCAGACGGGCGTTGATCGGGGTAAACTTACAGACGCCGTATTATTTCTGCAACTGTAACGATCGGGTTACACGGGATCGAAAGAGGATCAGATCGAGGTGGGACTGCGCGAGTTCAAGAAGCTACACATGCGACAGCAGATCGCCGATGAGGCGATGCGGCTGTTCGCGGCGAGCGGCTTCGACCGCGTCACCGTGGCGGAGGTGGCGTCGGCCGCCGGGGTCTCGGAGAAAACTGTCTTCAATTACTTTCCGACGAAAGAAGACCTGTTCTTCGACGAGGTGCCGAAACGCGAGGCCGCGTTGGTCGCTGTGATCCGCGGGCGCGACCCGCACGAATCGATCCTCGCGGCGCTCCGCCGTCTGCAGGTCGGAGAGTGCACGCGCCTCTGTAGCCCGTCCTTCGCCGCCTTTGCACGCATCATCGAAGAGTCGACCGCGCTCCAGGCGAAGGAGCTGGAGGTGATGGCGCACTTCGCGCACGTGCTCGCCGACGCGATTCAGAGCGAGCTCGGCGTCGATGAGCGAGACTCCCGGATCGCTGCGGGCCTGCTCGTCAGCGTGCACCGGCAGGTCTTCCGCAGCGCTCGAAAGCAGGCCCTCACGGGGAAGCATGGGCCGACCGCCGTCAGGCGACTGCGTGCCGACCTCGAGCGTGCCTACGAGCTGCTGGAGCACGGGCTCGGCGATCTCGAAGGTGCCGGAAGAAGGGTCGCTGCGCGATGAAGCACTCATGCACCGATAGACGACCCTCGCCCCGAGAACTCATCGCCCGCGTCGAGAAGAGACGCGTTCAGAGGATGATCAGTGCCCTGCGACAGCGCTGCAAGAACTGAGCCGTAGAACGGTCTCCTCATTACGACTCGAATGGACGAGAGAAGACAAGAAGCGACTCGGTCACGAACCTCGACGTCGCACGGCAACGCGTCACGCTGAAATTGCTGCGCGGCTGGCTCGACGGCACGAGCGTGCTCTACCTCCGGACGGATGCGTCGGTTCAGCTCGTCGCGGCACTCGAGGGCAGCACCTATGCCTCGAATCTGAGTGCGGCCCCCGGACTCGACTCGGATGCCGCGACCTCCGCGCGCTCGGCCATCATCCCGGTCGACAACGGGGCACGGAGCGGACTCGCCCGCCAGGCGAGCCTCGTCGGGCTGAAGGCGATCCGCTTCAGCTCGATCTGCTCGACGGCCGCGATCGGCTAACCGGCAGAAAAACTTCAGGAAGCCGTAACCCGTGGCGCGCTCGACAGTCGATACGTTCGACGAGATGAGTGAGAGCGCGGAATACGAGAGCCGGGATCGGCACGCGAACCGTGGCGTGCCGATCCCGTCCACTGCGACGATCC
The DNA here is from genome assembly GCA_038239825.1 of Gaiellales bacterium. Lineage (GTDB taxonomy): Bacteria > Actinomycetota > Thermoleophilia > Gaiellales > Gaiellaceae > PALSA-600. The sequence goes on from JBBSEJ010000032.1 coordinate 3,553, forward strand.
TGATCGTCGACGACGAGCCGATCGTGCGTGACGTCGTCGCCCGCTACCTCGAGAACGACGGGTACCGCATTCTCGAGGCCGGCGACGGCGACGACGCCCGCGTCCTGATCGAAGCGGACGCGCCGAGCCTCGTCGTGCTCGACGTCATGCTTCCCGGTACCGACGGACTGACCCTCTGCCGCTGGATCCGGACGCGAGGCAACATCCCGGTGATCATGCTGACGGCTCGCGGCGACGAGGCGGACCGTGTCGTAGCGCTCGATCTCGGGGCCGACGACTACGTGACCAAGCCGTTTTCGCCCCGCGAGCTCGCTGCCCGGGTCCGATCCGTGCTGCGGAGGACCGCGGCGGCGGCGCCACCCGGCGCGACACGCCTCGAGCTCGACGGATTGATCCTCGACCCTGAGACGCGCGACGTGTCACTCGACGGCGATTCGATTCAACTGACCGCGAAGGAGTTCGATCTGCTGTTCTTCCTCGCGTCTCACCCACGGCACGTGTTCTCACGTGACCAGCTGATGAAGCGAGTGTGGGGCTACGCCGCCGCGCTCGACACCGGGACCGTGACCGTGCACATCCGCAGGCTCCGCTCGAAGATCGAGGTCGACGCCGCACGTCCGACCCGGCTCGAGACCGTGTGGGGTGTCGGCTACAGGTTCGTCGCGTGACCTCCTTCGCGATCACCGTCTCCCTGGGAACGCTCGGCGCCGCCCTCGCGGCGACGCTCGGGCTTCGACTTCTGCCGACGGTTCGCCTGCAACTCGCCGGGTTCGCATTTCTTGCGGTTGCTATGCCCCTCGTCGTCGTGCTGCTCTCGGGCTGGGTGATGTTCCACATGGGTGACGACGTGAAGATTCTCGGCATCGCTGCCGTCAGTGCGGCGGCAGCAGTCGGCGCGGCGCTCGTTCTCGGCACCTCGATCGTGCAGCGGATCGAGCGGTTACGGGGCGCCTCCGCGTCGCTCGCTGCCGGCGACCTCACCGTGCGAGCCCCCGACACGGGCCCGCGCGAGCTCGCCGAGCTCGGCCGTTCGTTCAACGAGATGGCCGGGAACCTGGAGGCGCTCTTCAACGCGCGGCGCGAGCTCGTCGCAGCAGCGAGCCACGACTTGCGGACGCCGATCGCGTCGATCACCGCCATGCTCGAGGCGATCGAAGACGATCTGGCCACGCCGGAGGAGTACCTGCATGACCTCCGCGACCAGTCACGGCGGCTGAGTGCACTCGTCGAAGACCTCTTCGATGTGGCGAGGATCGACGCCGGCGCGCTCGCCTACGAGCTGCAGATCGTGCCCCTCGAGCCCATCGTCGACTCGTGCCTGCGCACGATCGCTGCCCAGGCACGCGCGAAGAACGTTCGCCTCGAGCAGCGCGGTGCGAACGAGGAGGCGCGCTGCGCTCCGCAGCAGGTCGAACGCGTGCTCCTGAACGTGCTCACGAATGCTCTTCACCACACACCGTCGGACGGCACGATCGCAGTCGTCCTCGATCGCGAGGTCGATGCCGTGCGGATCACGGTCGAGGACTCGGGCTCGGGGCTCACCGCCGAGACGGCACGCAGGATGTTCGACCGGTTCTGGAGAGGAGACCAGAGTCGCAACAGCTCCTCTGGCGGCGGCGGGCTCGGGCTGACGATCGCCCGTGGCCTCGTCGAGTCGCAAGGGGGGCGCATGACGGCGCGCTCCAACCCCTGGGGCGGCGCCAGCGTGTCGTTCACACTCCCCACAGCAGCCTGACCGGAGGGTCCCTCGGAATCGTAAGCCCTCGGGACTCCCCTTCGATGAAGCACGTTCCTGCTTCAATGGCAGCGAGAATGCTGAGAGTCGTCATCGCGGATGATCACCGCTTGATCCTCGACGGAACGAGGCGCGCGCTCGAGGAGGACGGCGGGTTCGAGGTCGTCGGAGAGGCGAGCACGGGCGAACGTGTCCTGCCGCTCGTCGGCCAGACCCATCCCGACCTCGTCGTGCTCGACCTGCGGATGCCGGGGATGGACGGTCTCCTCTGCCTGGATCAGATCAAGAAGCGCCATCCTTCCGTGAAGGTCGTCGTGCTCTCGGTCTCGACCGACGAGAAGCTGATCGAGAACGTGCTGAAGCGAGGTGCGAGCGCCTACATCGTCAAGAGCGTGAACCCGGTCGATCTCCCCGGCGCTCTTCGCCAGGCGGTCGAGGGCAACGTCTTCAGCACCGTCGGACTGCCCGACGTGACCGCGGCCGGCGCGGCCAAGGCCGCCGGGCTCACGGAGCGTGAAGCGGTCATCCTCGGCGCGCTCGCACGAGGGCTCTCGAACGACCAGATCGCGAAGGAGCTCTGGGTCGCCGAGCAGACCGTCAAGTTCCATCTCACGAACGTGTACCGGAAGCTCGGTGTATCCAACCGGACTGAGGCGGCCCGCTACGCCTACCAACAGGGCCTCGTCGAGAGCCCGTTGTACGAGCACGACTGAGCCGGCCGGAATCTGACCACAGAGCGTCCCTCGCGTCAGGGATGCCGATTCACGTCCCCAAGTCGATGAAGGCAAACGGTGCCGCGCTTGCTTCTCATCGTGCCCCTCGTCGCCATCGTGGGTCTTGCGACCGGCCCCGGCGCAGTCGCCTGCGGCTCGGAGGGCTACACCTATGCCGGGCTCTCGAGCCGGACGGCCGTTTACGGGGTCGGAGCGCAACTCACCTCTCTGGCCTCACCCACGGTGGAGAACGGCCACGTCGCGGGCTTCGTCGGTGTCGGCGGGCCGGGCCTCGGGCCGCACGGCTCGAGCGAGTGGATCCAGGTGGGCTACTCCGGGTTCCACAGCGTCGCCCTCGGCAGCCTCTATTACGAAGTCGCACAGCCCGGCAACGCCCCGAGCTATCACGAGATCTCAGCATCGATTCCGGCGGGGGAGCGGCACCGCGTCGCCGTGCTCGAGGTCGCGAGCCGTGCCGACTGGTGGCGCGTCTGGGTCGACGGGCACCCGGTCAGCCGTTCCTACCACCTTCCTGGCAGCCACGGTGCGTGGCACGGGATCGCGACCGCTGAGAACTGGGGCGGCGGCGTGCCTGCCTGCAACTCGTACTCCTACCGCTTCGACCGGGTCGTCCTCGCGCGTGCCCCGGGCGGCGACTGGAGCCGTGTTGACGCATTCGACGCGATCCGCCAGGGCGAGAACCGCTTCCTGCCGGTCTCGACGAGCAGCTTCATCGCACGCACGAGGACGCGGCCCACTGCGCCGGGCGCGACGGCGACGGCTCAGGCCGGAACGGCGAGTTCAGACGACGACCGTGGGCCGCGCGGCCCCGGCTTCACTCCCTGACCGCGCCGCGTCCCCTGGATCGCAACGCGGCAGGGTGCGATCAGACGAGCTCGCCTCGCGCGCGGTCGCGAACGCAGCCGACCGGGTCCCAGCTCGGTACGGTCGCGACGATCCGCGTGCCGGCGCCGAGCGAGCTCGTCAGCGAGAACGACCCACCCAGGAGTCGCACGCGCTCGCTCATGCCGACGAGCCCGAGACGACCACGCCTCGCCGCCGCCGCGACGGTGTGCGAGACGTCGAAACCGTCGCCGTCGTCGGCGATCGTCAGGCGCACGCCGTCGCCTAGCTGCTCGAGCGATACCGACACCTCGTTCGCGCCCGCGTGCTCGCGGACGTTCGCGAGGCCCTCCTGCGCGATGCGGAAGATCGCAATCCGCTGCGATGCGCTCATCGAATCGAACGAGCCACGGATCTCGAGCGTCGCTTCCCCCTCAGCGCGACGATCGAACGCAGCGAGCTCGCGGCGCAACGTCTCGGGCAACGGAGCGGTGCCGACGCTCGAGGACGCGAGCGACTGGGCCATCTCACGCAGCGTCTGATCGATGTCGGAGAGCCGGCCCGCGAGGTCGTCGAACCGGCCGACGAGGATCGCCCGAAGCCGGCCGGTCAGCGTCTCGGCGAGCTGGTGGCGGGCGTGTTGAAGGTCCGCTGCGAACGCAGCGATGTCCTGCAGCGGCCCGTCGTGCAGATCGAGCCCGACGCGAAGCAGCCGGCGCTCGCTGGCCTGATGGAGCTGCTGCTCCCGTGAGGCACTCCTACCGAGAAGCACGTCACGTTCGAGCACGGCGGCAAGCATCTCGGAGCACTCGACGAGGAAGACGGATGCGCGTGCACGATCTTCGGCCCGCGAACGTGCGACCACAGCACCCACCGACTGATCCCACCGTACGACCGCCACACCCTGGATCTGGGTTCGCCTGTCCCCGTCTGCCGGAACGCGATGTCCGGACATCGTCGAGACCGCGACATCCCGGCGTCGCCGCGTCACCGCCATCGTCCCGGCGGAGGCGACGTGTGACACCCGGCCCGCGAGATCTTCGGCCCAGAGCGAAGCATCGCTGATCGGGGCCAGCGCGACCAGCAGGTTCAGATGGGCGTTCACCGCCACCGGCGGCGACAAGATGCGGATGCGCCGGCTGGCGATTGCGCGAAGGTAGAGGGAGAACGCTGCGGCGTCGGGCGAGAGCCCCGTCACGCCCGCGACCGATTCGATGAGCGGGTCGCAGTCCCCCACCGAGTCCCGGCCCTCCTCGACCACCATCGCGACGACCGCGTCTGCGGCGAACGTCACCGCGGCGTCCGCACGATCACGCGGGCCGGATGGCAGGGCATGAGCCATTGCCTTCGCACGCGTCTCGGCGGCGGCGACCGGGGCTGCCGCGGCGGCGTTCCCGGCGGCGAGCGCCCGGACACGATCGAGCAGAACATCCTGCGCTGTACTCGCAGACATCACTCTCCACCGCCCCCTTGAGTCCTCGCCCCGACCCTCGGTCGATGCCTGGTGCTTCACGGGGAGCGTAGTCGCTGCGCGGGCAAAAGGCGAGCTACTCGCTACACCCTCGGTCAGAAGGGAAGCTCGCCGGCGAGCGAGGCGACGGCGAAGTCGGCTCCGGCTGCGCGAAGCTCGTCGACGGCGAACTTGTGGCTTCCGACGCCGAGACATTCGAGACCGGCCGCGTGCGCACTCTCGACGTCGTGCGGCGTGTCGCCGACGACGATCGCCTGGTCACGAGCGAGCTTCGCTCCATAGGTCAGCGATGCGCGCCGGAACGCGATCTTGGTGAGCTCTGCGCGGTCGGTCGAATCCGAGCCGTACCCGCCGAACGAGAAGAATCGGTTCAGCTGCGCTCGGTGCAGCTTGACGTGTGCAGCCGTCTCCAGGTTGCCGGTCACGAGCCCGAGAAGGTGGCCCTCCGAGAGCAGCCGCGTGAGGAGCTCTTCGACTCCCGGCAGCACGCGGTAGCCCTTCGATTCCGCCACGGTGCGCCGGAGGTGATGGAGCCGCCGGTCGAGGAGCTTCTCGAACTCGTCGTCGTCTGCCGTCCGTTTCAAAACCGCCTCGAACGTCCGGTTCCCGACGTCCGGGTCGGTCATTCCCGTGTCGGTGAACGCCCCGATATCGGCCGGGATCCCATAGAGCTCGTCGAATGCGAGCCGCCACGAGCCGGCTCCCGCGCCACCGGTGTCGATCAGCGTGCCGTCGATGTCGAACAGGATCGCGATGCGTGCTCCAGACGTCGTCACGGTGAGACAATGCCCGTTCCTCGTGCGAATCACTCTCGATGCCCGGCGGGGAGGGGCGAAGGCCGCCCCTCCCCGTTCGGTCGTCTCGCCCTACCTCAGGCAGACGGCCGCGAGATCGGTGGCGTAGATCGCGTTGTAGGTGTAACAACCCACGTGCTTCGAGACGAGGATCCGGTCGTTGGCGTTGTTCCGCGCCGCCCACGGTGGATTGCTGGTCATCACGTGGACGTCGAGGTTGCCGTACGCCGAATAGCGCGCCGGCCCCGACAGTAGTGATGCGGCACTCATCTGCTTGTTGAAGGTCGGATCGTTGAAGTACGCGACGTTGTTGTTGTTCGAGTCGTGCAGGTTCGCCCCATCCAGGAGGACGTTGACGAAGTCGTATGGGTCGGCGTAGTCGGCCAGCCAGCCCTCCGACGTGATGTCGAACGGCTCGCCGCGCGTTCCTTCCTTCGAGATCTGAACGGCCCGCGCGAACAGATGCGTGTTGACGTTCAGGCCGAGCTGCTTCAGGTCGAACTGCACGATCTGGGCGATCTCCGGCTGGGGCGACCGGTTCGAGGCGTAGTACTCGACCGTCGTTCCCTCCTTCACGCCCGACTTGGCAAACCACTTCTTGGCGGTGGCGAGATCAGGCGCCTTGAGGGGATAGAGGTTCGCATCCTTGAACCCGGCCACACCGGGGGGCAGGATCTGATCCGTCCGCTTGCCGGCGAGGTAGCCACCCTGCGCCAGGATCGCCTTGCGGTCGATCGCATAGTTGATCGCCTTTGCGAGGTAGGAGCCCTTCACGCCCTTGAAGAGTGGCCGGTCGTGGTTGAAGGCGAAGTACGAGACCGAGAGCAGCGGCTTGACGTAGAACTGCGCCTTGTTGATGCCGTACTTCTGGGCTGCCTCGGCGTAGTCGGCGGGCGGGATGCCGGTGTCCGCGATATCGGTCGAGCCCTGCTGCACGCGGAGATAGGTCGCATCGAGGCTGTTACCGATCGTGTAGTGGACACCGTCGATGTTGTGCGGCCGCGGGCCTTTGTAGAAGGGATTCCGCTTCACGTCGATCGACTTGTTCGGCACGCGATCCGCGATGTAGTACGGGCCTGCGGACGCCGGGGCGAGCACGCCGTTCGGGTCGTGGGTGAGGTTCGTCGGGATGGCACAGAAGAACGGCATCGCCATCCGGGCAAGGAAATCGGGCGCCTGATGGATCAGGGTGACGATCAGATGCGAGCCGCGAACCTTGGCCCCCGTGACGGGCGACCTCGACGAGCCGACGATGTCCGAGAAGAACGGGACGGACGGAGACTGCATCTTCGGATCGGCGTCCCTGTCGATCGCCGCCTTGAAGTTCGCAGCCGTCACAAGAGCGCCGTTCGAGAACTTCGTGAACCCCGCCCGGATGTCGAAGTCGTAGGTCTTGCCGTTGTTGCTGACCTTCGGGAATCCGGCCGCTGCCTCCGGCACGAGCTGTGAGCTTTTCGGGCCGTTTGCGTCGGGATAGTTCATCAGCTTCAGGCACGTCGAGTACTCGAGCTCCCAGCCGGTCGACAGATAGTCGAGAGCGGGGTCCGTGTAGTCGATGTCGGTGGTGAAGTCGATGTTCAGCGTGCCGCCCCGCGCGACGCCCTTCGTCGCGGTCGCAGAAGCCGATCCGGCTGCGAACACGAGCAGCGCGAGCACCAGCACGGCTGCGGCGGTTCCGGCATACGCCGGTCGCATCATCTTCAAGCGTCCACTCCTTTCGAGAGCTGCGGCCAGCCGGCGCGTCGCCGAGTGGCCCTGTGTCGCCTGTGACGAGGCGCCGGGGCTCGGGTTGTCACAGATCGAAACGACTCGCACGCTGATCGAATCGACGAATCAGCGCGGTCGGGCGGCCGACGTATGCGCGACGCTCGGGGAGTTATCGACCCTCCGCGTGGCACATCACGCGCGGCGGGTGGAAACTGGAGACGCGCTTCGGCCGTGGGTTCGGCCGGCGGCGCGAACGCATCCCGGGCGGCGGAGACCGCAGATCTCCGTCTCCATCGTACTCGGTCACTCGATCGGCGGGAGGGGCTTTCGCGCTCCTCTCGCCGCGAGTGGGCGTCGTGCAGAACGGGCGGTGCGAAAGGGCGATGGGATTGATCGCAAGGATCGATTCAACGACCGCGTGCGGTCATTACGTTCTCTGGCGTGGATCCTCCCGGCAGGCTCGTCAGCTCGACCATTCCCGCGACGAGGTGGCACGGCCTCGAGCTTCGGCACCTGCGAGCCCTCGTCGCAATCGCCGACACGTCGTCCTTCTCGGCGGCAGCCTCCTTCCTCGGCTATGTCCAGTCGACGGTCAGCTACAACGTGACCGCACTCGAGGGCGCCGTCGGGTGCACGCTCGTGCAGCGTCGTCGGGGCTCGTCCGAAACCTCTCTGACGGCTGCGGGCGAAGCGCTGACTGCGCATGCTCGACGGATCCTCACCGAGGTGCGTCGCGCCGAAACCGCTCTTGGCCCGTCGGGGCGGACGCCGATCGCGATCGCGCTCGGCACCGATGTCGCCCGCATCCTGCTGCCCCACCTCTACGCGCCGGGAATGGCAGGCGGTTCTCTCGTGCAGGCGACCGAAGTCCCGGCCACCGACGTCCGCACGATGCTCCTCCGCGGCGCGTGCGGCTTGGGCCGTACGAGCCGTCCGACGATCCGCGGCTCCAGAGCCGCCTGCTGACGCGAGATCGCTACGTCTTCATCCAACCTCCCTCGCGGCGAGCTCGCTGCGGGGCGGTCGGCGCGGCCGAGCTGGCTGCCGGGGGCTTGATCGTTCACACTGCGCGGGAGGGGATGACGCTGCGTGCGTTCGATCAGCGCGGCCTATCGGTGAGTGCCGTCCTGCGCGCCGACACGGATCAATCGACGATCGAGCTCGTCGCGGCCGGTCTTGGAAATGCGATCGTGCCCGAGCTCGCGGCGCGAAGCGCGCTCGACCGAGTGCACGCGCGCCCACTGGAGCCCGCGATCGACCTGGCACCGCGGGTGATCGCCTTCGGCTGGGAGCGGGCGCGCGAGCTGCGCCCGGCCGAGGTCGGGCTCATGGACGAGGTAGGACGGGCATTCGCCGCGCGTACGAGCTCGCTCGAAGCAGCCCGGCCTGCCGCCTGACCGGCGAGCCACATGTTCAAAGGCCGCGGTTCAAGGCCCACGCTTCAAAAGCCACAGTTCAAAAGCCACGGTTCGAGGTGCTCGAACGGCACACGGCCGGTGCCAGGCACGCGCACGAAAATGTGACGGATCGTCCACAGGCGCCGCCCGCAGCGTGCAAATTGCCCACGGCTCGAGGTGGCCGAAGGCACACGGCCGGTGCCAGGCACGCGCACGAACGTGTGACGGATCGTCCACAGGCGCCGCCCGCAGCGGGGCGCAGGCTGCCGTCGCGGTCGCGGGCGGGCGGTGTCAGGCACTCGCACGGAAGTGTGACGCGGGAGTTGCCGAACCGGCCGGCGGCGCCGGTCGGACGCGGGTCGATCGGTCGCTCAGACGGTCTTCAGCCGATCGGTCGTATGCTCGGACCGTGAACACGTTTTCGTGCCTCCCCGCCCGAGGCCGCCGTCGCCGGGCGCAAGCGTCTTGACTGCGATGCGAGCTCGACCTCGACCGGGTTTGACCTCGAGCCTTTCTAGCCAGTCGCTTCGCTGCGCGGGTGCCGCCGGGGCCGGTGCCTCCGCGTTCATCTGGCTCGGGCCTCCCGGTGCCGATCTCGCGGCCCACGTCTACCAGCGCGCGATGTTCATCCAGCACGGCTTCGCACTCTGGAGCAACTACTGGTATGCGGGCCACTACAGCTACGTGACCTACAGCCTCCTCTATTACCCGCTCGCAGCGCTCGTCGGGATCAAGCTGCTCGCGGTCGCGACGGCCGCTCTTGCCGCCGCAGGGTTCGCGGAGCTCGTCGCGGTCGAGTGGCCGACCGCAGGCCCGTGGCCGGCGCGCGCGTTCGCGGTCGTTGCCGCCGCCGCGGTCGTGAGCGGGGCCTACCCCTATGCCCTAGGCCTTGCGATCGGGCTGTGCGCGCTTCGAGCGGCGCGAGGACACCCGCGCCTGTTCGCGCTACTCCTCGCACTCACGTTCGCAGCGAGCCCGCTCGCGTTCGGCCTGATCGCCCTGGTCCTCGTCGCCGCGGCCGCCTCGATCCGGCCGCGGCTCGGTGCCCGCGGCGCGACGGTGATCGGGCTCGCCTCCGTCGGCGTCGTGCTCTGGCGGATCTTTCCGGACGGTGGACGCTTCCCCTTCTCGCTCGCGGAGCTCGGAGCGAGCCTCGCCTTCTGCGCACTCGGTGCTGCGTTCACCTGGCACGTGCCGGCAGCGACGCTGCTGCGCAGTTTCTTCGTGGTGTACGCCGCAGCTTGTCTGACGTTCTTCATCGTCCCCACCGGCATCGGCGAGAACATCGTGCGATTTCGCTTCGTCGCGGTTCCGATCGCGGTCCTGACATTCAGCCTGCGCCGGTGGCAGCCTCTCTTGCCGGCTGTGGTCACCCTCGCCCTCGCGACCTCGTGGAACATCACGCCGCTCGCCTTCAGCTATGCGCACGAAGCATCCGACCCATCGGCCGCCGCGGCCTACTGGCGGCCCGTTACGAGCTTCCTTCGCACGCATCTTCTGCCCTCCTACCGAGTCGAGGCCGTCGACACGAGCGGACACTGGGAAGCCGTCTATCTCCCGCAGGCCGGCATCCCAATCGCCCGCGGGTGGTTTCGCCAGGACGACTTTCCACAGAACGCCGTGCTGTACGACAAGCTCGGCGCGCGCGCGTACCGATCGTGGCTGCACGCACTCGGTGTCCGCTACGTCGTGCTGACCGATGCACCGCTCGATTACAGCGCACGCGGCGAAGCGAGGCTCCTACGGCGTGGCGTGAGCGGCCTCCAGCCGGTGTTTCGATCGGCGCACGCGACGATTTTCTCCGTGCCGAATCCGCAGGGAATTGTCACCGGCGCCCCCGGCGCGCTTGTGACGCGGTTCGGAGCCTCCGCGATCACCGTCGGCCTGCCGCGTGCCGGCAACTACCGCATCGCTGTCCGTTACTCGCCCTACTGGCGGGTGACACGAGACGCATGTGTCGAGCGCCTGCCCGACGGGATGCTCGGGCTCGACGTCGGGCGACGGGGTCGAGTGAAGATCACGTTCGCGCTCACCGCGGGGCGGGTGCTATCGGCGGGCGCGGCGGCTGGCGGGACTTGCCCGTGAAAGCCTGACCGAGTTTCGGCTTGCGTTTACTGCTCAGCCTCGCGGTCGCGCTGATCGGGTCAGCTGGGGCTCCGCCCAGACCACCGATCGTGCAAAAGCCGATCCCGTTCGGTGCGAGTCGACGCGATGAGACCGCGGCATACGCACAGCGCCACTACGGCGTGCGAACCTGGCGCCTCGAGCATCCGCACGTGATCGTGGAGCACTACACGGCGAGCAACTCGTTCGCGTCTACGTGGAACAGCTTCGCCTCGGACGTACCCGACGTGGAGCTGCGCGAGCTGCCTGGAACATGCGCACAGTTCGTGATCGATCGCGACGGCACGATCTACCAGCTCGTTCCACTGAGCACGATCTGCCGGCACACCGTCGGCCTCAATTGGACGGCGATCGGCATCGAGCACGTCGGCACGAGCGATGCTTCCATCCTCACGGATCCGCGCCAGCTCGCCTCGTCGCTCGCACTCACCCTTTGGCTGATGCATCGTTACGGCATCTCGCTTCCGAACGTGATCGGGCACAGCGAGAGCCTGACGAGCCGCTACCACCGTGAGCGCTACCAACGATGGCGCTGCCAGACACACGCCGACTGGTCGCACGCCGACATGCAGAGCTATCGCGCTCGTCTGGCGGCACTCGCGAAGGCCGAGGGCGTCACCGTGCTACATGCCGGTGCGTCGGTTGCTTCGCGTTGCTAGTACGTCGTCGACCTGCGCGATGTCGAGTCCACGCGCTGCGAGCAGCACGTAGAGGTGGTAGATGAGGTCGGCGGCCTCCTCGACGACGCGGTCGTCGCTCTCGTCGAGCGCGGCGACCGAGAGCTCGACCGCTTCCTCGCCGACCTTCCGCGCACATGCTCCCACACCGGCCCCGAGTAGTTCCGCCGTGTACGAGCCTGAGGGCCGTTCTTCGGCTCGCTGGACGATCGTCCGCCACAGTCCCGGCGCGAAGCACGAAAGCGAGCCGGTATGACAGGCAGGCCCCATCGGACGCACACGCAGCAGCAGTGCGTCGCCGTCGCAGTCGTCGCGCACCTCCTCGACCGCGAGCGTGTTCCCCGAGGTCTCGCCCTTGCGCCACAGCCGTCCACGCGAGCGGCTCCAGAACCACGCCTCGCCCGTCTCGCGGGTGCGCCGCTCGGCCTCGGCGTCCATCCACGCCAGCATGAGCACGCGACCCGAATGGGCGTCCTGGACGATCGCGGCCCGGAGCTCGCCCGTCACCTGACCGCGACCCCGAGCTCGCGCAACTCACAACGCAGCGATTGGAGCCGCGCGGGATCCTCGTGCAGGATCGACGCGAGGAGGGCTGCCTGAGCTACGCCGAGCGCGTCTGCGACGTGCTGCGCATTCCCCGCGCCGCCCGATGCGATCACCGGCACGTCGACCGCGCCCGCGACCGCCGCTGTCAGCTCGAGGTCGTAACCCGCACGGGTGCCGTCGGCGTCGATCGAGGTCAGGAGGATCTCTCCCGCGCCGCGCTCCTGCGCCTCGCGCGCCCAGCCGACCGCGTCGCGACCCGTCTCCATGGTGCCGGCGCGCGAGCGAACGTGGCCACCCTCGACATCAATCGCGACGACGACGGCCTGCGACCCGAGGTGCTCGGCGAGCTCGGTCAACAGCTCGGGCCGGGCGAGCGCCGCCGAGTTGACACCGACTTTGTCCGCACCGGCTGCGAGCAACTCCTCGGCGTCGGCGTACGAGCGAACCCCGCCGCCCACCGTGAACGGGATGGCGAGCCGCTCGGCGACATGCTTCACCAATTCGACGAGCGTTCCGCGACCCGCGATCGTCGCTTCGACGTCGAGGAAGACGAGCTCGTCCGCGCCCGCGTCCGAATAGGCCTCACCGAGTGCGACCGGATCGCCAATGTCGCGCATCCCGCGGAAGCGAACGCCTTTCACGACGCGGCCGCCGGCGACGTCGAGGCATGGGATCAGACGAGGCAAAGGCATAGCACCTCCTCGAGGTAACGGGCACCCGCGGCGCCGCTCTTCTCCGGATGGAACTGGCAGCCGATGAATGAGCCCGAGCGGACCTCCGCGACGACCCCTTCCGACCAGGCTGTCGCCGCCGGAGTATGCGCCGCATAGGAGTGCGCGAAGTAATAGGTGTCGCTGTCGCCGACCTGAGCCCAGCCGATGCGGGGCACGCGACCGGCGTCCAGACGCACGGCGCGTCCGGCGACGAGCCCGAGTCCGGGGACTCCCCCGTCCTCCGCGCTCTCCTCGAGAGCGAGTTGGAGGCCGAGGCAGATTCCGAGGACGGGGCGCTCGTCTGCGATCCGCTCACGCAGAGCGACGTCATGCCCCCGCGCGCGCAGCCCGGCCATCGCCGCACGGGCGGAACCCACCCCGGGGAGAACCGCGAGATCTGCCCCGAGGACATCCGGCACGACCTCCGCACCGAGCCGCTCGAAGGCGAGCGAGACCGAGCGGACGTTCCCCGCGCCGTACTCGCAGATCGCAACCCTCACAGCAGGCCCTTCGTCGTCGGCAGCCCTGCACTCTCGAGCGCGACGGCGGAGCGCAACGCGCGACCGACCGCTTTGAAGGCGGCCTCTGCGACGTGATGGGGGTCGCGACCCGACGCATCGACGTGAACCGAGGCGCGAGCCGCCTGCGCGAGGCTCGCGAGCATGTGAGCTGCCATTCCCGGGTCGTGCTCGACCTTCAGCTCGGAATGCGCGCGACCCCCGAGATCGACGGCGGCATGTGCAAGCGCGTCGTCCATCGGTACGACGGCGTCGCCGTAGCGTGCGATGCCCCTGCGGTCACCGAGTGCCTCGTCGAGCGCCTCCCCGAAGGCGAGCGCCGCATCCTCCGCGGTGTGGTGGTCGCCGGTCTCGAAGTCCCCAGCGCCCTCCAGCACGAGGTCGAAGCCGGCATGGAACGCGAGCTGCTCCAGGAAGTGGTCGTACAGGCCTGCGCCGGTCTGCACTCGCACCCGGCTCGCCCCGTCGATCCCGAGCCGGACGGCCAAACGAGTCTCGGCCGTCGCGCGCAGCGTTCGCGCGCGCCGGCCGTCGAGAGGAGCCACGGGCGACGGACTGTCGAGGATGCGCGCCAGGGTCTCGACGAGCGCATCGTCGTCCTCCGGATCGCGGATCGAGACGCGGATCGCATCCGGGTACGAACGCACGACCAGCCCGTGATGCAGCAGCGCGTCGCCAAGCGCGATCCCGTCGTCGGCCGGGACGTAGAGAAAGTTGGCGTGCGACTCGAGCGGTGCGAGGCCGAGCGCTCGCAGAGCGGACGAGAGGCGCTCCCGCTCTGCGAGCACCGGTGCCACGTCGGGCGGCGAGCGCATCGTCGCGAGCGCAACCGCGGCCGAAAGTGTCGAGACGGGCGCGGGCGCCTGACGCGCATTCAATTCGTCCGCCGTCTCGCGGGCCGCGAGGGCGTAGCCGACGCGCGCACCGGCGAGCGCGAACGCCTTCGAGAACGTCCGCAGGACGATGACGTCGTCCTCGAGCAGCGACAGCGCCGTCTCGCCGCTGTATTCGAAGTACGCCTCGTCGACGACGAGCGGACGTACGGCGGGAATCGGCATGACGAGGCCGGTCGGATTGTTTGGGCGGCAGGCGAAGGCAAGCGCCGAGGCGGGCGCGTACCGCTCCGTCACGAACGCTCCTGCGAGCTCCGCCGCGATGCGGAAGAGCGGATACGTCGGCGCGGGTGGAATCGCGATCGAGTCTCCGTGCGCAGCATAGGCGCGCGCGCAGAGCAGGATCAGGTCGTCCGCGCCGGCCCCGAGCACCACGTTCTCGGGCTCGACGCCCGCGTAGGCGGCGATCGCCGTTCGCAGTGCCGGATACCCGGCAGCCGGGTAGTCGTTGACCCGTGCCAGCGCACCCGCGAGGGCACCGGGCCGCGTCGAGGGCAGCGGCAAGGGCGGGGTGTTCTGGTCGAAGCGAAGCACGCGCGAGGCGTCGATGCCGGCAAGGCGGGCGACCTCATCGGTCGGGGCTGCCCAGGCGTACGCCGCGAACTCGGGGGCGAGGGGTCTCATCGGCGCACGGCCGCTGCGTGCGCCGGCATGCCCTCGGCCGCTGCGAGAGCCTCGACGGTCGGCCGGATCCGGGCGAGCCCCGCTTCGGTCAGCCGTTGCACGGTGATCGGCTTCAGAAACGTCTCGAGCCCGAGCCCACCGACCGAGCGCGCCCAGCCGTTCGTCGGGAGGACGTGATTGCCACCGGTTGCGTAATCACCCGCGGGAACCGCCGACCAGGGGCCGACGAAGACCGAGCCCGCGTTACGGATTCGATCGGCGTACTGCTCGGCGCTGCCGAGCAGTACGAGGTGCTCGGGCGCGATCTGCTCTGCGTCAGCGAGCGAGGGCACCGTGGTGCAGACGGCCTCGTGCCCATGCTCGCGCTGCGCGGCGAGCTCGAGCTCGACGATGCGAGCGTCTCCGTCGCCGAGCACCACGACCTCCGACGGCCCCCCGGGAAGGTCGATGGCGACATCGCGCGACACCTCGAGCTTCGCCTCGTTCACATGGGCGTTCCCCGGGCCGACGATCTTGTCGACGCGCTCGACGTAGGCGAGCCAGCCGATCGCCTGCGGGCCGCCGAGCCCCCATACCTCCTCGACGCCGAGCAACTGCGCAGCGGCGGCCACGAGCCCTGCACCCGTCGGAGGGGTGCAGACGATGATCCGCCGGACGCCCGCTTCGAGAGCAGGGACGACACACATCACGAGAGTCGAGATCAGTCCACGCGGCACATAGACACCGACCGTGTCGAGCGCGACCCAGCGGCGCTCGAGCGTGACACCGGGCTCGACTTCGAGGGTCACATCCGTGGGTCTCTGGTGCGCGTGCCAGCGGCGAACACGGTCGGCGAGCTCGAGCAGCGCCTCGCGCGGCAGACCGTCGTCGTCGGCGACCGCCCTGGCCGGTTCCACCCCGTCGAGCTCGAGAGCCCACTCGCGAACCGCGTCGAGGCCACGTTCCTTCACGTCGCCGGCGATCGTCACGATGCCATCCGCTCGACCGGCACGACCAGGATCGACGATCCGCCAACGGCCTCGAGCTCCGGTAGAAGCCGCCAGATCTCGGCCGCGGGGACGAGCGCATGGACGGCGACCATCCCCTCCTCGGCGAGCGGCAGCACACTCGGCACCCGCGGGCTCACGAGGGTCGTGATCGCGGGCAGCGCCGCTTCGGGTGCGTTCAACATCACGTACCGATGGGCGCGGGCTTGGACGACCGCGCGAAGCATCGCCGCGAACGGCGCGGCAACCGCCTCGTCGCGTGCGACCAGCACCGCTTCCGACTCGAGCAACACTCCGAGCGAGCGGAGGCCGTTCGTCCGCAGTGTGTTTCCCGATGAGACGAGATCGACGATCGCATCCGCCAGCCCGAGCCGCGGTGCGATCTCGACCGAGCCCGTCACGTCGACGAGCTCGATGCCGGCCGGCAACAACTCGCGGGCAAGACGCGGGAAGACGGTGGCGACGGTGCAACCTGCGAGCTCCGCGACGCTTCGCAAATCCGACTCCTCGGGCACGGCCGCCTCGAGCCGGCAGCGACCGAAGCCGAGACTCTGGAGCTCGCGAACATCGGCGCCGCGCTCGCGCACGAGGTCGATGCCGGTGATCCCGCAGTCGACGACACCGTCCTGAACGTACTCCGCGACATCCGCGGCGCGCACGAGGAGGACCTCCACCGGTGCGTTTCGGCAGGGAAACGCAAGGGCGCGATCGCCCGGCTGCTCGGGGCCGAGGCCGGCGTCCTCGAGAAGACGGATCGACGGCTCGCGCAGCCGGCCCTTCACCGGGACGGCGACTCTCAGGAGACCGAGCGGTCGAGCGCCAGCCTGTAACCGCCCTCGCCGTGACGCAGCCAGTGCGCCACACGAGTGACCGTGGTCGTCGAGGCCCCGGTCCGCTCGGCGATCTCCAGGTACGGCAGCCCCTGCTCGAGCAAGGTGACCACTTGCCAGCGGTGCGCCATCGCCTCCAGCTCCGAGAGCGTGCAGAGATCCCGGAAGAACCGCTCCGCCTCCTGGCTCGACTCCAGCGAGACGATCGTCTCGAAGAGCTTCTGCATCTCCTTCGTGCGCCATGGATGTCGCGTCCTGTCCGGCATTACGCATTTTCATATTAGCACGCTACCATGGAACCATGTGGTTTCAGCAGCGGATCGAAGTCATACCCGCCGTCGACGTTCTCGGCCTCGAAGCCGTTCGGCTGCATCAGGGTGACTACGACGCCGTGGTCGAGCGCGCGGACGACCCGATCGCGCTCGCGGGGCGCTTCAGCGCAGCAGGCGCGAGCCGCGTGCATCTAGTCGATCTGGACGGTGCGCGCTCGGGCGCGGTACGGCCGGCGCTCGTCCGTGCGGTCGCCGCAGCTGTGGCGCCGGCCCGACTGCAGGCCTCCGGAGGCATTCGCACGTCCGCAGATGCACGCGAGCTACTCGACGCGGGTGCCGATCGTGTCGTCGTCGGGACGGCGGCATGGCCCGACCCGTCGCCCTGGCTCGAGTTCGGCGACGCCCTCGTACTCGCGCTCGACGTGCGAGACGGGGAGGTTCGCGCCGCCGGCTGGGCGAGAGAGGCAGGGCTCTCGTTCGCCGAGGCGCTCGACCGCGCGCAGGGTGCCCGCGTCCTCGTGACGGCGATCGATCGCGACGGCACCTTGGCCGGCCCCGATCTCGATCTGGTCCGCACCGCTGCCGGCGCGGGCCTGCGGGTGCTCGCGGCGGGCGGCGTCCGCTCACCGGCAGACGTCGATGCTCTCGCAACAGCGGGCGCAGAAGCGGCCATCGTCGGCCGAGCGCTCCTCCGCTAGAAACCTCCTAGCCTCGCAGGCGCGCCCAAGGCCGACAACCTGTCGTTTGGCGACGGCACATGGCCCTCAAGGACACCACGGCCGCAAGGAATGGTGCGGGATCGAGGGGCTTGTGGATCGAACGTTCCGCATTTGTCACGTTCGTTTGGCGACGGGACATGGCCCTTGGGGCCATGTCCCCCTACTCGCCGGCGACGTCTCGGCGCAGGAAGACGAGATACCCGCCGGCGACGGGAATCACGACGTAGAACGCACAGACCCACAGGGCGCGCACGACCGGCGCCCAGTCGGCCGGGGTTCGCAGGAAGCCGTGCCAGGCCTGAAACTGCGTGCCGAGGAGGTACGGGCGAATCGTCTCGGTACCCGGCAGCACGCCGAGAAGCTGCATCAGGAGTGCCCACATCAGTGTCCCCACCACCGCCGCGGCACTGTTGCGCGTGACCGTCGACAGCAGGAGTCCGAACGCCGCGATCCCCGCCATCGGCCAGGCGTACAGCGCGAGACTCGCCGCGAGGAGACCGAGCGCGTGCCACGCCGGCACGGCCGTGCCGGAGAGCGACGTCAGGTCGTTGAACCCCCACGCGATGCTCGCCGCGATCACGGCGACCGCCCCCATCGCGAAGATCACCAGCAACGTGTAGGTGAACGTCGCGAGCACCTTCGCCGCGTAGATCTCGCCGCGGTTCCGCGAGCGCGTGAGAATGGTCTTCATCGTCCCGTTCTGGCTCTCCGCCGCGACGACGTCACCGGCGACGAGCGCGGTGATCAGCGGGAACGCCCAGATCGACATGAAGAACAGGACGACGAACGGGGTCGCGAGCCCCGTTTCGCGGATGTAGCGGCCGAGCGGGATGTCGTTCGGCCCACCCGTCTGGATCGTCAGCACGACGACGAAGACGAGCGGCACCAGCATCGCCGCCCCGAGTCCGAGGTAGGTGCGCTTCTGCGCGAGCAGCTTCAGCACCTCCCACTTGTAGACGAGGGTCAAGCGGCCTCCTGCTCGTCGGTCATGCCGAGGAAGAGCTCCTCGAGCGTCGCCGTGTGCGGGACGAGGGCGGAGATGCCGATGCCTGCTTCGCCGAGCGCGACGGTCGCAGCTTCGATCGCCGCCACATCGGCCTGGAAGCGAAGCTCATTCCCGGCGACCTGCACGCCGTCGAACCCACGTGCGACGAGGAGGGTGCGCGCGCGCTCGAGATCGGTCGTCGAGAGCCGGTAGCTCCCCCCGGCGCTCGAGAGGAGCTCCTGCAGGAGGCCCTCGTAGATGATCGTGCCACGGCGGATGATCGCAACGCGGTTACACAGCTCCTCGACCTCCGCCAGGATGTGGCTCGAGAGCAAGATGGTGATTCCTTCGCCGGCGAGGCGCTTGACGAGCTCCCGCATGTCGCGCATGCCGGCTGGGTCGAGGCCGGTCGTTGGCTCGTCGAGCAGCAGCAGCTTTGGGTCGCGCAGCAGCGATGCGGCGATGCCGAGCCGCTGCCTCATGCCGTGCGAGTAGCCGCCGACGCGATCCTTCGCACGGTCGCGCAACTCGACCACGTCGAGCGCCTCGTCGATACGAGCCGTGCTCGTCCCACCGTCGAGGTCCGCCAGCAGACGGAGGTTCTTGCGTCCCGACATGTAGGGATAGAACCTCGGCCCTTCGACGAATCCGGCGACTCCGTCGAGCGCGCGTGCGCCGGCGACGATGGGATCGCGACCGAACAACAGGGCGCTTCCCTCGGTCGGCCGGATCAGTCCGAGGAGCATCCGCAGCGACGTGGTCTTGCCGGCGCCGTTCGGCCCGAGGTACCCGAACACGTCACCACGCTGCACGGTGAGATCGACCCCGGCAACGGCGGTCAGCTCTCCGTAGCGCTTGACGAGCCCCCGTGCCTCGACCGGTGCCGCGTCGGTCACTTCAGCGCGCGCGCCGCGGCCTCGGCGGCCGCCGCGGGAACCGATCCGGCGAGGACGTACGAGACCGGGCCGGCGTCCCAGCCGAGCACGGTTCCGAGCTCCGTCGAGAGCTCGTGCGCTGTCGCTCCGTCGAGCGAGACGGTCGGAAGGGCGTCGAGCGGCGAGCTCGAACCGCCCGTACGGCCCGCATCCTTTCCACGTTCGAGGACGACCACGGCGCCGAGGCCCTGGCCGTAGACCACCACGACGGACTTCGAGTCCTGAGGCCCGACGAGGGTGACGTCCTGACGAGGCAGACCGACGAGCGTCGCCGGTGCGACCACGGGGAACGGCGCGGCGGCCTGGACCGCGGTGAGCCCGGTGACGGGTGCCTTCTTCGCACCGCCTGTGTCGTGGCCTGAAGCCTGCGACGAGAGATCGACGATCTTCGCCCCGGCGGGCGGTGCCACGTCTACATCGGAGTCGGGCACGGCGCCGAAGGAGATGCCGTCGGCCTCGAGGGCGAGGGCGGGGGTCGAAGAGCCCTGCGCGTAGATCGCGACCTTCAGCGGGACGCCTCGTGACGCGTCCCATGCAAGTTTCGCCGAGCCGAGGAGACCACCGTCATGACTCGGCGAGACCTCGACGGTGTACGCGGGCTCGTGCGCCACGCTGGACGGCTGAGCACCGCTGAGGTTCCAATGCTGCGCGAGCTCCGTCAAGAACTTCGAGATCTCCGCGAGTGTGGGCACCTGGTGCGTCGTGGAAGCGGCCTCGTTCTGCTTCGGCAGGTCGACGGAATACGCGGTGTTCGACGACGCGTCGTAAATCGTCAGCGTCGTGTCGTTCCAGACGACCTGAACGTCGCCGGCATCGGACTGGAGCTCGAGGCGACCACCCTTCTCGTTCAACCACAGGCGGCCACTCGCGCCGGACATGAGCGCGGAGCCGGTCGCTCCGACGAGCGCTCCCGACGGAAAGAGATTGTTCGTGAAGGTGATCCGCGCGGTGATCCCGCTCGGCTCGGCTGCGGCCACCGCGTCGTGCAGCGCCTGTGCGAGCGGCTTGGCAGGAGGTGTCGGTCCGCTGCCGCCACCCGCTGCGACGGCGATCGCCGTGCCGCCTGCGAGCACGGTGGCCAGGGCGACGACGACGGCGGCAAGACGAGCGGTCGGGAGGGTGCGCAGAAGCTTCACGAAGGGTCCTTTCTCGAGTTCCTCGACTGGAGGTCTAGCCCACGGTCTCTGAAGCTTTCCTGACGGCGGGCAGGTCGATCGTGAACCGCGCACCGTCGAGCGTTGCCGAGCCACCGTGTCGTTCTGCGGTCGCACGCACGATCGACAGGCCGAGGCCCGAGCCGCGACCGTCGGGCCGGGCCCGCCAGAAGCGCTCGAAGGCATGCTCTCGGTCGCGCGCGCCGACGCCTGCTCCGGCGTCCTCAACGACGAGCAGCGCGCGGCCGTCTCGCTCGACCGCGGTCACCGCAATGCGGCCGCCCGGAGGCCCATGGCGTCGTGCGTTCTCGACGAGATTCGACAGGGCGCGCTCGAGGGCGGACCGGTCACCGCGGACGGTCACCGGGGCCGCGCTGACGTCGACATCCGCCGCAGCGACCGAGTGCGCCAGCTCGTCGAGACGAACGTCTTCCGCCGGCGAGCTGCCCGCCTCCTCGCGCGAGAGAGCGAGCAGGTCGTCGGTCAACCGCGAAAGACGCTCGGCGTCCTCCTCGAGATCCGAGACGAGCCCGGGCGTCGATCCGTGCCGAGCGAGATGCGCGACGTTCCCTCGGAGCGCGGTCAGCGGCGTCCGGAGCTCGTGCGAGGCGTCGGCGAGGAACCGGCGCTCAGCCTCGCGCGAGCGATCGAGGCTGTCGAGCATCGCGTTCAAGGTCGATGCCAGAGCCCCAACCTCGTCGGCGCGATGCGGGTGGGGCAGTCGCCGCTTCGAATCCCCCGTCTGCTCGATCTCGCCTGCAGCCCGCGCGAGCCGGGCGAGCGGTGCGAGTGCGCTGCGCATCAGCAGCGCGACCGAGAGCGCACCGATCGCGGCTGCGGCCAGCGCCGCGAGCGCCGTAGCGGCGTGCAACGCGCCGACGGTGTCGGAGATGTCGGACGTCGAGGCCGCGACGAGCACGGCTCCCCCGGCCGCCAGGCCCGACACGTCCGCGAGCGGAGCCGCGTACACGCGGAGCTCGTCGCCGCCGAAGCGAATCGTGCGATACCGTCCCAGGTTGCCCGCGATCGTCTGCCGCGCGAGCGAGCTCGGCAGAACGCGCCCGCCGAGCGAGAGCGACCGCGCGACGATGCGTCCGCGACGATCGACTACCTCGACCATTGCCTGCGTGGCGCCGACCGGCGAGTCGAGTGAGCCGGGGGTCGTCAGAAGCGCCGGTGCGGACGCCGAAAGCTGGGCGACGCCGACGGCCCGCGAGCGAAGGGTTCGGTCGAGGCTCGTGTGCAGATGACGCGCGACGACGACATCGACGACGGACCCGAGCACCACGACCGCGATCATCGTTGCAAGCGCCGCCGCCAGAATCGAGCGGACGCGGACGCTCATCGGCCGAGCACGAAACCGACCCCGCGCACCGTCTCGATCACGGGTGGGTCGCCGAGCTTCCGGCGCAGGTTCGACACGTATCGGTCGACCACATTGTCCGTCGCAGCGCCCTGCCACAACGTGGCGATCGCCTGCTCACGACTGACCACGCGGCGCGTGTTGCGGAGGAGCAGCGCGAGCAGGTCTGCCTCGCGTGCGCTGAGCGCGATCCGCCGGCCGCCACGAAAGGCCGTGCGGGTCCCCGCTTCGAGTGTCAGGTCTCCGAAGGCGAGCAACTCCTCGGGCTCCCTGCCGCGCCGAAGGAGCGCGCGAATTCGGGCCAGTAGCTCGTCCGTCGCGAACGGCTTGACGAGGTAGTCGTCAGCACCCGCATCGAGGCCCGCGACCCGTTGGGCGATCGCATCGCGCGCCGTCAGCAGCAGGACGGGAGTCGCAAATCCTTTCTCGCGCAGGCGACGGCAGACCGCCAGCCCGTCGAGGCCCGGCAGTCCCACGTCGAGGACTACGAGGTCGGGCGCCGAGCGCTCGACGGCCGCGAGCGCCTCGCCGCCGTCGGCTGCAGGCTCGACCGCGTAGCCGGCGGCTTCGAGCGTGCGACCGAGCATGCGCAGGATCGGCGCATCGTCGTCGACGACCAGGATCGCGATGTCGGCCACTCGCTCAGGGTACGCAGTGGCGTGCTAGGAAGTGGTCGTGTTCTTCGTCGGCGCGGCCGCGGCGCTGCTCGCATCCGCGATGTTCAACCTCGGCCTCGCGCTGCAGGCCCTCGAAGCGCGGGGCGCTCCGGCGTCGCTCGACCTTCACATCGGCCTCCTCTGGCGATTGGTGCGCAAGCCGCGCTGGCTGCTCGGCCAGGTTCTCGGGACGGTCGGGATCGGGCCTCAGGTCTACGCACTCTCGCTCGCGCCCTTCGTCGTCGTCCAGCCACTGCTCGCGGTTGGGCTCCTGCTGCTCCTTGCGATCGGCGCGCGCGTCTTCGACGAGAAGGTCGGTGCCGTTGGCTTCGCGGGTGTACTCGCGATCATCGGCGGTGTGGGCCTCGTCGCCTGGGGCGCGCCGGCTCACGCCGAGACGCATCGCGGCGGGGGCACCGTCCTCGGCGTCGCGATACTCTTGACCGCGCTCTCGGTGCTGCCGTTCGCGCTCAGGCGCACTTCGTGGGACAGCTCGACCCTGCTGATGATCGCCGCGGGCGCCGGGTTCGCGGGGACGAACGTCGCGACGAAGCTCTTGAGCGACGACATCGGGCTCGGACATTGGCTACAGGCGACGAGCTGGGGAGCGCTGGGCCTCGGGCTCGGGATCGCCGCGACGATCACCGGCATGAGCGCGTTTCGGCGACGGCGGGCGACGATCGTCGTCCCGTTCACCACCTCGGTGCAGACCTTCCTGCCGCTCCTGCTCGAGCCTTTCTTCCTGAAGGAGGACTGGGCGTCGGCATCATACGACGGGGTGCCGATCCTCGTCGGCGTGGTTGTTGCGCTCGCCGGGACGGTGCTCATCACGCGTACCGACGCGGTGGCCGAGCTCGCCGCCGGCGGGCAGACCTAGCTGGTAGCGACGTCGTCCCGCGCCCACGCGGCGAGCAGACCGCGGTAGTGCGCGATGAACTGTTCTTGCTCGTGCGCCGGAAACGTCGCCCGCACCGTCGCGACGAGGAGATCGTCGAACGCGCTCGAGGTGAACCACGCGTGTGCCACGTCGTCGAAGTGCGCGAGGTGCGAGCCGCAGAACTCCTCGTACGCGCCGACCTGGAAGTAGTCGTCGGCGAGCTCGCGGTATTTTGCGAGTTTCTGAGCGTAGGAAAGCTCGGCGCGGTCGCCCCAGTCGAAGTAATCGCGCGAGTTCTGGTTGATGCGCATCTCACGACGCGTGACGGCGCAGAACGCCGACCAGCGGACGAGCGCTTTCATCGCCCACGGGAAGTAGTAGTGCAGCGACGTGAGGGCGACGTCCGGGGAGGCGTTCGCGTAGTCGATCGGATAGGCGATGCCGTCCTTCACGATCGTCTCGCAGGAGTTGAACTCCCAGCGGAAGAACGCGTTGACGAGCCGGGAGATCGAGATGATCTCCTCGCCGAGCTCCGCCGAGAGGAAATCGTGCTTGACCTCGTAACGCGCGTGCATCGGTTGCGAGGGGTCGAACCACATCGACATTGTCTCGGCGCCGATCGACAGCGAGCGGACGAACACGTCGAATCCCTCGAGCGCCGTCTGCAGATGCATCATCCGCTCGCCCGACTCGTCGTAGTTCGCCCGCAACTCCTCGGCCGAGCCCACGCGGGACACGCCGACCCACTGCCCACCGTCGAACGGCTTCATGAAGAGCGGGAAGCCGATGTGCTCACCGATCGACTCGAGATCGAAGGGCGCGTTGTAGCGCTCGGCCGTCGGCTGGAAGCGCTCGTTCGACGGCGGCACCTTGTGCGGGATCAACCACGTGTTCGGGACCCGGATCCCCAGGCGCATCAGCGCGCAATACGCCGAGTGCTTCTCCATTGCCTGAAACGTGAACGGGTTGTTCAGCAGGTAGACGTCGTCCATCAAAGAGACCTTCTTCAACCACGCGCGCGGAAGGTCGTACCACCAGGCGAGGCGGTCGATGACGAGCGCGTAGCGCGGCTCGTAGCGCAGGTCGAAGGGCTCGTTGAGGATTCGCTCGGTCGTCAGCCGGTGCCCGTCGATCGGGCCGAGCCCCGCGACGAGTGCTTCGAACGACGTCGGCCAGTCCTCTTCGGTCCCGAGGAGGAGGCCGATCGTATGGTCAGCCATGCTGCATCACAGGAATCGAGGCAGATGATGAGCGATCTGCCTGCACCATGACGGCCAGTCGTGCGGGACGTCGTGGCCCCAGAGGTCGACGTCGGCCTGAATGCCCTTCTCACCGAGGAGCGAGCCGAACCGCCTGGTCGATTCGAGGGCGCCGGTCGTGTCCTCCCACTGGCCCTGGCCGCAGACGAGTTGCAACAACGCTTGCTTCCGCAGCCAGTCGAGCTGGTCGCCGTGGAGATTCGCGACGTAGTCCATGGGGTTCGAGAAGTAGACCGCCTCACCGCGCTCGCCGCCGCCCTGGACCGAGACGTCGTAGACCCCGCTCATGCAGATCGCGACGGGAAAGAGATCTGCTCGCTTGAGACAGAAGTTCGCCGCATGGTAGGCCCCGAAGGAGCTCCCGGTTGCGATCAGCTCCGCCGAGTGCGAGTCGGACTGCACGAAGGGCACGAGTCGCGTCAGCAGCCACCATTCGTAGTGTCCGTGCCGGCGCGCGCGCTCCTCGAGTGCGAGGTCGCGGCGCGTCCAACTCTCGCTGTCGTAGGAGGGGACGCAGTAGAGCTTCAACCGGCCGGCGGCGAGCACGTCGCCGAGCGCCTCGACCATCCCGCAGTCCTCCCAGTCCTGCACCCCGCCGTTCTCGGACGGGAACGCAATCACTGGCCTGCCGTAGTGGCCGTAGGCGAGCACGTGGCCGCCGTCGACGTCGATCGTCCGGCGTGTCAATCGACCGCCTCGACGAGCGCCGGGAGGTGCGGGTCGAACGAATCGCGCCAGCACGTCCAGTTGTGGCCGTCGCGGATCTCGGCGAGCCAGACCGCGTACCCCTGTGCGCCGAGCGCGTCGGCGATCGCCCGGTTGTTTGAATGGTTCTCCTCAGCCGTGCCGCACGTGATCGCAACGGGAATCGGCCGCTCGACGTCGAGGCCCCGCAGCACCGTGCCGACGAATCGGGTGATCCGCGCGTACCGGCCGAACTGCGACTCCTCCTTGTCGGAGCGGCGGCGGAAGAAGCTGCCAGACTGGAGCAACAACCCGTCGAACGCCCGGGGATGGCGGCGATGGGCATGCAGCATCGCGAGAGCGCCGAGACTCGCTCCCATGCCGATCCGCTTGCCGTGCGGCGCGAGCTTCGCGATCTCGGGGAGCAATTCGCGAACGAGTGCGCCTGCGTACAGAGCCGACGCCGAGTAGGTCTCGTCGCGGTCGATCGGCTGGATGAGCGCGGCGCGAAGCGGAGGAACACGCTCCTCGGAGCTCATCGCGTCGAGGAAGCGCGTGAGGCCGGAGTACTCGGCGTACTCGGGACCATCGTGAACGACGATCAGGGGCGCATCCGCGGACGGCGGCTCGGGGGTCGAATAGAGGAGAACGCGGACGCGGGCGACGAGGCGGCGACAGCGCAACTCCACCGAGTGCACCTGCCCTGCGTCGGCGATCGAGTCGAGCCACCCCGGCGGGTCGTAGTCGGACCACTCGATCACCGACTTGTCGCCGAACGGTGCAGCCGCACGCGCCGGGTTCGACGGGTCCGGCGCGAACGCGCCGTCGATCCCGATCAGGTACTCGAGCCGATCGGCCTCCGGACGCGGGAACTCGAGCCGCCACGCGCCGTCCGTCCAGGCGAAGGCCGGCCCCGGCCGCGGGCGAACGACGTCCTGCCCGAGCACGACCTCACCGAAGCGGTGATCGCGATCGGGCAGCGTTAGATCGACCGAGTCCTCGCGGACGCGGGGTGGGGTCAGGGCTTCTTCTTCTTCTTGGGCCTCTGCGCGCGTGCGCGGATTTTGTATTCACGGACGCGTTCTTGTCGCAGTAGAACGTTGCGTCGGGCCTCGATCGCTTCCATTTCGCGCTGCAGCTTGCGATAGCTGTCCCAGCGTTCGCGCGGCAGCGTTCCCTGCTCCAGAGCGTCGCGAATCGCACAGCCCGGTTCCTGGTCGTGCGCACAGTCCGAGAACCGGCAGTCGCGAGCGAGCTCGTCGATGTCTCCAAAGGTCTGCTCGAGATCGGCATCCCAGAGTTGGAGCTCGCGGATTCCCGGCGTGTCGAGCACGACGCCGCCCGTCGGCAGCAGGATCAGCTCGCGGTGCGAGGTCGTGTGACGGCCGCGCTGGTCGTCGGCGCGCACTTCCTGCGTCGCGAGCAGCTCCTCGCCGGCCAGGGCGTTGACGATCGTCGACTTGCCGACACCCGACGAGCCGAGCAGGACGGCGGTGCGGTTGCCCTGGAACCACGCGAGCATTTCCTCGAGACCGGCCCCGGTCCTGGCCGAGACGGCAAGTGCCGGGCAGGAGCCGAGCGTGACCGTCTCGACCTCGGCGAGGTACGGCTCGACGTCGTCGACGAGGTCGGTCTTCGTCAGGAGCACGACGGGCTGAGCACCGCTCTCCCAGGCCATCGCCAGATACCGCTCGAGCCGGCGGACGTTGAAGTCGAGCGGCAGCGCCTGGACGAGAAACGCGACGTCGACGTTCGCTGCGAGAACCTGCTCGCGGGTTGCTTGCCAGACCTCCTTGCGCGAGATCGTCGTCCGTCGCGGCAGAACGGCCTCGACGAGCCCTGTGTCGGGATCGACTCCGACCCAGTCACCGACCGCGGGCAGCTCGTCATCTCGCACGAGCCGGTTGGCCGCACTCGCGCGCACCTCACCGGCCTCGGCCAGGAGGTCGTAGGCGCCTCTGTGCTGGATCGCGACGCGCGCCGGATCGAGCCCGGCGGCGCGGTGCTCTGCGAACGCGGCTTCCCAGCCGTCGTCCCACCCGAGCCGGTGGAGAAGCGAGTCCGTAACAGGAAGTGTCAACCAAAGCTCCTTTGCATGCGAGAAGAAGATGGACGGGCCGCGGCCCGTCGAGATCGCATCGAGGAGCTATCCGCTCTAGGAGAGCGGGCGACGAGCAGCGGCGCAGGACCTGCGGGAGAAAACGACTCGCTTCATCGGTGCACCACCTCCTCGTCGGCCGGGATCGTTTCCATTGTGCGCGCGTTCCGCTCTTTGCGCAAGTCCGCCCACCCCGGTACCCTCGCGCTTCACGTCCCGACTCGAAAGGGCCCCGACCACCATGACGAAGCTCACCGCTCCCCTCCTCGTCCTTGCCGCAGTCGCGGCGATCGCCGCCGGTTGTGGTGGTGGTGGAGGCGGAAGCGGCAGCGGAAGCGGCAACTCGGGCGGGTCGAGCGCGGGCGGCGCGGACGGCATCTCGGTCGGGAACTGCCTGAACGACCAGGACTTCCTCGTCCAGCCGGAGACGAAGTCGGTGAACGGCCAGTCGCCGGCCGGTGTGAGCTTCACGCTGACCTTCTACAAGGATGCCGGGGCGGCCAAGGCGGTGGCCGACAAGAAGAGCTCGAAGACGACCGCGCTCGTGGAGAACGGCGTGGTCGACTTCCACGGTAACGTCTCGCCCTACAAGGGCGCCCCCCCGGCGAAGATCTCGAAGGTCGAGCTCGCCGCGATCAAGAGCTGCATCGACTCGACGAAGTAGAGCTCGAACGGGCGGTACACTGGCCTCGCCCGCGGCGCGGTGAGGCTCCGAACCGGGTCAGATCCGGGAGGAAGCAGCCCTAAGGATCCCTCACCGGTGCCGCGGACTTTCCCGGGCGCATAGCTCAGCGGGAGAGCGCTCGCTTCACACGCGAGAGGTCCCTGGTTCGATCCCAGGTGCGCCCA